>NZ_JBIAVL010000005.1:353349-503332 GCF_042894165.1 Kitasatospora sp. NPDC001547 | reverse complement strand
TATCCCCCGCCCCCCCCCCCCCCCCCCCCCCCCCCGCGCCCCCCGCGCCCCCCCCCCCCCCGGGGGGGGGGGCGGGGCCCCCCGCCCCCCCCCGCCGGGGGGGGGGGCCCCCGGCCCGGGGTGGTGCGGGGTGGATCAGCCGTGGACGTAGACGATGCCCAGCTTGGTGAGCTGCCAGAGCTGGTTGGCGGCGCCGGTGTCGGCGGCGAGTTCGACGTACGGGTTGCCCTTGGCGTCGAGGGTGCTGCCGGCGGCCAGGACCTTGGTCTGGTCCTGGGAGTCGGCGATCTTGTAGCGGCCGTCGCCGGCCGGCTTGAACACCCAGTGCTGGTTGCCGCCGCCGTTGCAGCGCCACTGCTGGATCCGGGTGCCGGGGGCCGTGGAGGCCGCGTCGGCGTCCAGGCACATGTCCCGGTTGCCGCTGAAGTCGAGCTCGTAGCTGCCGCCGGCCTTGGCCTCCAGGACGAAGGACTGGTTGAGGCCGCCACCGGCCGGATAGGTGATCGCGGGCCGGCCGTTGGTGGAGTCGCCGTAGCTGCCGCCGCCGGCGAGGTCGAGCACGTTGCCGCCGGCCGCGTTGGTCAGCTGGTACCAGGAGCCGTCCTCGGGGACGTCGCCGAACGGCTGTCCGGGAGAGAGCGGCTGGATCGAGGTGGTGTTCTGCTGGTTGAGCGTGCAGTACGCCTGCGCCAGCTCGGGCCGGGCGTAGAACTGGCCGAGGCAGACGCCCTCGCCGCGGTAGCCGGCCACCCGCAGGTGGTACGACTGGCGGACCATGTTCATGCACAGCCCCGGGATGCCGATCTGCGAGTCGCAGCCGTTGCGCACCCACTCGGCGAGGTTGATGACGTCCCCGTTGGTGTACTCGTACGGGGAGCTCGTCCACTCCGCGCAGACCTCGTGCCCGAAGGCGACCCGCCGCTGGTCCAGGTACCGGACGCCGGGCACCTGCTCGGCCGCGCCGCGCAGCGCGTCGCTGAGGGTCGGCACCACCCAGTTGTGGCCCCAGGCGAGGTCCTCGGGGAACGCCGGGCAGCCGTCGGCGACCTTGCCGAGGTAGTCGTTGCGCCGGATGTCCGGGGTGATCGGGTTGAAGTACGACTGGTAGACCAGCTGGTACGAGGAGTCGGCGTAGCCGGCCCTGCGCATGGTCTGGCGGATGTTCTGGAGCGCCGCGACCACCTTGGGCTGGACGCCCTTGGCCCGCCGGCGGATCTCGTCGCTGCCGATGGTGTCCCGGCAGCCCTGGTCCTTGGGGATCGGGAAGTACTGCGCGAGGCAGTGCATCATGATGCCGCTGAAGTCGAAGTCGTCGTTGGCGCCGATGGTGACGACGACCATCTTGACGTCGTACTTCGCCGCCGTGTCGGCCAGTTTGACGTCCTGCTTGGGCTCGCCGAAGTCGCCGCTGCCGGGGCCGGTGATCTTCGCCAGTTCCGGATCGCTGACCAGGTCGCCGGTCTGGGCGCCGGAGCAGGCGAGGTCGATCGGGGTGACCCCGGGGATGTCGGTGACGAAGATCTCCGACTTGGGGTGGCGGTGGCAGTAGTTGGTGGGGCTGTCCGTCTCCGGGAAGTAGCCGTCGTTGGTGTCGGTGCCGGCGCCCTCCCCGGAGATGGCGCTGTCGCCGAGGGCGACGATCGCGGCCGGACGGGCGGCCGCGGGCGCGGCCGGGGCGGGGTCGGCCAGCGCGGCGGGGGCGCCGGCCAGGCCGAGGGTGGCGAGGAGGGCTCCGGTGGCGAGCAGTGCGGCGCACCGGGGCGCACCCGTACGCGTCCGCCGCGCCGCCGACAGAGGGGACCTGATCACACGCGACTCCTTGCGGGGTGGGTGGACCGCCCTGGCGGGGCCGCCGAGCGGCGCGGAGCAAGAGAGGAGCAGGAAAGGTGAGCAGGTCTCGCATTCTAGGAACTGACAAGTAACACAACAAGGCTCGTGACACCGTGGAGAACTGACGGTCCGGCGCATTCCGGGCACAGCGGAGAGCCGCCGCCCCGCGCCCCAGGAGGGAAGCGCGGAACGGCGGCTCTCACCGGCCGAACCGGGGGTGCGGACTCAGCCCGCGTTGAGGCACTTGTTGCCGAACGCCGGGTTCAGCGCACCGATGATGTCGATGGTGTTGCCGCACACGTTGACCGGCACGTGCACCGGGATCTGGATCTGGTTGCCCGAGATGACACCGGGGGAACCGGCGGCAACGCCCTGGGCGCCGGCGCTGGCCATCGCGGTGCCGGCACCGGTGGCCACGATGCCCACCACGGCCGCGCCGACGGCGGCGGTCTTCTTGATGCTCATGTGAGCCTCCTGACTGTTCGACAGATGTGCACGGGGAGTGCGACATCTAGAACGAGACCCCACCGGCCCGGTTGCGACGGTCCCCGCACTGTCACCCGTCCGGCGCAACGGCGCCGGGAGACCGGGCATTCGGGTGATCGGAGGGTCGGACCGTTTCCCCGCGCGCGGTGCCTCGTTCTCCCTGACGGAACCCGGTCTCCACGGCCCCCACGCAGCGGGCCTCCCGTACCCGGTGTCCGGCAACCCGTGCCGGAACACCGACCGGAATTCCACCCGGTCACGCCTTCGTCAGGCTTTTCCCGGCCGTGCGGGAATCGCTTCGAAAGGCGCCGTGACCCGGCTGCCGCGGTCGCGCCCGAGCCATGGGCGGAACACGCCGATGTGCGCCGACCGAGTGACAATCACGGCAATCCCTGAAGTCATCGGGTGAGTATTCGTGCTCGCCCGGCTTCCCGACATCTCGCTTCCGTCGGGCAGAAATCGGAGGAATGACATGCGTAACTTCAAGAAGGCCGCCGCCCTGTCGCTGGCCGCCAGCGGCCTGGTGCTCGGTGCCGCCGGTGGCGCGTTCGCCAGCGCCGGCGCCGAGGGTGTCGCCGCCGGCTCCCCGGGCGTGCTCTCCGGCAACCAGATCCAGGTGCCGATCCACATCCCGATCAACCTGTGCGGCAACACCATCGACATCATCGCCCTGCTGAACCCGGCGTTCGGCAACACCTGCGTCAACGCCGGCTGAACCCGCGGTCGCCGCACCGGCGACAGCTGGTTCACCGAGCCCGTGCCACGCCCCGCGACGCCGGGGCGGCACGCTCAACCCGTGTGTGATCGAGGAGATCAACCCCCATGCAGAACATGAAGAAGGCCGCCGTCCTGTCCGCCGCCGCTGCCGGCCTGGTGCTGGGCGCGGCGGGCTCCGCCGCCGCCAGCGCGGGCGCCGAGGGCGTGGCCGCCAACTCCCCCGGTGTCGTCTCCGGCAACCAGCTCCAGGTGCCGATCCACATCCCGATCAACCTGTGCGGCAACACGATCAACATCGTCGGCCTGCTGAACCCGGCGTTCGGCAACACCTGCGCCAACGTGGAGGCCCCGCCGCAGCACGAAGACGACGACTGCTGATCCCCGATCGGCACGCGATCCGGCCGTCCTGCCCCCCGACCAGTCGGCCGGGGGGCAGTTCGGCGTATCCGGACAGCCGTCCGGGACCCCCGATCCTCCGAAGGGTGATCACGATGCTTTCCAAGAAGAGCGCGGCCGGCCTGGCCGCCGCCGTGGGTGCCGCGGTGCTGCTCGGCGCCGGTTCGGCGCAGGCCGCCACCGCCCCGGGCGAGGCCCCGGCCGGCCCGGCCACGCTCACCAAGACCGACCTCGGCCAGGCGCTGGGCGGGACGACCACCGGCCTCGGCTACGGCATCGCGCCGATCAAGAGCCTGCGGCTGGACCCGTGGGCGAACTCCTCGGCCGACTTCCTCAACAACGGCGCGGCCCTCCAGCCGGACCAGGGCCTGCCCGCGGTCGGCACCGGGACGCTGACCGGCCCGCTGAGCGCCGGCGGCGGCGTCAAGGACCTCCCGGTGGTCGGCGGGCTGACCGGCCTGCTGCCGGGCTGAGCGCCCGGGAGCGCGAGAGCCCGGCATCCCGCCGCGCGGGTGCCGGGCTCTCGCGCCGGACGGGCCTCAGAGCCGGGTGAGGTCGGTCAGGCCGGTCTGCCCCACCACGGTGGTGGTCGTCGTGGTGGCGGTGTCGGCCAGGGCGCCCGCCGTGTCGGTCAGGGAGAGCCGGCTGTCATCGCCGCCGAGGCTGGCCTTCGCCCCGGGGATCACCTGCACCGCGCCGGTGACCAGGTGCGGGTCGATCTCGTCCACCTTCAGCCGGCCGCCGGCGAGCTGGCCGGCGCCGTCCTGGGCGAGCGCGAGCGGCTTGCCGAGGGTGAGCCCGGGGGTCCGGGCGTTCAGCGGCGCGGCCGGGGCGTCCAGCAGCACCTCGCCGAGGTCGGCGCTCCGGTCGACCAGCGGGAGCGGCAGGTCGGCCTTGGCGCTCGGGCCGACCTTGCCGGTGGCCAGCTGCGGGAGGATCTGCTCCGGGAGCAGCGCGCCGTCGGAGCTGGTGGTCCGGCCGGGCACCGGCGGCATCACCAGCGAGGTCGGGATGCCGGCCGTGAGGCGGCTGCCCAGCGGGGCGAGCGGGATGTCCGCCGGGACCTGCTGGGTGGCCAGCGCGTCCTCCAGTGCGCCGACCTGATCGAGACCGGTCGGGGCGGCGGCGGAGGCCGACCCCTGGGAGGCGAGCACGCCGGCACCGACCGCCAGCAGCATCGCGCCGGCCCGCTTGGAGAACTTCATGCTATTCACCGTTCTGCTGTCCGAACTGGATCACGGGGGAAGGGCTGCGGGGGCCGCAGCCGGAAAGCAGCCTGCTCAACGAGTGACCGGGACCACGGAATGCGGCGGTTAACCGATTCGGGCTAATAATCCGATCGGAATCCCTTCGCCGCCGTGTCTGCGGGACTCTTTTCAAAAATCCCCGTAACCTTCCGTGCCGTCGTTCTTTGATCTGGACGTCAGTGACTGCAGACCGGGTCTGAGCGTTCTCAGCGTTGTACGCACGGAATCCAAAGAGCATTTCAGAGAGGGATCTCGCCATGATCCAGAAGTCCTTCGCCGCCGCCGGCCTGGCCGTCGCCGCGCTGGCCGGTGCCGCCGCGCCCGCCTCCGCCATCGGTGACGCGGACGGCGCCGCCGCCTCCATCGAAGGCAACGGCGGCACCAACTTCACGGGCACGGTCGGGAACAACAGCCCGAACTTCCACTTCCTGGACAACCCGAACATCTGCCTGCCGGAGATCCACAACATCGCCGTCGGCGTGCTCGGCGTGGCCGTCCCGGTCGAGGTCCCGATCGCCAACAACGGCGGCAGGCAGTACTGCACCGTCGGCCAGGGCACCCAGAGCCAGGGCGACGGCGGCGTGTCCCACCTGATCGGCTGATCGGTCGCCGCTCCGTTCGTCCTGCACCACCGTTCGATCCACCTTCGAATCGCTCCCCGATTCACCCCGAGAGGAAAACCGGAAATGATCAAGAAGACCCTCGCCGCCGCCGGCCTGGCCGCCGCCGCCCTCGCGATGTCCGCGGGCTCGGCCTCCGCCATCGTCGACTCGGACGGCGCCGCCACCTCCGTCCAGGGCAACGGCGGCACCAACCACACCGGCACCACCGGCAACGGCAGCCCGAACAGCCACGTTCTGGACAACCCGAACATCTGCCTGCCGGAGATCCACAACATCGCCGTCGCCGTCATCGGCGTCGCGGTGCCGGTCGAGGTTCCGGTCCTGAACAACCAGCCGAAGCAGATCTGCAACGTCGGCCAGAACACCCAGTCCACCGGCGACGCGGGCATCTCGCACCTGATCGGCTGATCGAGGGGCCTGGCACGGACGGAGGGCCCGGGGAGGAACACCTCCCCGGGCCCTCCGGGCTTCGCGGACGAGAGTGTCCGTCCGGACCGCGGCGCGGTCCGGACGGGTGAGCGGCGGCCCGGCCCGGCGCGTGGGGCGCCGGACCGGGCCGCCGGATGTGATCACGTGTCAGAGCGCCCGCGGGGGCGCTCCCAGAGAGAGGGCAGTTCCATGAAGAACAAGCTGGCCAAGGCCGCGCTGACCGCCGTCGCCGCGCTGGCACTCGCGGGTGCCGCCACCCCGGCCTTCGCCCACGTCGGCCTGATCGGCGGCGGCGAGTTCGTCGCCTCGGCCGACGAGCCGTTCCTGGCCGGCGGGGGCTTCGGCGTCGCCCACGCCGGCGACGTCGCCGCCGGTGGCTTCGGCGGCGGCGCCGCGACCTCCACCGACCTGGTCGGCGGCGGCGCGGGCTTCGCGCACGCCGGGGGCGTGGGCATCTAGCAGGAACCCGGAAGGCCGGGCCGCTCCCCTGGGGGACCGGCCCGGCCTTCCGCCGTGCGGCGCCCGCTACTTGAGCATCGCGGCGGCTTCCAGGGCCCAGTAGGTGAGGATCTGCTCGGCGCCCGCGCGGCGGATGGAGGTGAGCGTCTCCATGATCATCCGCTCCCGGTCGATCCAGCCGTTCGCGGCGGCCGCCTCGACCATCGCGTACTCGCCGGACACCTGGTACGCGGAGACCGGCACCGGGGAGGCGTCGGCGACCTGGCGCAGGATGTCCAGGTAGGCCATGGCGGGCTTCACCATCACCATGTCCGCGCCCTCGGCGAGGTCCTGCGCCAGCTCGCGCAGCGACTCCCGGGCGTTGGCCGGGTCCTGCTGGTAGGTCTTGCGGTCGCCCTTGAGCGAGGAGCCGACGGCCTCGCGGAACGGGCCGTAGAAGGCCGAGGCGTACTTGGCGGTGTAGGCGAGGATGCCCACGTCCTGGTGCCCGGCCTCGTCCAGCGCCCGCCGGACCACGCCGATCTGGCCGTCCATCATGCCGGACGGGCCGACCAGGTGGACGCCGGCGTCGGCCTGCACCCGGGCCATCTCGGCGTAGCGCTCCAGGGTGGCGTCGTTGTCGACGCTGCCGTCGGCGGCCAGCACGCCGCAGTGGCCGTGGTCGGTGTACTCGTCCAGGCAGAGGTCCGACATGACCACCAGGGAGTCGCCGACCTCGGAGACCACGTCCCGGATCGCCTGCTGGAGGATGCCGTCCGGGTTGGTGCCCTCACTGCCGACGGCGTCCTGCACCTGCGGGACGCCGAACAGCATGAGGCCGCCCAGGCCCGCCTCGGCCGCCTCCACCGCGGCCTTGCGCAGGGTGTCCCGGGTGTGCTGGACCACGCCCGGCATCGACGTCACCGGGACGGGCTCGCTGACGCCCTCGCGGACGAACAGCGGCAGGATCAGCTCCGCCGGGTGCAGCCGGGTCTCGGCCACCAGGCGGCGCATCGCCGGGCTCTGCCGCAGCCGGCGGGGGCGTACGTACGGGAATTCAGCGGTCACGGCTTCTCTCTCCGAACGGTTGTGCAGTGCCGGGGGCGACGGTCGGCCGCCCCCGGCCGTGAGGGGTGTCAGCGGGCCTTGCGGCGCGAGCCGGGACGGCGCTCGCTGGGCCGGTAGACCGGCTCGCCGGCGGCCGTCGCGGTGTCGCGGCGCTTGGCCCCGAAGTCTGCCAGCGCCTGGGCCAGCGCGGCCGCCGACGGCGCCGGGGCCATCACGTCGACCCGCAGGCCGTGCTCCTCGGCGGTCTTGGCGGTGGCCGGGCCGATGCAGGCGATGACCGTCACGTTGTGCGGCTTGCCCGCGATGCCGACCAGGTTCCGGACGGTCGAGGACGAGGTGAACAGCACCGCGTCGAAGCCGCCGCCCTTGATCGCCTCGCGGGTCTCGGCCGGCGGCGGCGAGGCGCGCACCGTCCGGTACGCCGTCACGTCGTCGACCTCCCAGCCCAGCTCGACCAGGCCGGCCACCAGGGTCTCGGTGGCGATGTCGGCGCGCGGCAGCAGCACCCGGTCGATCGGGTCGAAGACCGGGTCGTACGGCGGCCAGTCCTCCAGCAGACCGGCGGCGGACTGCTCGCCCGAGGGCACCAGGTCCGGCTTCACGCCGAAGTCCACCAGGGCCTGCGCGGTGGTCTCGCCGACCGCCGCGACCTTGATCCCGGCGAACGCCCGGGCGTCCAGGCCGTACTCCTCGAACTTCTCCCGGACGGCGCGCACCGCGTTCACCGAGGTGAAGGCGATCCACTCGTAGCGGCCGGTGACCAGGCCCTTGATGGCCCGCTCCATCTGCTGCGGGGTGCGCGGCGGCTCGACCGCGATGGTCGGCACCTCCTGCGGCACCGCGCCGTACGAGCGCAGCTGCTCGGACAGGCCGGTGGCCTGCTCCTTGGTGCGCGGCACGAGGACGTTCCAGCCGAACAGCGGCTTGGTCTCGAACCACGAGTGCGAGGCCCGGTGGGCGACCTGCTCGCCGACCACGGCTATCACCGAGGTGGCCGGGTCGACCGGCGCGGAGACCGGCGACGGCAGCACCCGGGCGGCCTTCAGATCGGCCGCGATGCCGGACAGGGTGGAGGTGAAGGTCCGCTGGCGGGTGGTGGTGCCGGAGAGCGTGGCGCTCAGCGCCGACTCCGGCTTGCGGCCGCCGGCGACCAGCGCGGCGGCGGTGGCGGGCAGCTGGCCCAGCGTGGTGCGGACCACCAGGGTGGTCTCCGGCACGCCCAGGTCCACCGGGCCGCCGGCCAGCAGCGCGGCGCCGTCCACGAAGCGCACGTCGGTTCCGGAGCCGGCCCGCAGCGGGACGCCCGCGTACGCCGGGACGCCGACCGACTGGGCGACGCCCGGGATCACCTCGAACGGGATCCCGTCGCCCGCGCAGCGGAGCATCTCCTCGGCGGCGCAGCCGTCCAGCCCGGGGTCGCCGTCGACGGTGCGGACCACGTGCTTGCCGGAGCGGACGGCCTCGGCGACCAGCTTGGCCAGGTCGAAGTCGGCGCCCTCGGCGGCCGGGGCGTGCACCTGCACGCCGGCCGGGCAGTGGCTGCGCACGGCGGCGGCGGTCAGCGGGTCGGTGACCAGCACGTCGGCGGTGGACAGCACCTCGACCGCGCGCAGGGTCAGCAGGCCCGGGTCCCCGGGGCCCGCGCCCAGGAAGGTGCACCGTCCGGTGGCGGGCTGTCCCGCCGGGAACAGGGCGTCGGTGGCGGTGGTGGGGCTCATCGGGCTCGCTCCCCCATCAGGGTGGCCGCGCCCCCGGCGAGCAGCCGGTCAGCCAGCGCGCGGCCGAGGGCCGCCGCCTGCTGCTCGGCGGACTCGTCGAGGACGATCGGACCGTTGGCGGACATCTTCAGCAGGGCGGTTCCGTCGGGGTCGCCGACCACGCCGTCCAGCCGCAGTTCGTTCTCCCGGCCCCAGGTGGCCAGCGCGGCCACCGGCGCCGAGCAGCCGGCCTCCAGGGCGGCCAGCAGGGCGCGCTCGGCGGCCACGGCGACCCGGGTGGGGGCGTGGTCCAGGGCCGCGAGCGCGGCGGTCAGGTCCGTGTCGGCGCTGGTGCACTCGATCGCGAGCGCGCCCTGGCCGGGGGCCGGGACCATCACCTCGGTGCCGAGGTGCTCGGATATCTCGGCGCTGCGGCCGAGCCGGTTCAGGCCGGCCGTCGCCAGCACCACCGCGTCCAGCTCGCCGCCGGTCACGAAGCCGATCCGGGTGTCCACGTTGCCGCGGATCGCGACGGTCTCCAGCTGGGCGCCGCGGGCGGTGGCCCAGGCGTTCAGCTGCGCCATCCGGCGGGGCGAGCCGGTGCCGATCCGGGCCGGCCGGCCGGCCCCGGCCAGCTTCTCCACCAGCTCCTCCAGGCCCAGGCCCTCGACCGCGACCAGGGCGTCCCGGACGTCCTCGCGCTCGGGGACGGCGGCCAGCGCCAGGCCCGCGGGGGCGGCGGTGGGCAGGTCCTTGAGCGAGTGCACGGCGAAGTCGATCCGGCCCTCCAGCAGCGCGTCGCGCAGCGCGGAGACGAACACCCCGGTGCCGCCGATCTGCGCCAGCGACTCCCGGGAGGTGTCTCCGTAGGTGGTGATCTCGACCAGCTCGACGGGGCGCCCGGTGACCCTGGTCACCTCGCGGGCCACCATGCCCGACTGCGCCATGGCGAGGGCGCTGCGCCGGGTGCCGAGCCGCAGGGCCGTGGTGGCCGCGGGCTGCTCCGTGATCGGTTGACCATTCATGAGGTGATCGTCCCGGTGGTACTCGTGGGATGGCTGACGGTTCATCTGGGGCCCCCGGCCGAGGGCTGGGGCGCGCCGCCGACGGGCGTGCCCGACACGGCGTGCACGGCCGCCGGGTCGAGGTCGAACAGTTCGCGCAGTGCCTCCGCGTAGGAGGCGCCGCCGGGCTCGGCGGCCAGCTGCTTCACCCGGACGGTCGGGGCGTGCAGCAGCTTGTCGACGACGCGGCGGACGGTCTGGGTGATCTCGGCGCGCGAGCGCTCGTCCAGGTCCGGCAGCCGGGACTCCAGCCGGCCGAGCTCGGCGGCGACCACGTCGGAGGCCATCGAGCGCAGCGCGACCACGGTCGGCGCGATCCGGGCGGCCCGCTGGGCGGCACCGAAGGCGGTCACCTCGTCGGAGACGATCCGGGTGACCTGGTCGACGTCGCCGGCGCCGGGGCTGGCGGCGTGCGCGTGGGAGAGGCTCTCCAGGTCGACCAGCAGGGCGCCGGGCAGCTCGTGCACGGCGTGGTCGACGTCGCGCGGCATGGCCAGGTCGAGCAGGGCGAGCGGCTCGGCGGACCGGCGGGAGGCGACCGCGGCGGCCACGTCCTCGGCCTTGACCACCACGCCGGCCGCGCCGGTGCAGGAGATCACCAGGTCCACGTCGGCGAGCGCCTCCGGCACCTTGCCGAGGTCCAGGACCCGGGCCACGTCCGGGCCGAGGATCTCGACCAGCCGCTCGGCGCGGGCCGGGGTCCGGTTGGCGATCAGCAGGTCGGTCACGCCGGAGCGGACCAGGGTGGCGGCGGCCAGCGAGCTCATCGAGCCGGCCCCGACCACCAGCGCGCGCTTGCCGGCGATCTCGCCCGCGCCCGCCGCGACCTGCTCCAGGCCGAAGGTGACCAGCGACTGGCCGGCCTTGTCGATGCCGGTCTCGCTGTGCGCCCGCTTGCCGACCCGCAGCGCCTGCTGGAACAGCTCGTTCAGGCCGCGCCCGGCGGTGTGCTCCTCCTGGGCCTTGGCCAGCGCGTCGCGCAGCTGGCCGAGGATCTGGCCCTCGCCGACGACCATCGAGTCCAGGCCGCAGGCCACCGAGAAGAGGTGGTGGACGGCGCGGTCCTCGTAGTGGACGTACAGGTGGGAGGTCAGTTCCTCCAGGTCCACCCCGCTGTGGTGGGCCAGCAGCAGCGACAGCTCGGCGACGCCGGCGTGGAACTTGTCCACGTCCGCGTACAGCTCGATCCGGTTGCAGGTGTTCAGCAGCGCGGCCTCGCCGACGGTGGCGGTGGCGGCCGCGTCGTGCAGCAGCCGGGTCGGCACGTCACCGGTCAGCGCCGCGCGTTCCAGCACCCCGACCGGGGCCGTGCGATGGCTCAGCCCTACGACGAGAAGGCTCATGCCCGCCCCCCACAGCTCTCGGTGTTCATGCGGGCATCACCGCGGAGAGATCCCCGTCGCCGCCCTTGGCGGACTTTCCCTTGGCCTGCTCGGCCTGGTCCTTGGCCGCCGACTCGACGGCGCCCCGGCCCTTGCCGGTGCCGCCGGCCGCGCGGCGCAGCTTGGCGGCGGCCGCCCGGACCGGACCGGGGGCGCGGTCCAGCACCGACTCGGCGCGGTCGTCCGGCTCCTCGCCGGCCTTGCGCTGCTCGTGGAAGGCCAGGATCTGGAGCTCGATGGAGAGGTCCACCTTGCGCACGTCCACGCCGTCCGGGACGGTCAGCACGGTCGGGGCGAAGTTCAGGATGCTGGTGACACCGGCCTCGACCAGCCGGTCGCAGACCTGCTGGGCGGCGCCGGGCGGGGTGGTGATCACACCGATGGAGACGTGCTGGCTCTCGACGATCGACTCCAGCTCGTCCATGTGCCGCACCGGCAGTCCGGCCGCGGTGGAACCGACCACGTTGGGGTCGGCGTCCAACAGGGCGGCGACCCGGAAGCCGCGGGAGGCGAACCCGCCGTAGTTGGCGAGCGCGTGGCCGAGGTTCCCGATCCCGACGATGACGACCGGCCAGTCCTGGGTCAGGCCGAGCTCGCGGGAGATCTGGTAGACGAGGTACTCGACGTCGTAGCCGACACCGCGGGTGCCGTACGAGCCGAGGTAGGAGAAGTCCTTGCGCAGCTTGGCCGAGTTCACGCCGGCCGCGGCGGCCAGCTCCTCGGAGGAGACGGTCGGCACCGAGCGCTCGGAGAGCGCGGTGAGGGCCCGCAGATAGAGGGGCAGGCGGGCGACCGTCGCCTCCGGGATGCCCCGGGCACGCGAGGGTCGGCGCGCGGCGCCCTGGTCGGGCGTCTGCGAACTGCTCTGTGGTGATCGGCCGATTGCCACGGTGCTCCTGTGGGTGAAGCTGGGCTTTGACAGCCAGGCTATGCGTTTGTGAACGTGTGCACAAAGATGGTGTCCGTTTTGTCCCGGCACAGTGATGCGCATCACGCCGTCGAACCCATAGCACCGGACGGGGTCAGTACCACCTCCGGGGCCTGGGAACCGGGCAGCCAGGGGCCGTACGGGGCCTCCCGGCGCAGCAGCGGGACGGCGGCGCCGGACGGGCGGGAGCGGGCCCGGCCCAGCCGGGGCCAGGGCACCCGGGCGGCCTCCCGCAGCGGGCCGGTCCAGTCGTCCGGCGGGCAGGAGGGGGCGTCCAGGCAGTGCCGCAGCAGCTCGGCGGTCACCCGGGCGTCGCCCAGCGCGGTGTGCGCCGGGTACCAGCCCAGGCCCGCCGCCTCCACGCAGGCCGCCAGGCCGTGGCCGCGGGCCTCCGGCAGGTGGGCGCGGGCCAGCCGCATCGTGCACAGCAGCGGGACCGGGGGCAGCGGCACCCCGATCCGGGCGAACTCGCGGTCCAGGAAGGCGTGGTCGCAGCTGACGTGGTGACCGACCAGCACCCGGCCGGCCAGCAGCTCCAGCAGCCGCGGGGCGATCTCGCGGAAGCGCGGGGCGCCCTCGACGTCGCACTGGCGTATCCGGTGCACGTGGGTCGGGCCGACCGGGCCCAGCGGATCCAGCAGGGTGGCGAACTCCCCCTCGGGGCGGAGCCGCTCGTCCAGCAGCACCACCGCGACCTCGACCACCCGGTGCCGCCACGGACTGCGGCCGGTCGCCTCCACGTCCACCACGGCGAAGCCGCCGGTCCCCTCCGGGGCTCGGGGCGTCGCGGGGGTCGGGCCGGGAAGCATGGCGCACTCCTCGTGTGCTCAGCCCCCCATGGGCGCAAACGCGTTCGATCGTAAGCCGACCAACCCGCACCGCCCCAAGCCGGAACGGAGTGTCTTTGGCAACGATTCGGCGAACCGCCCCCGCCGATCGGCGGGGGGGCGGCGCACGGCCGGACACCCGGTCAGGACCGGCTCAGCCGCCGAGGGCGGTGCGCAGCCGGCGCTCGTCGACCCGCCAGAAGTCGTGCTGGCGGCCGTCGACCAGGGTGACCGGGATCTGCTCCCAGTAGCGGCGGTACAGCTCCTCGTCCTGGGTGATGTCCCGCTCCTCGAAGGACGCCCCCAGGTCGCCCGTCACCCGGAGGATCACCTCGCGGGCCTCGTCGCACAGGTGGCAGCCGGGCTTGCCGACCAGGGTCACGGTCCGGTCCGCGGGCTTGGGGCTCTTACGTCGCAGCAGTGGGCTCACCGCCCCATTCTCCGCCATCGCACCCGCCCGCCCCGGGCCCCCGGCACCCGGTGGAGCTGTTCACCCCGCGGGCACGGCTCCGTCACGGTCGCCGCGCACCCGGCTGGCTATCCTCGATGACATGGCCGTGCTCAGAAGGCTCACCCAGGCAAGGCGTTCCAGCAGCGAGCGGAGCGCCCTTGCCGGCGAAGCCGCGGCCGAGGCCGCCGAGGCCGCGCTGCGGGCCGAGCCCGGGCCGGTCCCCGCCGCCGAGCCGGAGGACGCCGCCGAGGACGCACCGGCCGCCGACGCACCGGCCGCAGACGCACCGGCCGCGGCCAGGCCCGGCAAGGCCCCCAAGGCCCCGGCCGAGAACCACACCCCGGACCCGGACGACCCCCGCGCCGCCGCCTTCTTCGACTGCGACAACACCATCCTGCGCGGCGCCGCGATCTTCTACCTCGGCGTCGGCCTCTACCGCCGCGGCTTCCTCACCCGCCGCGACATCGCCCGCTTCGCCTGGCAGCAGGCCTGGTTCCGGCTGCACGGCGCCGAGGACCCGGAGCACATCTCGGACGCCAAGCAGTCCGCCCTCGGCATCGTGGCCGGAAAGCCCACCGCCGACCTGGAGGCGATCTGCGAGGAGATCTTCGAGATCGTGGTGGCGGACAAGATCTGGCCGGGCACCCGCGCCCTGGTCCAGATGCACCTGGACGCCGGCCAGCGGGTCTGGCTGGTCACCGCCGCCCCGCTGGAGGTGGCCCGGATCATCGCCCGGCGGCTCGGCATGACCGGCGCGCTGGGCACCGTCGCCGAGGCCCGGGACGGCCGGTACACCGGCCGGCTGGTCGGCGACCTGCTGCACGGCCCGGCCAAGGCCGCCGCCGTCCGCGCGCTGGCCCGGCGCGAGCGCCTCGACCTCGACCGCTGCGCCGCCTACAGCGACTCGGCCAACGACATCCCGATGCTCTCGCTGGTCGGCCACCCGTACGTGGTGAACCCGGACGGCGCGCTGCGGCGCCACGCCCGGGCCCAGGGCTGGCGGGTGCGGGACTTCCGGACCGGGCGCAAGGCGGCCCGGGTGGGGCTGCCGGCGGCGGCCGCGGTCGGCGTGCTGGCCGGCGCGGCGGCGGCCGGAGTGGCGCTGAACCGGCGCCGCCGCCGCGCCTGAACCTCCCGCGCCGGGCGGTCGGACGGCTCCGAAGGGCGCCCGGAGGCCGTCCGGAGGCCGTCCGGGCGGGCTCGCCCCGAAGGGTGAGTCCGCGTCAACAAGGCCTCTGACCTGGCCCCTCTTACGGGCGAACTCCCCCGCTCCGCACGGAAGTCCGGGCCATCTGTGCGAACTTGTCGCCCAGTGACCGGTTCTGATCGTTCGCCAGGCCGGGAAAGTCCGGGGTTGCCGGGCCCCAAGGCTGGGAAACCGCCCCTCAGGCCGCCGAATTGGTCACCCTGGGCACCCGTTCGATCACGTTGAGCCGGATGAACGATGACAGCTCCGGTCAGTGTCAGCCGAATATGCACAACAAATGGATCCCAAACGACCACTTCGACCACACGGTGTAGCTGTCATTGCACAAAGCGTTATTCTCTCCTGGATGCACGTCACGACGCGTCCCGCTCGAACGGACGCTTCGGCGAGTGCTCTCCGCGCAGGCGGAGGTGATCCGTCCACAGTTCTGCCTCTGGGAGTCCCGTGTACCCACCCGTCCGGAACGACGCGCCTGCACCCTCCCGCCCGTCGTCCGCGCCCCTGCGCCCCCGCACCGGCCTCCGCGGCCGGCCGACCGCCGAGCGGCAGATCTCCACCGGCCTGGACCTGTTGCGCACGCTGCTCCGCAGCCAGCTCCCCGCCTCCCCCCAACTCGCGCCGGCCGGAGGATCGTTCGGCCAGCCGCAACCGCTCGGACCGGCGCTGCGCACCACCGCCGCCGGCTCGGCCGGCACCGGCTCGCGCGGCCGCACCGGCAGCACCGGCACCGGCCGGGGCCGCACCCGGACCGCGCCCAGCCCCGGCTACGAGTCCGAGCACAACCCGATCATGGAGCTGGTCGAGCGGGCCCAGGCCGGCGAGAGCGAGGCCTTCGGCCGGCTCTACGACCACTACGCGGACACCGTCTACCGCTACATCTACTACCGGGTCGGCAGCCGGGCCACCGCCGAGGACCTCACCAGCGAGACCTTCCTGCGCGCTCTGCGCCGGATCGGCACCTTCACCTGGCAGGGCCGGGACTTCGGCGCCTGGCTGGTCACCATCGCCCGCAACCTGGTCGCCGACCACTTCAAGTCCAGCCGCTTCCGGCTGGAGGTCACCACCGGCGAGATGCTCGACTCCAACGAGTGCGAGCGCAGCCCGGAGGAGTCGGTGCTGGAGTCGCTCTCCAACGCGGCCCTGCTGGAGGCGGTGCGCCGGCTCAACCCCCAGCAGCAGGAGTGCGTCACCCTGCGCTTCCTGCAGGGGCTCTCGGTGGCCGAGACGGCCCGGATCATGGGCAAGAACGAGGGCGCCATCAAGACCCTCCAGTACCGCGCCGTCCGCACCCTGGCCCGGCTGCTCCCGCCCGACGCGCGATGAGCCGGGCCGACGACGGCGCCGGTTGCATACGCCCCGGTGCCATACGCCCCGGCGGCCCGTCACCGTTCGCGCCCGGCCGACACGTCAGGGTGAACGGACGGTCCGATGATCAGCCGTGCGTAACCGACCGCCCGTACCGCTCGTTGGCCAGCGTGCAAGTCCCCACCGGGCCCACGGTCAAGTCGAATTGTGGCCTATCACCCGATGGAGTGGCTTTGGCCAGCCGGGGCAACCGTCCGGCAGGCCGGGGTGTCGACAACGACGAAGGGAGGTGTGGCCCGTGACGGCAAACGTGCTGGAGCACCGGCGGGCGAAGGCCTTCGCCGAGGCGCTGGAGGCCCACCAGGCGGAGCAACGCGCTGCGGCCGACGGCCAACCGGACAACACCGCCGCCACCGGCGCCGGTCCGGTCGCGATGGCCGAACTGGTCGGTCTGGCCGACGCGCTGGGGGCGCTGCCCGGGCCGGCGCTGGACCGGGAGGTCCGCATGGTCCAACGCGCCCAGCTGACGGCCGCGTTCGAGCAGGCCTTCGCCGGCGGGACGGGCGCCCAGGTGCCCCGTCAGCGCCGCCATCGGGCGATCCGGACGGCGCCGCGCGGCCGTTGGAGCCGCCGGTTCGCGATCGGCGGACTGGTCGCCGGGCTCGCCGTCGGCAGCCTGGCCGGCGCCGCCGCGGCCAGCTCCAACGCCGTCCCCGGGGACGGCCTGTACGGCCTCAAACGCGGACTGGAGGGGCTCCGGCTCGACTTCGCGGGGTCCGACTCGGAACGCGGCGAACTGCTGCTGGACAACGCGGCCACCCGGCTCGGCGAGGCGAAGACCCTGGTCGGCCGCACCGGCCCGGCCGGCGCCCTCAGCCCGGCCACCGTCGACCAGGTCCGCCGCGCCCTGGACGACATGCACGCCGACGCCCTCAAGGGCCGCGAGCTGCTGCGGTCGGTCTACCGCAGCAACGGCTCGCTCGACCCGATGCGGGCACTGGCCGGCTTCGCCCACGACGAGGACGGCCGGTGGAGCGAGCTGCAGGGCAGGCTGCCCGTCCAGCTCACCCGGCAGGCCGACCTGGTGAACCGGCTCTTCGACGACATAAGCGAGGACGTCGCGCCCCTGCGCCTGGTCCTGCCCCCCGCCCAGAGCGGTGGCACGGCCGGCTCCGGAGCGGTCGGCGGCTCGTCCGTCTCGACCGGCGGCCCCTCCGCCGGCGCCCCCGCGGCCGGATCCGGCACCACCGCCGGCACCGGCCAGGCCCCGGGCTCCGGCGCCGCCGGCAACCACCCCGGTGCCACCGAGCACGCCCCGGCCAACCCCGGCTCCGGCGCCTCCGGCAAGGGCGGCGTCCTGCCGGACGCCCTGCCCAGCAGCGCCCCGGACGCCGTCAACGGCCTGGTCGGCGGCCTCACCAACGGGCTCACCGGCACCAAGCCCTCGCCGAGCGCCGACGCGGCCCCGCCGCAGGCCCCCCAGTCGGCCGCGCCCAGCGCCCCCGACGCGGCCCAGCCGCAGGGCGTCGAGGTGCCCCCGCTGCTCCCGGACCTGCTGCCCGGGCTGCGCATCCTGGGCGGCTGACCCCGAGGACCGCGAGGGCCCGGCGGAGTGCGATATCCGCCGGGCCCTCGCTGTGCCCGGGGGCGCCCGCCGTACCCGGGGCACGGCGAGGAGCACGGCGCCCGGCAGGACACCGCGCTCGGGAACGCGCCGTCAGGAGGCGCACCGTCAGAAGAACACCGAACGCCGCTGCACCAGCAGCTGGTAGAGGGTGTGCTGGATGGTCTCGCGCACCTCGTCGGCCAGGTCGAACACCAGCATCGGGTCGTCCGCCGCCTCCGCCGGGTAGCTGTCGGTGGCGATCGGCTCGCCGAAGCGGATCGTCCACTTGGTCGGCAGCGGCAGCATCCCGAGCGGGCCCAGCCAGGGGAAGGTCGGGGTGACCGGAACGTACGGCAGGCCCAGTAGCCGGGCCAGCGTCTTCACGTTGCCGATCATCGGGTAGGTCTCCTCGGCCCCGACGATCGAGCAGGGCACGATCGGCACCCCCGCCCGCAGCGCCGAGGAGACGAAGCCGCCGCGGCCGAAGCGCTGGAGCTTGTAGCGCTCGGAGAACGGCTTGCCGATCCCCTTGAAGCCCTCCGGCCAGACCCCGACCACCTCCCCGCGCTCCAGCAGGGCCTGGGCGTCCTCGTTGCAGGCCAGCGTGTGGCCGGCCTTGCGGGCCAGCTCGTTGACGCCGGGCAGGACGAAGACCAGGTCGGCGGCGAGCATCCGCAGGTGCCGCCGGGCGGGGTGGTGGTCGTGGATGACCACCTGGGTCATCAGGGCGTCCAGCGGGATCGTCCCGGAGTGGTTGGCGACGACCAGCGCACCGCCCTCGGCCGGGATGTTCTCCACGCCCTGGACGTCGATCCGGAAGTACTTCTCGGCCAGCGGGCGCAGCAGCGAGAGCAGCACCTCCTCGGTGAGCTCCCGGTCGAAGCCGAACTCGTCCACCTCGTAGTCGCCGGTGACCCGGCGGCGCAGGAAGGCCAGGCCCTCGGCGGCGCGGCCCTCCCAGCCCTTGCCGAACAGCCGGGTGGCGGCCGGGCCGAGCGGCCCGGACAGCGCCCCGCCGACGGCCTCGGCAAGCCGGTCGGCCAGTTTCGGCCCCTCGGGCGAGGTCCAGCTGGGGGCGGACTCGATCGGGATGACCTTGGCCTCGCCCGGCGCGTTCTCGGCTGCGGCACTCATCGCGGGTTCAGCTCCTCGGTCGGCGGGGGCGGTTCGGTACGGTGCCCGGTCCGGCGGGCGGCCCGGCGTCAGGTCCGGCGGGCGGCCCGGCGGGTGCGGCGCCCTCCGGGCCGAGCAGGGCGGTCAGCCGGTCGGTGACGGCGGCCAGCCGCTCGGGCGGCAGCAGGCCCGGGCCCTCGGCGGCGGCGAAGTCGGCGAAGGCCTCCGGGGTGCTGAACACCGGGCGGTAGCCGAAGGTCTCGCGCAGCCGCGCGGTGTCCACCACCCGGCCGTGGGTGAGCAGCCGCAGCTGCTCGGGCGAGACGTCCACCAGCCGGGTCTGCCGGGCCAGCACGGCCATCCAGCTGACCGCGGGCAGCAGCAGCGGCAGGGTCGGCCGGCCGAGCCGGCGGGCGCACTGGGAGAGCAGCAGGACGCCCTCCCCCGCCACGTTGAAGGTCCCGGTGTTGACGGTGCCCGGCACGGGCTCGTCGGCGGCCCGGCAGAGCACCGCGACGGCGTCGTCCTCGTGCACGAACTGCAGCCGCGGGTCGTAGCCGAGGACGGTCGGCAGCACCGGCAGCGCGAAGTACTCGCTGAGCGGGGTGTCCGCGTGCGGGCCGACGATGTTGGCGAAGCGCAGCACCGTCACCGCGACGTCCGGGCGGCGCCGGGCGAAGCCGCGCACGTAGCCCTCGACCTCCGCCGCGTCCTTGGCGAAGCCGCCGCCGGGCGGGTCCTTGGGCTGCATCCGCTCGCTGAACACCGCCGGGTCGCGGGGCGCGGAGCCGTACACGCCGGTGGTGGACTTCACCACCAGCCGGCGCACCGCAGGGGCCTTCTGGCAGGCGCCGAGCAGCTGCATGGTGCCGATCACGTTGGACTCCTTCACCGCGGAGCGGTTGGTGGAGCCCAGGCCGGTGGCGCTGACGCTGAGGTGCACGACGGTGTCCACCTGGTGCTCGGCGAGCACCCGGGAGAGCGCCGGACGGCGCAGGTCGAGCTGGTGGAAGCGGTACGGGGCGGCCGGTCCGGCCGGCTCCTCGGGCGGCAGCCGGGGCGGCTGCACGTCCACGCCGACCACCAGGTCCACGCCCGGCCGGCGGCGGACCTCGGCGACGAACCGGGCACCGAGATGGCGGGCCACGCCGGTGACGAGCACGACCACACCCACGGTGCTGCACCCCATTCCCTCGACCCGAGCGGCCTGCGTGCACCGTACCGCGCCGCCCCGCCGGGCCGTGAAACGACACCGCCCGCCCAGGCCGCGACGGGCCTGGGCGGGCGGTGGAACGCCGAAACCCCGCGAGGGCGGGGCCTACGAGTTCTTCCTGCGCCGCTGTGCGCGAGTCCGCGGCCGACCCCCGCGAACGCGGGGGCTGAGACGCAGGCTCAGGCGTTACTTCTTGTTGCGACGCTGGACCCTCGTGCGCTTCAGAAGCTTGCGGTGCTTCTTCTTGGCCATACGCTTGCGACGCTTCTTGATGACAGAGCCCACGGAACAACCCTCGCTCACTGAGACTCTCGCCCGTGAGAGACGGAGTCCATACGACTGACGTGAGGGCCTAGCCTACCTTCCGGTTGCCCGGGGCTGTAAATCGCGCCCCCGGCAGCCGGAGAACTCGGGGGAAATCCCCGGCGAACGGGTGTGGGGCCCACCGGTGTGGACCCCGCACCCGCGCGCCGCCGCTACGCGCTCTCAAGCCGCACGTAGGACTCCTTGAGGTACTCGTGCACCGCCTGCTGGGGCACCCGGAAGGACCGTCCGACCCGGATGGCCGGCAGCTCTCCGCTGTGCACCAGGCGGTACACCGTCATCTTGGACACCCGCATGACCGCGGCGACCTCCGCCACGGTCAGGAAGACGACTTCCTGAAGGGGGCGCTCGACGGAACTCATGACCATCACCCGACCCTTACCCGTGTGCAAGGCACCGGCTTCCCCTCCGGTGACTCCACCGGCACACGTGTATCCCCAGAGTAGTTATGGGTGGTACCAGTGGGAAGAGGGGAAGTGCAGTCCTCGTACGGTGAGAGATAGGACTGTTGCAGTACGTAGCCGATCGGCGGATGGCACCGCCCGGCGTACGCACGGCCCCGGCGGGGCGGGGCCGGGCGGCGGGTTCAGGCCAGCAGTCCGTGCTGGGGGAACACCGCCCGGCGGGTGGCGAGGATGGCCTGATCGAGCCGGTCGGCCGGATCGTAACCCGATTCGAAGTCGCGCCAGGCCGGGCGGGCGCCGTCGGTCATCCGCAGCGGGGCCGGGCGGCGGGTGCGGCGGTAGACCTCGGCGCGCCAGGACTCGGGGGTCTCGGTGGCCGGGTCGACGGGCCGGCCGGCGGCGGTGGCGACCAGGTGGGTCCAGGTGCGCGGGACGACGTCGACCACCGCGTAGCCGCCCCCGCCGGTGGCCAGCCAGCGGCCGCCGGTGTACCGGTGGGCGAGGTCGTGCAGCGCCTCGGCGATCAGCCGCTGGGCGTCCACGGTGACGGCGAAGTGGGCGAGCGGGTCCTCCAGGTGGGTGTCGGCGCCGTGCTGGGTGACCAGGACCTGTGGCCGGAACGCGTCGAGCAGTTCGGGCACCAGGGCGTGGAAGGCGCGCAGCCAGCCGGAGTCGCCGGTGCCCGCGGGCAGCGGCAGGTTGGCGGCGGAGCCGGGGGCGTCCTCGCCGCCGGTCTCGATCGACCAGCCGGTCTGCGGGAAGAGCGTCGCGGGGTGCTCGTGCAGCGAGACGGTGAGCACCCGGGGGTCGTTCCAGAACGCCGCCTGGACGCCGTCGCCGTGGTGGACGTCCACGTCGACGTAGGCGATCCGCTCGGCGCCGAGTTCGAGCAGCCGGGCGATGGCCAGCGCCGGGTCGTTGTAGACGCAGAAGCCGGAGGCCTTGCCGGGCATCGCGTGGTGCAGTCCGCCGGTGAAGTTGACGGCGTGCGGGGTCTCGCCGCGCCAGACCGCCTCGGCGGCGGCCACGGACTGGCCGGCGATCAGCGCGGAGGCCGAGTGGATGGCCGGGAAGGACCAGGTGTCGTCGGTGCCGAGGCCGTGCAGCGGGTCGGAGCGCTCGGGGTGGGCGGCCGCGCTCCGGACGGCCTCGACGTACTCCCGGGTGTGCACCAGTCGGAGGGTGGAGTCCCCGGCGGGCGGCGCGGAGCGGACGGTCACCCCGGGCCCGGTGCTCAGCCCGAGCGACTCGACCAGGCGCATGGTGAGGGCCAGCCGGTCCGGGTCCATCGGGTGGCCGGGGCCGAAGTCGTAGGCGGTGACGGCCTCGTCCCAGAAGAGGTGCAGACCGCAGGGGGTGTCACGCTCGGCTTCGGGCATGGCCTCCACCGTAGCGGGTGGCGGCGGCCGGGCGGCCGCCAGGGCGGGCCGGGGCGGCGCTCCCGGGAACGGTCGGTCAACCGGTGCGCGACGGGGCCACGAGGTTGTGGGGCAGCTGTGGAGACGGGTGTCGAGGCGGTGCAGACAAACGCCCCGCGACTCCATATCCTCTCCGCCATGAAGCCATTCAGCGTGCAACGCCTTGGGGTAATTCTCGCTGCAATACTGGGATTTGGCGTGTTCTTCGCCGCCCAGCCGGCCTCCGCCGCGGTCAGCGGCACCGCCTTCGCGGTCGACAAGCCGACGGCGAAGGCGGGAGACCAGTTGACCCTGACGCTGTCCCTCACCAACTCCGAGGACAGCCCCATCTACTTCGCCTACGAGGCCGTCCAGCCGACCTGGCCGGCCAACTCGCAGGCCGGAGCGTTCACCATCACCGGCTGCACCGGTGACACCTCCGACTGCGCGTTCAACGGGAACAGCGCCAACTTCCACTTCAACGCGCCGATCGCGCCGGGGGCGACGAAGAGCGTCACGCTCACCGTCAAGATCACCGACACCCCGTCGTGGGGCACCGCGCCGTACACGCTGAACTGGGCACCGTACGTCTACTACGAGTTCGGCCAGGTGGGCGGCACCACCACGGCCAAGGACCAGGGCTGGACCTACGGGGTGCCCGAGCTCCAGACCGTGATCAGCTGACCCTGACCCCGCGCCCCGTCGACCGCCCCCGCCGTCACCCGACGGCGGGGGCCTCGGCCGGTGCCGGGACCGTGGCCGGAGCCGGGGCGAAGCGGTGGGCCAGCGGCAGCACGGCGAGCACCAGCAGCATCGGGGCGAGCAGCGCCCAGCGGTACGAGCTCGCGTCCGCGATCGCCCCGACCAGCGGCGAACCGACCAGGAACCCCACGTAGTTGAAGAGGTTGAGCCGGGCCACCGCGGCGTCCGAGTCGGCCGGGAAGAGCCGGCCGCCGGCCGCGAACACCTGCGGGATGATCGCGCAGATGCCGAAGCCCAGCACGGTGAAGCCGGCGATGCCCGCCCAGGCGGCGGGCGCCACCGCGGCCGCCCCGAAGCCGAGCGCGGCCAGCGCGGCACCGGCGCGGACCACCGGGACGGCGCCGAAGCGCTGCACCGCGCGGTCGCCCAGCGCGCGGCCGAGCAGCATCGCGACCATGTAGCCCAGGTAGGAGAGCTTGGCGACGTCCTCCCGGCTGCCCAGCCCGTCGGTGAGGTACTTGACGCTGTAGTTGGAGACCGAGGCGTCCGCGATGTACGCGAAGGCCATCGCCAGGCAGAGCGGCAGCAGCGGACGCCAGGGGACGGGCCGGGCCGCCGCCTCGGCCGCCTCCCGGACGGCGTCGCCGGGTTCGGCCGGACCGGCGGTCGGGGTGCCCCCGGCCGGGGGCCGGGGGAAGGTGCCGGCCAGCAGGGCGAGCGGGGCGATCACCGCGGCGGCCGTGCCGAACAGCACCGGCAGCCCGAGGCCGTAGTGCGAGCCGAGGCCCGCCAGGGCAGCGCCGAGGATCGCGCCGAGGCTGAACGCGGCGTGGAAGCCGATCATGATCGAGCGGCCGTAGCGGTGCTGGAGCCCCACCCCGAGCATGTTCATACTGGCGTCCAGTGCCCCCACCAGCAGCCCGAACGCCCCCAGCGACAGGGCGAGTTGCCACAGTGTGCCGCCCATGCCGACGGCCGCCAGGCCGAGGCAGACGGCGGGCTGTACCACCCGCAGCACGGCCCGCACGCCGGTGCGCCTCACCAGCCGCTCGGAGGCGATCGAACCGACCCCGGCCAGGACCGGCACCGCGGCCAGGAAGACCGGCAGCAGCCCGTCGCCCAGCCCGTACCGGTGCTGGATCTCCGGGATGCAGGTGACCACCAGGGCGAAGGCGGTGCCCTGGAGCAGGAAGCTGACGGCCAGCGCGGCCCGCCCGGCGCGCAGGCCGGGCGGGATCCGGGACGGTGCGGCACTCAAGCGGACCTCCACGCGGACTCCGGACGGACCTCACCACCCCGCTACCGACCGGTAGGACGATGTTGGCGAGAGCGTAGGGGCTGCGCCGCGATTCCGGGAGGGGTCGCGCAGGGGTCATTTCCCGCCGGAAGCCAGCTCCCGGGAGCGGTCCCGGGCCGCTTCCAGGGCGCCGAGCAGCGCGGCCCGGACCCCGTGGTTCTCCAGCTCGCGGATCGCCGCGATGGTGGTGCCGGCCGGGGACGTCACCGCCTCGCGCAACTTCACCGGGTGCTCGCCGGAGTCGCGCAGCATCACCGAGGCGCCGATCGCGGACTGCACGATCAGGTCGTGCGCCACCTGCCGGGGCAGCCCGAGCAGGATCCCGGCGTCGGTCATCGCCTCGACCAGGAAGTAGAAGTAGGCCGGGCCGGAGCCGGACAGCGCGGTGGCCGCGTCCTGCTGGGACTCGGGCAGCCGCAGCGCCTTGCCGACCGAGCTGAAGATCTCCTCGGCGCGCACCAGGTGCTCCTCGCCCGCGTGCGAGCCGGCCGAGATGACGCTCATCCCCTCGTCCACCAGGACCGGGGTGTTGGGCATCACCCGGACCACCGGGGTGCCCGCCGCCAGCCGCTCCTCGAACCAGGCGGTGGGGACGCCGGCCGCCGCCGAGATCACCAGCCGGTCCGCGCCGACGTGCGGGGCCAGTTCCTCCAGCAGGGTGCCCATGTCCTGCGGCTTGACGGCGAGGATCAGGGTGTCGGCGAGCTTGGCGGCCTCGGCGTTGGAGACGGCCACCACGCCGTAGCGGGCGGCGAGTTCGACCGCGCGCTCGGGGCGGCGGGCGGTCACCAGGACGTCGGCCGGGTCCTTGCCGGCCCGCAGCAGACCGGAGAGCAGGGCCTCGCCGATCTTGCCGGTGCCCAGGAAGGCGATCTTCTGTCCGTGTGCTGCGCTGCTGCCCATGGTCCGCTCCTTGCCTCGGTACTGCGGCCATCCTCGCACCGCCCGGTGGCGTGCGCGGGGACCGTCCGCTCCGTGGTCGCCCCGCGCCCGAACGGCCCCGAACGGCCCTGCCCGGCCGGCCCGGCCCGCCCCGGGTGACGGGCCCTTAGGGTCCGTCCTGGGAGAATCTCGGGGGTTTCCCCTATGGCCTCCGCGCTCCGGCGGGCGCACCGTGGAGCCATGGCACACGACGAGATGTCCCGACGTGAGAACCGGCAACTCGCCATCGCCTCGGCGACCGTGGGCCCGTGGCGGACCGCCGCGGGGGTCGGTGCGGTGGTGGGCGCGACGACCCTGGGGATCGAGGCGATCTCCGGGGACTGGTCCCTGAGCATGCTGGCCTCACCGGCCGGCTGGGGCCTGTTCTTCTTCTTCCTGGTCGGCACCGTCGGCGGCCGGCTGCGGCGCGACACCGCCGACCGGCGGCTGCGCCGCTGGGCGGACGAGCACCCGTGGCAGGCCGCCCTCCCGGCGGCCGGGGGCCTGCTGGCGCTGAACACCCTGGCCCAGCTGTTCCTCGGCGACGAGGGCCTGTTCGGCGCCTTCTTCCTCTCGCTGCTGCCGGCCGGCCTGCTGCTGGCGATCGCCGGGGTGGTCGGCTCGGTCAAGCAGGCCCGCAGCAAGGGCTGAACGGTTCGGAGCGGGCCGGGCGGCGGCGCGGTTCCGGACGAAACGGGGTGAACCGCCGGCCCACCCGCACGAGTCCACCACCCGATGCGCCCCCGATCCGCGCATCGTCACCCCCCGTCGTCATACTGGCGCGATGCCGATTGCCGAAGATCCGGAACCGCGCCCCCGCCGGGGCGACGAGCCGGACGGGTCCGACCCGTCCGGGACGGGCGAGAAGGACCCGTTCGCCGACCTCGTCCTGGACGAGGAGTTCATCCGCAGCGCCACCGTCAAGGAGCAGAGCGGGCGCACCCGCATGCTGTCCGCCCGGTGGAAGCACACCCCGCCGGTCGACCCGGGCGGCCGCCGCTCGGTCAACGACGGCGCCCGGCCCAAGCGCCGGTTCGGCCGCGGGCCCAAGCCCCCGGCGGTCGACGCGTGGGGCGCCCCGCACCCGCGCCGCCGCGAGTGGCGCGCACCGCTGTTCGTGACGCTGACCGTCGTCCTGGTGCTCGCCGCACTGAACCTCGGCGGGCTGCGCGACTGGTACGAGGACCACTACGGCAGGGGATCCTCCTCCCCCTCGGGCGCCGCCGTACCGACCGTCGCCCCGGAGACGGCCAGGCCGACCGCGGCACCGCCGGCCACCCCGGCCGACCAGCCGACCGTCGACCACCCCTGGAAGGGCTCCCCCGCGGAGGGCTGGCCGACCAGCCTGGAGTCCTTCGAGCTGCCCCCGGCCAAGGCCGTCGGCGTCTTCTCGGCCGAGGAGGTCGCCGCCCAGCTCCAGTCGGTCAAGGCCTACCTGACCGCCGCCAACCTCGACCCCGGGGTGATCGCCGGCGCCCGGCCGGAGGCCGCCCTGGCGATGCTCGACTCCCAGGAGCGGGCCTCCGCCGTGGCCGCCCTCGACCACCCCGGCAAGGGCACCGACCCGACCAGCTGGTTCGCCCGTTTCGACCCGCGCGAGGCGGCCCTGGTCGGCGGCGCCGTCAAGGTCCAGGGCCGGATCGGCTTCGAGGAGGACGGCGACCGGGGCGTGCTGGTGCACACCGACTTCACCTTCGTCTACCCGCTGCAGCCGGGCCCGGACGCGGAGAAGCTGGCCTCGTCCCGCCGCGGCACGCCGGACACCGCGCCGGGCGGCACCGCCAGGCCGGTCGGCCTGACCGCCCCGGCCTCCGGCAACACCGGGAGCACCTGGACGACCCGCACGATCATCCGCAAGGTCGACGACTTCCGCTTCCACGACCCGCAGCGCTACAAGGTCGAGGCGAAGAAGCTGGTGTTCGCCAAGACCCAGTGGGACGCCGGCAACAGCGCCTGCGACGTCTACGACGGCTTCCTGCACCCGCGGTTCGAGCAGTTCCCCGCCCACGGCCCCGCGCCCACCGGGCCGACCAGCGACCCGTACGACCGGAGCAAGGACCTCGCGCCGACCGGGCAGTGCGGCATCGTCAGCCGTACGTAGGAGGTGTCGTGTCCGGGAGCAGGCGTCAGCGCTTGCGCCCGGCCCGGCCCGGCGCCTTGGCGTCGGGCCGGCGGCTGCGGCCCGCCTGGCGCTTCTCGTACTGGGCGACGGCCCGCTCGTAGGCGGCCCGGTTGACCGCCTCGCCGGGGGCCTCGACCAGGCTGCGGGCGAAGTAGGCGAGCAGCGAGCCGGCCCCGCCGATCAGCCAGACCGCGCCGAGCGACCTGTCCTCGGCCATCCAGCCGGTCAGCTGGTCCTTGCCCTCGGTGAGCACCTTCCAGGTGCGCCGCACGGCCATCATCGAGCAGACCGCGATGGCGGCGGTCAGCAGCCCGTTGAGGAAGGTGCCGTTGTCGGAGAGGGCGATGCCCTCGACGCCGAAGCGCAGCAGCAGCACCGCGGCGGCCGCCGCGACCAGGGCGCCGACCGACACGGCGACCCGGCGCGGCCAGTAGCCGTTGTCCCGGTTCAGCCAGCTGGTGCCGAACCAGCGCAGGGGCTCCGGCTCGGGGGCGCCGGCGGGAGTGGGGGCGGGGGTGGGGGGCTGCTCGCTCACGCCGTCGATTATCACCCGACCGGCCCGAACGACGGAGGAGCCGTCCCGCAGCGCGCGGGACGGCTCCTGCGTCGTTCGGGCCCGGTGCGGGCTCGGGCTCGGCCGGATCGGGTACTGGCTCGGGCTCGGCCGGTGCGGGCTCAGCCGAGCTTGGACACGTCGCGGACGGCGCCCTTGTCGGCGGAGGTGGCCATCGCGGCGTACGCCCGCAGGGCCTGGCTGACCTGGCGGTCGCGGTTCTTCGGCCGGTAGCCGCCCGCGGCCTCCAGCGCGCGGCGGCGCTCGGCCAGCACCTCGTCCGGGACCTCCAGGGAGATCCGGCGGCCGGGGATGTCGATGGCGATGGTGTCGCCGTCCTCGACCAGCGCGATGGTGCCGCCGGAGGCCGCCTCCGGGGAGGCGTGGCCGATCGACAGGCCCGAGGTGCCGCCGGAGAAGCGGCCGTCGGTGACCAGCGCGCAGGCCTTGCCCAGGCCCCGGCCCTTCAGGAAGGAGGTCGGGTAGAGCATCTCCTGCATGCCCGGGCCGCCCTTGGGGCCCTCGTAGCGGATGACGACGACGTCGCCCTCCTTGACCCGCTTGGCGAGGATCGCCTCGACCGCGTCCTCCTGGGACTCGACCACGACGGCCGGGCCGCTGAAGGTCCAGATCGACTCGTCCACGCCGGCGGTCTTCACGATGCAGCCGTCCTCGGCGAGGTTGCCGTACAGCACGGCCAGGCCGCCCTCGACCGAGTAGGCGTGCTCGACAGCACGGATGCAGCCCCTGGCGGCGTCGGTGTCCAGCGACTCCCAGCGCTCGGACTGCGAGAAGGCCTCGGCTGACCGGACGCAGCCGGGGGCGGCGTGCCACAGCTCGACGGCCTCGGCGGAGGGCGAACCGCCGCGCACGTCCCAGGTCTTGAGCCACTCGGCGAGCGAGTCGGCGTGCACGGTGTGGACGTCCTCGTTGAGCAGCCCGCCCCGGTACAGCTCGCCGAGGATGGCCGGGATGCCGCCGGCCCGGTGCACGTCCTCCATGTAGTACGAGCCGTTCGGCGCGACCTTGGACAGGCAGGGCACCTTGCGGGAGACCGCGTCGATGGCCCGCATGTCGAAGTCCAGCTCGGCCTCCTGGGCGGCGGCGAGCAGGTGCAGGATGGTGTTGGTCGAGCCGCCCATGGCGATGTCCAGGGCCATGGCGTTCTCGAAGGCGGCGCGGGTGGCGATCGAGCGCGGGAGGACGGAGTCGTCGTCCTGGCCGTAGTGGCGGTTCGCGATCTCGACGACGGTCCGGCCGGCGTTCTCGTAGAGGGCGCGGCGGGCGGTGTGGGTGGCGAGCACCGAGCCGTTGCCGGGCAGCGAGAGGCCGATCGCCTCGGTCAGGCAGTTCATCGAGTTGGCGGTGAACATGCCGGAGCACGAGCCGCAGGTGGGACAGGCGTTCTCCTCGATGATCGCGATGTCCTCGTCGGAGACGTTCTCGTTGACCGCCTGGGAGATCGCGTCGACCAGGTCGAGCTTGCGCACGGTGCCGTCGACCAGGGTGGCCTTGCCGGCCTCCATCGGGCCGCCGGAGACGAAGACGGTCGGGATGTTCAGGCGCAGCGCGGCCATCAGCATGCCCGGGGTGATCTTGTCGCAGTTGGAGATGCAGATCAGGGCGTCCGCGCAGTGGGCGTTGACCATGTACTCGACCGAGTCGGCGATCAGGTCGCGCGAGGGCAGCGAGTAGAGCATGCCGCCGTGGCCCATCGCGATGCCGTCGTCCACGGCGATGGTGTTGAACTCGCGCGGGATGCCGCCCGCCTGCTTGATCGCCTCGGAGACGATCCGGCCGACCGGCTGGAGGTGGGTGTGGCCGGGGACGAACTCGGTGAAGGAGTTGGCGACCGCGATGATCGGCTTGCCGAAGTCCTCGCGGGCTACGCCGGCCGCCCGGAGAAGCGCCCGGGCGCCTGCCATGTTGCGACCGTGGGTGACCGTACGGGACCTCAGCTCGGGCACTGTGCTCCACTCCTTCGGGGCTCTCGCCGGCGCCCCGCTGCTGGGAGGGTTCGGGGGCCGCTGTGGGTACCGAGCCTACGCCCGCGGTCCGGCGGGCGGACGGTCCGTCCGCGATGCGGGCAGGCGGCGGGGCGGGTCGGGCACGGTGCCGACGGGCGTCAGTGCCGCTTGACGGCCACGGTGAGGTCGAGGACGTACGGCTCGACCACCCGTCCGTCCGGGAACTCGGCCAGCAGCGCCGCGCGCTCGGTGGCGAGCAGCGGTTCGCGCCGCTCGGGGGTCAGCGAGGCGAGGAAGGAGCGCGAGGTGAGGTTGTCGACCACCTGCTCGACGGACACCTGCCGCTGCCAGCGCAGCTGGGTGCGGAGGACCTCCAGCCCGGCGGCGGCCAGGGGGGCGGTCAGGTCGTCGACCCGGCCGTAGCCGTGGTAGCGGCCGGACAGCGCGGCGGACAGCCGCTCGTCCCGGGCGCGCACCCAGGGGACGGTCTCGTCGAAGAGGTTCCACCAGGCGGCCAGCGCGCCGCCCGGCCGCAGCACCCGGATCGCCTCCGGGACGGACCGCCCGGGATCCGTCCAGTGGAACGCCTGGGCGTAGCCGATCAGGTCGGCGGAGCGGTCGTGGAACGGCAGCTCGTCACCGACGCCGCGGACCAGCGGGAGCTGCGGCGAGACGGCCTGGAACCGCGCGGCCATCCCGGCGGAGGGCTCGACGGCGACGACGTCCGCGCCGCGGGCGGCCAGCAGACGGGTGGCGATGCCGGTCCCGGCACCGACGTCCAGGACCCTGGCGCCCTTGAGCCCGCGGCCCCAGAGCCGCTCCAGCTCGTCGAACAGCTCCTCCGGGTAGCCGGGCCGGCCGCGGTCGTACTCGGCGGCCACCGCGCCGAAGCTCCCGGCCAGCTCACGGAAGCCGGGCAGTTCGCGGAACTCCTGACCCGTCGCCATTTCGCCTCCTGCGTAGGGCGGTTCGCGCCCGATCCGGCCGGACGGCTCAGCGTACGCGCGAGGGGGTGGCCAGGTGCAAGCGGGTGAAGGCGAGGGCCTCGGCCAGGTCGGCCTCGCGTTCGGCGGGGGACGCGGAGCGCCTGGTGTTGACCTCCAGCACCACGTGGCCGTCGAAGCCGGTGCGGGCGAGGTGCTCCAGCAGCTCCGCGCAGGGCTGCTTGCCGCGGCCGGGGATCAGGTGCTCGTCCTTGCCGGAGCCGCTGCCGTCGGCCAGGTGGACATGGGCCAGCCGGTCGCCCATCCGCTCGACCATGGCGAAGGTGTCGATCCGGGAGGTGGCGGCGTGCGAGAGGTCGATGGTGAAGTGCCGGTACTCCTCGTCGGTGACGTCCCAGCCGGGGGCGTACGCGAGCATCTCCCGGTCGCGGTAGCGCCACGGGTACATGTTCTCGACGGCGAAGCGGACGTCGGTCTCCCCCGCCATCCGGTTGATGCCCTCGACGAACTCCCGGGCGTACTGGCGCTGCCAGCGGAACGGCGGGTGGACGACCACGGCGCTCGCGCCGAGCTTCTCGGCGGCCGCCCGGGCCCGGACCAGCTTGGTCCACGGGTCGGTGCTCCACACCCGCTGGGTGATCAGCAGGCAGGGCGCGTGCACGGCCAGGATGGGGAGCTGGTGGGCGTCGGAGAGCCGGCGTAGGGCGTCGACGTCCTGGCTGACCGGGTCGTTCCAGACCATCACCTCGACCCCGTCGTAGCCGAGCTTGGCGGCCAGCTCGAAGGCCACGGCGGTGCTCGCCGGGTACACCGAGGCGGTGGACAGCACCACCTTGGTGTCGGGGATGTGCAGGGCCGGGTGCCGGGGCAGCACCAGCCGGTCGGTGGTGCGCAGCAGCGGGGGGCGGGCGGCGTCGCGCTTGGCGGCCTTGACCGAGCGGACGGACTGGACGGCGGCCTTGGCGGCGCCGGCGGCCCGGGCGGTGCGGGTCTCCTTGGGGACGGCTTTGCCGGTGGTGGTCTGCTTCGCGGGCTTCGTGGTCCTCGCGGGCTTCGGCTTCGCCGTCTCGGCGGTCTTCGCTGCGGTCGTCTTCGCCGCGGTCGTCTTCGCGGCTGCCGTCTTCGCGGTGCGCTGGGCGGCCTTGACGGCCTTCGCGGCCTGCTTGGCGGCCTGGGCGGCGGTGGCCCCGGTCACCGCCTTGCCGAGCCGGCGGCGCGGGCCGTCCGGCCGCGACTGCCCGTTCCCGGGAGTGCGGCCCTCCTGCGTTCCGTCCTCGTCCGCTGGTTGCACCACGGGAGACAGCGTAAGCGGAGCACGCGGCGAACGGGGTGGGATGACCGGCGCAGTGACCATCGGCACGTTGCGGCGGGGCGGCTCCGACCGGCCGTGGGGCGGTGGTCGACCGGGCGGGTGCCGGGTGTCTTGGCGCGGCCAGGGCTGCGGGCGCGGCCGGGGTGCCGGTGCGGCCGACCGGGATTACGGGGTGAGCGCCGGGCGGCGGCGGTCGGCGGGGCTGTCCATGGCGTCCAGGCGACGCAGGATGATGCCCTCGCGCAGCGCCCACGGGCAGACGTCCAGCTCCTCCAGGCCGAACAGGTCCATCGCGGCGTCGGCGACCAGCGCGCCGGCCAGCAGCTGCTTGGCCCGGCCCTCGGAGACGCCGGGGATCCGGGCGCGCTCGGCGACGGTCATCGCGGACAGCCGGGGCAGCCAGGCGGCCAGGCCGCTGCGGGTGAGCCGCCGGTCGGCGTACGGGCCGGCGTCGGCGGGCGCGGCGCCGGTCATCCGGGCCAGCTGCTTGAAGGTCTTGGAGGTGGCGACCGCGTGCCGCGGCGGCCCGAGCCGGGTGATCTCGGCGACCACCGTGGCCAGCTCCGCCCGGATGTGGCGGCGCAGCTCGCGCAGCCCGTCCGGGTCGGCGACGTCCCCCGGCAGCCAGCGGGCGGTCAGCCGGCCGGCGCCCAGCGGCAGCGAGCAGGCGACGTCCGGCTGCTCGTCGAGGCCGCAGGCGATCTCCAGCGAGCCGCCGCCGATGTCCAGGTTGAGCAGCCGGCCCGAGGACCAGCCGAACCAGCGGCGGACGGCCAGGAAGGTGAGCCGGGCCTCGTCCTGCCCGGAGAGGACGCGCAGCTCGACACCGGTCTCGTCGGTCACCCGGCGCAGCACCTCCTCGCCGTTGGCGGCCTCGCGCACCGCGGAGGTGGCGAACGGGAGGATGTCGACCACGCCCTTGTCCTCGGCGACCCGCAGCGAGGAGGCGACGTGGCCGACCAGCCGCTCGACGCCGGCCTCGCTTATCGCCCCGTCCGCGTCCAGCAGTTCGGCCAGGCGCAGCTCGGCCTTGTGCGAGTACGCGGGCAGCGGGGCAGCACCCGGGTGGGCGTCCACCACGAGGAAGTGGACCGTGTTGGAACCTACGTCGAGCACACCGAGTCGCATAACTCTCCACGCTACGCGATCCGGGTCCTGGTGAGAGGGGGTGCGGCGGTACTCGTGCTGGTCCGGGACCGGCCGGCGGGCGGGCCGGTGAACCGGCGGTTCCGGCCGTCCGCACCCGTACCGCCCGGGTGGCCAGTGGCCGCCCGGGGGGCGCCGCATCGGGGGCGGCCGCCCTTGCGGCGTCCGGCGCGGGGGTTGTCGGCGCGGGAGTTGTCGGCGCGAGGGTTGTCGGCGCGAGGGTGGCCGCGCCTGGGCTTCCGGCGCGGCCGACCGGCCGTCACAGCAGGCCGTCCCACAGCTGCTCGACGATGACGGCCCACCAGTTCTCCGGGTCGGCGAAGACCGTGCCGTCCACCTCCGCCAGCGCGCGCTGCAGGGCGTCCACCGCCCCGCCCGCGGCCACCGGGTCGAGCCCGCGCAGCGCGGGCCACCAGCCGGCGAACACCTCCAGGCAGCGGACGAAGGCGCGCAGGCTCGCGTTGCAGTGGCGGGCGGTCGCGTAGTCCGGGTCGACGGCCCGGACCGCCCCGCCCACCGGGTCGAGGGCCAGCAGCGCCCAGCCGTCCGTCCCCAGCACCAACTGCCCGGCGAGCGCCGGACGCTCCCGCTCGGCCACCCGGGTGCCGCGGCCGAACTCGGCCAGGTGCGCGGCGAGCGGGGGCAGGGCGGTGCCCTGGCGGGTGCCGTCGGCGATCGCCTCGATGCCCGGGTGGTGCAGCCCGAAGAACCCCGGCACGGAGACCGGGACGCCCACCGTCAGCAGCAACGCGGCCGTGTCCCCGGGCAGTTCGGCGCGGGCGACGTCGGTCGGCTCGAAGCGCTGCACGCCCGCCGGGCCGAACCGCTCGGCGAGCCGGGCGGCGAGCGCGGCGTCGGGCTCGTCGGGCGCGGGGCGCACCGCTCGGGGGAAGGGCACCCGGTTGCGGGCCGGGCCGTCCGGCGGCGCGGGCAGCGACCGTACGGCGGCGGCCCGGTGGTCGAAGCGCGGGCCGTACGGGAGCTCGAAGTCGATCCGGGCGGTGGGCAGTTCGGCGGCCAGGGCGTAGGACCAGTAGCCGCCGGGCAGGGCGCTCGGCCGCAGGTCGGTCCGGACGGCCAGCACGTCCTCGGCGGCGACGCCCTGCTCGCGCAGCCACCACCAGCCGCGCAGCGCGGGGTGCGGCAGGCCCGCGGCGGAGCGCAGGGCCAGCGACCGTTCCTCGCCGGTGACGTCCCGGTAGATCAGCTCGGCCCGGGCGCCCCGGCCGGTCGCGGGCGGGAGGGTCGGGTCGTAGCCGCCGGCGCCGACGAAGTCCCGGTACAGCCCGACCACTTCGTCCACCGGCACCGAGGGCCACACCGTGAACCGTCCGCTCTCCCGGTCCACCACGGCGCAGGCCGCGCCCACCTCCTCGGGCGCCCGCCGTTCTGCCGTCCGCGGGTCCACCACCAGCCGGGCGGGCTCGGCCCACACCACCCAGCCGAGCTCGAACTCATGGGTGCACACCCGCCGCACCGCACCGGCGCCCTGTGGCAGATCCCCGTTGATCCACCGGTGCCCCGCCTCCACCGCCTGCGCCCGCGAAATCACCCGGCCACCCCCGTTCCCGTCCACACCCCGACACCCATCCCAACCCGACCCGCGACCCTACGCCCCCACACCGACCCCACACCAAGCACCGACAACCGCCCCCGCCGACTCCCCACCCAACCCCCGCACACCCCGCCCCTCCCGTCCCCTCGCGCACTAGAAGTCGACCCCGCCGACTTCTAGTGCGGCCCGCGCCCCTTCTTCCAGAGATGGGCGAATATGCAGACCGGTCTACATACCTTTCCGCCTCACGCCCCCTATGAAAGGGCGAGAAGTCGGCGGGGCCGACTTCCTGCGCGCTGGGGGGCAGGGCAGGGCGGGGTCAGGCGGCGGGGGTGAGGGGTAGGGGGCGGCCTTCGGGGGTGAGGGCGATGGCCCAGAGGCCGTGGGTGGCGGGGTGGAGGGGGGTGGGGGCCTGGCGGGCGAGTTGGTGGTCGAGATAGGTGACGGTGTCCTGGTGGTTGACGGCGTTCCAGGCGTGCGGGCGGCCGTAGGCGTCGAGGGTGAGAAGCACCGCCTGGGAGCCGTGGCCGGCGCGGCGGAGGTCCTCGGCGAGGCGGTCGAAGGCCCGCCCACCGTCGCCCAGGTCCCGGAAGGGGGCGCCGAGTTCGCGTTCGGCGCGGTCCCGGCCACCGCGTTCGCCGGCGTCGCCCTCGGTGGGGATGCGCGGGGCCGCGCAGGTCGGGCGGCCGGTGTAGCACTCGACCGCCGAGAGGGCGATCTCCAGGCTGTTGTTGGCCCGGCCCGGTTCGCGGTAGCCGCCGTCGTTGACGGCCTCCGACCAGCCGCCGGCGGCCGGGTCGGGGTGGCGGACGGGCAGGCCGTCCTCGCCCCGGGGCGCGCGGCGTTCGAGTTCGGCCTGGTGCTCAGGGTCGACCGGCGCGAGCCCGCCCGGCAGGCCGTACGGACGGCTGTCGGCGATGCTGCGCACCCGGACCGCCGGATCCTCCGGCTGGGCTCCGCGCCGTGCGCGCAGGGCGAGTTGGAGGGCCATCGCGTGGGCGGTCGCGACCGGGACCGCGCCCCAGGCGAGGGTCGGGTCGGCGAGGCCGGCCGCGTTCTCCCGTCGCCGGGCGTCCACCGGGTGCGGTTCGGGCCTCCCGATGACCGGGGTGGTCCCGACGATCGGCGGTGCGGCCGGAGGCGGCGGTGCGGCGTGGACGGGCGGCGGTCCGACGACCGGGTTCGGCGCCGCGCCGACCGGGGCCTTGGCCACCGGCGCACCCGGCTGCGGCCCGCCGGGAGCAGGTCCTCCGGGAGCAGGTCCGCCGACGGCAGGACCGCCGACGGCCGCGCCGCCGGGACTGCCGGACGCACCCGCCCCGACGCCACTGCCGAACGGCGCCGCGACGTTCACCGGCCCGCCACCGGGGCCGGCCAGCGGCCCGGGTCCGACGGTACCCACCGGACCGGCCGCCGGGTACCCGCCATACCCGCCGCCGTACACCGGGGTGCCGAACTGCCCGGGCACCCCGACCGGCCGGATCGCCGGCGGGACCTCCGGTGCCGGACCGTGCGCCGGAACGTGGGCGGGGCCGCCGGTGGACGGCGTGGTGACGGGCGCGGTGACCGGATCGGCCGGCGCAATCACCGAGTCCGTCCGTACGGTCACCGCACCACCACCGCCGCCACCGACGCCCGCACCACCGCCACGACCGCCCCCGCCGTGTGAGGAGGCCGCAGGCGCCTGGAGCGGGTAGTCCCCGTCCGCCGAGCCCCCCGGCCCGACGGACCCGACGCCGCTGCCGAACGGCGCGGCAGCGGCCGCCGCCGGCGCCCAGACACCGCCGGCGCCTGCACCGCCACCACCCGTCGCCCGGTGGTGCCCCGGCGAGCCTCCGGCCGACGCGCCCCCCGCCACACCCCCCGCCGCACCCCCCGGCGCGCTCGCCGCGACCACCGCGTCCGACCCGCCGACGACCGCACCCGGGTCCACCGCGACCGAGGCCACCGTCACGACACCCGGCGCCTTCGGATCCCCCGGCCCCCCGGGCGTCACACCCGCACCCGGCTTGTCCGCGCCCGGCCTCTCGGCCCCCGGCCTGTCGCCGCCCGGCCCGTCCGCCCCCGGCGTCAGCCCGGCGAGCGGCACCCCGTGGACCGTCTTGCCCTCCTCGTCGGTGAGCACCGGCTGCCCGTGCTCGTCCAGCCGGACGGCCAGGTCCGCGACCCCGACGACCGGCTTGCCGTCCGGCCCCGGGACGACCAGCAGCCCGGTGGCGTCGGCCACCTCCGTGCCGTCGGCGCGCAGGATGACCGGCTGCCCGTCCGGGCCGAGGACGGGCTTGCCGTGCTCGTCCACCTTGACCGTCAGCCCGGGCACGCCGACCAGCGGCCTGCCGTCCTTCCCCGCGAGCAGGACCAGCCCGGAGCCGTCCGCGCCGAGCACCCCCGGTTCGCCGAGGGCGGCGGGCAGCCCGGCGGCGAGCGGGTCGAACGCGCCGCCGCGGTACGAGGCCGCGGTGATCCCCGTCCCCTGCGCGGTGCCGAGCTTCAGCAGGGCGACGGCGGCCGGCTCCTTGAGCACGCCGGACAGGGCGTCCTTCATGGCCCGGCCGAGTTCGGCGAGCAGTCCGCCGATCTTCAGCGCGGCGGCTTCGACGGCGACGGCCGCCACGCCCGCCGCGACCTGTTCGGTGGCGGCGTTCCGCACCTTGGCCGCGACGCCGCCGACGGCCTTCTCCAGTCCGCCGACCACCCCGTTCTTCGCCGGGTCGCCGTCGGCCGCCGCGGCGATCCGGCCGGCCGCCTCCTTGGCCTCGGCCGCCTGTTCCTCGGCCTGCTTGAGGTCGGCGGCGAGCTGTTGCAGGGTCGCGATGACCTCGGCCTTGCAGATGTCCACGGCCCGCGCGGCCGTGTCGAAGGCCCCGGCGACCAGCCCGACCGCGCTGTGCGCGTCGTCCAGGTGGCCCTTGCCGCCGCCGCTGAACGCCTGCCAGTACGCGCCGAAGGCCTCGACCGCGTGGCCGGAGTTGTCGGCGGTGACCCGCCGGACGGACTCGCCGCAGCGGCGGGTGAGCCGGTCGGCCTCCTTGCCGAACTCGCGCCAGACTCCGGCGGCCTTGCGCAGGCCCTCCTCGTCGGCCTGCGGCCACTGCTGGCCGGTCCGGGCCAGCACCGGGACCAGTTCCTCGGGCAGTTTCCGGGACACGCGCTTCTCCCCCTGTCGAGCCGGGTCTGTCGTACCGGCTGTGTCGAGCCGGTACGTCGAGCCGGTACGTCGAGCCGGGCCTGTCAGACCGACATGTCCTTGGGGACGACGGGAGCCGCCCCCTGGGTTGCCCCCGGAACCCCGGTCACCCCCGAAACCCCGACCGGCCCAGGCACCCCAGGCACCCCCGGCACTCCCGAACCCCCCGGCACCGCCGTCGCCCCGAACCCGCTCGCCGCCGAGCTGTCCGCGTCCGCCGTCCGCCCCGCCATCGTGTGCAGCCCCGCCCCGACCCCGGCCACCCGCCCGGCCAACCCCCGCAGCCCGCCGACGAGTTCACCGCGCGCCTGCCCGTACACGGCGGCGAAGCCGCTGCCCGGCTGGTCCGTCCCCCAGGGGGCACCGAGCGCCGCGAGGCCCTGCTCCAGGGCGGCGACGGCCTTCGTCAGCTCACCCCCGAGCTTCTCGAACTCCCGCCCCTCACCGTGCAGTTCCCACGGCTTGAGGACGAACTCCCCGCCCGCCGGGCCGGACGCCCCGGTGCTGCCGCCTGCCATCCCCGTACCTCCCCGTAGCGGACCCTGCGGGCCCGTGCGGACCCGCAGCGGGCCGGCCGCCATCCTAGGCACGCCGCCGGGGCCGCCCGCAGGGCCCGACAGACCTCTTCACCCCGCCTTCACTCCCGGCGCCACCCCGCCTTCACTCCGGGCCGCCACTCCTGGTGCCCCACCCCGCCCTCACTCCCGGCGCCCCCACCGCCACGGGCCGCGACCACCGGTCCCGCCACCGCGCTTCCGCCCCCGAAAGCTCTACCCTTGCCGGGTGGCACCAGCAGAAGCGTCCCCAGCAGAAACGTCCGAGAAGAAGGCCAAGGCGAAGCCCAAGGCCTCCTCCGCCCCCGTCGACCTCGCGATGCCGACCCTGCGCCGCGAGATCCCGCGCGACGAGGTCCCGCTCGACTTCCCGCGCGCCTGGGTCGAGTTCGCCGACCCGGCGGACGAGGAGCAGGTCTTCCGCTGCGACCTCACCTGGCTGACCTCCCGCTGGTCCTGCGTCTTCGGCCAGGGCTGCCACGGCATCCGCGAGGGCCGCGGCGAGTCGGACGGCTGCTGCACGCTGGGCGCCCACTACTCGGACGAGGACGACGAGAAGCGCGTCCGGTCGCACGCGGCCCGGCTGACCCCCGAGCTGTGGGAGAACTTCGCCGAGGGCACCGACGCCAAGAGCCGGATCGTCGCCGACGGCGGCATCACCATGCTGGACGAGGACGGCGACCGCCAGACCCGCCGGGTCAACGGCGCCTGCATCTTCGTGAACAGCCCGGACTTCGCGGGCGGCGCCGGCTGCGCCCTGCACGCGCTCGCCCTCAAGGAGGGCCGCGAGCCGCTGGAGACCAAGCCGGACGTCTGCTGGCAGCTGCCGGTCCGCCGCACCTACGACTGGATCGACCGCCCCGACGACACCCGCTACCTCCAGGTCTCGATCGGCGAGTACGACCGGCGCGGCTGGGGCCCCGGCGGCCACGACCTGCACTGGTGGTGCACCGGCGCCCCGGCGGCCCACCAGGGCGCGGAGCCGGTGTACGTCAGCTACCGCCCCGAGCTCACCGAGCTGATGGGCCGCGAGGCGTACGAGGTGCTGGCCCGGCTGTGCGAGGAGCGGATCGCCACCAAGGGCGACCGCAAGGTGGCTCCCCACCCCGCCGACCCGGTCAAGCCCCCGAAGCCGACCAATCAGGCCAAGGCCGACGCCAAGGCCAAGGCCAAGGCCAAGGACAAGGCCGACGCCAAGGCCAAGGACAACGCCAAGGCCAAGGTCAAGCCCCCCAAGCAGGACTGACCGCCCCGCCCGCCCACCGACCCCCGGCGGTCCTACTTGTCGATGTCGCCGACCACGAAGAACATCGACCCCAGGATCGCCACCATGTCCGCGACCAGCGTCCCCGGCAGCAGCTCGGTCAGCGCCTGGATGTTGTTGAAGGACGCCGACCGCAGCTTGAGCCGCCACGGCGTCTTGTCGCCCCGCGAGACCAGGTAGTAGCCGTTGATCCCGAGCGGGTTCTCGGTCCACGCGTAGGTGCTGCCCTCCGGCGCCTTGAGCACCTTGGGCAGCCGCTGGTTGACCGGGCCGGGCGGCAGCGCGGCGAGCTTGTCGAGGCAGGCGTCGGCGAGGTCGAGCGAGTTGAGGGTCTGCTCCAGCAGGCACTCGAAGCGGGCCAGGCAGTCGCCCTCCTCGCGGGTGACCACGGTGAGCACCTGCCGCAGTTCCTCGGAGCCGTACGCCAGGTACGGCTCGTCGCGGCGCAGGTCGAGGTCGAGGCCGCTGGCCCGGGCGATCGGCCCGCTGACGCCGTACGCCTCGGCCTGCGCCCGGGTGAGGACGCCGACGCCGGCGGTGCGGGCGCGGAAGATCTCGTTGCCGAGGACGAGGTCCTCGAAGACCGGCAGCTGCGAGCGCACGGTGGCGACGGCGGTGCGGACCCGGCCGAGCCAGCCGGCCGGCAGGTCCTCCTTGAGGCCGCCGACCCGGTTGAACATGTAGTGCATCCGCCCGCCGGAGGCCTCCTCCAGCACGTGCTGGAGGTCCTCGCGGCCGTTGAAGGCGTGGAAGACGGGGGTGATCCCACCGAGTTCCAGCGGGTACGAGCCGAGGAACATCAGGTGGTTGAGCACCCGGTTGAGCTCGGCGAGCAGGGTGCGGACCCACACCGCCCGCTCCGGGACCTCCATGCCGAGCATCCGCTCGACGCCCATGACGACGCCGAGTTCGTTGGAGAAGGCGGAGAGCCAGTCGTGCCGGTTGGCCAGCATGATGATCTGCCGGTAGTCACGGGCCTCGAACAGCTTCTCGGCGCCCCGGTGCATGTAGCCGATCACCGGCTCGGCGCTCACGATGCGCTCGCCGTCGAGCAGCATGCGCAGCCGCAGCACGCCGTGCGTGGCCGGGTGCTGCGGGCCGATGTTGAGCACCATGTCGGTGGTGCCCGCCGTGCCCGTGAAGTTCTCGGCGCCCGCCCCGATGCCGACCGTGGTCTCCCTCATGAGGTCAGAGTCTGCCATCCCGGCAGGTCCGCCAAACTCCTCGGTCCCGACATCCGGACGGCCTGCACCAGCCACCCGAACCCGCCCAGCCCGCCCGGGTCGGTCAGCTCGGCCGCCTCCCCCGCGCCGCTCAGCGCCCGCAGGTAGCCGGCCGGGTCGCTGGACGCCAGCGCGAGCGCCGGGCGCTCGCCGCTCACGCCGAGCGCCCGCAGCGCCTCCCGCTGCGTCGTCCACAGGCTGTGGAGACCGGGAGCGGCGATCGAGTCCAGCGCGACGTGCGCGGTGACGTCGCAGGAGCCGTCCGGCACCGGGGCGACCTCCCGGCCGTCCCGGAAGCCGGCGTGGGTGCCGAACGGCGGCCGCCGGTCCGCCGTGTGCCCGTAGTCGACGGCGACGGCCAGACCGCGCTCCAGCCCGGCCACGGCCCGCGCCCAGGCGGCGTCCCGGGGGCCGCCGAACTCCACCACCTCGCCGGGCTCCGCGACCGGCCACCAGCGCTCGGCCCAGGCCGCGTCGGCCGCCGAGACCGGCTCGCCGAGGCGCTGCTCGCCGGTGGCGGTGTCCACCTCGAGGTAGCGCAGCACCCCGTCCCCGTCCACCTCGCCGGCGTCCAGCGGCACGTTGTCCAGCCACTCGTTGGCGAACAGCAGCCCGGTGACGCCGCGCGGCGGCTCGTCCGTCCACAGGGCTGTGGACGGCAGGCCGTGCGGCCGCCCGGCGATCTCCACGCCGTACGGCCGCAGCCGTGCCAGCACCTCCGCGGGCAGCTCGGCGAGGACCCCGGTGAGCAGTTCGCCCCGCCCGGCCCCGACGTCGACCAGGGCCAGCTCCTCCGGACGACCGAGGGCCGCGTCAACCTCCAGCAGCAGCCGTGCCACCGCACGGGCGAACCTCGGCGAGGCGTGCACGGAGGTGCGGAAGTGCCCGGCGGGGCCCTCCGGCCTGCGGTAGAAACCCCGCTCGGGGTCGTACAGGGCCTGTTCCATGGCGGGCGCCCACCGCATCCAAGTCATGGGGCCGGACGCTACCCGGCGCCCGGTGGCCCCACCCAATCGGATCAGGTGCTCTCCGACCTACGGAGTAGGACGGATCGCCCTACCGGCGGACCTGGGCATGCGAAGCGACTGCCTACGCTGGACACGTGCATCGACTCAACGCCTGGCTCCGCCGTCACCCCATGGTGGTCGACGCCGCCTGGGCGTCGATCGTGCTGTTCTTCGGCCTGCTGCCGAACGACGGCTACGTCGACGAGGGCTGGCGCTTCGACGCCTCGATCCTGGTCGCGGTGCTGCTGCCGCTGCTGATGGTCTTCCGGCGGCGCCAACCCGATCTCACGGTGGCCGCCGCCACCTGCATCGGCGTCGGCCAGGTGGTCGCGAACGTGCCGCCGGGCGGCTCCTCGATCGCCTACCTGGTCTTCGCCTACACCGGCGCCGCCTTCGGCCAGAAGTGGACCTCCCGGCTGGCCCTGGCGGCCGGCCTGTCCGCCGGGCCGCTGGTGTTCTGGCAGATGAAGCCGGTGAAGACGGTCTTCGACAGGGCCGGCGACGCGCACAGCCGCCCGTACACCTTCGGCGAGGCGGCGCTGATCACGCTGCTGATGAGCACGCCGTTCATCCTCTGCTGGGCCTGGGGCCGGCTGACCAGGGTGCGCCGCGCCTACCTCACCGAGCTGGAGGACCGCGCCGCCCGTCTGGAGCGCGAGCGGGACGCCCAGTCCAAGGTGGCGGTCGCCGCCGAGCGGGCCCGGATCGCCCGCGAGCTGCACGACGTGGTCGCGCACAACGTCTCGGTGATGATCGTCCAGGCCGACGGCGCCGCGTACGTCCTGGACAACTCCCCGCAGCAGGCGAAGGAGGCGCTGAGCACGATCGCCTCCACCGGCCGCCAGGCGCTGGTCGAGATGCGCCGCCTGCTGGGCGTGCTGCGCACCTCCGACACCACCGCCGAGGAGTACGTGCCGCAGCCGGGCGTCGAGGAGCTGCCGGAGCTGCTGGAGCAGGTCCGCACGGCCGGGCTCGACGTGGACTACGCCACCTCCGGGCACCCGCGCGAGCTGCCGCGCGGCGTCGAGCTGACCGTCTACCGGATCGTCCAGGAGGCGCTCACCAACGTCCGCAAGCACGGCGGCCCCGACGTGCACGCCCGGGTCGCGGTCGACTTCGGCGAACGCGAGCTGGCCGTCCTGGTGGAGGACGACGGGCGCGGCAGCACCGACGAGCAGTTGGCCGCCGGCGGCACGGACGGCCTCGGCCACGGCCTGATCGGCATGCGCGAACGCGTCGGCATGGTCAGCGGCAGCCTCGACGTGGGCCCCCGCCCCGGTGGCGGCTTCCGGATCCGCGCCGTCCTGCCGCTCAAGGCGGCCCACTAGCCCCGTCCGCCGTCCACCCCCTCCAAGGAGTCCCACCTTGACCATCCGCGTGATGCTCGTCGACGACCAGGAACTGCTGCGCACCGGCTTCCGGATGATCCTCCAGTCGCAGGGCGACATCGAGATCGCCGCCGAGGCGGGCGACGGCGCGCGAGCCCTGGAGCTGCTGCGGCACACCGAGGTGGACGTGATCCTGATGGACGTCCGGATGCCGCGGCTGGACGGCGTGCAGGCGACCCGCCGGATCTGCCTCGCCGAGGACGGCAGCCCGCTGCCGAACGCCCCGCACGTGCTCATCCTCACCACCTTCGACCTGGACGAGTACGCCTTCGCCGCGCTCAAGGCCGGCGCCAGCGGCTTCCTGCTCAAGGACGTCCCGCCGACCGAGCTGGTGGCCGCGATCCGCGCGGTGCACGGCGGCGACGCGGTGGTCGCCCCGACCACCACCCGCCGGATGATCGACCGCTTCGCCGAGGTGCTGCCCACCCCGCACAGCGCGCCGGGCTCGGACGCCCTGGGCCCGCTGACCGAGCGCGAGCGGGAGGTGTTCCTGCTGGTCGCCCAGGGGCTGTCGAACGGCGAGATCGCGGCCCGGCTGGTGCTCTCCGAGGCCACCGTGAAGACCCACGTCGGCCGGATCCTGGCCAAGCTGGGACTGCGCGACCGGGTCCAGGCCGTGGTGCTGGCGTACGAGGCCGGGCTGATCCGGGCCGGGGCCACCGACTGATCCGGGCCCGGGCCACCGACTGATCCGCTTCGGTGTTCGGTCTCCCCCGTAGACTGGGGCGGTACGTCCGGTACCCGTCGAGCGGACTGGAACGGTCATTCAGGACAAGGCAGGACAAGGGTGGACGTGAATCCGTCCGACTTCGCCGACTTCGGCGAGTTCGCCCCGCTCGCCGACGGTCTCGGCGGCCAGGCCTTCGGCGATCCCGGAGACCCGGGCAACCGCCCGGCCCGGCTCGCCGTCGGCGTGGTCGGCACCGGCCGGGTCGGCCCCGCGCTGGGCGCCGCGCTCCAGCTCGCCGGGCACACCGTGGTCGCCGCGTCCGGGGTGTCCGCCACCTCCCGCCGCCGCGCCGAGGCGCTGCTGCCGGGCGTGCGGATCGTCACCCCGCCGCAGGTGCTGGCCGCCGCCGACCTGGTGCTGCTGACCGTGCCGGACGACGCGCTGGCCGACCTGGTGGCCGGGCTGGCCGCCACCGGCGCGGTCCGCCCCGGCCAGCTGGTGGTGCACACCTCCGGCGCGCACGGCGTCGCCGTCCTGGAGCCCGCCACCCGGGCGGGGGCGCTGCCGCTGGCCCTGCACCCGGCGATGACCTTCACCGGCACCTCGGTGGACCTGGCCCGGCTGGCCGGCTGCCCGTTCGGCGTGACCTCGCCCGAGGAGCTGCGGCCGGTCGCCGAGGCGCTGGTGGTGGAGATGGGCGGCGAGCCCGAGTGGGTGCCCGAGGACGTCCGCCCGCTCTACCACACCGCCCTCGCGCACGGCGCGAACCACCTGGTCACCCTGGTCGCGCAGGCGATGGACCTGCTGCGCACGGCCGGCGTCGCCGAGCCCGGCCGGATGCTCGGCCCGCTGCTGGGCGCCGCCCTGGACAACAGCCTGCGCTCCGGCGACGCCGCCCTCACCGGCCCGGTCGCCCGGGGCGACGCGGGCACCGTACGGCGCCACCTGGCGCAGCTCAGTACGGTGTCCCCGGACATCCCGGCGGCGTACCGGGCGATGGCCCGCGCCACCGCGCAGCGGGCGCTCGCCAACGGAGCGATCGACGAAACGTCGGCGGCGGCGCTGCTGGACGTACTGAACGAGGAGAAGCACTGATGGCACGCGGCAAGCAGCCGAACAAGGCCCAGCGGACGCCGAAGGTCCACCGGGCCGTCGTCACCCGCACCGTGGACGACTTCGAGGCCGCTTTCTGGCCGGACGAGCGGCCGGTGGACAACGCCGTCGTGATGACCATGGGCGCGCTGCACGAGGGCCACGCCGCGCTGATCCGGGCCGCCCGCAAGCAGGTCGGCCGGGAGGGCCGGGTCGCGGTGACGGTCTTCGTCAACCCGCTCCAGTTCGGCCCGGCCGAGGACCTGGAGCGCTACCCGCGCACCCTCGACGAGGACGTGCGGCTGGCCGAGGAGAACGGCGCCGACGTGGTCTTCGCGCCGTCCGTCGACGAGGTCTACCCGAACGGCGAGCCGCAGGTGCGCATGGTGGCCGGCCCGATGGGCGAGCGCTTCGAGGGCGCCACCCGCCCCGGCCACTTCGACGGCGTGCTGACCGTGGTCGCCAAGCTGCTGCACATCACCGACCCGGACTTCGCCTTCTTCGGCGAGAAGGACGCCCAGCAGCTGGCGGTCATCCGGCGGATGGTCGCCGACCTGGACTTCGACGTGGAGATCGTCGGCGTGCCGACCGTCCGCGAGGAGGACGGCCTGGCGCTGTCCTCGCGCAACCGCTACCTCTCGGCGCAGGAGCGCGCCCGGGCGCTCGTCCTGTCCAAGGCCCTGTTCGCCGGCCGGGACGCCGCCGCGCAGGGCCCGAAGGCCGTCCGCGAGGCCGCCTCGGCCGTCCTGGACGGCGCCGAGGGCGTCACCCTGGACTACCTCGCCCTGGTCGACCCGCACGACTTCTCGGAGGCGGCGGACGACTTCCAGGGCGAGGCGGTGCTGGCCGTCGCCGCGAAGGTGGGCGAGACCCGCCTGATCGACAACGTCCACCTCATCTGCCGCTAGCGCCCGTCTCCCGGATCCTCGCCGGATCCGGGAGACGGGCCCCGGGCGGATGACCGTCAGGCACGGAAACGTTCGGTAGTACCGACAGCAGGAACCCCCTTCCGGCATGCACTCACAGGAGGCGTGACCCGCAATGCTCCGCACCATGCTCAAGTCCAAGATCCACCGGGCCACCGTGACCCAGGCCGACCTGCACTACGTGGGATCCGTCACGGTGGACGAGGACCTGCTCGACGCCGCCGACCTGCTCCCCGGCGAACTGGTCCACATCGTCGACATCAACAACGGCGCCCGGCTGGAGACCTACACCATCGCCGGCCCGCGCGGCTCCGGCGTGATCGGCATCAACGGCGCCGCCGCCCGCCTGGTCCACCCCGGCGACCTGGTCATCCTCATCGCCTACGGGCAGATGGACACGGCCGAGGCCAAGGGCTACCAGCCGAAGGTCGTCTTCGTGGACGGGCACAACCGGATCACCGGCCTGGGCGGGGACCCGGCCGAGGCGCAGGAGGGCACCGGACTGCTGCGCGGGGACGCGGCGTACGGTGGCGGCAACGGCGCGGCCGACGCCGCCTCGCGCTGAAGGAGCCACTGACCCATGTCCACGCACCGCCTCACCGCCCCGGCCCCCGGCTGGACCGCGACCACCGACGTGGTCGTGGTCGGCTCCGGGGTGGCCGGCCTCACCGTCGCGCTCAACGTCCGCAAGGCCGGCCTGCGGGCCATGGTGGTCACCAAGGCGATGCTGGACGACGGCTCCACCCGCTGGGCCCAGGGCGGCGTCGCGGCCGCGCTGGGCGAGGGGGACACCCCCGGGCAGCACCTGGACGACACCCTGGTGGCCGGCGCCGGGCTCTGTGACGAGGAGGCCGTGCGCACCCTGGTCACCGAGGGCCCGGACGCCGTCCGCCGGCTGATCGCCACCGGCGCCGCCTTCGACCGCGGCGCGGACGGCGAGATCCTGCTGACCCGCGAGGGCGGCCACCACCGCAACCGGATCGTGCACGCCGGCGGGGACGCCACCGGCGCCGAGATATCCCGCGCGCTGGTCGCCGCCGTCCGCCACGACCCCGAGATCGAGCTGATCGAGCACGCGCTGGTCCTCGACCTGCTGACCGACGCCGAGGGCCACGCGGCCGGCCTCACCCTGCACGTGATGGGCGAGGGCCAGCGCGACGGCGTCGGCGCCGTCCGGGCCCGCGCGGTAGTGCTCGCCACCGGCGGCATGGGCCAGGTCTTCTCGGCCACCACCAACCCGGCGGTCTCCACCGGCGACGGCGTGGCGCTCGCGCTGCGGGCCGGCGCCGAGGTGACCGACCTGGAGTTCGTCCAGTTCCACCCGACCGTGCTCTGGCTCGGCCCGGAGGCCGAGGGCCAGCTGCCGCTGGTCTCCGAGGCCGTGCGCGGCGAGGGCGCCCACCTGGTGGACGCGGACGGCGTCCGGTTCATGGTCGGGCAGCACGAGCTGGCCGAACTGGCCCCGCGCGACATCGTCGCCAAGGCGATCACCCGGCGGATGCTGGAGCAGGGCGCCGAGCACATGTACCTGGACGGGCGGCACTTCGGCGCCGAGATGTGGGCGCACCGCTTCCCGACCATCCTGGCCTCCTGCCGCGCGCACGGCATCGACCCGGTCACCGAGCCGATCCCGGTCGCCCCGGCCGCGCACTACGCCTCCGGCGGCGTGCGCACCGACCCCCGCGGCCGCACCTCCGTGCCCGGTCTGTACGCCTGCGGCGAGGTCGCCTGCACCGGGGTGCACGGCGCCAACCGGCTGGCCTCGAACTCCCTGTTGGAGGGCCTGGTCTTCGCCGAGCGGATCGCCGCCGACCTGGCCGGACGGCACCTGGCCGGCGAGCTGCCCGAGCGCACCGTGGACGTCGAGGCCGCCCGGGCCGCGCACCCCGTCCCGCTGCCGGCCTCCGAGGCGCGCGCCGAGATCCAGCGGCTGATGTCGCGCGGCGCCGGCGTGCTGCGCTCGGCCGACTCGATGGCCGACACCGCGGCCGGGCTCGGCCTGGTCGCCGAGCAGGCGTACGCGCACGTGGCCGAGGAGAAGCCGGCCGACCCCCGGGTGGAGACCTGGGAGGCCGCCAACCTGCTGCTGGTCGCCACCGCCCTGGTCGCGGCCGCCGCGCAGCGCGCGGAGACCCGCGGCTGCCACTGGCGCGAGGACTTCCCCGAGCGCGACGACGCCCACTGGCGGCGCCACCTGATCACCACCCTCGCCGCCACCGGCGGCCCGGTCAGCACCCCTGAGGAGCAGTAGAACCATGACCCACTCCCACGAGGAACTCCCGATGGCCGGCGGCTGCGGCGACGGCTGCGCCTGCGGGGACGGCGAGGGCTACGAGACCGGCCTGGACCCGCAGCTGGCCGAGCTGCTGGAGCGCTCCGGGCTGGACCCGGTCGAGGTCGAGGACATCGCCACCCTGGCGCTGGCCGAGGACCTGGCCGGCGGCGAGGACGTCACCTCGGTGGCGACCGTACCCGCCGAGGCCGTCGCGACCGCCGACTTCACCGCCCGCCAGGCCGGCGTGGTGGCCGGCCTGCGGGTCGCCGAGGCGGTCGTCTCGCTGGTCTGCGAGGAGGAGTTCGAGGTCGAGCGGCACGTCGAGGACGGCGACCAGGTGGAGGCCGGCCAGGTGCTGCTCTCGGTCCGCTCCCGCACCCGCGACCTGCTGACCGCCGAGCGCAGCGCGCTCAACCTGCTCTGCCACCTGTCCGGCATCGCCACCGCGACCCGTGCCTGGGCGGACGCCCTGGAGGGCACCGGCGCGGTCGTGCGGGACACCCGCAAGACCACCCCGGGCCTGCGCGCGCTGGAGAAGTTCGCGGTGCGCTGCGGCGGCGGCGCCAACCACCGGATGGCGCTCTCGGACGCCGCGCTGGTGAAGGACAACCACGTGGTCGCGGCCGGCGGCGTGGCCGAGGCCTTCCGGGCCGTCCGGGCCGCGTACCCGGAGCTGCCGGTCGAGGTCGAGGTGGACACCCTGGAGCAGATCCCGCCGGTGCTGGAGGCCGGGGCGGACCTGATCCTGCTGGACAACTTCACCGTCGGGCAGCTGAAGGAGGCCGTCTCGCTGGTGGCCGGCCGGGCGAAGCTGGAGGCCTCCGGCGGACTGACCCTGGCCAGCGCGCGCGAGGTCGCCCAGACTGGTGTCGACTACCTGGCCGTGGGCGCGCTCACCCACTCCTCGCCGATCCTGGACATCGGCCTGGACCTGCGCGCCTGACCGTCAGAGCGAGAACAGACCTGTCCCGACTCGCAGAAAGCGTCCCCGTGCTCCTCACCATCGACGTCGGCAACACCCAGACCACGCTCGGCCTGTTCGACGGCGAGGACGTGGTGGAACACTGGCGGATCTCCACCGATCCGCGCCGCACGGCCGATGAACTGGCGGTGCTCCTGCAAGGGTTGATGGGCAACCACACCGCGGTCCGGGAGGCCGCGGTGGAGGGCCTGGCGATCTGTTCGTCCGTCCCCGCCGTGCTCCACGAGCTCCGCGAGGTGACCCGCCGCTACTACGGCGACGTCCCCGCGGTGATCGTGGAGCCCGGCGTGAAGACCGGGGTGCACGTCCTGATGGACAACCCCAAGGAGGTCGGCGCGGACCGGATCGTCAACGCGCTGGCCGCCAACCACCTGTACGGCGGCCCGTGCATCGTGGTCGACTTCGGCACCGCGACCACCTTCGACGCGGTCAACGCGCGCGGCGACTACGTCGGCGGCGCGATCGCGCCGGGCATCGAGATCTCGGTCGAGGCGCTCGGCGTCCGCGGCGCCCAGCTGCGCAAGATCGAGCTGGCCCGCCCGCGCAACGTGATCGGCAAGAACACCGTCGAGGGGATGCAGTCCGGCATCCTCTACGGCTTCGCCGGCCAGGTCGACGGCCTGGTCGAGCGGATGGCCCGGGAGCTCGCCAAGGACCCGGACGACGTCCAGGTGATCGCCACCGGCGGCCTCGCCACCCTCGTCCTCGGCGAGGCCACCACCATCGACGTGCACGAGCCCTGGCTGACCCTGATCGGCCTGCGCCTGGTGTACGAGCGCAACCGCCCCACGGCCTGAGCGGCGCTCAGTTGCCGGGCGGCGGAGTCGCCGGCGGGGTGGCCGGCGGGGTGGCCGGCGGGGTGGCCGGACCGGACGGCACCGGCGTCGCCACGGCCGGCAGGGTCGTCAGGTCGGGCGGCACCGGCGGCGGAACGGTGACCGTGGCCGTTCCCGGCAGCTGGGCCGGCTTGCCCGCGTTCCGGTCCGGAACGGCCGCCACGACCTTCTTCCAGCGCGGGTCCTTCACCACCGCGGTCAGCTGGTCCGGCGTCAGCGGCGGGTCGGTCCGGGTGACCGGCGAGCCGTTCTCCAGCGGCTTGCGGTTCCACTCCTGGAGCAGGATCTGGTAGCCGCTCCCGGTCAGCTTGGCGGACCACGTCTTCGAGCCGGCCGGCTCGTCGCCGCGCGTCCCGGCCTGGTATACGCGCACGTGCTCGCCGCCCGGGAGGTCGGCCTCGGTGCAGGCGTCACCCGGGACCGTCGTGGCGGGGCAGTCTGCGTCGCCGACCATGAGCGTGACCGAGAACAGGTACTGGACCGCGCCGTTCCCGTCGTCCAGCACCAGCCGCAGCTGCGGGATGTCGCTCTCGGTGCCCCTGGCCTCGCCCACCGTCACCGCCCCCTGCGGCAGGAGTTCGGTGAGCATCCGCAGGAACTCCGGCCCGGTGACCGGGGGGGCGGACGCGGTCGACGCCCCGTCCGAGGCCGCGCCGGCCACCGCCGCACCCTGCCCGGGCAGCAGGCCGCCGAGCGCGGCTCCGCCCACCCCGATCAGGGCCAGTGCGGCGGCGCCCGCCACGGTGCCGGCCCGCCGCCTGCGGCGCAGCCGGCGGCCGTACGCCCAGCCGGTGTCGACCAGCCGGGTGGCGTCGGCGTCGTAGGCCCCGCCGGCCCGGCCGATGGCCTCGGTGAAGGCCTGCTCGAACCGCTCGTCGGGCCCGTCGTGCTCTGCGGACATGCTGGACCAACCTCTCTACCAAATGAGTTGACGTGATCAGTGCGGTGGACCCGCCGAGCGCGCGACGGCCGGCTCAGCGCCCGGCCAGCTCGTCGAGGCTGCCGCCGAGCACCGCGCGGATCCGGCCGAGCGCGCGGAAGGACTGGGTCCGGACGGCGCCCGGGGTGCTCTGCAGGATCGCGGCGGTCTCCTCGACGCTGCGGTCCTCCCAGTAGCGCAGCACCAGCACCGCCCGGTCGCGCGGCGCGAGCCGGCCGAGCGCGTCCACCAGGGTCAGCCGCAGCTCCGGGTCGCCCTGCGGGGCCGCGCCGTCCGGCACCGCGTCGACCGGCCGCTCACCGCTGGAGCGGCGGCCGCGGTGCGAGAGGAAGGCCCGCACCAGCACGGTGTGGGCGTACCCGGCCGGGTTGTCGATCCGCCGCTTGGCCCCGAACCAGGCGGTGCGGTGCCACTGGGCGTAGATCCGCCCGAGCGCCTCCTGCACCAGGTCCTCGGCGAGGTGGGTGTCCCCGCCGGTGAGCAGGCAGGCCGACCGGTAGAGCGGTCTGGCCCGGGCGGCCGCGAAGGCCTGGAAGTCCTCGTCCCGGCGCCCGCCCCGGGCCGCCTTCCCCTGACCGTCCGGTTGCATCCTGCCCGGCCCCCTCGCTCGTTCTCCCCTGACACCTGGATGACCAGGTGCACCCCGGGCGGCGTTACAGGTGGTGGCGAAAGGCTTCTTCACCGCGCCGAACGGGGGTCGTTCGGCGCGACGTTACCGACAAATCGGATATTCCTCACGTAGTGTCAATCCATGCCTACGCCACACGGATCGCGCGGCGGCATGGCCTTCAGCGCCGACGAAGTCCGCGTGCTGCGCCGAGCCCTCGCCCAAGCCCTGCACCCCGCCGTTCCCGTCCACCTCCAGAAGCCCGACCGCCCGGTCTTCGCCTGGCCCGGCGCCGAGCTCTGGGCGGAGGACGTCCAGGACGCCCTGCGCCTGACCGAGGCGATCGACGAGGCGGTCCAGGAGGGCGGCCGGCTGCGCGCCTTCCTGCTCGCCGACCTCGGACGCTACCGCTCCGCCCTGCCCGGCAGCGCCCCCGGCTACCTGGAGCGGCTGGAGGAGGCGGTGTCCGACGGGTACCTGCCCGGGCCGGAGGACCTCACCGCGCTGCGCGGGCTGTCCCGCCAGCCCTGCGGCCAGGGCGAGCGGGCCCGCCGCTCCCGACTGGCCGGGCGCTGCCACGCACTGGCCGAGGCCGCCGTCCGCGAACGGCTCGCCCTCCACACCGGCCCCCGCCACCTGGTGGCCGTACCGAGCCCCGCCGCACCGCCGCACAGTCACCCCATCCCCGTAGGAGGACGGACCATCATGAGCAGCACCGAGTCCCGCCCGGAGCAGCCCGCCGCCGCGACGACCCCGCCCCGTCCGCACCGAATGCCCACCCCCGCCGAGCTCTTCGGCCGCCGCCCCAAGCCCCCCACCCGTCCCGCCCCGCCCGCCGACCAGGCCCCCGAGGACATCGAGGACGTCGAACTGGCCACCGGCACCGGCTGAGCCGGACGACACGCTCCGGAGGGGGGGACCGCCGTCGCGGTCCCCCCTCCGCCGCGCCCCGGTCCAGGTGCCGACAGTGCCGCGTTCCGGCCGGCCGCCGTCGATCACGGCAGGGACTCGGCCGCCCCCAGGCCCGCCGCGCCGGCTGACCCGGGCCCGTCCGGTCCGCGGGGCAGGCCGCCGTCACGGCCTCCCCCGCGGCAATCCCGGCGCGGAGCACCGTGTGTGGCTGGCTACCCTTGTGGGGTGAGCGATCAGAGCCTTTTTCCCGCGACCGACGACCTTCCCGAGCAGATGCGCGTCCGGCGCGAGAAGCTGGACCGGCTCCGGGCGGCCGGCGTCGACCCGTACCCGGTCGGATTCCCCCGCACCACCACCATCGCGGACCTCCGCGCCAAGCACCCCGACCTGGAGCCGGACACCGCGACCGGCGAGCGGGCCGGCGTCACCGGCCGCGTGATCCTCTCCCGCACCGGCGGCAAGCTCTGCTTCGCCACCCTGCGCGACGGCACCGGCGACCTCCAGGTGATGTTCTCCCTGGACAAGCTGGGCGCCGAGCGGCTGGCGGCCTGGAAGGCCGACATCGACCTCGGCGACCAGGTCGGCGTCGAGGGCGAGGTGATCACCTCCAAGCGCGGCGAGCTGTCCGTGATGGTGGACCGCTGGGAGCTCACCGCCAAGTGCCTGCGCCCGCTGCCGGACAAGCACAAGGGCCTGACCGACCCGGAGGCACGGGTCCGCCAGCGCTACCTGGACCTGATCGTCAACCCCGAGGCCCGGGAGATCCTGCACCTGCGCAGCAAGGTCGTCCGCTCGATCCGCCGCACCTACGAGGACCGCGGCTACATCGAGGTCGAGACCCCGATGCTCCAGCCGGTGCACGGCGGCGCCAACGCGCGTCCGTTCAAGACGCACATCAACGCGTACGACATCGACCTCTACATGCGCATCGCCCCCGAGCTGTACCTCAAGCGGCTGGTGGTCGGCGGCGCCGAGAAGGTCTTCGAGATCAACCGCAACTTCCGCAACGAGGGCGCGGACTCCACCCACAACCCGGAGTTCACCTCGCTGGAGTCGTACGAGGCGTACGGCGACTACGACACCCAGGCCGAGCTGATCCGCGAGACGATCGTCAACGCGGCCCGGGACGCGCTGGGCACCACCGTGATCAAGGGCGTGGACGCGCACGGCGTCGAGCACGAGATCGACCTGGCCGAGCCGTGGGAGGAGGTCTCCGTCTACCCTGGCATCTCGGCCCGCCTGGGCGTCGAGGTCACCCCGGAGACGGGCGTCGAGGAGCTGCGCAAGCTGGCCGCCGAGCACGGCATCCCGTTCGAGAAGGAGTGGGGCCACGGCCAGATCGTGCTGGAGATGGTCGAGCGCCTGCTGGAGGAGAACGCCGTCCGGCCGACCTTCATCAAGGACTACCCGACCGAGGTCTCCCCGCTGACCCGCCAGCACCGCTCGCGGCCCGGTGTGGCCGAGAAGTGGGACCTGGTGATCTTCGGGACCGAGATCGGCACCGCCTACTCCGAGCTGGTCGACCCGGTCGAGCAGCGCGCCCGCCTCACCGCCCAGTCGCTGCTGGCGGCCGGCGGCGACGTCGAGGCGATGCAGGTGGACGAGGACTTCCTGCGCGCCCTGGAGTACGCGATGCCCCCGACCGGCGGCCTCGGCCTCGGCGTGGACCGCCTGATCATGCTGCTGACCGGCAAGAACATCCGGGAGACGGTGCTCTTCCCGCTGGTGAAGCCGGAGCCGAAGGCTTCCGCCGCGACGGCGGAGAAGACCGAGGAGGAGTGACCTGATGGACTACGTCAGCGCGATCGTGCCGCCGCTGGTCATGGCGATCGGCTTCGGCTTCCTGGTGCGGGCCATCGTCCGCAGCCAGGGCGGGGCCCAGCGGGCCAAGGAAGACGTCGACTGACGCCGTCAGCCGTCCCGAACGACCGGCGCGCCGCCATTCCCGATTCCCGGGGGTGGCGGCGCGCCGGTTTGGCGCACTTCACAAGATTTGCCCCATTCACTCCCTATCCTGGCCGCACTATGGTCCGGCAACTCGGCGAACTTGAGAACGCCATCATGACCCGGGTGTGGCAGTGGAACCGACCGGTCACCGTTCGCGAGGTTCTCCTGGATCTGCGGTCGGAACGCGAAATCGCGTACACCACGGTGATGACCGTCCTGGACAAGCTCCACAGAAAGGGCTGGCTGCGCCGCGAGCGGGTCGGCCGGGCCTATCGATATGAACCGGTCTCCTCGCGCGAGGCGTACACGGCGGCCCTGATGAACGACGCCTGGGCCACCAGTGACAATCCGGCGGCGGCCCTGGTGCACTTCTTCGGCCTGATGTCGCCCGAGCAACGCGAAGCGCTCCGGGACGCCTTGCGGGTGGCCGCGCTGTTCCCGTCCGATCCGCCCGGCGCGGATTCCCCGGACGACGGACCGGATACCGGTGGGACGGAACCGGGAGCGGCGCGATAACGTCCCGACCATGGAGGTCACCATCCGCCGGGCGCGGACCACGGACGTGCGGGCAGTGCGCGGGCTCATCGACGCCTACGCGCGCGACGGCATTCTGCTGGACAAGCCCACAGTCACACTGTTCGAATCCGTCCAGGAGTTCTGGGTCGCGGAACGCGACGACGACGGCGCGGTCGTGGCCTGCGGCGCACTGCACGTGATGTGGGAGGACCTCGCCGAGGTCCGCACGCTCGCGGTGGATCCGGCCGTCCGCGGCTTCGGGATCGGGCACCTGCTGCTGGAGAAGCTGGTGCAGACGGCGCGCTGGCTGGGCGTCCGTCGGATTTTCTGCTTGACGTTCGAGGTCGCGTTCTTCGCGAAACACGGTTTCGTCGAGATCGGGGAGCTCCAGGAAACCGATGATGGTACGACAGACCCGGCGGCGATCGCTACGGATGTCTATGAAGAACTCCTCCGCTCGTACGATGAAGGCGTCGCCGAGTTCCTCGACCTGGAGCGGGTGAAGCCCAACACACTGGGCAACTCGCGCATGCTGCTGCACCTCTGAGGCGCTCCGCCCGGGTCAAGGGTTTGTGTTTTCCGGAGAAAGGCGCTTTCCTTTCCTCAGGCAATGGGTCGTTTAGCGGAAAGGGAAGCCCGTGGCACAGAGGGTGCAGGTCATTCTTGAAGACGATCTCGACGGCGGTTCGGCGGACGAGACGGTGACGTTCGCCCTCGACGGCGTTGCCTACGAGATCGACCTGAAGAGCGCCAACGCGGACAAGCTCCGCGGCCTGCTGGCGCCGTACGTGGAGAAGGGCCGCAAGCAGAGCGGCCGGCTCGCCGGCACCCGTCGTCCGGGCCGCGGCGGTGCGGCGCGTCCGGCCGGCGGCGGTGCGCCCGACACGGCCAAGATCCGCGCGTGGGCCAAGGAGCAGGGCCTGGAGGTCAACGACCGCGGCCGCGTTCCGAGCAACGTCCGCGAGGCCTACGAGAAGGCCAACGCGTCCTGATCCCGGCGCCGTCGGCCCGCCGGTGCGGGCGCGGGGCCCCGGCGGCCGGAGACGGCGCCGCCAGTACACGCACGGGGCGCGGAGGAGTCTCCTCCGCGCCCCGCGGCGCGTGCCCGCGGGGCCGTGCCGCCGCGGGCACCGGGGCCGGGCGGGGCACCGGCCCGGGCACCCGGTCGGGCACCGGTCCGGGCACCGGCCCGGGCGGCGGAACAATCGCGGGCTGTGCAACGCTGTAAGGGCGAAGCGGTAAGCGGACACCACCGGGGCACGCACCCGGGCCCCGGCCGCCGTTGAACCGCCGTCGCCACGGCCCGACTTCTCGCCAGGCGAACACCGCCACCGCGGAAACTGCGCGAGAACCGCCCCGATACCGGGTATGAATGCAGGTGGACGGGTTCTTCGGCCCGTCCAGGGGCAGTATGCGCGACCGGCCGGAGTGTTCCGGCCCGCGCCTCCGGCGGCACGTGTTCGCCGATGGCGTAGCGGAATCCGGTGCATCCGGCCCACCTGTGGGAACACCGTTTCCCAGCATCAGGTTGGGATTGGTGTCGGCTGGTCGCGCAGCATCTCGCTCCTCTACCGGGGAGTGAATCCGTGGGCCGCGCCGCTGAGCGGGACTAGCATGCGGAAGGACAGGGCGGGGACGGACCCCGAACTGCCCGACCGCTCTGAGGAGCGATAAACGATGTTCGAGAGGTTCACCGACCGCGCGCGGCGGGTTGTCGTCCTGGCTCAGGAAGAAGCCCGGATGCTCAACCACAACTACATCGGCACCGAGCACATCCTCCTGGGTCTGATCCACGAGGGCGAGGGCGTCGCCGCCAAGGCCCTGGAGAGCCTCGGGATTTCTCTTGAGGCCGTTCGCCAGCAGGTCGAGGAGATCATCGGCCAGGGCCAGCAGGCCCCGTCCGGCCACATTCCCTTCACCCCCCGGGCGAAGAAGGTCCTGGAGCTGTCGCTCCGGGAGGCCCTGCAGCTCGGCCACAACTACATCGGCACCGAGCACATCCTGCTCGGCCTGATCCGCGAGGGCGAGGGCGTCGCCGCCCAGGTCCTGGTGAAGCTGGGCGCCGACCTCAACCGGGTGCGCCAGCAGGTCATCCAGCTGCTCTCCGGCTACCAGACCGGCGGCAGCAAGGAGTCGGCCACGGCCGGCGGGCCCGCCGAGGGCACCCCGTCGACCTCGCTGGTCCTGGACCAGTTCGGCCGCAACCTCACCCAGGCCGCCCGCGAGGCCAAGCTCGACCCGGTCATCGGGCGCGAGAAGGAGATCGAGCGGGTCATGCAGGTGCTGTCCCGCCGCACCAAGAACAACCCGGTGCTGATCGGTGAGCCCGGCGTCGGCAAGACCGCCGTGGTCGAGGGCCTGGCCCAGGCGATCGTCAAGGGCGAGGTCCCGGAGACGCTCAAGGACAAGCAGCTCTACACGCTGGACCTGGGCGCCCTGGTGGCCGGCTCGCGCTACCGCGGTGACTTCGAGGAGCGCCTGAAGAAGGTGCTCAAGGAGATCCGCACCCGCGGCGACATCATCCTGTTCATCGACGAGCTGCACACCCTGGTCGGCGCGGGCGCCGCCGAGGGCGCCATCGACGCCGCCAGCATCCTCAAGCCGATGCTGGCCCGCGGCGAGCTGCAGACCATCGGTGCCACCACCCTGGACGAGTACCGCAAGCACCTGGAGAAGGACGCCGCGCTGGAGCGCCGCTTCCAGCCGATCCAGGTCGCCGAGCCGTCGCTGCCGCACACCATCGAGATCCTCAAGGGTCTGCGCGACCGCTACGAGGCCCACCACCGGGTCTCCATCACGGACTCCGCCCTGGTCGCCGCCGCCACCCTGGCCGACCGGTACATCTCGGACCGCTTCCTGCCGGACAAGGCGATCGACCTGATCGACGAGGCCGGCTCCCGGATGCGCATCCGCCGGATGACCGCGCCGCCGGACCTGCGCGAGTTCGACGAGAAGATCGCCGACGTGCGCCGCGAGAAGGAGAGCGCGATCGACGCGCAGGACTTCGAGAAGGCCGCGTCCCTGCGCGACGACGAGAAGCAGCTCCTGCAGGCCAAGGCCAAGCGCGAGAAGGAGTGGAAGGCCGGCGACATGGACGTCGTCGCGGAGGTCAACGAGGAGCTCATCGCCGAGGTCCTGGCCACCGCCACCGGCATCCCGGTCTTCAAGCTGACCGAGGAGGAGACCTCCCGCCTGCTGCGCATGGAGGACGAGCTGCACAAGCGCGTCATCGGCCAGAAGGACGCCATCAAGGCGCTCTCCCAGGCCATCCGGCGCACCCGTGCGGGCCTCAAGGACCCGAAGCGCCCCGGCGGTTCGTTCATCTTCGCCGGCCCGTCCGGCGTCGGTAAGACCGAGCTGTCCAAGACGCTGGCGGAGTTCCTGTTCGGCGACGAGGACGCGCTGATCGCGCTCGACATGTCCGAGTTCTCCGAGAAGCACACCGTCTCCCGGCTGTTCGGCTCCCCGCCCGGCTACGTCGGCTACGAGGAGGGCGGCCAGCTGACCGAGAAGGTCCGCCGCAAGCCGTTCTCGGTCGTCCTCTTCGACGAGGTCGAGAAGGCCCACCCGGACATCTTCAACTCGCTGCTGCAGATCCTGGAGGACGGTCGCCTGACCGACTCCCAGGGCCGCGTGGTCGACTTCAAGAACACCGTCATCATCATGACGACCAACCTCGGCACCCGGGACATCTCGAAGGGCTTCAACCTCGGCTTCGCGGCCACGGGTGACACCCAGACCGGGTACGAGCGGATGAAGGCGAAGGTCGGCGAGGAGCTCAAGCAGCACTTCCGCCCCGAGTTCCTGAACCGCGTCGACGACATCGTGGTGTTCCACCAGCTGTCCGAGGACGACATCATCCAGATCGTCGACCTCATGATCGCCAAGGTGGACGAGCGGCTCAAGGACAAGGACATGGGCCTGGAGCTCAGCGTCGAGGCCAAGAAGCTGCTGGCCAAGCGCGGCTACGACCCGATCCTGGGTGCCCGTCCGCTGCGCCGCACCATCCAGCGCGAGATCGAGGACCACCTCTCCGAGAAGATCCTCTTCGGTGAGCTGCGGGCCGGCCACATCGTCGTCGTCGACGTCGAGGGCGAGGGCAAGGACGCCAAGTTCACCTTCCGCGGCGAGGAGAAGTCGGCCGTCGCGGACACCCCGGCCGCGGTCGCCTCGTCCGGTCCCGACCTGACGAAGTAACCCAACTTTTAACAGACAACTTCACAGCCACCGAGCCCCCGGCGTTCACGCCGGGGGCTCGGTGCGTTCCGCCCCACCGACGCCGGCGGGGGTACGGACCGGAATGTCCGGCTCCCCCACTGGCTGGTACGGGTGCGCTCGGTTTCTCAGCAAGCTTTAACGAACATACGGTTGACATGCGGTCAGATGATGGGGGGTCGCGGAGCATAGCGCCGTGACCATGTCACGGTCAAGGTCTATCTTTTCTGTGCACGCTTGTATCAAATGACGTCCACCTGTCTTTCATTTTGGTTTGCCGGGCTTTGGCCATGAGCTGGCCCCGGTCGGGGAGGACGTCACAACGTTGAAGAACACCAGGAGAACCGCTGCGGTCGCCACAGCCGCAGCGGTCATAGTCACGCTCGGCGCGGGCCTGCTTCCGGGCACCGCCGTCGCCGCCGGCTCCGCCCCGGTCCCGAAGGACCCGGCCGAGGCCGTCCAGAACACCGAGCACAACCTTCCGGGCCCGCTGACCGCGAAGGTGGAGGCGGAGCAGAAGGCCGCCACCGAGAAGCTGCTCAACGGCACCGCCGAGGTCGAGCAGCACAACGGCAGCACCAGCGTGAAGCTCGGCAAGGACAAGTACGTCGAGCTCGCCCGCGAGCGCACGGACAAGATCTTCACCATCCTGGTCGACTTCGGTGACCAGGTGGACAACACCACCACGACGCCGGACGGCAAGGTCAAGTACGGCGGTGAGCCCGGCCCGAAGCACAACGAGATCGAGAAGCCGGACCGCGCCACCGACAACTCGACCGAGTGGCAGGCCGACTACAACCAGCAGCACTACCAGGACCTGTACTTCAACAAGGACAAGCCCTCGCTGAAGACCTACTACGAGAAGCAGTCCTCGGGCCGCTACTCGGTCGACGGCGTGGTCACGGACTGGGTCCGCGTCCCGTGGAACGAGGCCCGTTACGGCTCCGACTACTGCGGCTCCAACGTCTGCGCCAGCGCCCAGGACCTGATCCGCGACGCCGTGGACATCTGGTACAAGGACCAGCTGGCCAAGGGTCAGACCGACGCCCAGATCAAGGCGACCCTGGCCCAGTACGACCAGTGGGACCGTTACGGTTCGCACCACGACGGGAACTTCAACCAGCCCGACGGGTACCTGGACCACTTCCAGATCGTGCACGCCGGCGAGGACAAGTCGGCCGGTGGCGGCAAGCAGGGCAAGAAGGCCCTGTGGGCGCACCGCTCGTACGTCTACGGCAACCTGCAGGGCACGGCCGGCCCCGAGGGCAACAAGCTCGGTGGCGTCCAGGTCGGCAGCAGCGGCATCTGGGTCGGCGACTACACGATGCAGCCGGAGAACGGCGGCCTCGGCGTCTTCGCCCACGAGTACGGTCACGACCTCGGTCTGCCGGACCTCTACGACACCGCCGGCAAGGGCATCGACAACTCGGTCGGCTTCTGGTCGCTGATGTCCTCCGGTTCCTGGCTCGGCGAGGGCAAGGACGCGATCGGCGACATGCCGAACGACCTCGACGCCTGGAGCAAGTACCAGCTCGGCTGGCTGAAGGTCGACCGCGCCAAGGCGGGCACCGAGTCGACCCACCACATCGGCCCGGCGGAGTACAACAGCAAGCTGCCGCAGGCCCTGATCGTCGACCTGCCGAAGAAGAGCATCACCACCGAGATCAACAAGCCGTTCGCCGGCGCCGGTGAGTGGTGGAGCGGCAGCGCCGACAACCTGAACGTCACGCTCACCCGCGACGTCGACCTGACCGGCAAGACCAAGGCCAGCATCAACGCCAAGGCCTGGTACGAGCTGGAGCAGGACTTCGACTACGCGTTCGGCGAGGTCTCCACCGACGGCGGCAAGTCCTGGACCGTCATCGACGGCACCTGGAACGGCACCGCGCTGCCGCGCGAGAACGACCGTCCGGCCCTCAGCGGCCAGGTGGCCGCCTGGGGCGACCTGTCGTTCAACCTGGACGCCTACGCGGGCCAGAAGGTCAAGTTCCGCTACCACCAGACCACCGACGGCGGCCTGCACTTCCGCGGCCTGACGCTGGACAACATCGCGGTCGTCGCCGACGGCGCCGCCGTGTTCAGCGACGACGTCGAGAACGGTGACAACGGCTGGGTGGCCGACGGGTTCTCCCGCTTCGGCGGCTCGTACACCAAGGACTACGCGCAGTACTACATCGCGGAGAACCGGCAGTACGTGTCCTTCGACCAGACCCTGAAGACCGGCCCGTACAACTTCGGCTTCGCCGACAAGCCGAGCTGGGTCGAGCACTACTCCTACCAGCCCGGTCTGCTGATCTGGTTCTGGGACGAGTCGCAGACCGACAACAACGTCAGCGCCCACCCGGGCCACGGCCTGGTCCTGCCGGTCGACTCGCACCCGAACGTGCTGAAGTGGACCGACGGCAGCCTGATGAAGCCGCGCGTCCAGGGCTTCGACTCCACCTTCGGCTCCCGCCGCGTCCCCGCGCTCACCCTGCACAACAAGGGCGTCGAGACCGTCATCCCGAAGGCCAAGGGCGTCGACGAGTTCAACGACCTGAAGTCGTGGTGGAGCAAGGACGACCAGTACGCCGGTGTCGACGTCCCGAAGACGGGCACCAGCATCGAGGTCGAGAACGAGTCCTCGAACTACCTGGAGACCTGGATCCGGGTCCGCCCGGTCGACAACTGATCGTCGCTCCGGTAGCGATCGGCCTGTGACCAGGCAGCTCTGACACCTCCACGTCCGGCCCGTCCCCGCAGTGCGCGGGGGCGGGCCGGACGCTTTGTCAGGACCGGACGGCCGGCAGCCGGTCCAGGAAGGCGGCGGCCGCCACCGCGACGTCGGCGCCGGTCCAGTCGAGGGCGGGCGCGGCGACCGTGACCTCGGTCATCGAGAGCCCCGGCGGCCCGTCCTCGCGCCAGGCGCCGAACAGCCCGGTCCCGGTGTCCTCGGCCAGCCCGAGCCCGGCCTCCTCCAACTCCCCCGCCGGGTACGGCAGCCAGAGCTGGAACTGGTGGGTGTGCGGCGGGGACGGGTGCACCCGGGCGCCGGGGACGGCGGCGAACGCCCGCTCCAGCGCCCCGGCGACGATCCGGGCGTGCGCCACGTACCCGGCCAGCCGCGGCAGTTCGCGCTCCAGCCCGGTCAGCGCGGCCAGCGCGGACGGCCACTGCTGGTAGAGCTGCCCGCCGTAGCGGTGCCGCCAGGCCCGGGCGGTGCGGACGAGGCCGCCCGGGCCGGCCAGCGCGGCGCCGCTGATCCCGCCGAGCGTCTTGTAGAAGGACACGTAGACCGAGTCGGCCAGGGCGGCGACCTCCGGCAGCGGCCGGCCGAGGGCGACCGCGGACTCCCAGAGCCGGGCGCCGTCCAGGTGCAGCGCCGCACCGTGCTCCTCGCGCACCACCGCGGCCAGCTCCACCAGCTCCGCCCAGCCGGGCAGCACGAACCCGGCGTCGCGCAGCGGCAGCTCCAGGCTCAGCGCGGCGTACGGCTCGTCCAGGGCGCGCAGCTCCTCGGCGGTGGGCTGGCGCGGCGCGGTCGTGGGCCAGAGGCTGCGCAGGCCGGACAGGACGCCGAGGGCGTGCCGCTCGTGCCGGTCGGTGTGGGCCAGCGGGTGGGTGACCACGGTGCGCGTCCCGGCCGCCTCGGCGTGGATCCGCAGGGCGATCTGCTGGGCCATCGTGCCGGTCGGGAAGAAGGCCGCGTCCTCGGTGCCGAGCAGCTCGGCGACCCGCTGCTCCAGGGTGCGGACCACGCCGTCGCCGTACTGGTCCGGGCGGCCGTCCAGGTCGGCGCCGCCGTACGGGCCGGGGGCGGCGTCCGGCGGCGGCCCGGCCAGGTCGGCGAGGCGTTCGCGGATGGTCTGCGGCCGGACGCCGGACAGCAGCCGCTCGCAGCCGCGCAGGGCGGCGAAGCGGCGGTCCGGCAGGGCCGGCCGGCCACTGGCGTCGGGGACTTCACTCCTGTTGCCGTACATGGCTCGATGGTCCCGCAGCGGGCCTGGCCGGTCAGCGGTGCGGACCGAAAGCGGTTCGAGCCCGCCAAACGCCGGCCGCGCGTGGTGCTGGTCACAGGCCTCCGGCGCGGTACGACCGACGGTAGTAGCGGGGGCCGGGGAACCGGCGGACGCCGCGAGGCGGGCACCGACGATCCGATCACATGATCATTACTCCGTCGGTTTGAATCTCCGGCGCCACGATGACTACACGCCGTAGTACGTCACACCGTTTGGGACTCCGCTCGGTGACCGTTACACCTGAGTGGTCCCCCGCTCAGCACGCGCCCGAACGGGCTCCTCGTGCTGCCCTCGTTCGACCGTGAGGTACGGCAAGCGATGTCCACCGTCCCGCCCGTGGGGCCGGCCCTGCGCCGGCTCGCCGCCCGCACGGCGGCCCAGGCCGCCGTCTGGCTGCCCCGGATCGGCCACGCCGTCCGCACCCAGGCCGCACCGCTGCGCTCGCTCGCGTCGCCCCGGCACACCACGCTGCCGGGCAGCCGGCAGCGGGCCGAGCACGACCACGCCCTGGTCTCGGCCGGAGCGGCCGCCGTGCTGCTCGCCGGGGTGCTGCTGGTGGCCACCCCGGGCACCGCCTCGGCGCAGACCGTGCTGCCCACCACGCCGGGCAGCTCGGCCTTCACCGTGCCCAGGGCGGAGGTGCCCAGCGCGGGGCTGGTCCAGGTGGCCGGGCCCAGCCCGTACAAGCTGCCCGACGACGGCGACTCCGCGCAGGAGTTCGTGGCGGTGGCGGCCAACCTGCTGCCGCTCGAACCGCCGGCTCCGGCGCCCGAGCCGGAACCCGCCCCCGAGCCGGCCCCCGAGCCCGCCCCTGCACCCGAGCCCGAGCCCGAGCCCGCCCCGGCTCCCGGGTGGTCGGCGCCGGTGCCGAACGCGCCGACCAGCAACCCGTACGGGAAGCCCAACCGCAGCTACGCGGCCGGGTACCACACCGGGGTGGACTTCGCGGTCTCCCCGGGCACGCCGCTGCTGGCGGTCGGCGACGCGACCGTGGTCTCGGCCGGCTGGGACGGCGCGTACGGCAAGGAGGTCGTGCTGCGGCTGGCGGACGGCCACTTCGCGCAGTACGCCCACATGTCCTCGGTCAGCGTCTCCGCGGGCCAGTGGGTGCCGGCGGGCGAGCGGATCGGGTATTCCGGGAGCACCGGCAACTCGACCGGCCCGCACCTGCACTTCGAGATCCGCACCAGCAACCGCTACGGCGCGGTGGTCAACCCGATCGCGTACCTCGCGGGGCACGGCGTCACGAACTTCTGAGCCGCCCCGGGTGCTCCACTGAGCGCCCTTGGCGACCCTCAGCCCGCGCTGGGGTGGCCGGGGGCGGAGTGGCGGATCCCGGCGCCGATCTCCAGCGCGATGTCTCGGGCCGCCCCGATCGCCTCGTCCAGGCCGGCCGGGGGCGGCTGCTCGCCCCACACGTTCCGGGCCTCGCCGCAGTCCGCGCTGTCCTGCTTGAGCAGGAACAGCGACGAGTGGACGGTGAACAGCGCCATCGCGGCCCGCAGCCGGTCGTGGAAGTCCGCCTCCGGCCCGTGCACCAGCTGCATCATGGTGATCATGCGGTCCTTGAAGGCCAGCCCGGCCGGGGACTCGCGCAGCGCGGGCTGGTTCTCGTGGAAGAAGCGCAGCAGCGGGGCCCGCTCGGCCATCCCGTCCGCGAAGCGGCGGATCAGCTCGTCGCGCGTCGTCGGGCTCCAGGCCTGCTTGCGGCCCCACGCGATGGTCTCGTCGATCGGTGCGGCCATCCGCTCGACGATGCCGAGGACGATGTCGTCCTTGGTCTTGAAGTGGTAGTAGAGCGCGGCCTTGGTGACGCCCAGGCGGTCGGCGATCTCGCGCAGCGAGGTCTGCTCGTAGCCCTGCTCCGCGAAGAGCTCCAGTGACACCTCGATGATGCGAGCCCGGGTGTCGCTGCGGGGGCTGTGCGGAGTGCCCATGGCCTGCCTCATGACTGCGTCGGTGACTACTGCGGACCCCGGGGTGGTGTCCGCCCCGGGCTCATTCTCCCTGCCCAGACGGTCGGTCGAGAAACTGGCTTGACGACCGGCTAGGGAACAACCTACCGTGCCGACGGTCGATAAACTAGCCGGGCGACAAGTAAGTGAGCCGCCGCACGGCACGACGCTCCGTCCGCACCACCCTCCGGGAGACCCACCTCATGTCACAGCCCAAGACCGCCGGCCCGGTGCCGGAGGACAGGACGGCCGAGGAGGAGCAACCGCGGTCACCGCGCGAGATCCGCCTCGTGATGGTCGGCCTGGTCGTCACCATGCTGCTGGCCATGCTCGACAACCTGATCGTCGGCACCGCGATGCCGACCATCGTCCACGACCTCGGCGGCGCCGAGCACCTGTCCTGGGTGGTCACCGCCTACACGCTGGCCACCGCCGCCTCCACCCCGATCTGGGGCAAGCTCGGCGACCTCTACGGCCGCAAGGGCACCTTCCTCACCTCGATCGTGGTCTTCCTGGTGGGCTCGGCGCTGTCCGGCCTGTCGCAGAACATGAACGAGCTGATCGGTTTCCGCGCCGTCCAGGGCCTGGGCGCCGGCGGTCTGATGGTCGGCGTCATGTCGATCATGGGTGCGCTCGTCCCGCCGCGCGACCGCGGCAAGTACCAGGGCATGTTCGCCGCGGTGATGGCCCTCGCCACCATCGGCGGCCCGCTGGCCGGCGGCTTCATCACCGACCACCTCAGCTGGCACTGGACCTTCTACATCAACCTGCCGCTCGGCGTGGTCGCGCTGGCCGTGGTCGTCGTCACCCTGAAGCTGCCGAAGGTCCGCAGCACCGCGAAGATCGACTACCCGGGCGCGGTCCTGCTCACGGTCGGCATCACCTCGCTCGTGCTGATCACCACCTGGGGCGGCCAGGAGTACGCCTGGGGCTCCAAGGAGATCCTCGGCCTGGCCGCGCTCGCTGCCGCCTCGCTGATCGCCTTCTGCTACGTGGAACAGCGGGCGCAGGAGCCGATGCTGCCGCTGGGCCTGTTCACGAACCTGAACTTCACCCTGGTCTCGATCATCGGCTTCATCGTCGGCTTCGTGATGTTCGGCTCGACCGTCTTCCTGCCGCTCTACCAGCAGACGGTCCAGGGCGCCTCGGCGACCAACTCCGGCCTGCTGCTGATGCCGATGATGTTCGGCATGCTGGTGATCTCCCTGGTGGTCGGCCAGGCCGTCACCAAGACCGGCAAGTACCGGATCTACCCGATCATCGGCACCCTCGTGATGACCGCCGGCCTGCTCCTGCTCTCCACCATGGGCACCGGGACCAGCAGCTTCACCTCGGCCTGCTGGATGGTCGTGCTCGGCGCCGGCATGGGCTTCCTGATGCAGATCACCATGCTGGTCGCGCAGAACAGCGTCGAGCTCAAGGACATGGGCGTGGCCAGCTCCACCGCCACCCTGTTCCGCACCATCGGCGGCTCCTTCGGCGTCGCGCTGTTCGGCGCCCTGTTCAACAGCCGGGTGACCGACACCATGACGGAGAAGCTCGGCGGGCAGGCCACCGCCGGCGGCGGCGTGCAGGACCCGAGCCAGATGAGCATGGCCGACCTGCGCAAGCTGCCCGAGAACGTCCAGGACGCCTACCACCACGCGGTGTCCAACGGCATGCACACCGTCTTCCTGTGGGGCGCCGGGGTGGCCGTGATCGCGATCGCCGCCGCGTTCTTCCTGCGCGAGGTGCCGCTGCGCGGGGCCGGCAAGGACGAGAAGCCGGCCGAGTCCTCGCTGGAGGCGGCGGCCGTCTGACGGCTCCGCCCCGTACGCGCCCCCGGGAGGTTCGTCCGCCCGGGGGCGCCTTCCGTTCGTGCGTGGCGCCTACTGGGGCAGCCGGTAGACGCCCTGCTCGACCGGCTCGACCAGGCCGTCCGCCACCAGGCCGTCCAGTGCCCGGGCCCGCTGCACCGCGTCCGGCCAGACCGCGTCCAGCCGGGCCTGCGGCACCGTCCCGTGCGACTCGCGCAGCACCGCGAGCAGCTTGCCGCGCACCTGGCGGTCCGTCCCCTCGTAGGACTGGCCGCGCCGGGCCGGGCCCTCGTACGGCGGGCGTCCGGCCCGCTGCCAGGCGCAGGCCGTGAACAGCGGGCAGTCCCCGCACTCCGGGCCGCGCGCGGTGCAGACCAGCGCGCCCAGCTCCATCACGCCGACCGCCCAGGTGGCGGCCGTCTCGGCGTCGTCCGGCAGCAGCGCGGTGGCGGTGCGGCGCTCGGCGGCGGTGGTGGCCTGGGCCGGGTACTCGACCCCGGTCACCGCGCGGGCGAAGACCCGGCGGACGTTGGTGTCCAGCACCACGTGCCGCTGGCGGAAGGCGAAGGACGCGACGGCGGCGGCGGTGTACTCCCCCACCCCGGGCAGCGAGAGCAGGGTGGCGTGGTCGTCCGGGACCTCGCCCTCGTGCTCCTCGGTGATCGCCACCGCGGCCGCGTGCAGGCGCAGCGCCCGGCGCGGGTAGCCCAGCCGGCCCCACATCCGGACCGCCTCGCCGGGCGCCTCGGCGGCGAGGTGGGCCGGGGTCGGCCAGCGGGTGAGCCAGGCCTCCCAGGCGGGCAGCACCCGCTTGACCGGGGTCTGCTGGAGCATGAACTCGCTCACCATGACGGCCCAGGGCGTCGCGTCGGGGGCCCGCCAGGGCAGGTCGCGCTTGCTCGCCTCGTACCAGTCCAGGACGGTCGAGTGGAACAGCGGCAGGGGCAGCGGCGGCCGGACGGCGCCGGCGGGGGCGGGAACGGCGTCGGCGGCGGTGGCGGTGATGGCAGTCATGGCCCTTCGATCCTCCCATGCCCGCCGACCGGGCCGAAGTGGATCAGACCGCTCCGGATCCTCCCGGGAAACTCCCCGGAAATCGTCCGATTGGCGCTCGCTCGAACGGATCAAATGGCGGATCATGTGAAGGAAGGGGTGACTGTGCGGTGTTGGTGAGTCAATCGCCACACACAGTCTCGTAGAGTTTGGTCGTGCCTTCTCTGCGTCAACCCGTCGGACCACTGCCGGCCTCGATCTACTGGCGTCGGCGCGTCGTCGTGCTCGTCGCCGTCGCGGCGGTCGTCGCGCTGATCGCCTGGCTGATGATCGATCAGGGCGGGGGCGGTGACGGCGGCTCATCGGGCAAGGCCGCACAGGCCGTTCCGTCCCAGAACCAGACCCCGGCCCAGGCCATCACGCCCGGCGCCTCCCCGAGCGGCCCCGCGGCGCGCCCGGGTGGCGGCGGCGCCGGGGGCGGCCCGGTCGCGGGCGGCGGCGGCACCGAGGTGAACCTCAGCGGGGGCACCGGCGCCGGTGCCAACCCGGCCCCCGGGGGCGGCGCGGCGCCGGCCGCCGGCGGCGCCGGTGGCGGTGGCGGTACGGGCGGCTCCGGCGGCCCGGGCGGCGGCGCCCCGGCGGTGAACACCCCCGAGATCATGGCGCTGCCGGTCTGCGCCTCCTCGCAGGTGGCGCTGGAGCTGGCCGGCACCCAGAACTCGTACCAGCCCAAGGACAAGCCGCGGCTGGCCCTGACGGTCAAGAACTCCTCCGGCACCAACTGCCGGGTGGACCTGGGCCGCACCGCCTCCGTGATCACGGTGAGCGGCAGCAACAACGACCGGGTCTGGTCCTCCGGCGACTGCCCGGCCGACAAGGGCAGCATCTGGGTGCAGCTCGGCGCGGGCGGCAGCCAGACCGAGACCTTCACCTGGGACCGCAGCCGCAGCAAGCCGCAGTGCGCGACCGCCGACCAGACGCCGCCGCCGAGCGGCACCTACGTGGTGCTCGCCGAGCTCACCGGGCTCTCCGGGGACAAGGTCTCGGCGCGGGCCTCGATCCGGCTGGACAGCTGAGAACCGGTCAACTTCCCCCGGAGCCCCCGGCCGTCGAGCGGCCGGGGGCTCCGTCGTGCCCGGGGCTCCGTCGTGTCCGGGGACTCCGTCGTGTCCGGGGGTTTCGTCTTTGCCTGGGAACGAGCCTGGCGGACATGCGGCGGCCCCCGGAGAAGCGTTTCTCCGGGGGCCATCGCCGGGTTCCGGCGTCCGTACGGGGGCGCGTCCGGTCAGACGTAGCGCTCCAGGATGGACGATTCGGCAAGGCGGGACAGGCCCTCGCGGACCGAGCGCGCGCGGGTCTCGCCGACGCCCTCGACGGTCTGCAGGTCGTCGATGCTCGCGGCGAGCAGCTTCTGGAGGCCGCCGAAGTGCTCGACCAGACGCTCTATGACGGTGTTCGGCAGGCGCGGGATCTTCGCCAGCAGGCGGTAGCCGCGCGGCGAGACGGCGGAGTCCAGCGACTCCGGGGTGCCCGAGTAGCCGAGCGCCTTGGCGACGGTCTGGAGGTCCAGCAGCTCGGCGTGGGTGAGCGCCTCCAGGTCGGCCAGCACCTCGGTGACCGTCCGGCCCTTCTTGGCGGCCCGCTCCGGGAAGTAGTCCCGGGCGACCAGCTCGCGCTCCGGCTCCACGCCCGCGATCAGCTCGTCCAGCTGGAGCGAGAGCAGCCGGCCGTCGATGCCGAGCTCCAGCACGTAGCCGGCGATCTCGGTGGCGATCAGCCGGACCATCTCCAGGCGCTGGGCCACGGCGGTGACGTCCCGGACCGTCACCAGGTCCTCGATCTCCAGCGCGGAGAGCGTGCCGGCCACCTCGTCCAGGCGCAGCTTGTAGCGCTCCAGCGTCGCCAGTGCCTGGTTGGCGCGGGACAGGACCGTGGTGGAGTCCTCCAGCACCCGGCGGGTGCCGTTGACGTACATCGCGATCAGCCGCATCGAGTGCGAGACCGCGACCACCGGGTAGCCGGTCTGCCGGTTGACCCGCTCGGCGGTGCGGTGGCGGGTGCCGGTCTCGTCGGTGGGGATGGTCGAGTCCGGCATCAGGTGCACGCCGGCCCGGACGATCTTGGTGATGTCCTTGTCGAGCACCACCGCGCCGTCGAGCTTGCACAGCTCGCGCAGCCGGGTGGCGCTGAACTCGACGTCCAGCACGAAGCCGCCGGTGCACAGGGACTCGACGGCCTTGTCGAAGCCCAGCACGATCAGACCGCCGGTGTTGGCCCGCAGGACCCGCTCCAGGCCGTCACGAAGCGCGGTACCGGGCGCGATGGCGGTGAGGGAGGCCCGCAGCAGGGCCTCCTCGCGGGAGGCCTTGTCCGCCCCCCGGTCGCTGGCTGCCACGTGACTCCTCCGGTCGACCCGTGCCGCGCGCCTCGCGCCGTGCGCCGGTCCGCGGTCTGTTGCTCTGTCGCTCAGTACCGCTCGGTACTGCCTTCTGGCCAATGAGACTGGGGGAAGTCTAACTGTGTGTGGCTTCGGCAGGGCTTGGGTCAGCGCAGTTCGTCGGAGTCGAGCGGCTCCCAGCCCTCCATCAGCTCCTCGGGGTACGCCGCCGGGCCGGCCGCGGCCCGGGCGGAGCGCGGGGCCGGCGGCGCCGACGGTGCCTCACCGCGGGCCTCGGTGCGCGGCTTGGCGGCGGAGCGGCGACGGCCCGGGATGGCCCGCAGCGCCTCGCCGATGTCGGCCACCTCGACCACCTTCATGCCCGGCGGCACCTTGCCCGGGTCCGGCGGGACCAGGGCGTGGGTGAAGCCCAGCCGGTGCGCCTCGGCGAGCCGCCGCTGCACGCCCGTCACCCGCCGCACCTCGCCCGCCAGACCGACCTCGCCGATCGCCACCAGGTTGCTGGGCAGCGGGGTGTCGGTGGAGGAGCTGGCCACCGCGAGCGCCACCGCGAGGTCCGCGGAGGGCTCGGTCAGCTTCACCCCGCCGACCGTCGCGGTGTAGATGTCCTGCTTGCCGAGCTTCACCCCGCCGTGCCGCTCGACCACGGCCAGGATCATCGCGATCCGGGGGGACTCCAGGCCCGAGGTGGTGCGCCGCGGGGAGGGGATCTGCGAATCCACCATCAGCGCCTGCACCTCGGCCACCAGCGGGCGCTTGCCCTCCAGGGTGACGGTGAGGCAGGTGCCGGGGACGGGCTTGTCACGCCTGGTCAGGAAGAGGCCGGACGGGTCGGCCAGGCCGACGATGCCCTCGTCGTGCAGCTCGAAGCAGCCCACCTCGTCGGTCGCGCCGTAGCGGTTCTTGACCCCGCGGATGAGCCGCAGCCGGGCGTGCCGGTCCCCCTCGAAGCTCAGCACCACGTCCACCAGGTGCTCCAGCAGGCGCGGGCCGGCGATCTGGCCGTCCTTGGTGACGTGGCCGACCAGCAGGGTGGCCATGCCGCGCTCCTTGGACGCCCGGATCAGCGCGCCCGCCACCTCGCGGACCTGGGCCGGGCCGCCGGGGGCGCCGTCCAGCTCGGCGGAGGCGATGGTCTGCACCGAGTCCAGGATCAGCAGGCCCGGGTTGACCGCCTCGATGTGGCCGAGCACCGCGCCGAGGTCGGACTCGGCGGCGAGGTAGAGGTGGTCGGAGAGGGCGTTGATCCGGTCCGCGCGCAGCCGGACCTGGCTCGCCGACTCCTCGCCGGTGACGTAGAGCGTGCGGTGCTGCGCGGTGGCCGCCTTGGCGGCGACGTCCAGCAGCAGGGTGGACTTGCCGACGCCGGGCTCGCCGGCCAGCAGCACCACCGCGCCGGGCACCAGGCCGCCGCCGAGCACCCGGTCCAGCTCCGGCACGCCCGTCGAGCGGGCCGTCGCGACCTGGCCGTCCACCTGGGCGATCGGGCGGGCGGGCGCGCTGACCGGGCCGGCGGCCGTGGTGCGGATCGGCACCGCGCCGTACTCCTCGACCGTGCCCCAGGCGTTGCACTCCGGGCAGCGGCCGACCCACTTGGGCAACTGGTTGCCGCACTCGGTGCAGCGGTACGCCGGGCGGGGCTTGGCGGTGGTCTTGGAACGCGGAGGCATGCGGCCCACCGTAGCGCCTGGGTCCGACAGCGACGGGCCGTCCGGCTCGCCCGGCGGCTCGCCGCGCGTCCACACAGATGGGCGATGTTGTTACCCGAAAGAAGTACATACGCGGCGAATGGCCGGGATCAGCCGTCCGCGTTCTCTACCGTCGGACGGGTGACGACGAGAACTGTTGGTCCGACCTGGTCGGGTAGGTCGGGTGGGGCGGGCCGGTCGGGCCGGTCGGGTGGGACGGGCGCCCAGGCTCCGACGGCCGGGGCGGCCGGTGCGACCGGGACGGCCCGGACGGCCGGGCCGCGGGCCGCCGCCGCGCTCGCGGCGTACGACCGGCAGGTGGACGGCCTGTTCACCTACTGCCTCTCGGTGCTCTGCGAGCACGACGCGGCCGCCGACGCCCTGCGCGAGGTCCGCGAGCTGGCGCGGCGGCACGGCGCCCGGCTGGCCGAACCCGGGCTGCTGCGCGCCTGGCTGTTCTCGCTGGCCCGGTACTGCTGCCTGCGCCGGCTCGCGGGCGACGGCCCGGACGTGACCGGCACCGGGGCCGGGCGGGCGCCCGGGGCCGAGCCGGACGAGACCGAGGCGGCCCGGCGACGGCGCGAGCTGTCCTCGCTCGCCTGGCCGGAGGCGGCCGGCACCGACCCGGAACAGCGCGAGGCGCTGGAGCTGTCCGTCCGGCACCGGCTGACCCCGCTGGAGGTCGCGGCGGTGCTGGGCCTGCCGTTCGAGCGGACCCGCGCGCTGCTGGCCGGGGCCGAGGCCGAGGTGGCCAGGACCAGGGCGGCGCTGCTGGTGCTCGGCGTGGGCAGCTGCCCGGAACTGGACCGGCTCGGCGGGGCCGGGGCGGAGTCCTGGCGGGACTGGGTGCTCGGCCCGGCGCTGCGGCGGGAGCTGGTGCAGCACGTGGTGGACTGCCCGACCTGCCGGGGGACGGCGGAGCGGGTGGCCGCGAGCGAGGCGGCGGAGGGTGCGGCGGGGCTGTCGGGCCTGGCGCTGCTGCGGGCTCCGGCGGGCCTATCCGGGGCGGCCGCGGTCACCGGCTCGGTCACCGGCGCGGCGGCGGCCCGGGGGGCGGAGCCGGGGCCGCGGTTCGACCAGGGCGGCTTCCCCCGGCACCGGGCGCCGGACGCGGGGCGCGGGCTGGCGGTGCGCCGGCGGGTGGTGACCACCGGGGTGCTCGCGGCCGTCCTGGCGGCGCCGGTGGTCGCGCTCTGGGCCGGGCACCGGGGCGGTGGCGGGGCCGGGTCGGCGGCCGCGGTCTCGGCGGTGCGGGTGGACGAGACCGGGCGGCCCACGGGGCAGCGGCCGCGGCCGGCGGTGGACGGTCCGGCGGGGCCGGGTGCGTCCCGGATGCCGGGGATGGAGCTGGCGGGAGCCGGGGCCGGGATGGTCGGGGGCGGGGGCGGCGCCGGTGCGGGCGGTGCAGAAACGTTGCTTCCCGGGTTTCCGCGGCTCCTCTTCCAAGGCGCGGTGATCCCCGTCCCGACCCACGGCGCCACCCCGCTCGACGGCCCCGGCCTGGTCGCCGCACCGGCCCCGTTGGTCGACCGGGCCTCCGCGACGGGCACGGGCGATCCGGCCCCGGCCGGGCTGCTCACCGTCGAGGCCGGCGAGTACGGCAACCGGACCGTCCTCACCCTCACCAACTCCGGCACCACGGAGATCCGTTGGCACGCGGTGACGGAGGCCGACTGGCTCCGGCTCAGCCGCGACTCCGGCACCCTGGCGCCCGGCCAGCGGATCACCGTGATCGTCACCGTGGACGAGGACCGGGCGCCGACGACTCCCTGGACCGCCCGGATCGCGCTGCCGCCCTCGCAGGCGGTGGTCACCCTGGAGGGCGGGCCGCACAACCGCGGCGGATCGGCCACTTCCCCGGCCGATCCGTCGCCCTCCTCGACTCCCCCCTCGACACCGCCCACCACACCGGTGCCGACCGGGTCCGCCACCGCCTCGCCCACCACGTCCCCCACCGCCTCCGGCTCACCGACGTCGTCCCCGTCGCCGTCTTCGTCCGGCTCCCCGTCCCCCTCGGGCACGACCACGGCGGCCCCCACGTCGGACACCTCGGGCACGGCAACAGCCTCCCCCTCGGGGCAGTAACAGCGGGCACAGCCGCAGAGACTGCACAGGAAGTCGGGCCCGCCGACTTCTCATGCAGGCACGGCCACGACAACGCCCACCCCGAACACCTCGCCACACCCCTCGGACATGGCAAATAGCGGGCACCGGGCGGTGCACAGGAAGTCGGCCCGGCCGACTTCTCGCGCGGGCGCCTCGGTGGGGGCGGGGTGTTCAGAGCCGGTGGATCGGCGGGACCTGGTAGGTGCCGTCCAGGACGGCGGGCTCGGGCTGGTAGATGCGGAGGATGGGGCGGAACTCGCCGGGCGGGGTGGGGAGCCAGTTGGCGGCCGCCGCCGGGTCCTCGGGCTGGTCGTGCTGGAGGGTCAGGGTGAGGGAGCCGTCCTCGTCGTAAACGAGGCCGGGAGTGCGGTCGCCGATCGAGTAGCGGTCGATCGGGTTCTCCACCAGGTAGTAGTCCGGGACGGAGTACATCGTGACGGACCAGAACGCCCCGGCCGGGGGCGGCTGGTCGAAGCGCAGGGTGTAGCGGTGCGCGCCGGTCAGCGGCCGCCCGTCGGAGTCGTCGTAGGTCATCGCGTACGAGGCCTCGTAGGCGTGGTTGCCCCAGAGGCCGGCCCGGGCGGCGGCGGCCCGGCTGAGGTAGGCGGCGCGGCGGTCGGGGATGCGCCACTCGGGGTCGTCCAGGGTGCCGGGGCCCAGGTGGTCGGTGTTGTAGTCGAAGAGGTGGAGCGCGCTGCGCCACTCGCCGGGCGGGTGGTCCTCGGGCGGGCGGGTGGCGTCCTCGACGCGTTCCCGGCCGGCGGCCAGGCCCTTGGCCAGCGCGAGCGTCCACTCGGGGGCGGCCGCGCGGTACGGCGAGGCGCCGTCGTCCAGCAGGCCGAGCGGGGCGAAGCGGCGCTGGTACTCGATGTCCGTGGTGGCGGGCGGGAAGGCCTGCATCCAGACCCGCATCCGCTCGAAGAAGGCCAGCCGCTCGGGGACGTCCCCGTCCGGCTCGGGCAGTCCGGCGACCAGGCCGCCGGGTTCCAGCGGCTGCAGCTCCAGGCCGGCCTGCAGGGCCCGGACCCGGGGCAGGTCGTCCGGGCCGGTGCAGGCGAAGCGGCCGACGAGGGTGCCGACGGTGGTCGGCAGCTCGATCACCCGGTTGGGGTCCGGCGGGGTGCCGTGCCAGCCGGGCGGGACGATCAGCCAGGTCTGCGCGCCGGTGCCGGTGGCCCGGCGGCCGAGGTAGGCGACGTTCTCCGTCCAGGCGTCGATGAACTGCAGCACGTAGTAGGCGCCCGCGGTGTCCGGGACGCTCAGCACCTGCGGGCCCTCGGAGAGGTCGAGCTGGGCGATCGAGTAGACGGTGTCGTTGTTGACCGAGACGAAGTCGTCGGCCGGGCCCGCCAGCCGGGTGGCGTGGCTGACCTGGTTGAACGGCGCCGCCGGGAGGGTGCCCAGGCCGCCCCGGGCGAAGCGCTCGACCATGGTGAGGCCGGCGACCAGCGGGTAGCCGTAGACGTACGCGTCGGCGGCCAGGGCCTCCAGCTCGGGCTGGTTCATCGCGGGTCCTTCGTCCGGGGCGGGCGGCCGGTCGGCGGAACCGCTCGGCGTCCCGCGGCCGTTCGGGCCGGCTGCGGCGGGTGGGTCCGCCGTCCGGGTCGTGCACCGGGCCGGGGTGCGGTCGCCGAGCGCGGTACACATCGGATGCTAAGCGGCGCCGGGTGGGGCGGCACGTCGGACCGGACGCCGCGCGGCATCCGGTGGGCCGCTGTCTGCTGACCGCGAATCCGGGCGTACGGGCGGGGCGGCCGGGAGAGGCTCGTCGGCATGAAGATCCTTCTGCTGGGCGGCTCGTCCTTCCTGGGGCGGGCCTACGCCGCCGAGGCCCTCGCCCGGGGCCACCGGGTCACCACCTTCAACCGCGGCCGCAGCGCCGCGGATCTGCCCGGCGTCGAGGCCGTCCGGGGCGACCGCGACAGCGCCGAGGACCTCGCCCGGCTGGTCGAGGGGCGCAGCTGGGACGCCGTCGTCGACACCTCCGCCCAGCAGCCCGCCCAGGCGGCGCTCAGCGCCCGGCTGCTGCGCGGGCGGGCCGGCCACTACACCTTCGTCTCGTCCGTGCACGCCTTCGCCGACTGGCCCGCCCGGGTGGTCGACGAGGACTCCGCACCGCACCCCTGCCCCGCCGACACCCCGCCCGACCAGCCGCCCGGCAACGCCCTGAAGGCGGGCTGCGAACGCGCCGTACTGGAGGGGTTCGGCGTCGGGCGCACGCTGGTGCTGAACAGCGGGCTGCTCGTCGGACCGTACGAGTTCGGCGGCCGGCTGCCCTGGTGGCTGGAGCGGATGGCCCGCGGCGGCCGGGTGCTCGCCCCGGGGGATCCCCAGCGGACCATGCAGGTGATCGACGTCCGGGACTTCGCCGGCTTCGGGCTGGACCTGCTGACGGCCGGAACGGCGGGGCGGTTCGTCACCACCGCGCCGCCCGGCCGGCTCACCTTCGGCGCGTGGCTGGAGACCTGCCGGGAGGTCGCGGGCGCCGCGGACACCGAGCTGGTCTGGGTACCGGACGGGCCGCTGCTCGCCGAGGGGCCGGACCAGGTCGGCGCGTGGGTCGAACTCCCCTTCTGGGCACCGGACCTGCCCGAGCTGGCGGGCGCCTGGCTGGCCGACACCGGCCGGGCGGAGGCGGCCGGGCTGCGCTGCCGGCCGTTCGCCGAGACGGCCCGGGACACCTGGGAGTGGCTGCGGACGCGCGGACCGGCCGAGGACACCGACGCCGAGGGACGCAAGGGGCGGCCGGGGGCGGCGGTCCGGCAGGGCATCGAACCCGCCAAGGAGCAGCGGCTGTTGGCCGCCTTCGGCTGACCGCCGGCAGCGGCTGCCCCCCGTCGGTCGACCGCTCGGCCGCCCCGGACAGCAGGAGTGGGAAGTCGACCGGGCCGACTTCCCACTCCGGTGGGCGCGTTGGACGCCGGCGGCCCCGCTCAGTGCGTGCGACCGGCCGCGCTGGAGGCCGACGACCCCGCTCAGTGCGTGCGGCGGGTGACCAGCTCGGCGAGCGCCAGCAGTTCGTCGGCCGCGGCCGGCTCCGGGACGGCGGCGGCCAGCTGCGCCATCGCCGTGGCCATCCGCTCGCAGGACTCGCCCTGTGCCCAGCCGCGCCCGCCGGCCGCCTCGACGGCCGCCGCGCACCGCTCCAACTCCTCGGCGGTCAGCGGGCGCTCCAGCGCGTACAGCTCGGCCAGCGTCTTGCCCTCGACGGTGCCGGACCCCAGCGCCGCGACCACCGGCAGCGACTTCTTCCGGGCGACCAGGTCCGCACCGACCGGCTTGCCGGTGACCGCGGGGTCACCCCAGATGCCGATCAGGTCGTCGATCAGCTGGAAGGCCAGGCCGATCTCCCGCCCGAAGCCGTCCAGCGCCTGCGCCGCCTCCTCGGAGGCGCCCCCGTACAGGGCGCCCATCGCGCAGGCCGCGCCGAGCAGGGCCCCGGTCTTGGCCTCCGCCATGGCCAGGCACTCGGACAGCGAGACGTCGTTGCGCCGCTCGAAGGCGCAGTCGATCTGCTGGCCCTCGCAGAGCTCGACCACGCAGTCCGCGAGCCGGCGGATCGAGCCCTGGGCGGCCGGGTGGCCGTCCTCGGCGAGCAGGCGCAGCGCGAGGGAGTGCATGGCGTCCCCGGCCAGGATGGCCTCGGTGGTGCCGAACACCCGCCAGGCGGTGGGCCGGTGGCGCCGGGTGTCGTCCCGGTCGATGACGTCGTCGTGGAGCAGGGTGAAGTTGTGCACCAGCTCCACCGCTGCTGCCGCGGCGACGGCCTCGCCGGGCTTGCCGCCCAGCGCCTGGGTGGCGGCCAGGACCATGGCCGGCCGGATCGCCTTGCCGGCGGAGGCCTCGGCCGGGGTGCCGTCCGCCTCCCACCAGCCGAAGTGGTAGCCGGCCACCTTGCGCATGGTGCCGGGCAGCGAGTCGACGGCGGCCCGCAGGACCGGATCGACCAGGGCGCGGGTGCGGGCGAGGATGTCCGCCGCCTCGTGCCCCTCTTTGTGGTCCCGCTCCAGCATGGGACTCGTCATGGGTGTCTCCCCCTGTCGGGCGCCTGTCGTGGGACGGCCCGCCGACGGCGGGCCGGAGTTGCGCCGCGGGGCGGGCACGGTCGTACGCGCCCCGGCCGCCTCGGGCCGGGCCCGTATTGCACCGGGGCGCGCCGTCCGCCGGAGCCGCCCAACGGCCTCCGGCGGACGGCGCGGCTCGGCGACCGGCCCCGCGGACCGTCAGTACTGCGCGATCTCCACGTTCTCCAGGACGCCGACCGCGTCCGGCACCAGGATCGCGGCGGAGTAGTAGGCGCTCACCAGGTAGGAAATGATGGCCTTCTCGTCGATTCCCATGAACCGCACCGAAAGGCTCGGCTGGTATTCGTCCGGAATTCCGGTCTGGTGCAGACCGATGACGCCCTGGTTGTCCTCGCCGGTTCGCATCGCGATGATCGAGCTGGTGCTCCCGACGATCGGGATCTTGTTGCACGGGAAGACCGGGACCCCGCGCCAGGACATGAGCTGCTTGCCCTCGACCTCGACCGTCCCCGGGTAGAGGCCGCGCTTGTTGAGCTCCCGGCCGAAGGCGGCGATGGCCCGGGGGTGGGCCAGGAACATCCTGGTGCCGCGGCGGCGGCTGAGCAGCTCGTCCATGTCGTCCGGGGTGGGCGGGCCGGAGTGGGTCTGGAACCGCTGGTCGTACGCGGCGTTGCCGAGCAGGCCGAACTCGGGGTTGTTGACGAGCTCGTGCTCCTGGCGCTCGCGCAGGGCCTCGATGGTCAGCCGGAGCTGGTGCTCGGTCTGGTTCATCGGCTGGTTGTAGAGGTCGGCGACCCGGGTGTGCACCTTGAGGATGGTCTGCGCGACGCTCAGCTCGTACTCGCGCGGCTTGAGCTCGTAGTCCACGAAGGCGCCGGGCAGCTCGTACTCGCCCTCGTGGCCGGCGGAGAGGTCGATCGCGGCCTCGCCGTGCTTGTTCTGCGCCTGCTGGAAGCCGTTGAGGTATTCGATGACCTGGAGCTGGAGCGCCTCGGAGCGGTCGTGCAGCTCCTGGAAGGCGGGCCAGGGCAGCGTCAGCACCGTGCCGGAGGTCGCGGCGCGGACGGTGTACGGCCAGTCGCCGCCGTCCTGCCGGATCGCCTCGTCGCCGAGGTGGTCGCCGTCGGCGAGGGAGCCGACCACCGTCTCCTCGCCGTACTTGCCGGTGCCCAGCCGGTCGAGCTTGCCGTGCGCGATCAGGAAGACCTCGGTGATCGGCGCCCCGGCCTGGACCAGGACGTCGCCCGCGTCGAAGTCCCGCTGCACGAAGCGCGCGGCCAACTCCTCCAGCAGGGCCTCGTCCCGGAAACCGCGCAGCACCGGCACCTCGACCAGCGTGGGCGGGACGATCCGCACCTCGGCCCCGGTCTTGACGAAACTCACCCGGCCGCGGCCGACCGAGTGGCGCAGGCGGCGGTTCACCCGGTAGGTGCCGCCGGACACCTGCACCCAGGGCAGCTTCCTGAGCAGCCAGCGCGGGCTGATGCCCTGCATCTGCGGGGCGGACTTGGTGGTCGTCGCGAGGTTCCGCGCGCCCGCCGTGCTCAGACTCTGCTGCTGCCGGAGTTCCGACTGCGCACCGGGCGCGGGAATACCGGCATTGGTTTCGGTCGACATGGGGGAGCCCTTCGCATATCCCGATGAAGTGTCGCCTTGCACATGCGTGTTGCAGCTTCATGGTGGGCCCATTCGAGGGCGACCCGCAATCACTCGTTCGAGTGGTTCAGAATGCCCGAACAAATAGTACGAATAGATCACCCGATCGATATTCGTTCGACTATTTATTCGAACATATCGGGGTTCCGCACGTCAGCCGGGTCCCGGCCCGGCCTCGGCCGGGCGCCGGCCACGCGTCGTCCGCGCCTCGACCGGCCCCATCCTCCCCCATGCGGGCCCCGGCCCGCGCCACCCTCCGACACGCTCAGCGCGCCTCGCCGGCCGCCGGGCACGGCCGGCCCGTCGCCGTCGGCGGCCCCGCCGTCGCTACAGCGGGCCGTTCCAGTCCAGGGTCGGCTCCAGCACGCCCTCCAGGGTGAGCAGCCAGCGCTTCACCTCGATCCCGACCCGGCCGCCGCCGAAGCCGCCGAGCCCGTCCGCCGCCACCACCCGGTGGCAGGGCACCAGCAGGGGGACGGGGTTGGCCGCCATCATCTGCCCCACCGTGCGGGCGGCCAGGCCGGGCTCCGCGACGTCCTCGAACACCCCGCTGCGGGCGGCCAGTTCGCCGTAGGTGATGGTCCGGCCGTACGGCACCTCGCGCCAGAGGGTCCGCAGCACCGCGCGGTGCGGGCCGGAGCTCAGGCTCCAGTCGATCGGCAGGCCCAACTCGCGGGTGCGGCCCGCCAGGTAGGCGCCGATCCGCTCGGTGACGACGGCGACCTTCGACGCGTCGGTGCACGCCGGCGCCTCGCCCTCGCGCGGCCCGGTGTACCCGGCCGAGGCCACGCCGAGCGGGGTCACCGCGATGTGCATCGGCCCGCTGGGCAGCGGCGTGGGCACGGTCAGCCAGGACATCGACAAGGACTGCGGCACGCTCGGGCCCCCACCCTCCGCCGGACCGGCCGCCGGCCACCCCGGCACCCGGGGGGCGTCCCCGCCCCGCGCGCCATCGTACGGCGGGCGGCCGGCGGCACGGGCGGCTCCGGTCAGAGCTGCCCCTTCAGCGCGCGGGCGTTCGACGCGCACCAGTGCACCAGTTCGGCGCGGACCGGGGCGCGGCCCTCGCACAGCACGGCGAGCTGTTCGTCGTTGATCCGGTTGGGCCCCGGGATCTCCAGCAGGTACGCCAGTTCCGCCAGGACGGTGGCGAGCCGCTCCGCGTCCGCGTGGTCCAGGGTGACCGCGGACTCGTGGTGGCTGATGGTGAGCGAGCCGGGCATGATCGACCTCCTCCGTCACCCCCGCCCTCCACCGTACGACCGGGTCGGCCGCCCCGCCCGCCGCGGAGGCGTACGTGCGCGGGAGGGGCAGCCGGTTGCGCTCCGGGGCCGGCCGGGCGCGGTGCGCGGTGGGCCGGGGGTGCGCCCCGGAGCCGTCCGAGGGGTTGGTCAGCTGTCCGGGCCCTCCTCCCAGCGGCGGTTCCGTACCGCCGGTACGGCCAACACTACGGCCCCGGCCGCCAGTTGCCAGACAGCCCCGATCAGCAACACGGTGTCCGCGCCGAACCGGCCCGCCAGCGGACCGGCCGCCGCCAGCCCGAGCGGGCCGAGGGCGAAGGAGCCCAGCACGCCGAAGGCCGTCATCCGGCCGAGCAGTTCGACCGGCACCCACTTCTGCGTGGTGGTGCTGTAGAGCGTCCCGCAGACCGCCGAACCGACCCCGGCCACCACCGCGCCCGCGGCCACCCAGGGCAGCCCGGCCCCGGCCGCGAGCACCCCGGAGGGCACCGCCCAGGCCAGCGCCGCCACGGACGCCACCGCGAGCGGACGGGCGGGCGCGCGGCCGAGCATCAACAGGCCGCCCAGCACCGCGCCGGCGCCATACCCGCCCATCACCAGGCCCCAGGCCCGGGCGCCGCCGAGGTCCCGCTGCGCGAGCAGCGGGCCGAGCACCAGGAAAGGGGCCCACACCAGCAGGTTGAACAGGCCGGTCTGCACGGTGGTGATCCACAGCCACGGGCGGGCGGTGAACTCCGACCAGCCGGCCCGGACGTCCCGGACCATCGACTCCCCGCCGACCGCCGCCGGCCGCGCCGGCAGCCGCAGCCCGGCCAGCGCGACCGCGCCGACGCCGTACGTCACCGCGTCGGCCAGCAGCACCGCCGCCGGGCCCCAGGCGGCGGTGACCAGGCCGGCGGTGGCGGGGCCGGCCACGGTGGACACCGAACGGGCCAGCCCCAGCAGGGTGTTGGCGTCCGCCATCAGTTCCTTGCGGCGTACCAGGTCGGGCACGATCGCGCCGAAGGCCGGCATGAACAGCCCCTCGCCGACCCCCCAGACCGCCACCAGCGCGACCATCGCCCAGACCGGCGCGTGCCCGGCCGCCAGCAGCCCGGCGAACAGCGCCTGGACCAGGCCGCGCACCACGTCCGAGCCCAGCATCACCCGGCGGCTGCCGAGCCGGTCCGCGATCACCCCGCCGGCCAGCAGCACCAGCACCACCGGGAGGATCCGGGCCGCCATCACCCACCCGAGGTCGGTACCGCTTCCCGCGGTCCCGTCTCCCCCGGTGTCGAGCACCGCGAAGGCCACCGCGACCGGCGCCATCGAGGAGCCGACGAGGGAGGTCGTGTACCCGATGAAGAAGCGGGTGAAATCGCGCTCGCCCAGCACGGCGAGACGGTCTCCCGGGCGCCTTCGGCGGGCCGGGATCCGGTCTGTGTCCACTGCCATGGGCAGCCAGTCTGGGGTTCGACGGGAGTGCGGTTCAAGGGTTTCCGGGAGAAAACCTGAGTCTTTTCGCATCAATTTCACGAGGCTGGCGACAACCGCAGTAAATGCCCCGTCGAAAGGCCTCTCACCTGCCACTTGCTAGCCGTTTACCGCGAAACGCGGGTAACATCGAGCGCCTTCGAGAATGTCGCCGGAATGCCGTTTACTGCGGAAAGAGGTCGGACCGTGGCAGAGCTCCCACCGGTCGAGTACGCCGTCGCCGTCGAGCGCTACCTGGCCGCCTCCGGGCTCTCCGACGGCTCCCGCCGGATCTACCGGATCGCGCTGGACACCTGGGCGTGGGCACTCGCCGACCGGCCCGCCCCCACCGGCCACGAACGGCGGCGCGCCCGGCCGCCCGTCCTGCCGCTCGCCCTGCTCGACCATCCCGACGCCGCCGCGCGGCTCCGCGCCGCGGCCGCCCGGCGCGGCGCAGACACCGACCCGCGCACCCTCAACCGGGAACTCTCCACCCTGCGCGCGGCCGTGGCCTGGTGGCGGGCCAGGGGCTGGCTCGACGACGACCCGACCGCCGACCTCCGCCCCCACCGGCTGCCCGAACCCGCCGAACCCGCCCTGGACGCCGAACAGTTGCGCACCCTCTTCGCCCTCCGCGCGCCACTGCGCGAACAGACGCTCTGGCACCTGCTGCACGAGTCCGGCGCCCCGATCGAGACCGTCCTCGCCCTGGACACCGACCACCTCGACCTGCCCCGCCGCCGCACCCGTCACGGATACCCCGCCGTCCACTGGCAGTCCGGCACCGCCCGGCTGCTCCCCCTCCTCATGGCCGGCCGCGCCGCCGGCCCGCTCTTCCTCACCGACCGCCGCGCCCCCGCCGGCACCCCCGCCCGCGACCGCTGCCCCCACACAGGCCACGCCCGCCTCTCCTACCGGCGCGCCGCCGAACTCTTCTCCGCCCACACCCGACCCCTCGGCCCGGACTGGACCCTCCGCCGGCTCCGGTCGGCGCGGTAGCCGCGCGGCCATCGGCCGGAGGCGCCATTGGCTCCGCGCCGCCGTTACGCAGCCGATGGGCGGCCGTGACACGACCGGCCGAGGACCGCGACACGGCCCTCCTACCGTCGTCCACGACGCCACCGGCCGACCCCTTCGAACCGGCCGGGAGGGCGTCCACGACGAGGACGTACGCGTCCGGCGCCGACGACGGACGTCCCGCGACACCAGCACGGCGGACCCCGCGAACCGCACCGCGGAGCGGCGTCCACCACGCACCGACCGATGCAGAGGGAGACACCCCGCATGAGCCGTACCCACCGTTCGCCCGCCCGCCGCGTCCTGGCGGCCTGCGCCCTGACCGGCGCCGCGCTGCTGGCCACCGTCACCGGCGGGCAGGCCTGGGCCGACAGCGCGCCGAAGCCCGCCGCCCCCAGCGTCGCCAGCCCGAACGTCGACGCGGCGGCGAAGACCTCCGCGCCCGCACCGGCCGCCCCGAGGGCCGAGGCCCCGAAGCCCGAGGCCTCGCCCGCCGTGGCCGTTCCCAGGAACGCCGCCTCGCCCGCCCCGGCCGCGCCCGGCGGCGCCCAGCCGGCGCAGGTCCGCGAGGTGCCCAAGGGCGCCGCGCAGGCCGGTGACGGCTCCGCCGCCTCCGACGGCTCCGGCCTGATGCTCGCCGGCGGCGGCACCGTCGCGGCCGTCGGCGCCGCGGGCCTGGGCTTCGCCCTCCTGCGCCGCCGCTCCGGTGCGCGCGGCTGACACCGGTCCCGAGTCCGCCGGGCACCCCGGCGCCGCTTCCCCGTACCCGGCCAGTCGGGGAAGCGGCGCCGGGGCCGCCCCGGTGGCGGGGACCGACAGCCGCCGACGCGCCAAGGGCCGCCGGCGGGGGCGCCGACGCGCCGCCCGGCCCGGCCCGGGCCCGCTGAGCCGTACCGCCTTCGGCACCGCGGGCCTGCTCTGCCTGGTGCTCGGCACCTCGCTCGCCCTGTCCGGACGGGAGACCCCGGTGGTACGGGTCGAGACCTCCGGGCACGGCAGCGGGGGGACCGACGCCCCGGCGGCGGCCCAGGGCGCCGGGGCCACGACCGGCACCGCGCCCGCCGCACCCGCCGCTCCCAAGCCGTACCCGCCCTCGCCGCCGACCCGGCTGCTGGTCCCCTCCGTCGGGGTGGACGCCCCGGTGGCCGAACTCGGCCTGAACCCCGACGGCACCGTCGAGGTGCCGCCGACCGACCGGGGCGACGAGGTCGGCTGGTACCGCAACGGCCCCACCCCCGGCGAGACCGGCCCCGCCGTGCTCATCGGGCACTACGACACCGCGCACGGCCCGGCGGTCTTCAAGCAGCTGCCGAAGCTCCGGCCCGGCGAGCTGATCCGGATCCGGCGCGCGGACGGCGCCACCGTGGACTTCAAGGTCCGCACCCTGCTCCAGGCCGCCAAGGACCGCTTCCCGACCGAGCAGGTGTACGGTGACACGCCCGCGCCCGCACTGCGGCTGATCACCTGCGGCGGACGGATCGGCTCGGACGGCCACTGGACGGACAACATCATCGTGCTGGCGGACCTGGCCTGACGCCGACGCCGCCCCGCCCGGCCCGGTCCGGCCCGACGGCGGGACACGGGGCCGCGTCCCGGAACCGGAGCCCCCGTGGAACCGGCCCGACGACGGCACGGGCCCCGCCGCGGAACCGCCGGCCGCCGTTCGCGCGACCTACCACCGGGGCGGTGACGGGAGCGACGGCCGAAACGTCGCCGCAGATCAGGAGGACGACACCGACCGTGGCAGCAACCCCACCATCCCGCCGCCGACCCGGCGCCGCCCCGGTGGCCACCCTGGCCGGCCTGGTCGTCGTCCTCGCCCTCGCCGCCCTGGCCTTCGGCCCCGCCACCCCCGGCGAGCTGCGCGACCAGGGCCCGGCCGAGGCCGTCACCCCGCCGCCGGTGCCCCGGCCGCTCTGGCCGCAGCTGCCCACCTCCCCGCCGCCGGCCACGCCCGCGGCCGGTGCCACCCAGGAGCCGCCGCAGCCCGTACCGGACCTGACCGTCCCCGGGCGCGACATCACCGCGGTCGACGTCCGCACCGTCCTCGCCAAGGACCCGATGGTGGGCCCGGAGGAGCGGCAGGCCCTCGGCACCTGCGCCGACTGCGAGGTCCGCGCCCCCGAGTTCCGCGACGTCACCGGGGACGGGCAGCCCGAGCTGATCTCCGTCGTCGTCACCCCCGGGCGGGTCGTGCTGCACGTCTACACCCTCGTCGGGGACCGCCTGCTGCCCGTCCTCCAGGTGCCGGTCCAGCCGGCGTTCAGCGCCGCGACCATCGGCCCCGACCTCTGGCTGTACGAGCCGACCAGCGCCTACGTCCAGACCAGCAGCCACTACCAGTGGGACGGGGCCAGGCTCGCCCTGAAGGAACGCCGGGACGAGGGCGTCGGCGTGCTGCCGCCCACCGGCCCGCCCACGGGCCCGGCCACCGGCCCGGACACCGGCCGGGCGGCCACCGCCACGCCCGAAGCCAGCCCGGGACCGGTGCGCCGCACCCCCCTCGCGCCGCAGCCCGCGGCCCCCGGGGCCGCCGTCCCGTCCCCGCGCGGCGCCCGGCCGTCCACCGCGCCCTCCGCCCCCGCCGTGCTCCCGGAAGCGAAGCGATGACCACCCCCGCAGGCACCGACCCCACCCGCGCCGGCGCCGCCGGCACCCCCGCCCACCCGCACATCCTCCTGGTCGAGGACGACGAGGTGATCCGCGAGGCCACCCGGATGGCCCTGGAACGCTACGGCTTCCCGGTCACCACGGCGGCCGACGGCCTGGAGGGTCTGGAGGCCTTCCACGCCGTCCGGCCCGACCTCCTCCTGCTCGACGTCATGCTGCCGCTGCTCGACGGGGTCGGCCTCTGCCGCCGGATCCGCGAGGAGAGCCAGTTGCCGATCCTGATGATGTCCGCCCGCACCGATCCGGTGGACGTGGTCTCCGGGCTGGAGGCCGGCGCCGACGACTACGTGGTCAAGCCCTTCGAGAGCGCCGTCCTGGTCGCCCGGATCCGTACCGTGCTGCGCCGCGTCCGGGTCGGCCCGGCGGCCGACACCCCGCCACCGCCGCCACCGCCGCCACCGCCGGTCGTCCCCGGGACTCCGCAGCCGCCGGAGGCCCCCGCCCCCTCTCCCGCCCCCTCCCCCGCCGTGCGCAGCTTCGACGGCCTCCAGGTGGACACCGACAGCATGGAGGTCCGGGTCGACGGCCGCCTCGTCCCGCTCACCCCCACCGAACTGCGGCTGCTGCTGGAGTTCACCGCCGCGCCCGGGATCGTGCTGGAGCGCTCCACCCTGCTCGAACGCGTCTGGGACTACGAGTGGGGCGCCGACACCCGGGTCGTGGACGTCCACGTGCAGCGGCTGCGCGCCAAGATCGGCTCCGGCCGGATCGAGACCGTCCGCGGGTTCGGCTACAAGCTGCGGCGCCCGGCATGACCCTGCGCCGCCAGATCGCCACCGCCGTCGCCGCCATCGCCGTCCTGGTCGCGGTGGCCGTCGGCCTGCTGGTCCACCAGGCGATGATCCGTCAGCACGTCGACCAGGCCCGTGCCTCCGCACTCGCCGTCCTCGACTCCGCCCTGGACGACTACGGCCGCGGCGGCGCCCCGGCCGGCCGGGGCGCCGCCGTGAACGACCCGGCCCTGCCCGAGCGGCTGCGCGCCCTCGCCGCGAGCGGCCGGCACGGCTCGCTGCTCGCCGCCGACGGCAGCGGAGAGTCGATGTGGGCGGCCGGCCCGGTGCAGAACGGGGTGCTGTCCGTCCGGGTGGACTTCGCCCAGGACCGGCGGGCCATCGCGGACCTGGACCGGATCATCCTGCTCACCGTCGTCGCCGCGGTCTTCACCACCGTGCTGGCCGGCGTGCTCGTCGCCGACCGGATCAGCCGCCGGCTGCGCACCGCGGCCACCGCCGCCCGGGGCATCGCGGCCGGCGGGACGGACACCCGGATCGGCGAACTCGTCGACGGCAAGGACGAGGTGGCCGACCTCGCCGCCGCCGTCGACCTGATGTCCCGCACCCTGCACCGGCGGCTGGAGGACGAGCAGCGCTTCACCGCGGACGTCGCCCACGAGCTGCGCACCCCGCTCACCGGGCTGGTCACCGCCGCCGAACTGCTGCCGCCGGGCCGCCCCACCCAGCTCGTGCAGAACCGGGTCCAGGCGCTGCGCGGCCTGGTCGAGGACCTGCTGGAGGTGTCCCGCCTGGACGCGGACGCCGAGTCCCCCGACCTCTCCGCCGTCCCCCTGGAACGCGCGGCCCGCCGCACCGTCACCCTCACCGGCCTGGACGTCACCGTCGACGTCACCGCCGACCGGCGGGTCCGCACCGACCTGCGCCGGCTGGACCGCATCCTCGGCAACCTCCTCCTCAACGCCCACCGCCACGGCGCCGGCCCGGTCCACCTGCACGTCGACGGCCCGCGGATCACCGTCCGCGACCACGGCCCCGGCTACCCCGAGGACCTCCTGCGGCACGGCCCCCAGCGCTTCCGCACCAACGCCCCCGAACGCGGCCGCGGCCACGGCCTCGGCCTCACCATCGCCACCGGCCACGCCCGCGTCATCGGCGCCACCCTGACCTTCGCCAACCACCCCGAGGGCGGCGCCCTCGCCACCCTCACCCTCCCCCCGGACTGACCCCGGCAACGCCGAAGGGCCGGCCCGACACCCGTCGGACCGGCCCTTCCCACTGCTGCGCGGAGCCCCCTGTCGGGTTCGAACCGACGACCCCCGCTTTACAAGAGCGGTGCTCTGGCCAGCTGAGCTAAGGAGGCACGGTGGCCGTCCGCGACGGATCACGGCGGCACCGGGGGGCAGTCTACCGGGCCCGGGTGGCGAGGTGGGGGGATATCCGGGGGTTGGCGGGACGGGTGGGCGTGATGGAACCGATGCCGAAATCGGGTGGGGTGGGGGCTGACAAGCGGCGGGAGCGCAGGTAGCGTCGCCGGGAGCCGGTTCGTTCAGTGGTCCAGACCACTGGTGGCCGGCGGAGTACCTCGGACCCCTTTACTCGGATCGTCCGGCACGTTCCTGCCGGTGAAGGAGAGCAACGACCATGGCTTCTGTCACGTACGACAAGGCGACCCGCGTCTACCCCGGGGCGGACAAGCCCTCGGTGGACGCGCTGGACCTGGAGATCGCGGACGGCGAGTTCCTCGTGCTGGTCGGCCCCTCGGGCTGCGGCAAGTCGACCAGCCTGCGCATGCTGGCCGGCCTGGAGGACGTCAACACCGGGGCGATCCGGATCGGCGACCGCGACGTCACCCACCTGCCGCCGAAGGACCGGGACATCGCCATGGTGTTCCAGAACTACGCGCTCTACCCGCACATGACCGTCGCCGACAACATGGGCTTCGCACTCAAGATCGCCGGCGTGAACAAGGCGGAGATCCGCACCAAGGTCGAGGAGGCCGCGAAGATCCTCGACCTCACCGCGCTGCTGGACCGCAAGCCGAAGGCGCTCTCCGGCGGTCAGCGCCAGCGCGTCGCGATGGGCCGCGCGATCGTCCGCCAGCCGCAGGTCTTCCTGATGGACGAGCCGCTGTCGAACCTGGACGCCAAGCTCCGCGTCTCGACCCGCACCCAGATCGCCGGCCTCCAGCGCCGCCTGGGCATCACCACGGTGTACGTCACCCACGACCAGACCGAGGCGCTCACCATGGGCGACCGGGTCGCGGTGCTCAAGGACGGTCTGCTCCAGCAGGTCGACACCCCGCGCACCATGTACGACAAGCCCGCCAACCTCTTCGTGGCCGGCTTCATCGGCTCGCCGGCCATGAACCTGGTCGAGGTGCCGCTGGTGGACGGCGGCGTGAAGTTCGGCGGCTCGGTCGTCAACATCTCCCGCGAGGACCTGGCCGGCGCCGGCACCGACAAGACGGTGACCGTCGGCGTGCGCCCCGAGCACTTCGAGATCGTCCCGTCGGGCGGCATCGAGGGCGTCGCGGTGACCGTCAACGTGGTCGAGGAGCTCGGCTCGGACGGCTTCGTCTACGGCACCACCCAGATCGGCGGCCAGGACCACGACCTGGTCGTCCGCGTGCCCGGCCGCCAGATCCCGGCCCGCGGCGAGACCATCCACGTCGTGCCGATCGCCAACGAGACCCACGTCTTCTCCACCAGCTCCGGCCTGCGCCTGAGCAACTGACGCAGCCTCCGCGCGACACCGGAGCCCGTCGGACCCCCGCGGTCCGGCGGGCTCCGTCCGTACACCCCCCGTCAACCCGGCAAGGGGACAAAACCGGACACCGTGTCACTCGATGGTGTAACGGAGGGCGATCTGGCCCGCACGCACCGCTACTCTCCTGAGGGTGAAGCAGCTAGTGCGCCGTATCGGCCAGACCGTCGCCCTGACCCTGCCGGTCGTCCTGGTGACCACCGGCACCCTCGCCGTGACCCGGGTCCCGTGGGCCCCGCCGACCGGGCTCGACCAGCAGGTCGTGGCGGCCTCCAGCGGCGACGGCGCCGGGATCGGGCGTTCCAACAACGCGGCCGGCGCCGCGGCCAAGGGCTCGGACGGGCTCGCCCCGCAGGAGTCGCTGCGGGTGGCGCTGCTGGACGAGCTGCGCGCGAAGAACCCCTCCGCCGCGCTGGACCTGCTGGAGCGCTCGATGCGCGAGCAGCCGTCGCTGACGCCGTACTGCACCTCGCTGGCCGGTGAGCTGGGCAAGGCGGCGGTGCGCAAGTACCAGGGCGACGTCCAGCGGGCCCGCTCCTTCGCCCGCCCGGTCTGCGACGGGTCGTTCGCGGCCGGCGTCGTCGGCTGAGGAGCCGGAGAGGCCCCGAGCCGGGCCGGGGAAGGCCGGAGACGACCGGGGAGTCGGGAGTGCCACGGCCCCTGAGCGGGCCGCGGCAACGGAAGCCCCCGAGGCGGCGGACGCCTTCGTCCGCCGCCTTATTGTTCAGGCATGACCGCTGACTCCGGCCCCGCCGCCGACCTCCCGTCCGCCGCCCCGCACCCCCGGCCCCGCCCGCCGCGGCCGACCACGACGCCCGTCACCCAGGCCGTCATCCTGGCCGGCGGTCAGGGCTCCCGGCTGCGCCCCTACACGGACGACCGCCCGAAGCCGCTGGTCGAGATCCCCGGGACGGGCACGCCGATCCTCGGCCACCAGCTGGCCTGGCTGGCCGAGGAGGGCGTCACCGACGCCGTGGTCTCCTGCGGCCACCTCGCCGGCGTGCTGGAGGAGTGGCTGGACAAGGCGGACCTGCCGCTGCGGGTGCGCACGGTGGTCGAGGCGGAGCCGCTCGGACGCGGTGGCGGGCTCAAGTACGCGGCCAAGGCGCTGCCCCGCCCGGACGAGCCCTGGTACGCCACCAACGGCGACATCTGGACCCGCTTCAGCCTGCGCGAGATGGCCGCCTTCCACCACGAGCGGGACGCCGTCGCGACGCTCGCGCTGGCCCGGCCGCGGATCCCCTGGGGCGCGGTGGAGACCGACCAGTTCGGCAACGTGCTGGACTTCATCGAGGCCCCGCCCTCGCCCTTCCTGATCAACGCCGGCCTGTACGTGTTCAGCCCGGAGTTCGCCGGGCTGCTGCCGGACGTGGGCGACCACGAGCGCACCACCTTCCCCCAACTCGCCCGCGGCAAGCGGCTGGCGGGCTACCAGCTGCCGCAGGGCGTGTACTGGCGGGCCATCGACACCGCCAAGGACCTCACCGAGGCCGCCAAGGAGCTCGCCTCCGGCGCGGGCCGGGCGCCCCGGTAACCGGCCCACCGGCGAAGGGCGCGACCGGCGCCCCGGCCCACCGGCGACCGGCGACCGGCGACCGGCCCACCGCACGCGGACGCACGTCGGCCGGGTGCTCCCCCACGGAGCACCCGGCCGATCGTCGTCCCGGGGGGCCTCAGGTCGCGGTCGGCGCCCCCGGGTGGGTGGCCCGACCGCCGGACAGGTCGGTCAGCGGCGCGCTGCCCAGCACCCCGCCGAGCAGTCCGCCGGAGGTGGGACTGGACTTGGGCGCCGATCCCGCGCCGCCGGCGGCCGGGGTGCTGCGCGACGCGGGAGCGGTGCCGCCCGAGCCGCCGGACGGCGCGGACGCGGCCGGGGAGGCGCCCGACCCGGCCTCCGCCTTGGCCGAGTGCCCCTTGCCGCTCGGCGTCGGGGTGGCCGGCTTGGCGGACGGCGTGGTGGACGGGGCGGGCGCGCTCGGCGTCGGGGTGGCCGGGCGCGGGGTGGCGGGCGGGGGCGTGGTGGACGTGCCCTTGCCGCCGGGGGCGCCCGACGGGCTGCCGGACGGCCAGACCGGGGTGCCGTAGTCGGTGGCGGGGCGGTCCGGCGCCTGGTGCGCCCGGGCACCGGTGCGGACGGCGGCGCCGAGCATCGAGCCGAGCAGCAGGGTCAGGCCGACCACGACGGTGGTGACGACGGTGCCGCGGCGCAGCACCCGGCGGCGCAGCGCCCCGGGCGCGTCCGCGCCGAACCGGCGCCAGGCCTCCAGGCTGAGCCGCCCGTCCAGCGAGGCGAACGGCGCCCCGGCGATCAGCAGCGGGCTCCACGCCGCGAGGAAGATCAGGTCCGGGGTGTCGTAGACCGGGACGGCCCGCCAGCTGACGGTGAACAGCAGCGCGGCGGAGAGCGCCATCGCCGCGCCGGCGGCGAACCGCTGCCAGAGGCCGAGGACGGTCAGCACGCCGACCACGATCTGGGTGAACGACACCACCAGGCCGGCGCCCACCGGGTGCGCCATGGCGAAGGCCAGCAGCGGTTCGGCGACCTTCCAGGGGTGCAGCGAGGAGAGCCAGCGCATCATCGAGCCGCGCTCGCCGCCGTCGAAGTACACCGGGTCGCAGAGCTTGCTGAACCCGGCGTAGACCGAGAGCGAGCCGAGGACGGCGCGCAGCGGCAGCAGCACCAGGCCGAGGTCGACCCGGCGGCCCGGGTACCAGGGCTGCTTGCCCTCGGCATCGACGGCGGAGACCTCGGGCAGCTCGCCGCTCGGGGTCCAGCCGTGCGGCTCGCCGACCGGGCCGACGCCCGCGTCGGTGGCGGTGCCGGTGCCCTCGCGGGGCTGGCGCGGCAGGGCCCGGGCACCCGCGAGGGACGGGAGCAGCTGGGTGTCCGCGTCGACCAGGCGGACGCCGCCGGCCGAGGTGCCGCCCTGGCGCACCGCCTCCAGCAGCTGGGTGGCCGCGAGGTCCCCGGGAGGTGCCTGGCCGGTCCAGGTGACGGCGGTGACCCGGCCCTTGCGGCGCGGTGCGCCGCCGGCGCCGGCCCCGGCCCCGACCCCGGCCAGCACCGGGACGGTGGAGGCCGGCACGACGACCTGCGGGGTGACCAGCGGACGACGGATCAGGCCCTGGTTGGCGTACGGGTCGCCGAACGCGGCGCCGGTGGACAGCAGTCCGGCCGGGGCCTCGATCAGCGGCGCCACCGGGGCGCCGAGCCGGAGCCGGAAGCTCGCCTGGGTGCTGCTGAGCCGCGAAGGGTCCGACTCCACCTTGACGGTGTTGAGGCCGGGGCCCGCGTCTATCCCGGTGCTGCCGTCGCCGAACAGGGGGCGCCGAGGTGTTCTGGTGTCCACGCCCGTCTAACCGGGTGACCGCCGCTTTGGACACTCTCCCGGGTGGATGTCCGGCGCACCATTGAAGTGATCATGAAAAAAGCGATCGGGCCCGGTCGGGCCCGATCGCCTTTCACTCGGATTGCGGGGAATTCAGGAGATCGCCTGCGCTCCGCGTCCCGGCCGTGCTCGGCGCCCGGCCGGTCTCAGGGCACCCGGCAGAGTTCGGCCGTGCCCCTGAGAACCTCAGCGCTTGGCGCGCAGCCGAGCGGCCTCGTACAGCACGATGCCCGCCGCGACACCGGCGTTCAGCGACTCGGTCAGGCCGGACATCGGGATCCGGACCCGCATGTCGCAGGTCTCCGAGACCAGCCGGGACAGGCCCTTGCCCTCGCTGCCCGCGACGATCACCACCGGGCCGGTCAGCAGCTCCAGGTCGCCGATCTCGGCCTCGCCGTCGGCGGCCAGGCCGACCACCATCAGGCCGGCCTTCTGGTAGGCCTCCAGGGTGCGGGTCAGGTTGGTGGCCCGGGCGACGGGCAGCCGGGCCGCGGCGCCGGAGGAGGTCTTCCAGGCACCGGCGGTCATGCCGGCCGCGCGGCGCTCGGGGATGACCACGCCGTGCGCGCCGAAGGCGGCGGCGGAGCGGACCACGGCACCCAGGTTGCGCGAGTCGGTCACGCCGTCCAGCGCGATGATCAGCGCGTCCTGGCCGGCGTCGGAGGCCTCCTCCAGGAGGTCCTCGGGGTGCGCGTACTCGTACGGCGGCACCTGGAGCACCAGGCCCTGGTGGTTCATCCCGCCGGTCATCTGGTCCAGCTGGGCCCGGGGGGCCTCCATCAGCGGGATGCCGCGGTCGTTGGCGGCCTGGAAGGCGTCGCGGACGCGGTCGTCGGTGTCGATGAACTGCTGGACGTACAGCGCGTTGGCCGGCACGTCGCCCTGCAGGGCCTCGACCACCGAGTTGCGGCCGAAGACCAGCTCGGCGCTGCCCGCGCCGCCGCGGCCGCCACGACCGCCGCCGCCGGCCCGGCGCATGCCGGCGCGGGCCTTGGCGTCCCGCTCGCGCTTGAGCGCGGCGTTGGCGGCGCGCTGCTTGGGGTGGCCCTTGCGCTCGGCGCCGGGCGGGGTCGGGCCCTTGCCCTGGAGGGCCTTCCGGCTGTGCCCGCCGGTACCGACAGACGCGCCCTTCTTCGATCCGGGGTTGCGGCGGTTCCTGCGCTGGCTGTTGCCGGCCATGGCTGTACTTCCTGTCTGTCCGGCATGCCCCGGCCGTCCCGGTCTGCCCGGTGGCGGCCGACGGCATGCGCTACGTCATGCGGGAGGGCCGCACCGGTCCGGTACGGCCCACCCATCACCCCGATCGTCGGATGGGGTTACTGGCTGTTGATCGTCCAGCGCGGGCCGGACGGGGTGTCCTCGATCGCCAGCCCGGCCAGGCCGAGCTGGTCGCGGATGGCATCCGCGGTGGCGAAGTCCTTGCGCTCGCGCGCCGCCTGCCGCTGGTCCAGGACCAGGCGGACCAGCGAGTCGACCACGCCGTGGAGGTCCTCGCCGCGCTCCGTCCCGGCCCAGTGCGGGTCGAGCGGGTCGAGTCCCAGTACACCGAGCATCGCACGGACCTCGGCCAGTCGCGCCACCACGCTCTCCTTGTCGTCCGCGTTCAGGGCGCTGTTGCCCTGGCGGACGGCGGTGTGCACGACGGCCAGCGCCTGCGGCACACCGAAGTCGTCGTCCATCGCCTCGGCGAAGGCCGGCGGCACCTCGGGCGCCGCGTCGACCGAGCCGCAGCGCTCGACGGCGCGCTGGACGAAGCCCTCGATCCGGCCGAAGCCGGCCTCGGCCTCGCGCAGCGACTCCTCGCTGTACTCGATCATCGAGCGGTAGTGCGGGGCGGCCAGGTAGTAGCGGAGCACGATCGGCCGCCACGCCCGGACCATCTCGGAGACCAGCACCGAGTTGCCCAGCGACTTGCTCATCTTCTCGCCGGCCATGGTGACCCAGGCGTTGTGCACCCAGAAGTTGGCGAAGTCGTCGCCGTAGGCCTTGGACTGGGCGATCTCGTTCTCGTGGTGCGGGAAGATCAGGTCCAGCCCGCCGCCGTGGATGTCGAAGGCCGTGCCCAGGTACTTGTGGGCCATCGCCGAGCACTCCAGGTGCCAGCCCGGACGGCCGCGGCCCCACGGGGTCTCCCAGCTCGGCTCGCCCGGCTTGGCGGCCTTCCACATCGCGAAGTCGCGCTGGTCCCGCTTGCCGGTCTCGCCCTCGCCCTCCGGCTGGCGCAGGTCGTCCAGCTTCTGGTTGGAGAGCGCCAGGTAGTCGGGGTACGAGCGCACGTCGAAGTAGACGTTGCCGTCGGCCGCGTAGGCGTGGCCCTCGGCGATGAGCCCCCGCATCATCTCGATCATCTCGGGGATGTGCCCGGTGGCCCGCGGTTCGACGGTCGGCCGCAGGCAGCCGAGGGCGTCGTAGCCGTCGTTGAAGGCGCGCTCGTTCTCGTAGGCGATCTGCCACCACGGCGTGCCGAGCTCGCGCTCCTTGGCGATGATCTTGTCGTCGATGTCGGTGACGTTGCGGGCGAAGGTCACCTGGTAGCCGCGGTAGGCGAACCACCGCTGCATGAGGTCGAAGTTGAGGTACGACCGGATGTGCCCGATGTGTGGCGCCGACTGGACGGTAGCGCCGCACAGGTAGATCGAGACACAACCCGGTACAAGCGGGACGAAGTCGCGTACCTGGCGGGTGCTGGTGTCGTACAGACGAATGCTCACAGCGTCAAGCGTAGTGGGCACCGGGGGGTGCCCCGCCACATTCCCCGGGACAACGGGGGCGCGGTCCCGGGGAAACGGTGCGGCGCGGGCGGGTGGATCAGATGTTGCCGACCACCTTGCGCGGGGAGATCCGCACGACCACCCGGACGTCCTCCGGGCCGTCCCAGCCGTAGTCCTTGCCCATGTACTTGTGGGACAGCTCGTCGATCAGCTCCCGCCCGCCCTCGGTGGTCAGCGTGGCCTCGCCGCGCGCCTCGAAGTACTCGTACGGGTTGTCCTTCGAGTTGATGACCAGCGACACCCTGGGGTCCCTGACCAGGTTGAGGTGCTTGCGGCGGCCCTGGACGGTGGAGAACAGGATGTCGTCGCCGTCCCGCTTGACCCAGACCACCGAAGCCTGCGGGCTCCCGTCGGGCTGGATCGTGGAGACCACGGCGAAGCTCTTGCTGTCGAGCAGATCCTTGACCTTGTCGGCGAGTTCGACACCCATCGGAAACCTCTTCTCGTCGCGGCGCGCGGCCCGAGCGGAAGCCCCGCACGGGCCCGAGTCGAACACTAGCGACTCGGGCCCCGGGGACACCCGGTGAACACCCGTCAGGCGCGGGATCTTCCGGCCCGCTCACCGCGTACGGCTCAACGCCGCTCGTACACCAGCGCGGTGGCGATCGCGGCCAGGCCCTCGGCCCGGCCGGTCAGCCCCAGCCCGTCGGTGGTGGTGCCGGAGACGGACACCGGGGCGCCGGCCGCCCCGGACAGCGCGGCCTGCGCCTCGGCCCGGCGCTTGCCGATCTTCGGCCGCACGCCGATCACCTGGACCGCGACGTTGCCGATCTCGAAGCCGGCCTCGCGGACCAGCCGGGCCGCCTCCGCGAGCAGCTTCACCCCGGACGCGCCGGCCCACTCCGGGCGGTCGGTGCCGAAGTGGGCGCCCAGGTCGCCGATCCCGGCGGCCGAGAACAGCGCGTCGCAGGCGGCGTGCGCGGCGACGTCGGCGTCCGAGTGGCCGGAGAGCCCGGCCTCGGCGTCCGGCCACTCCAGCCCGGCCACCCAGAGCGGGCGGCCGGCCTCGAAGGCGTGCACGTCGGTGCCGATCCCGATCCGGGGGATCACGGGGGTCTGCGGGTCAGTAGGCATCGGCGGCCCTCCGGCGGGCGAGTACGGCCTCGGCGAGCACGAGGTCCAGTGGACGGGTGACCTTGAACGCCTCCTCGTGGCCGGGCACCACGACGACCCGGCCGCCGTAGCGCTCGACCAGGCCCGCGTCGTCGGTGACCGGCGGCGCGTCGGCGGTGCCCGCACCCTCCTCGGCCAGCGCCTTGGCGTGCACCTCGACCAGGGCGGCGCGGTCGAAGCCCTGCGGGGTCTGCACCGCGCGCAGGGTGGCGCGCTCGGGCGTGTCGAGCACCGGCTCGGGGCCGCCCGGGTTCGGCTCGACCCGCTTCACCGTGTCGGCCAGCGGCACCGCCGGCACCACGGCCCGCGCCCCGGCCCGGACGGCGGCCGCGACGGCGTCCACCACCTCGACCGGGACCAGCGGACGGGCCGCGTCGTGCACCAGCACGATCCCGACCTCGTCCGGGATGGCGGCCAGGCCGAGCCGGACCGACTCCTGGCGGGTCGCCCCGCCGGCCACCACCCGGATGTCCTTGCCGTCCAGCCCGTGGCTGTCCAGCAGGGCGACCACCTCGGCCACCCCGTCGGCGGGTGCGGCGACCACGACCAGGCCGACCGCCCGGCTGCGGGCCAGGGCCCGGACGGCGTGCACCAGGAGCGGCACGCCCCCCAGTTCCCGCAGGGCCTTCGGGGCTCCGGGCCCCAGCCGCTCACCGCGTCCGGCGGCGGGCACCACTGCTGCTGCGACTGCTCCTGACGCGTTCAGGTTTCACTCCTTCGGCGAAGTGGGTATGGCCATGGCGTGCCCGGCGGGCGCACCGGGCCCCTTCCGAAGAACCACGGTCCACCGCCCGCCGCACGGCTCCGCGAACTCCGCACGACAGCGGGTGCAGAAACGGTCTTGTCGGCCTCGGTCGGCCGGAGCGGGTGGCGTGGTCCGGACATGCCTCAGCGCCCGATGTGCCACTGCACCACTCCCGGACGGTCCGTCCGAGGAGTGGCGCGCCGGCACCGGGCGCTGTGAGCGTTGGGCGGCAGCCCGACCGCACTGCGGTGGCGTGCGCTACGAGGCGAGGACCTCGTCGAGCAGCGTCTCCGCCTTGTCCTCGTTGGTGTTCTCCGCCAGCGCGAGCTCGCTGACGAGGATCTGGCGCGCCTTCGCGAGCATCCGCTTCTCGCCGGCCGAGAGGCCGCGCTCGCGCTCGCGGCGCCAGAGGTCGCGGACGACCTCGGCGACCTTGATGACATCGCCGGAGGCGAGCTTCTCCAGGTTCGCCTTGTAGCGACGGGACCAGTTGGTCGGCTCTTCCGTGTACGGTGCCCGCAGCACCTCGAAGACCCGGTCCAGACCCTCCTGGCCGACTACATCGCGCACACCGACGAACTCCGCGTTCTCGGCGGGCACGCGGAGCGTCAGGTCTCCCTGCTGCACCTTGAGCACCAGGTAGGTCTTGTCCACACCTTTGATCTGGCGAGTTTCGATGGCCTCGATCAGCGCGGCCCCGTGATGGGGGTAGACCACCGTGTCGCCAACCTTGAACGTCATGTGACAGGACCCCTTCCGTGGCTTTCCAGAATAACACGCTTCTCGGCCCACCCGAAGGGCGTTTTCGCAGGTCAGGGCCGGTCTCGGGGCTTGACAAGGACCCCCATGACGTGCTGCGACCGGTGTTCGAGAGGGGCTTCCCGCAGGTCGGAGGCGGTTCCGGGGTTCGGCGAAACCCTTGCGCAACACCCCCGCAACCATGATTGGATCTTGAGCTTTCACCCCTTTCCGGGTCGCGACGCAATCGTTATTCGATCTTGGTCGAACCTTGTCCGTCGGGTGACCCGGACGTGCCGGACGCGGCGCCGGAGGTACCGCCGGACGGCCCTCGGCGGCCCCCGGGAGTGCGACACGGGGACCACCCCGTGAGGAGCGCATAAGCGAGGTCGATAATCTGAGACCTGACCGACCGACACGTGACCTAGGGAGAAGCCGCCGCCGTGAGCCGCAGCCTTCGACGCGGCAGCATCGCCGCCATCGCCGCCATCGCCATCGCCTCGCTGTCCTCCTGCGCCGCCGGCAACACGCCGGACACCCTGCAGATCAGGCCCGACAACGCCGCGGCGACCCTCGGCACGAACATCCGGCTGAACAACATCGTGGTCGTCACCGAGGAGGGCGCCGCGGGCGACCACACCGGTGCCGCCAACGTGGTCGTGAACATCGCGAACTCCGCGGACACCGCGACCGAGCTCCAGTCCGTCACCGTCGGCGGTGCCGCCGCGACCTTCAAGGACGCCGCCGGCGCCCCGCTGTCCGGCGTCGTCGTCCCGGCCGGCGGGTCGGTGGTGATCGGCGGCCAGGACAACCCGTCCGCCTACGTCGCCTCGGCGACCGTCCACGTCGGCGGCTTCGTCCCGACCGTCTTCACCTTCAAGGACGGCCGGAAGGTCGAGGCCCAGGCCGGCGTCAGCCCGGACTCGGGCGAGCACGGCCGCGGCCTCTACAAGGGCTTCGGGCCGACCTCGTCCCCGACCGCCACCCCCTCCAAGTCCGCCACCCCGGGTGCCACCGCCCCGGCCACCGGCGCCGCCACCCCCACCGGCACGGCCACCACTCCGGCCGCCCCGCCCGCGCACTGACGCCCCGCCCCGCCTCCGGCCGCCCCGCCCGGGCCCGCCGGAGCGACGCGAAGGCCCCCTCCGGCTGCTGCCGGCGGGGGCCTTCCGCGTGGTCGGGGCGGTTTACGGCTCGAACTTGTAGCCCAGGCCGCGGACCGTGACGAGGTAGCGCGGCGCGCCCGGGTCCGGCTCGATCTTGGCCCGCAGGCGCTTCACGTGGACGTCCAGGGTCTTGGTGTCGCCGACGTAGTCCGCGCCCCACACCCGGTCGATCAGCTGCATCCGGGTGAGCACCCGGCCCGCGTTGCGCAGCAGCATCTCCAGCAGGTCGAACTCCTTGAGCGGCAGGTCGACCTTGGCGCCGTCCACGGTCACCACGTGGCGGTCCACGTCCATCCGGACCGGGCCCGCCTCCAGGGCGCCCGGGCCGCCGCCGTTGTCGCCCGCGCCGCCGTCCTCGCCGCGGCGGCGCAGCACCGCGCGGATCCGCGCGACCAGCTCGCGGGTGGAGTACGGCTTGGTGACGTAGTCGTCAGCGCCTATCTCCAGGCCGACGACCTTGTCGATCTCGCTGTCCTTGGCGGTCACCATGATCACCGGGACGTTGGAGCGCACCCGGAGCTGGCGGCAGACCTCGGTGCCGGGCAGGCCCGGCAGCATCAGGTCGAGCAGGACGAGGTCGGCGCCGTTGCGTTCGAACTGCTCCAGGGCGTCCGGGCCGGTGGCGGCGACGGCCACCTCGAAGCCCTCCTTGCGGAGCATGTACGAGAGGGCGTCGCTGAACGACTCCTCGTCCTCTACCACCAGTACTCGGGTCACGATCAGGCCTCCGGGGCAAGCTGCGGGGTTGTGTCTGACAGGTGTTGTTCCCGCTCCCCGGCGGGGAGCGGACGGGCCGTACGGTCCGTGGTGAGGGTTCGGGGTGCGGCGGCGGGTCCGGCGGGGTCGCCGTCCGGCCCGTGGTCCGGACCGTGGTCGGGCCCGTCGTCGAATCCGTCGTCGGGCCCGTCCTCCGCGGGTTCCTGCCCGGCGGGCAGGCGCACGGTGAAGGTCGAACCCTGGCCCTCGACGCTCCACACCGAGACGGTGCCGCCGTGCGAGGCCGCGACGTGCTTGACGATGGACAGGCCCAGGCCGGTGCCGCCGGTCGCCCGGGAGCGGGCGGGGTCGACGCGGTAGAACCGCTCGAAGACCCGCTCGCGGTCCTTCTCGGAGATGCCGATGCCCTGGTCGGTGACCGAGATCTCGATGAGCTCGCCGTCCGCCTCCCCGAGCGCCGCGGCGCTGGAGATCCGGCGGGTGGCGATGGCCACCCGGGTGCGGGGCGGGCTGTAGTTGACGGCGTTCTCGACCAGGTTGCCGAGCGCGGCGGCGAGCTGGCCGCGGTTGCCGTGCAGGTAGAGGCCGGCGATGCCGCCCGCCGCGATCAGGATCTGCTTGGCGGCGGCCTGCTGGCGGCAGCGGTCGATCGCCTCGGCGATCAGCTCGTCCACCGCGACCGGCTCCGGATCGACCATCAGCCGGTCGTCCTGGACCCGGGACAGGTCGATGATCTCCTGGACCAGGCTGGCCAGCCGGGCCGCCTCGACCTGCATCCGGCCGGCGAAGCGCTGCACCGCCTCCGGGTCGTCGGACGCGTCGACGACCGCCTCGGAGAGCAGCGACAGGGCGCCGACCGGGGTCTTGAGCTCATGGCTGACGTTGGCCACGAAGTCCCGCCGGACGGCCTCCACCCGGCGCCGCTCGGTCTGGTCCTCGACCAGCACCAGCACCAGACGGGAGCCCAGCGGGGCCACCCGGACGGAGACCGCGAGCGGCTCCGCCGCGCGGGCCGCGCCCGGCCGGGGCACCTCCAGCTCGACCTGGCGGATCTCGCCGTCCCGGCGGGTGGAGCGGGCCAGCGCGAGCATCTGGTCCACGGCGACCGCGCCGCCACGCACCAGGCCCATCGCGTACGCCGCCGAGCTGGCCTTGACCACCTCGTCGCCCTCGCCCAGCACGATCGCGCAGGAGCGGAGCACGGAGAGCACGGTGTCGACCCCGGGCGGCAGCGGCGGCTCGGGGTTGCCGGTGCCGAGCGACTGGTGCCGGCCGGGGTTCCTGCCGCCGGTTCCGCCGTACCTGCCCTTGGCCTGCTCGCGCTCGCTCCAGCGGAAGGCGATGGAGGCGGTGAGGCCGACGCCGAGCCCGGCTATGGCACAGGCAGCGGCGGCGGCCACGTTCACGTCCATGTGGCCAGCGTAAGCGCACGGCCAGGGCACTCCCCAAGCGTTGGATCAAGGCATCGACCACGCGTTGCCGAGAATTCACCTTCAGGAAGCCGCCGATTCACCGTGGCGGCCGTGCACCGTCGCCCTGACGGCCGAAAGTTGGCCAGGCAGCCCGTGTGGGAGAGATCGGTGCGCCGAACAGCGGCCACCGGCTCGGGTGTGCGCGTACGATGCGCGCCACCAGCAGCGGTCACCCGGACACCGGAACGACGGTCGGACGGGCTGACCGGTCGGCACCGCCACCGACACAGCTACTGAGGAGAGAACATGCGCGACGCGTACCACGAGGAACTCGATGCGATCGGCGACAGCCTGGTCGAGATGGCCCGGCTGGTCGGCTCTGCCCTGGGCCGCGCCACCACCGCCCTCCTCGACGCGGACCTGGCGCTGGCGGAGAGCGTGATCGCCGCCGACGCGAAGATCAACGATCTGCACCACGAGCTGGAGAACCGGGCCATCGACCTGCTGGCCCGCCAGCAGCCGGTCGCCACGGACCTGCGCATCGTCGTCACCTCGCTGCGGATGAGCGCCGACCTGGAGCGCTGCGGCGACCTCGCCCGGCACGTCGCCAAGGTCGCGCGGATGCGCTACCCCGACACCGCCGTGCCGCGCGACCTGCACTCCACCGTCCTGGAGATGGGCCAGCTCGCCCAGCGCCTGGTGGCCAAGGCCGGTCTGGTCATCGCCACCAAGGACGTCGACAAGGCGCTGGAGATGGAGCAGGACGACGACGCGATCGACACCCTGCACCGCGAGCTGCTGTCGCACCTGATCGACGAGCGCTGGCACCACGGCATCGAGACCGCCGTCGACATCACCCTGGTCGGCCGCTACTACGAGCGCTTCGCGGACCACGCGGTGTCGGTCGCCAAGCGCGTGGTGTACCTGGTGACGGGCGAGCACGTGGCCGAGTTCGTGGCCGCCGCCGAGGCCGCCGAGGCCTCGCCGGTCGACTGACCGCCGCGGGCCGGACCGCCGGTCCGGCCCGCCCCGAGGGGTGGGTAAACCTGTGACGAGGGTGGTGCGGGCGCACGGACTCCGTGCGCCCCACCACTGCGCGCCCGTTGACGCTCCCTCCGTCCGGCGGCTTCACTCGACAGTGGGGGCACAGGACTGTGCCCGTCACTAGGAGGGAAGCTCGATGAAGGCCAACCCGACCCGACCGGCGACCGCCCACGACACCGTCGAGCCGCCCGCCCCGAAGTTCCTCCCCGTCGTCGCGGCCGGCTGCGGCTGCGGCCCCGGCTGCGGCTGCGGCTGCCAGTCCGGCGCGCCCTGCCAGTGCGGCGGCGCGGACGGCGGCTGCTGCGGCGGCCACTGAGCGGGCCGTCGTCCGCCGGGTTCCCGAGGTGCACGGCCGGCCGCGGCCGTGCACCTCGCGCGTTGCCGCCGGTGTCAGAACCGGACGTCGGAGCAGGAGTAGAAGGCGTTCGGGGTGTCGGAGATCGTCCAGACCGCGACGACCACCTGATGACCGGTCCGGCCGCTCGGCATGGTCGCGGTGTGGCTGAGCGTGCTCGGCACCTGCTTGCCGCCGTACGGGACGGTCAGGAAGGGCGTCAGCTCCAGGTTGGCCCGGGTGACCGGCTGGCTGGCGTCGTAGCCCGGCTTGGTCAGGTAGTACCGGAAGTCGGTGGTCGCGTGCCGGGCGGTGAACGTCCAGGTGAAGGTGAGCGGCCGGCCCGCCGTCACCGGCGTGGTCGGCCAGGCGCCCCCGTGCGGGTCGTCCAGCTCGGCGAAGCGCGAGTTGCCGCCGGCGCAGATGGTGCCGTCCGAGGGGCCGAGGGCCGGGAAGCCCTTGCCGCCCTCGACGCTCTGCGGCTCCCACTGGATGGCGCCGCAGTCCCACGGCACCGCGTCCACGTGGCTGTCGCAGAGCGCGGCCCGGCTGGGCGGGGTCGAGATCCAGCCGTGGGACGAGGCCGGGAAGGCGAGGGTCAACGGGATCGCCAGCGCGGCGACGGCCGCCCCGACGATGTGGCGTGTGCGCATGGTGCTCCTCCGTGGGGGTGGATGGAGTGTGCGCCGGGGGCGCAGACGCGCGCGTGGGGGCGCGGCGGCCCGGACGGGAGTTCCTGGCATGCCTGCGCCGGTCCGGTGCCCTCACGGTAGGAGTCGCCGACTGGACCGTCAATGGTCTGAACCATTTTCCGTCTACCCAACTCCCCTGCCTGGCAAGCGGGTTGACCCGGAACCGGCCGGAAACGAACGAAGGCCCCACCCCCGGTCCAACCCGGCGGCGGGGCCTCTGCGCTCCTGGGCCTACTTCTTGCCCTGGTTCTTGACGGCCTCGATGGCGGCCGCGGCGGCGTCCGGGTCGAGGTAGCGGCCGCCCTGGACGACGGGCTTGAAGTCGGCGTCCAGCTCGTACACCAGCGGGATGCCGGTCGGGATGTTCAGGCCGGCGATGGCCTCGTCGGAGATGCCGTCGAGGTGCTTGACCAGCGCGCGCAGGCTGTTGCCGTGGGCGGTGACCAGGACGGTCTTGCCGGCGGCGAGGTCCGGGACGATGGCGTCGTACCAGTACGGGAGCATCCGCTCGACGACGTCCTTCAGGCACTCGGTGCGCGGACGCAGCTCGCTCGGGATGTCGGCGTAGCGGGCGTCGCCGGCCTGCGAGTACTCGGCGTCGTCGGCCAGCACCGGCGGCGGGGTGTCGTACGAGCGGCGCCACAGCTGGAACTGCTCCTCGCCGAACTCGGCCAGGGTCTGGGCCTTGTCCTTGCCCTGGAGCGCGCCGTAGTGGCGCTCGTTCAGCCGCCAGCTGCGGCTGACCGGGATCCAGTGCCGGTCGGCCTTGTCCAGGGCGATCTGCGAGGTGCGGATGGCGCGGCGCAGCAGCGAGGTGTGCAGCACGTCGGGGAGCAGACCCTCGGCGGCCAGGAGCTCGCCACCGCGGGCGGCCTCCTTCTCGCCCTTCTCGTTGAGGTCGACATCGACCCAACCGGTGAACAGGTTCTTCTGGTTCCACTGGCTCTCGCCGTGGCGGAGCAGGATGAGTCGGTACGTCGTGTCAGCCATGGCCCCCAGCTTAGTGGGGGGTGGGAAAACCCCTGGTGGGGACCTTCGACCTCTGGGTAATGTGTGCCGCGCGCATCTGCCACTTACATGCGTCGGCTGACCGGGCCTGCCGTACCGCTCAGCGGACGCCTGCCCTCGGGAGCCCCCACATGCTCGTCACCGCCCGGTTCCGAAGAATGGTCCAGGAAACGGCGGGCGGGCTGCCGCGCCAGTTCTGGTGGCTCTGGGTCTCCACCCTGGTCAACCGGCTCGGCGCCTTCGTGGTCACCTTCCTGGCGCTCTACCTCACCAGCAGCCGCGGGTACTCGGCAACCTACGCGGGCCTGGTCGCCGCCCTGTTCGGCCTCGGCTCGGCGGTCTCCTCGATCATCGCCGGGGTGCTCACCGACCGGGTCGGACGCCGTCCGACCCTGCTCGCCGCCCAGCTCGGCACCGCCCTGTTCACCGCCGTGCTCGGCTTCACGGACGGGCAGGTGGCGATCGCCGTGGTGGCCTTCCTGGTGGGGTTCTGCAACAACGCCACCCGGCCCGCCATCTCGGCGATCATCGCGGACATCGTCCCGGCCGCCGACCGGGTCCGCGCCTACTCGCTGAACTTCTGGGCGATCAACCTGGGCTTCGGCCTCTCCTCGGCCGTCGCCGGTCTGATCGCCACCCACGGGTACCTGACGCTCTTCCTGCTGGACGCCCTGTCCACCGTGCTCTGCGCGGTGGTGATCTTCATCAGGATCCCGGAGACCAGGCCCGACGCCCCGGCGGGCGCGAAGGCCGACGGGCCGGCGGTCGGTCTCGGCACCGTGTTCCGGGACAGCCGCTTCATGGCCGTGGTCGGCCTCACCCTGCTGCTCGCCCTGGTGCTGCAGCAGGGAGCCACCACCCTCGCGGTCGACATGGGCCGCCGGGGGATCACGTCCACCGAGTACGGCCTGGTCATCGGCCTGAACGGGCTGCTGATCGTGCTGCTGCAGATCCCGCTCACCCGGTGGGTCGAGAACCGCAGCCGCTCGGCCATGCTGGCGGCGGCCGCGCTGTTCATCGGCTGGGGGTTCGGGGTGACGGCCCTGGCCGGATCGTCCGCGTGGTTCTACGCCTTCACCGTGACGGTCTGGACGATCGGAGAGATCCTCTACACCCCGACCCTGATGGGTCTGATCGCCGAGCTGTCGCCGACCCACGCCCGCGGGCGCTACCAGGGCGTCTACTCGCTGTCCTGGTCGCTCGCCTCGTTCCTCGGTCCGGCCGTGGGCGGCGTGCTGCTGGAGCGGGCCGGCAGCGTGGTGCTGTGGGGCGCGTGCGGGGTCTGCGGCACGGTCGCCGCGGTCGGCTACGTGCTGCTGGGCGGGCGGACCGGCGCCGCGAAGGGCACCGGGACCGACGAGGTCGTGGCGGTTCCGGCGCCCGCGGCGGAGGCCCTTGCGAAGCCGAAGCCCGTCGCGGAGCCGGCCGCACGGCCCGCGAAGGCTCCGACGGGCGCCTGACCGGACGGGTCAGCCGGCGTCCGGGGTGCCCGGGGCCTCCCGGCTGTCCTGGGCACCCGCAGGCGGGGCCTGCGGCGCGGCCAGGTGGGCGAAGGCGGCCAGGTTGCGGGTGGACTCCCCGCGCTTGGTCCGCCACTCCCACTCGCGCCGGATCGCCGTGGCGAAGCCCAGCTCGAGCAGGGTGTTGAACGGCTCGTCCGCGTTCTCCAGCACCGTCCCGAGCAGCCGGTCCACCGACTGCGGGGTGAGCGCCTCCAGCGGCAGCCGGCCGGCCAGGTAGACGTCGCCGAGCGCGTCGACCGCGTACCCGACGCCGTACATCCGGGTGTTGCGCTCCAGCAGCCAGCGGTAGACGGCCTCGTGGTTCTCGTCCGGACGGCGGATCACGAAGGCGTTCACCGACAGGGTGTGGTCGCCGACCCGCAGGGCGCAGGCGGTGCTCAGCTTCCGGGTGCCCGGGAGGGCCGCCACCAGCGTGAACGGGTCGGCGGCGGCCGGCTCCCAGGCCACCCCGGCGTCGTCCAGGGCGGTGCGCAGGAGGGTCAGGGCCTCGTCCTTGGTGCGGATTGCCATGGAGGTGACGTTACTCGCCGGTACCGGGCGGGCGCAGCCCGAGCCGCCCGGCGCTCAGGCCAGTCGGCGGCGGGCCGCGGCCGGCCGGCCGGCCGGGCGGGCCATGCTGCCGGCGTACACCTCGGCGGTGGTCGCCGCGGCGGTGTCCCAGCCGAAGCGGGCCGCGTGCCTGGCCGCCGCCTCACCGCGCCGGGCGACCAGGGCCCGGTCGGTGACGTACGGCTCCAGCGCGTACGACCAGTCCACCGGGTCGTGGCCCTGCACCAGGGTGCCGGTCTCGCCGTCCCGCACCGCGACCGGCAGGCCGCCGACCGCGGCCGCCACCACCGGGGTGCCGCAGGCCTGAGCCTCCAGCGCGACCAGCCCGAAGGACTCGCTGTACGAGGGCGTCACCAGCGCCGTCGCCGCCCGGTACCAGTCCGCGAGCTGCGGCTGGCCGACCGGCGGGTGGAACCGCACCACGTCGCAGATGCCCAGCTGGGCGGCGAGCTTGTGCAGGCTCTCCGGCCGGGCCAGCCCGGTGCCGGACGGCCCGCCGACCACCGGCACCACCAGGTTCTCGCGCAGCTCGGGGCGGCGGTCCAGCAGTGCGGCGACCGCCCGCAGCAGCACGTCCGGGGCCTTCAGCGGCTGGATCCGGCCGGCGAACAGCAGCACCGCGGCGTCCTGCGGCAGGCCCAGCCGGGCGCGCGCGGCGGCGGGCGCCGACGGGGCGCCGGGGCGGAAGACGTCCAGGTTGACCCCGGGGTGGACGACGGCCAGCTGGTCCGGCCGGGCGGCGTAGTGCAGCGCCAGCTCGGCGGCCTCCTCGGTGGTGTTGGCGATCAGCCGGTCGGCCGCCTCCACCACCTGGGTCTCCCCGATCACCCGGGCCGCGGGCTCGGGCGTGTCGCCCTCGGCCAGCGCGGCGTTCTTGACCTTCGCCATGGTGTGCATGGTGTGCACCAGCGGCACCCCCCAGCGCTGCGCGGCCAGCCAGCCGACCTGCCCGGAGAGCCAGTAGTGCGAGTGCACCAGGTCGTAGTGGCCGGGGCGGTGGCCCGCCTCCGTCCGCAGCACCGCGTGGGTGAAGGCGCACAGCTGGGCCGGCAGGTCCTCCTTCACCAGGCCCTCGTACGGCCCGGCGGTGACGTGGCGCACCAGCACGCCCGGGGCCAGCTCGACCGTCGGCGCGTCGTCCGAGCTGATCGACCGGGTGAACACCTCGACCTCGATGTTGAGGTCGGCCAGGCGCTTGGCCAGCTCGACGATGTACACGTTCATCCCGCCGGCGTCCCCGGTGCCGGGCTGGTGCAGCGGCGAGGTGTGGACGCTCAGCATCGCGATCCGGCGCGGGCGACGGCGGCCGGGGACGAGCGACTGGAGCCGGCCGCGCGCGGGGGCGGCGGGCTGGACACCGCGTACCGAACGGACGGGGTGCTGGATCACCTGGCTGAAGCCTCCTCTGTGCGGCCCGTCGAGGCGGTCCGTCCGGGCCGCCCGTTGTCCGGTGTGCGCTGCCCCGTCCGGGCACACATCACCACCAGTGTGCCAACCACACGGACCGTGTCCGGCATTCCCGCCCCGGCCCCCGGCCCGAGCGGCCGCCATCGCCCCAGGTCAGCGCGGTGCCGCCGAAGGTCCGACTACCCTTCTGGGCATGGCTGCCTCCTTCGACCCCGCTCCCGCCGCGCCCGCCCGCGGACGGACCGGGCGCCCGGTGGGGACGGTCACCCGGGGCACCACCAACACCAACCGGCTGCGCCGGATGGACCGCTGGATCGCCCACGCGCTCGGCCGTGCGCTGCGCGCCGCCGAGCGCCCGCCGGTCGCGGTGGACCTCGGCTACGGCGCCGCGCCGTGGACCGCCGTCGAGCTGGCCGGGCGGCTGCGCACGGTGCGGCCGGACGTCCGGGTGGTCGGGATCGAGATCGAGCCGGAGCGGGTCGCCGCCGCGCTGCCGTACGCCGAGCCGCCGCTGCTCACCTTCCGGCGCGGCGGCTTCGAGGTGCCGCTGGACGGCGGCGCGCCGGCCCAGCTGATCCGGGCGGCCAACGTGCTGCGGCAGTACGACGAGTCGGCGGTGGCCGGGGTGTGGGAGCGGCTGTGCGCGCGGCTCGCCCCGGACGGGCTGCTGGTCGAGGGCACCTGCGACGAGATCGGGCGGCGGCACGTCTGGGTCGCGCTCGGCCCGGAGGGGCCCCGGACGGTGACCTTCGCGGCCCGGCTGGGCGGCCTGGGCCAGCCCTCCGACCTGGCCGAGCGGCTGCCGAAGGCACTGATCCACCACAACGTGCCGGGTCGGCCGGTGCACCGCTTCCTGACCGACTTCGACCGGGCCTGGGCGGCGGCCGCGCCGTACGGGGCGTTCGGGGCGCGGCAGCGCTGGGTGGCGGCCTGCACGGCGCTCGCGGGCAGCTGGCCGCTGGTGGACGCGCGCGGCCGGTGGCGGCAGGGCGAGGTCACGGTGCCCTGGTCGGCGCTCGCCCCGTAGCGGGCAGGGGAGCGCGCGGGGGCCGGTGCGCGCCGGAGCTGGTGAGCGACCCGATACATTCACTCGAACGAGTTATCGAATATCTATGGCGTGTTGACGCCCCGGCACGCCACGATGGACCGACCGAGCGGCGGCACCCCACACCGCCCGGCCCGCACCACGACCCCGCACACCACGACCCCGCCGCGCCGTCAGCCGTCCCGCTCGGACAGCTCCCGCCAGGCCCGTTCGAACACCTCGTACATCTCCGACCCGAACAGCACGAACCGCACCTCCGTCAGCTCCGCGCCCGCCTCCGCGTCACCGCCGCCCAGCACCTCGGCGACGGTGCCCAGCGCGATCCGGGCCGCGTCCGCCGGCGGCCAGCCGTAGATCCCGGCCGACACCGCCGGGAAGGCCACCGTGCGCGCGCCGAGCTCCGCCGCGGTGCGCAGCGACTCGCGATAGCAGGAGGCCAGCAGCTCCGCCCGCTCCTCGTACTCCTCCGCCCGGTACACCGGCCCGACGGTGTGCACCACCCACCGGGCCGGCAGCCGTCCGGCGGCCGTCGCCACCGCCCGGCCGGTGGGCAGCCCCTTGCCCCAGTGCGAGGCGCGCAGTCGGCGGCACTCCTCCAGGATCCGCGGCCCGCCCTTGCGGTGGATCGCGCCGTCCACCCCGCCGCCGCCCAGCAGGGACGAGTTGGCGGCGTTCACCACCGCGTCCACCGCCTGTTCCGTGATGTCACCCTTCACCAGGGTGATCCGTGCCACCATCTCCCGTTCCTCCCCCGGGCCGCCCGGCAGCCGCCGGGACGGGAGCCGAGTCGTCGTCCGAGTCCAGACACCACACCGCCACCGGCGTGGCAATAACCACAACGGCGCCGGTCGGCCGGAGAAATCCCCGGAGATCACGTTATGGTCGCGAGAAGTTTCCCGACGCGCGGTGCCAGGCGGGCACCGCGGACGGACGTCGACCGTTACGCAGTCGGGGAAAGGGAGGAACGATCGATGCCCGCAACGGGAGACGGGCGGGCACCTGGTGCCGCGGACCTGCCGGGCGCCCACGACGGCGCCCGCGTCGGCCATGCCCGCAGCCACGCCACGACCGGACCGGCCACGGCGACTCCCCCGATACCCCACCCCCGCTCGCGGGCCGCGCACGCCTCCCACCCGTCCCACGTCCCCGACCCGGCCGGCCCTCCGGCGGCGGACGGGCCGGCCGACGACGGGCCGCTGCGGCTGCTGGTCATCGAGGACGACGCCTCGGACGCCCAGCTGATCAAGGCCGCGGTGGCCGACAGCGGCGCCTCGATCGAGATCCACTGGGCCCGCGGCCTGGACCAGGCCACCGAACTGCTCTCCCCGCCCGCCCCCTGGGCCCGGCGCGGGCGCTCCCGCACCCCCGAGTTCGGCTGCGTGCTGCTCGACCTCGCCGCGCCCGCCGACCTGCCACACCCCTCCGACGCCTCGGACGGGCTGGAGGGCCTGCACGAGCTGCTCCGCCGCGCCCCGCACACCCCGGTCGTGGTGCTCACCGACGCTGCCGGGGCCGAACTCGGCGCGGCCGCCGTCGCGGCCGGCGCCCAGGACTTCCTCCTCAAGCACGAGACGGACGGCCCGCTGCTCGCCCGCGCCCTGCGCTACGCCGTCGAGCGCAAGCGCGCCGACGAGTCCCAGCGGCGCCTGGTCGAGGCCGAGTTGCGCGGCCAGGAGAACGCCCGTCTCCAGCGCCACCTGCTGCCCACCCCGCTGCTCGACGGCGCCGGGCTCTCCTTCACCCGGCGCTACCGCCCCGGCCGCCGGCGCGCGCTGCTCGGCGGCGACTTCTACGACGCCGTACGCACCGACGACGGCGCCGTCCACGTGGTGATCGGCGACGTCTGCGGCCACGGCCCGGACGAGGCCGCGCTCGGCGTGGCGCTCCGGATAGCGTGGCGCACCCTGGTCTTCGCCGGCCTCACCGGCGAGGCCCTGCTCACCACCCTCCAGCACGTGCTGGAGCACGAGCGGCGCAGCGACGAGATCTTCGCGACGCTCTGCATGCTCGTCATCGAGCCCGGCGGCACCGGCAGCGACCTCGACTCGCTCGGCGCCGGCGAGCGGGCCCGGCTCTACCTCGCCGGGCACCCGGCGCCGCTGCTGCTCGGCCGGGACCACGAGCCGGTCAGCCTGCCCGCCGACCTCGCCGGGCCCGCGCTCGGCCTGCTGCCGTGCCACGACGGGCAGGCCGCCTGGCCCGCCCACGAGGTCGAACTGCGGCCCGGCTGGCGGCTGTTGCTCTACACCGACGGGCTGATCGAGGGCCGGGTCGGGGCCGGGTCCCGCCGGCTGGGCCAGGACGGGCTCGCGGACCTGGTCGGCGACCACCAGGCCGCCGGACTGACCAGGGGGCGGCTGGTCGACAGCGCCATCGCCGAGGTCGAGGAGCTGAACGGCGGCGCGCTGACCGACGACGTCGCGGTGCTGCTGCTGGAGCGCAACCCGGTGCAGCTGATCCTCGGCTGATGGCCCGCCAGGCGAGTGGTCCGGCAGCCGGCGGTCCGGCGGCCGGGCGGTCCGGTAGCCGGACGGTCGGTCAAGCGGCGGCGGAGCAGACGACGGCCCGGGCGGGTGAACTCCCCGTCCGGGCCGTCGCGTTGTCCGCTGCCGCGCCTACCAGGGGCCGTACGGCCCGGTGTTGCTCCGGCCTCCCTGCCCGCCGCCGCCGGTCAGCGCCCGGATCGCCGGGCGGACGTCCACCACGTAGACGATCGAGGCGACCAGGCCGGCCAGCGTGCCGATGCCGGTGAAGAAGTTCACCCCGAACAGGAGGTCCCAGCCGAAGGAGACCGCCAGGATCGCCACCCAGAAGCCCTTGGTCTTCTTGTCGGCCGCCCGGTAGGCGTCCTCCCGGCGGGTGGCCGCGTCGACCAGGGCGAACAGCTTGTAGGCGAGGATGGCGACGGTCGCCCACCAGACCGGGTTCAGGTAGGAAAAGGCCAGAATCTGAAACACTCCGACCATTTCGATCTCCTCTGCTCTCGACTCCGGCGCTGCGACCGCCGTCCATCCTGGCACGACGACCGTCCGCGACGGGGTCAACGTCCCACGGTCACCTGTCGTGCCCCACGGGGCGCGAGGTCACTCCGCGGCGTCGGCGGCGTTCTTGCGGGCCCGGGCGGACTTCTTCGGCGCGGGCTCGGCGGCGCCGTCCGTCACCGGCTCGGCCTCGATCCGCTCCACCACCACCTCGGGCCGCCCGGGCTCCTCCGGCGCGGCCGGGCGGGCCTTGTCCACCACGACCTTGCCGCGCTCGGCCAGCTCGTCGTACGTCTCCCTGGCCTTCACCGCCAGCTCGACCGCACGGGCCACCTGCTGCAGCGCGAAGCCCTGGGCCCGCTCCTGCAGCGCCTTGAAGTCGGTCGGCAGGGTGGTGACGGTCTCGGCGACCTTGGCCTGCGCCCCGGTCAGCAGCGACTGCGCCTCGTGGAGCGTGGCCGTGGCCTTCTCCTGCGCGCCCTTGCGGTCCGCCGCCAGCGCCTCGACCCGGCCCGGCACCTCGCGCAGCTTCTCGTACGCGAGGTCCCCGGCGCCGGCCAGGGCGTACAGCGGGGTCGGGTCGCTGAGGGTCTTCTTGATCTCGTCGGTGATGGGCATGGTTACCGGTCCTCCCGGTGGGTGTTCTGGGTGGCTGGGCCGTCGGTCGGCGCGGTGGGGGCCGACGCGGCGTTCTCCTTGAGGAAGGCGTCGTAGACCGCGAGCAGCGCCTGCTTCTGCTGCTCGTTGATCAGCGGATCGGCCAGGATCGAGGCCCGCAGTTCCAGGCCCTCTCCCCGCCGCTCCTCCAGGATCCCGGCCTGGACGTACAGCGTCTCCGCCGAGATCCGCAGCGCCTTGGCGATCTGCTGGAGGATCTCCGCGCTCGGCTTGCGCAGCCCGCGCTCGATCTGGCTGAGGTACGGGTTGGACACGCCGGCGGCCTCCGCCAGCTGGCGCAGCGAGTACTGGGCGTTGCGGCGCTGCTCGCGGATGTACTCGCCCAGCGAGCCGACGTTCAGTGAGGCCATGCGGACAGCCTGCAACACCCCGCTTGCAAATGCAAGCAGGGTGCTAGCGGCAGCAAACGCGCCGGGCGCGAGGCGGCCCGGGCGGCAGGCGGGAAGGCGGGGACGGCGGCGGGAGGCGGGCGCGGGCGGGCCGGTCGCCGGTCAGGCCAGGTGGGCGAGGAGGAGTGCGGTGAGCCGTTCGGGGGTGCGCAGCGGGAGGTAGTGGTCGGCGTCCGGGACGAGGTGGCCGCGGGCGCCGGGGATCTCGGCGGAGAGCCGCTCGGCGATCGCCGCGATCTCCGGGTGGTCGCGGTCGCCGTGGACGACCAGGGTGGGGGCGGTGACGGTGCCGAGGAGCGGCTCGGCCGCCCGGGCCGGGGCGCCCGCGAGGTGGTGTTCGCTGACGATCCGACGGGCCGCGTTCGCCTGGACCATCGCCGCGATCAGCTCGCCGCCCGGCGCGCCGGGGCCCATCGCGGCCCAGACCGAGAGCTCCAGCTCGGCCAGCGCGGCCGCGTCGCCGCGCCGCCGGGCCTCGGCGTAGGCCGTGGTCTCCGGGGACGGCAGCCAGTCGTGGCCGCTGACCGAGGCGCCGACCAGGCCGAGCGCGGTGACCCGGCCGGGGTGGGCGAGGGCGAAGTCCAGCGCGGTCTCCCCGCCCATGCTCAGGCCGACCAGGGCTGCGCTGCGCAGACCGGCGTGGTCCAGCACGGCGCCCAGGTCCGCGACGTCGTCGAAGGCCCGCTCCGGCGAGCTGGAGCGGCCGAGGCCGCGGGCGTCGTAGCGGATCACGTCGTGGTGCCGGGAGAGCGCCGGGGCGACGGCGTCCCACAGCCGGGAGTCCATGCCGGCGCCGTGCAGCAGCACCACCGGGCTGCCGGTGCCGCGGCGCTCCGCCCACAGCCGGCCGCCGCCGGGGGCGGGGACGTGGAGTTCGGAGGCGGGGGGATCGGGGTGCGGGCTCATGCGGTGATCCTTCCAGAGCGCTTCCGGAGTCCCTCCGGAGTCCTTCCGGATTCCGACCGGCTGACCGGCCGGCCGGCCCCGCCGGTCAGCCGGACTCGGGCAGCCGGATCGGCATCAGGACGGAGAAGGTGCCCGCCCGCCCGGGGTTGCGGACGGCCAGCGGGGCGATCGGGCCGCCGAGTTCGAGGAGCAGCTGCCCGGGCCGCCCGGCGTCGAGGGCGTCGAGCAGGAAGTCCCGGTTGACGGCCAGCCGGTAGCCCTCGGGGGCCGGGTCGTCGGCGACCGCCAGCCGGCCGTCCCCGCCCAGGGTCAGGACGGTGACCTCGCAGTCGGCGCCGCCCGGGCCGGAGGGCAGGGTCCGGGTGGCGCCGCTCTCCACGGCGGCGCGCAGGTCGGCGGCGGACAGGGTGATCCGGTGCTCGGGCTCCAGCCGGGCGACGGCCCGGTGGTCGGGATAGTCGAAGTCGAGAGCGGCGCCCTCGATCCGGTGCTCCCCGGCCTCGGCCCGGACCAACCCGCCGCCGAGGGTGACCGCCACCTCGGCCGCCCCCGCGCCGAGCAGCGCGCGCAGCGCGTCCACCAGCGCGACGGGGACGACCGTGCCGGCCACCGGCCCCTCGGGCGAGTCGCCCGTGGCGGGCACCTCGGCGAAGGCCATCCGGTAGCGGTCGGTGGCGACCAGGCGCAGCACCGGACCGTCCGGTTCGAAGAGCACGCCGGCGAGCGAGGGCAGCTCCGGGTCCCCGCAGACCGCGAAGCGGACCGCGTCCAGGGCGGCCGCGAGGCCGTCGGCCGGGACGGTGAACCGGAGTCCGGCGGGGGTGGTGGTCATCGGCTGCTCCCTCTGGTCGATCATCGCGTGGATCAGGGAGAGCTCGCGGCGGGCGTCGGCGAGGCCGTCCTCCAGCCGGCGCAGGTGCGCGTCGAGCACCTGCCGGGCCTCGCCGCCGCCGGGTCGGGCGCCGAGCACGGCGCGGATGCCGGCCAGCGGCAGGCCGACCCGGCGCAGCCGGGCCAGCAGCCGGGCGTCGGCGAGCTGGCCGGGCCGGTACCAGCGGTAGCCGGTCTGCGGATCGACCCAGGCGGGCGTGAGCACCTCGGCGCCGTCGTAGTAGCGCAGGGTGCCGACGCCCAGTCCGCTGGCGCGGGCCAGTTCGCCGATGCTGTGCAGCTCGCTCTCCATCCCGGTGACTCTGCGGGCTCGACCTGGTCGAGGGTCAAGCCGGGCCGGGTCGGCCGGGGCCGTCACCGGGGGCGGGAGCGGGGCCCAGGCCGGCCAGGTGGGCCAGCTTGTGCGGGTTGCGGACGCCGCGGATCTCCGAGATCCGCACGGCGCCGTCGGGCTGCTCGGCGAACTCGAACACCGAGACGGAGTCGACCGCTCCGCCCACGGTGACCAGCACGCCGGGCTCGCCGTTGACCAGGACCGGACGGGCGCCGGCCCCCTCGCCGAGCCGCTGGAGCACCCCGAGGATGAAGCGGGCGACGTTCTCGGCGCCGGTGACCGGGCGCAGCGCGGCCCGGATCACCCCGCCGCCGTCCGTCCAGCTGACGACGTCGGGGGCGAGCAGGTCCAGCATCCGGTTGAGGTCGCCGCCGACGCAGGCCGCCAGGAACTCGTCGGTGGCCCGGCGGCGCAGCTCGGGCGGGGCGTCGTAGCGCGGCCGGCGGGCGCGCACGTGCGCGCGGGCCCGGCTGCCGACCTGGCGGCAGGCCGCCTCGGTGCGGTCCAGGGCCCCGGCGATCTCCTGGTAGGAGAAGCCGAAGGCCTCCTTGAGCACGAACACCGCCCGCTCCAGCGGGGACAGGCTCTCCAGCACCACCAGCAGGGCGACCGAGACGGTCTCGGCCCGCTCGACGCCGTCGGTCGCGTCCGGCTCGGTGACCAGCGGCTCGGGCAGCCAGGGGCCGACGTAGGACTCGCGGCGGACGGCGGCCGAGTCCAGCTTGTTGAGCGCGAGGTTGGTGACCGTACGGGCCAGGAAGCCGCCGGGGCTGGCGACCGGGCCGGTGACGCCGCTCCAGCGCAGCCAGGTGTCCTGGACCAGGTCCTCGGCGTCGGCGACGCTGCCGAGCATCCGGTAGGCGATGCCGAAGACCATCCGCCGGTGCTGCTCGAAGGCCGCCAGCCGGGGGTCGGCGGGCCGGGCTCCGCCGGCCGGGCCGGGGTCTCCCGTCGGCCCGGCCACGCGGGCCGGCCCGGTGTCGTGGGTGTCGGTCACCCGCGCGACGCTACCGCACGGTAGCCGCCGCGCTCAGCCCCGGAATGCCTCGTAGGCGGGGGCGAGCAGGACCGCGAGGTCGCGGCCGTGCACGGTGATGCCGGAGCGGCCGAGGCGGCGCAGCGAGGGCTCGTCGGGGCCGTCCTCCTCCTCGGCGGGGACCGGACGCAGGGTGAAGTCGCCGCGCCAGTAGGCGGCGACGTTGACCGCGGGCGGTCGGGGGTCGTCGGTCACGCGTCCTCCTCGGCCACGGCGTCCTCCCGGGTGAGGGCGACCAGTTCGCGCAGTGCCTCGGCCGAGAGGTCGGTGAGCCAGTGCTCGCCCTCCCCCACCACCGCCTCGGCCAACGACCTCTTGGCGGCGAGGAGTTCGTCGATCCGCTCCTCGACGGTGCCGACGCAGACCAGTCGGCGGACCTGGACGTCCCGGCGCTGGCCGATCCGGAAGGCGCGGTCGGTGGCCTGCGCCTCGACCGCCGGGTTCCACCAGCGGTCCAGGTGGATCACCTGGTTGGCGGCGGTCAGGTTGAGGCCCGTGCCGCCGGCCCGCAGCGAGAGCAGGAACACCCGTGGCCCGTCCGGGGACTGGAAGCGCTCGACCAGCTCCTCGCGGCGCGCCCGGGACACCCCACCGTGCAGGTGGAGCACCTCCTCGCCGAGCCGGCGCTCCAGGTACGGGCGGAGCATCGTGCCGAACTCGGCGTACTGGGTGAAGACCAGCGTGCGGTCGCCCTCGGCCAGCGCCTCCTCCAGCAGTTCGGCCAGCCGGGCGACCTTGCCCGAGCGGCCGCCCACCGCCGAGCCGTCGTGCAGCAGTTGGGCCGGGTGGTTGCAGACCTGCTTGAGCTTGCCGATCGCGGCCAGCACCGTGCCGCGCCGCTCCACGCCCCGGATGCCCTCGACCCGCCGCAGCAGGTCGGCGACCACGGCCTGGTAGAGGCCGGCCTGCTCGGCGGTGAGGTTGCACCAGACGGTCATCTCCTGCTTGGCGGGCAGCTCGGCCGCCACCGCCGGGTCGGACTTGACCCGGCGCAGCACGAACGGGGCGGTGCGGCGCCGGAGTTCGGCGGTGCGCTCGGGGCTGCGGTGCAGTTCGACCGGGATCGCGTAGCGCTCCTTGAAGCGCTCGGCGGGGCCGAGCAGGCCGGGGTTGGCGAAGTCCAGGACGGCGTGCAGTTCGGCGAGCCGGTTCTCCACCGGGGTGCCGGTCAGCGCGATCCGGTGCCGGGTGACGGGCAGCGCGCGGATCGCCCGGGACTGCGCGGTGCCGGTGTTCTTGATGTGCTGGGCCTCGTCGGCGACCACCCGGCGCCAGCGGATCGCGCGCAGGGCGGCGAGGTCGCGCTGGACCAGCCCGTAGGTGGTGATGACCAGGTCCACGCCCCGTACGGCCTCGGCCAGTCGCTCGGCGCCGAGGCGGTCGGCGCCGTGGTGGACGTACCGCCGCAGGCCGGGGGCGAAGCGCTCGGCCTCGCGCTGCCAGTTGCCGACCAGGGACATCGGGCAGACCAGCAGGGTGGGGGCGGCGGCGCCCTCGGGCCGCTCGGCGGCCTTCTCGGAGGCGAGCAGGGCGAGGGTCTGGACGGTCTTGCCGAGACCCATGTCGTCCGCCAGCACGGCGCCGAGGCCGAGCCCGGACATGGTCCACAGCCAGGCCAGTCCGCGCTCCTGGTACGGGCGCAGCACGGCCCGGAAGTCCGGCGGCAGCTCCGGCGCGGGGGCGGCGCCGGCCCGCCCGGCGAGCAGTTCGCCGAGCGGGCCGTCCGCGCGCACCGAGGTGACCGGCAGCCCGGCGACCGTCGCGTCCGGGTCGAGGGCGAGCCGCAGCAGCTCGGGGGCGGCGAGCACGCCGTCGCGCCGGTCGGCGAGGAAGGCGAGCGCGGCGGCGATCTGGGCCGGATCGGCCTCCAGCCAGGTGCCGCGCACCCGGACCAACCCCTGTTTGGCGGCGGCGAGTTCGGCCAGTTCCCGCTCGCTGAGCGGGTCCCCGTCCGGGCCGAGCGCGGCCTGCCAGCGGAACGCGACGACGGCGTCCCGGTCCACCTGGCCGCTGACCGCGAGCGAGCCGGGCGCGGGCCGGGTGGTGGCGCGCAGGGCGAGCCCGAGCCGGGGGCGGCGGCGCCACCAGGCGGGCAGCAGCACCCCGAAGCCGCCCTCGGCGAGGGCGGGCGCGGCGGTGCGCAGGAAGTCCAGCGCGCCGGTCCGGTCGAGCGGCAGGGCGGACGGACGGGCGCGGTGGCGCAGCCCGTCCAGGGCGGGCCAGCGGTGGGCGGCGCGGGCGAGTTCGGCGACCAGGACGTCGACCGGGTCGGCCGTCCTGCGGGCCAGCGCGGCGTGGGCGGCGCCGCCCTCGTGCAGGTCGGCGGCGCGGACCAGCAGGGAGGGCTCGTCCACGGCCTGGAGCAGGAACTCCAGCTGCCAGGCGTCGTCGGAGGGGCGGCCCTCGGGGTCGTCCTGGTCGGGGCCGAGCGGCTCGACCAGGCGGAAGCAGAGCCGCACCGCCGGGTCGACTGGCTCGGCGGCGGCGTACCAGGCGCCGAGCCGGCGGCGCAGTTCGGCGACCTCCCCGGGCGGGGCGCCGTCGAACCCGCCGTCGGGGGTGGCGAGGGCGTGCAGCCAGCGTTCGGCGACGGCCCCGGCCGCGCCGGGCGGTGGGAAGGGCGTGTCCGCCAGTGCGGCGCGGGCCTCGGCGTCCACCAGGGCGCCCAGGGCGGCACCCAGCAGCGCATCGCCGCCGCCGGGCCCGTGCGGCCACTCCCCCAGCAGGACGGGCGGGCAGCCCGCGGCCAGGGCGGCGGCCTCGCGGCGCCCGGCCGGGGTGAGGTCGGGCCGCCACCGGGCCCGCGGGCGGCCGTCGGCGGCCCCGACCGGCAGCGGCAGCACCCGGCCGCGGCCGACCGTCCGCCAGGCGAGGTCGTGCACGCCGGTGAGCCAGCGCAGCGAGGGGCCGTGGACCACCTCGACCCGTCCGGCACCGGGCAGGTCGGTGCCGGTGACGGCCCAGACCGGGTCGAAGACCTCGCCGAGCAGCTGGGCGGCGGCCGCGGTGTCGAAGAGCAGCGCCGGCACCCGCCAGGGGGTGAGGACGGCGCCGCCGCGCGGCGGGGTGACCGGCAGGTCGGGAGAGGGGGCGGGGACGGTGCCGACGGTGGGCAGCAGCAGGGTGGCCCAGCGCTCGGGGGCCTGCCCGGCGAGCCAGCCGAGGCCCGGGCCGATGCCGCCGAGCACGGCGGCCAGCTCGCCGGCCGGGCAGGCGTAGGGGTGGGCGCGCGGGGCGGGCCGGCCGGGGGGCGGCTCGGTGGCGCCGGGGTGGGCGCGGGCGTCCTCGGCCCAGAGCGCCAGCTGCCCGTCCGCCCGCCAGAGCGCGTGCAGGACGAACATCGGAGGCCTTCCGGGCGGGGTGGAACCGTTCCTCGCAGGGGTGGAACCGTTCCTCGCAGCCTAACCGGGAGGGCCGACAGGGCCGGTCCGCTGAGCCGTCCGGGGGAAGCCATCCCCGCATGGTTGAAAGTTGAACGAAGTTGTCCTACGCTGGAGCCAACAAGTTGAAGCCTAAACAACTGGCTTCGAACCAAGGAGGAAGCCATGGGCCTGTTCAACCGCACCAAGACCGTCACCGCCCCCGCCGCGACCACCGTCCGGACCCCGGCCGGCCCGGACCTCGCCCACCTGACCGGCGACTGGACGATCGACAGCACGCACAGCGAGATCGGCTTCTCGGTCCGCCACGCGATGGTCACCAACGTCAAGGGCCGCTTCACCGAGTACGACGGCAGGCTGCACCTGGACGGGTCCCACCCCGGCAACTCCTCGGCCGAGCTGGTGATCAAGGTCGGCAGCGTCGACACCAACCAGGCCCAGCGCGACGAGCACCTGCGCACCGGCGACTTCTTCGCCGTCGAGACCCACCCGGAGATCCACTTCCGCAGCACCTCCGCGCAGCTGCTCGGCGGCGACTCGTACCGGATGACCGGCGACCTCACCATCAAGGGCACCACCCGCCCGGTCGTGCTGGACCTGGAGTACACCGGCAGCGCCACCGACGCGTACGGCGCCGAGCGGGTCGGCTTCGAGGGCAAGGCCGTCGTCGACCGCACCGAGTTCGGGCTGACCTACAACGCGGCCCTGGAGACCGGCGGCGTCCTGATCGGTGAGAAGGTCAAGCTCAGCTTCGACGTCTCCGCCGTCAAGGCGGCCTGAGCCGACCTCCCCCCTGAGCACCGCCCCTGCCCTTCCCCCCGGGGCAGGGGCGGTTTCCTTCCCTCCCCCGGCGGGGCGGCTACGGCAGCAGCGCGGCGTCCGCCTCGGGCAGCCAGCTGCCCGCCGGGCGGCGCAGCCAGCCCTCCGCCGCGCCGAGCGCGCTCGCCGCGGCGGCCAGCGCTCGCAGCCCCGGGTGACGCTCGCCGGGCCGGTGCACCAGGCTGACCAGGCTCAGCGGCACCGGCTCCACCAGCGGGACGTGAACCGTCCCCGGGATCCGCGGGCCGCCGACGGTGGTCAGCATCGGATCGCCGTGCCGGACGAGGTAGCGGGCGGTCTCGTCCACGCCCACCGGCGGCACGTAGGGCGCGGCCGCCGTCAGGCCGTGCTCGCGCAGCAGCCGGGTGCCCAGGTCGGTCCACTCGGTGGTGGCCGGATTGCCCGCGCAGACGTCCACCGGGTGCCCGGCCAGCTCGGCCACCCGCAGCACCGGGCGGTCGGCCAGCGGGTGGGTGTCCGCCATCATCACCGAGACCCGCTCCAACCGCACCGGCAGCTGGACGAGCCGGCCGCGCACCGGGGCCGGCAGCCCGGCGAAGCGGCCGAAGGAGGCGTCCAGCCGGTGGGCCAGCAGTTCGGCGGCGGCCGCGGCCAGTCCGCCGTGGAAGCGGGCCAGCAGTTCGCCCTCCGGCCAGGCGGCGCGGGCCCGTTCGAGCACCCGGTCGGCGGTGAGGTCCGGGCCGGTGACGTCGCTGTTGAGGTCGAGCAGCAGCGGCCGGGCGGCGGCCCCGGTCAGCGCCCCGGCGAGGATCTCGTCGTGCAGGGCGAGGAAGCGGCGCGCCCGGGGCAGCAACCGCTCCCCGGCCGGGGTGAGTTCGACGCTGCGGGTGGTGCGGGTGAACAGCGCCTCGCCGAGCAGCCCCTCCAGCGCCCGGACGTCCCGGCTGAGCGCCTGCTGGGCGATGTGCAGCCGCTCGGCGGCCCGGCCGAAGTGCAGGGTCTCGGCGGTCGCGACGAAGCCGCGGAGCAGACGGGGGTGCAGGTCACGGGGCATGGGCGGAAGATTAACAACAGCGTGTTGTGAGTACGGCGGAACAGGTGTTGGACGGCCGCCCGCCGCCGGCGCCAGGCTGGGTGCACACCCCTTCCCCCTGCTCACAGGAGCCCGATGCCCCCGCGCGCCCTCCTCACCTCCTACCGGCGGCTGTTCGCGGCCCCTGGCGCCGCCGCCTTCACCCTGGCCGGGCTGCTCGGCCGGCTGGCGCTGTCGATGAACGGCGTCGCACTGGTGGTGCTGCTCTCCGAGCGGCGCGGCTCCTACGGGCTGGCCGGCGCGGTCTCGGCGGCCGGGCTGGTCGCCGGCGCCATCGGGATGCCGCTGATCGGACGGCTGGTGGACCGTTACGGGCAGGCGCGGGTGACGGTACCGGCCGCGCTGTACAACGCCGTTCCGCTGACCGGACTGCTGCTCTGCGTCCGACTCGGCGCACCCGACTGGACGCTCCCGCTCTGCTCCGCGGCCTGCTCGGCGGCCCCCAACCTCGGCGGCATGGCCCGCTCCCGCTGGGCCCACCTGTACCGGGACGACCCGGCCGCCCGGCACCTGGCCAACTCCTTCGAACAGGCGCTGGACGAACTCTGCTTCATGGCCGGGCCGGTGCTCGCGATGGTGCTCTGCACCACGCTCGCGCCGGAGGCCGGGCTGATCACCGCCGGCACCCTCGGCACCGCCGGCGCCCTGCTGTTCGCCGCCCAGCGGCGCACCGAACCCCCGCTGCCCGCCGCCCCGGCGCAGGGGCGGGAGGCGGCCGGCCGGCGGCACGGCTCCCCGCTGCGGGCGCCCGGACTGCGGGTGCTGGTGCTGACCTTCCTGGCGACCGGCATGGTCTTCGGCGCCACCGAGATCACCACCGTGGCGTACGCCGACGCGCTCGGCCACAAGGCCTCGGCCGGCCTGCTGCTGGCCCTGGTCGCGGCCGGTTCCTGCGTGGCGGGGCTGCTGTTCGGGCTGCTGACCCCGCGCCGGGCACCGGGTGCGCGCTTCCTGCTCGGCGCCACGGCGATGGCCGCGGTGCTGCTGCTGCCGCTCGCCGCCGGGCTGGGCGGGGCCGGGCTGGGGCTGCTCGGGGTGACGCTGTTCGCGGCCGGCACCGCCACCGCTCCGACCATGGTGACCGGGATGACGCTGGTCCAGGAGCTGCTGCCGCAGCGGCAGTTCAACGAGGGGATGGCGATGGCGGTGTCCGGCATCGTGGTCGGCATCTCGGCCGGGGCGGCGCTCGCCGGGACAGTCGCCGAGCAGGCCGCGCCGGGCACCGGCTACGCCCTGCCCGCCGTGGCCGCCGGGGCCGCGCTGCTGATCGCGCTGGCGGGGCGGCGGCACCTGACGATGCGCAAGGCGCCGGCCGCGGACGGCGCGGCGGGCACGGCGGCGGGCGAGGCGGTCGAGGGCGGCCAGGGCACGGCGCTGGACGGCGGCCGGAGCGGGGCGGCGGACGGGGGCCGGAGCGGGGCGGCGGAAAATGCCGAGCCGATTGTCAGTGGCACCCTCTAACGTCGAGGCATGGGGGAAATCACCTACGTCCGAGGCGATGCCACCACGCCCCAGGGCAAGGGCGTGAAGGTGATCGCGCACGTCTGCAACGACCTCGGCGGCTGGGGCAAGGGCTTCGTGCTCGCGCTCTCCAGACGCTGGCCCGAGCCCGAGGCGGCGTACCGACGCTGGCACCGGGAGCGGGCGAAGAACGACTTCGGCCTGGGCGCCGTCCAGTTGGTGCCGGTCGGTCCGTACCTCTGGGTGGCCAACCTGGTCGGCCAGCGCGGCATCCGGACGGGGCGCTCCACCGGAGTGCCGGTGCGCTACGAGGCGATCGACACCGGGCTGGCCGCGCTCGGCGGCCACGCGCTCCGGCTCGGCGCCTCCGTCCACATGCCGCGGATCGGCTGCGGCCTGGCGGGCGGGCGGTGGGAGCGGGTCGAACCGCTGGTCACCGCCCGGCTGACGGCCCGGGGCGTCCCGGTGACCGTCTACGACTTCGACTGACCGGAACGATCCGGCGGTCCCTCCACCGATCCCTTTCCACCGACCGTCTCCATCGGTCCGTTCCCACCGATCGACTCCCCCAATCCGTTTCCTACCGGTCCGTCGGCTCCGGCCGGTCGGCCCCGACCGCCACGCGAGCGGCCGGCCAGGCGTACACGTACTCGGGCAGCAGGAATCCGCCGGGGAACTCGCCCTCCTGCTCCCGCACCCGCTCGGCGCCCTCGCGCTCGTAGAAGGCGATCGCGCGGGTGTTGTCCCGCAGCACCTCCAGGAAGAGTCCGGCCCCGGGGTGCCGCTCGGCCACCCGGGCGCGGGCCGCGGTCAGCAGCTCCCGGCCGATGCCGCCACCGTTCAGGCCGGGGCGCACGTGCAGGTTGTCGATCAGCACCGCGCCGTCCGGCTGCGGGACGAGGTAGATGAACCCGACCGTCGCACCGGCCCGTTCGGCCACCAGGAGCTCCGGGGTGTTCTCCGGCTCCCCGTAGTCGGCGTCCAGGCGGAGTCTCCACAGCTCGCGCCGCTGGGCGACCATTCCGTCGCCCAGTCCCTCCTCCGGGACGATCCCCCGGTAGGCGGTGCGCCAGCTCAGGGCGTGCAGTTCGGCGACGGAATCGGCGTCCCGCGGTCCGCCGCGCCGGATGAGGGTCTGACCTGAACTGATCATGTGACCAGCCTCCCACAGAGAAGGAGTTGAACATGTTCAACCGATACGACTACAGTTCTGCTGGGTTTTTGAACGCGTTCGAAATGAGGGGGGTCGTCGTGGTACCGGATGCGGAGGGGGCATCCGGTACCACGAGCACCGACACCGGGTGGAACGTCGTCTCCGGCTAGGCTCGTGCTCGTGGACGACCTGGCAGCGACGAACCGAACGGACGGCGAGAACGGCACGGCCGGGGCTCCGGCCGTGCCCGGACCGGAGGGCGGGCCCGGGCCGGAGACCGGGCCCCTGCCCGGCGGCCGGGCACAGCCGAAGACCGACAAGAGTGAGGCGACCCGGGCGCTGATCCTGGAGACGGCCATGCGGCTGTTCCAGGAGCGGGGCTACGAGAAGACCACCATGCGCGCGATCGCCACCGAGGCCGGTGTCTCGGTGGGCAACGCGTACTACTACTTCTCCGCGAAGGAATTCCTGATCCAGGGGTTCTACGACCGGATGACCTACGAGCACGCGGCCGACGCCAAACGCCGCATGGCCCACACCCGGGACTTCTCCGAGCGGTTGCAGATCGCGCTGACCTCCTGGCTCGACACGGCCGCGCCGTACCACGAGTTCTCCGCGCAGTTCTTCCGCACCGCCGCCGACCCGACCAGCTCGCTGAGCCCGTTCTCCAACGAGTCCCACCCGGCCCGGGCGACCGCCGTGGAGCTGTTCCGCGAGGTGCTCCAGGGCTCCGAGCTGGCGCCCAAGTTGGACGCCGAACTGGTCGAGCTGCTGCCGGACGTGCTCTGGCTGCACCTGATGATCGTGGTGCTCTACTGGGTCTTCGACCGCACCCCGGACACCGAGCGGACCAGGGAGTTCGTCCGCCGCTCGACGCCGCTCGCGGCCCGGGTGATCAACCTGTCCCGCTACCGGGTCTTCCGGCCGATCGTCCGTGACGCCAAGGGCCTGATCCAGGACTTCATCCTCCCCACCATCGGCAAGACGGCGGTCAAGTAGCACCCGGACGAGCAGCACCCGACGACGGAGGAGGCCGGCCCGCGACGAGCGCGGGCCGGCCTCCTCCACGTGGACGGCCTCAGAACTCGGTCGGCGACCAGGCCCGCACCGGGGTGCGCAGCAGCAGGTCGGCGGCGAACGCCGCGCCCGGGCGCAGCTCGGTGACCAGCGCGGCCGAGGCCAGCCTCGACGCCGTCTCGGCGCCCAGGTAGAGCGAGCCCAACTCCGAGGCGCCGAGCGCGAGGTCGGCGTCGTCCGTGGTGCGGGCGCACCGACCGGTGCCGTCCTCGGACACCTCCAGCGCCCAACGGCCCGAGGCGTAGCCCAGCTTGTCGTCGACCTCCAGCACCACCCGGCCCGGGGCGCCGTACGTCCTGGCGGCGAACGCCGACTCGACGTCCAGCACCCGCAGCCACATCAGGTCCGCGTTGTCCTCGTGCGGGGTGGCCGCGCGCGGGTCCTGGAGGAGCAGCGGCAGCGGGTCGTCGGGGCCGAGGTTGGGCACCTCGACCCGGGCCACCCAGTCGACCGAGAGCACCAGGCGCCACAGCTCGACGGAGGTGGGCAGGTCGTGGGCGAGGAACTCCTCCACGGTGAGCTTGCAGTCGGGGTAGGCGCCGTCCCACTTGTCGCCGATCCGGTAGACCACCAGACCGGTGACCGCGCCGTCGGCGTCCCGGTGGACGGCGGCGAACGGCTCCTTGAACTCGTTGCCCGGCGTACGGACCTCCCCGACGGTGCGCTCCCACCAGAGCGCGTCGCGGTCGATCGCGCCCGGCTGGGTGTGCCGCCAGCGCTTGTACAGCGCGGCCCCCAGCTCGCGCAGCTCCGGCATGGTCACGAAGTCGATCCGGCCGCCGGGGACCCCCGGCAGCCCGTCGCGCAGCCCCCGGGTGCGGCGCAGCTCGATGTTCCAGCCGCCGCCACGGGTGGCCGGGCCGAAGCCGAACCGGCCGTAGATGTTGTACTCGGCGGCCATCAGGATGGCGACCGCGCTGCCGCGGTCGGCCGCCGCCGCGAGGTCCCGGCGCATCATCGCGCTGAGCAGGCCCCGGCGGCGGTGGGTGGCGCTCACCGTGACGTTGGTGATCGCGTCGGCCGGGACGACGGCCCCGCCCGGAACGGTCAGCTCCGCGTCGAAGCTGCGGAAGGTCGCGATCTGGCGGTCGCCGTCGAGGCCGGCCAGCATCCGGCCCGGCACCCACTGCCGACGGCGCAGGTCCGCCGCGCTGCCCAGGTCAGGGCGCAGGAAGCCGAGGTCGAGCGCGCGGCCCCAGGCCTCCACCTCGTCCTCGGAGACCGCCCGGACCTGGAGCCCGTTCACGGTGTCGACGGTCGTGTGATCGATGCTGCTGCCCATGGGGCCACCGTACGGCGGCCCTCCGGGTGGCGGCATCCGATTATTCCGTGCCCGACCCGACGTGCTCGCCCGGCACCACCACCCAGTGGTTGGCGCGCAGGACGCGGCCCGCGAAGTCGATGTCCCGCTCGCCGAGCAGCCGGAAGCCGAGCGCCCGGCAGATCCCGTTGGACGGCCCGTTGGTGACCCCCGGGTTGGCGTGGATCTCGCCCCAGTGACCGTTCGCGGCGGCGTCCAGCACCTGACGGACGGCCGCCTTGGCGAGGCCGCGGCCCTGGTGCTCGGGCAGCACCATCCAGCCGATCTCGGAGACCGTCACGCCGTCCTCCTCGTCCGACCAGAGCGTGACGGTGCCCACCGCCTCGTCGTCCTCGGCGCCGTCCGGCACGATCATCCTGACCCAGGGGCCGTCGGCGGCCGTCAGGGCGAGGTCCTTGCGCAGCCGCTCCTCCACCGCCTCCCGGGGCAGCGGGCCGCCCAGCTCGGCCATCATCACCGGGTCGCAGCGCATCCGGACGTACGCCTCGACGTCCTCCGCCCGAACATCCCGCAGTCGCATGACGCCTCCTCAGTGCCGGTCCGGGCGGCCACGTTAACGCGGCCCACCGACAGTGGCGCCCGGGCAGCCCGGGCTGGCATCCTCGTGCCGGTTCAGGCACAGACGATCTGCTTCGGGGGAACCATGGAGGACCGGTACGTCCGCGAGCTGGAGAAGTACGAGGGCCGGGCGCTGGCGGCGAAGCTCGTCGGCGGGCTGACGGTCGCGGGCTGGCTCTGGGCGCTCTGGCTGGTCTTCCTCCCGGGCGACGGGCTCTGCGGCTCCCCGGCCTCCTACGAGCCGACCGGCTTCCACATGGCGGAGGCCTGCGACTCCGAGATGATCGGCCGGATCGGCAGCGCTCTCGCCGTCCTCCTGGTGTCGCTCCCGTTCGCCGCGCTCTGGGCCTGGACCGTGGTGCGGCTGCGCGACAGCCGCCGGGAGGCGGCCGCGCTGTCCGGCCGGTAGCCGGTGCCGCCCGCCGGGCCCCGGCGAGAGCGGGCGGGCGGCGGGTGCCGGCTACGGCCTGGCGTAGAAGTCCGGGGTGCCCATGATCCAGAGGCTGGCCTGCTTGACCGGCATGCCGGCCCGCGGGGCCTCGATCATCTGGTCGTCGCCGACGTAGAGCCCGACGTGGTGGATGTCGGCGGCGCGGCCGGTGGTGCTCCAGAAGACGAGGTCGCCCGGCCGCAGTTGGCGGTAGCCGATCGGGGTGCTCCGGGCGTACTGGTCGGCGGCGAAGTGGTTGAGCTGCCGGCCCCCCTCGCGCCAGGCCATCATGGTCAGCCCGGAGCAGTCGTAGCCGCCCGGGCCCTCGCCGCCCCAGACGTAGGGCAGGCCGATCCTGGACCTGGCGAAGGCGACGGCGGCGGCCGCGCCCTCGGCCGACCACGGGCGGACGGGGGGCGGCGCGGCCTGGGCCTTCGCGGCTCTCTCCGCCTCGGCTCTCTCCGCCTCGGCTGCCGCCGCCGCGGCGGCGGCCCGGGCGGCGGCCTCGGCCTCGCGGGCGGCGATCGCCTCCAGCGCCTCGCGGCGTCGGCGCTCCAGCTCGACGGTGGTGTTGCGGGCGGCGGCCAGTTCGACGAGCAGTTGCTCGCGGCGACGGGCGGCGGCGGCCACCTCCACCTGCTGGGCGGCGAGCCGCTGTTCGGCGCGGCCCCGGGCCGCGCCGACCTCGGCGGCGGCCCTCCCGGCGGCCTCGGTGGCGGCCCGGGCGGCGGCGGAGGCACTGCGGGCGGCGGCGGCCGTGGAGGTGGCCGCGTCCAGGATCTGCCGGGTGCGCTCGCCGACCTGGCCGACCGCGGCGGCCCGGTCGCCCGCCTCGCGCGGGCCGTGGGCGCCGAGCAGCGCGTCGAGGGCGGACAGCTCGGCGCCCGCGCCCTGCCGGTACGTCTCGGCCGCGAGCCGGGCCGCGTCCTCGGCGGCGGCCGCCCGCTCGGCCTCGGCGGCGGCGGCGCGCTGCGCGGCGGCGTCCTCCTCGGCGCGGGCCCGGGTGAGGGCGAGCTGGGCGCCGTTGTAGGCCTCGACAGCCTGTTCGGTGGTGCGCGCGGCCCGGTCCAGCTCGGTCCGGGCGGCGGTGAGCGCGTCCTCCAGGGTGTCGGCCGAGGAGGCCTTGCGCTCGGCGTCGGCCCGGGCCCGGTCGATCTCCTCGGTGGTCGGGTACGGCTCCTCTCCCCCGGCCCGGCCGGTCGCCGGATCGACGGCCCGGCCGGTCGCCGGGTCGACGGCCACCGGTTCGCCGGGCGTCGGCACGGCCTGGGCGGCGGGGAGCAGCCCGAGCATGACGGTGAGGGAGAACAGGACGGTCGGCAGGAGCCTGCGCGCCACGCGACATCCCTTCTGACGGGTCCGGAGGGGACGGCGTCGGACGGTGCGCGGCGTCCGGGCGGGCGGCGGCCCGGGGATCGGCGGGGTCCGATGAATCATCCCATCACGTGACAGAACGGTCACATGAGGATCATGTTCTCAATTCCGGCTGGCTCCATGCCTGGAAAGCGCTCCGCCGGTCGGGTGACCATCGGATGATCCGACCCATCCTCGACCGTGGCCCGCACCCCAGGTCGGGCGCGGGAGCAGGCGCAAGTGCAGGAGCAAGTGCAGGAGCAGGCGGAGCGGCGGGCTACCGCCCTGTCCGGCGGGTGTGCGTCCGCAGCCGGGGGTGCCGCGCGGGCCGGCTCTCCAGCCCGGTCGGAGTGACGGCGACGGCCCGGCTGCGCCCGGCCCGGACGGTACGGCGGCGCTGCTGCGCCAGCCGGGAGCGGACCGGAGCGGCCTCGACCACTCCGGACGCCGGGTCCGCCGCACCCCCGGCCCTTCCGACCGCCCCCGCGGCGGCGGCCGAGCGGCGGTCGGCCAGCCGGGCCTGACGGCGGGCCAGCGCCCGGGCGGCGTGCGCGTCGAGGTGGGCGGTGGCCCGGGCGGCCATCCGCTCGGCCACCCGGTGCGCGGCCGGGTGGTTGGCCGGGACCTTGTCGGGCGCCCCGGCGATCAGGTCGAAGAGCCAGGTGCGGGCCCGGTCCGCGCGCCGGTGCAGCAGGCGCTCGCGCCGCAGCGCACGCGCCCGGCGGCGGGGGCGCGCGGCGTACCGCCAGCGGGCCCACGGGCTGCTCGGGCGGCCCAGCCGGATCGCACCGATCCAGGACAGGCCGGGGACCATGATCCCGAGCAGGCCGGTCCACACCTTGCCCTTGAGCAGGGTGATCACCGAGGCCAGCGCGTTCACCGAGATGACCGTGATCAGGCCCCACCTGGTCTCCTCGCCCGGCACCACGCCGAGCGGCACGTACCCGACCAGCAGCAGGGAGGTGAACAGGATGCCGAAGATCACCGCGTCCACCGACTTGCGGCCCTGTTCGCTCCAGTACACGTCGTCCAGGTGCAGGATCAGCGCGAACTCGTCCAGCACCAGGCCGCAGCCGATGCCGAAGGCCAGCCCGAACCAGTCGATCCACGGGTGCCCGCCGTAGGTGGCGAACACCCCGATGCCGCCGAGCAGCAGGAAGCCCAGGCCGAACACCATGTGGTGGATGTGCAGGCCGCCCGGGGTCACGTTGCCCGGCCACCAGCGCACCTGGGCGCGGATCATCCGGACGCTGAAGCGGATGAAGACGAAGGAGGTGATGAATCCGACCAGCAGCAGGAACAGCGGTTGCTTGTGGGCGGCGACGATGTGGTCGCGGTAGCCGTCCAGCAGTGTCGTCATGGGTCTTACCTTCGTTCCTGGTGCTGCGTGCTGGCTGCCGTGACGTGGCCCGGGCCCGGATCGCCCCCGGCGGCGGGCCGGCGTCCGGTCAGAAGCCCCGGGTGCGCTTGGCCGCCCGGCGCGGCATCACCGGGTAGAGCGACGGGCGCTCGGCGCCGACCGGCAGCTTCAGGAACAGCCGGGCTATCTCCCCGCCCAGGTTCACCCCGACGGCCAGCGCCATCGCGATCGCCGCCGCCCGGAAGACCGACACCAGGCCGGCACTGGAGTGCCCCTGGGCGAAGGCGAGCATCCCGAGGTAGAGCGCCGAACCGGGCATCAGCGGGCCGATCGCCGCGGTCACGTACGGCAGCGCCGAGCCGTTGCGGTAGCGCGCCATCAGCTGGCCGAACAGGCCGACCAGTCCGGCCGCCACGCCGGTGGCCGCGATCGGATTGACCCCCGCGTTGTACACCAGCGCGCCGTAGCTGGCCCAGCCGATGCCGCTGTTGACGGTGACCAGGGCCAGCGTGCGGCGGTCGGTCTGCAGCAGCGTCGCGAAGGCCAGGGTCAGCAGCATCGCGGCGACCATCTGGACCGGCGGGTAGCTGACGCCCGCGAGGCTCTCGTCCGGGCGCAGGTTCGCCTCGAAGCCGACCCCCAGGTAGAGGATCACCATCACCCCGATCACGATGCCCGCGACCAGGTAGACCACCTCCAGCAGACGGGCCGCGGCGGTGATGTAGAAGCCGGTCAGACCGTCCTGCACGGCGGCGACCAGGGCGCGCCCCGGCAGCAGGGCGAACAGCCCGCCGGTGATCACGACCGACCCGCGCAGGCCCCAGTCGTTGAGCGACAGGACGATGCCGGACGCGGCGGCCGGCATCGCCGCCGCCACGAACTGGTAGAACTCCGGCAGCCGGCGCCGGGCCAGTGCCGAGGCCAGCCGGTCGCCGAGGACGGCCGCGACGAAGGCGCTCGCGAACACCAGCCAGGCCTTGTCGTCCATCCGCCCGCCGACCAGGAAGGTGGCCGCGCCGGCCAGCAGGCCGGTGGTCAGGGCGAGGAACCAGGCCGGGTACGGGTGCCGGTTGCGGCGGATCGCCGCGAGCCGGCGGTAGGCGTCGTTGACCGTCACCTTCTCCGCGGTGATGTCCGCGACCAGCTCGTACACCGCGTCGAGCCGGGTGTAGTCGGAGGTGCGACGGCGCACCACGCGGTCGGCGGTGACCGGCGGCTCGACCAGCGACGGCTGGTACGAGATGCCGATCAGGGTGAAGGTGACCTGGGGCTCGCAGCGGTCCAGCCGGTAGGCGTGGGCGATGCCGAGCATCGCCGCCTCGACGTCCTCGGCCGCCTCGCCGCTGGCCAGCAGCAGCTCGCCGATGCGCAGCGTCAGGTCGAGGATGCGCGGGACGTTGCGGGTGACGGACGCGGAGGGGTGCATCTCCCGGGCGGTGCGCTCGAAGGCGGGCCGCTCGGACATCGGGGTGCGCAGCAGGGTGCGCATCCGGTCCGGCCAGGGGACCTCGCCGGGGGCGCCGGCGGTCAGGTCCGGGACGGGGATGCCGGTGGGCGGGGTGTAGCCGGCCGCCCGCCACTCCTCGGGGGTGAGGGTGTCCTCGGCGACCGAACGGCGGCGCACCGGGCGCTCGGCCTCGGCCCGCCCGGTGTCGAGCCGTCCAGCGTCGGCCCGCCCGGTGTCGACGCGTCCGGTGTCGGCCCGGCCGGTGTCGAGCCGGGCCGACGACGCGGGCACCGGCTCGGGAGTCCGCTGCGGCTCGGGGGCCAGCAGGCCCTTGGTCTCCGGGACGGGCGGGGCGAGCGGGACGACGACGGTGGGTTCGACCGGCGGGGCGGGGTGGCCGAGCAGGCCCTCGGTGGGCGGGGCGTCGGCAGGGTGCACCGGCTTCGGGGGTGCCTGCCGCGCCTGTCGGACCGCCCGGCCTCCCCTCGCCCGCTTGCCCGCACCCGGTCGGCCCCGCTTAGGCACTTCCGCTCCTTGCCGCCCCTGGTGGCCGCCGGCCACCGCTCGATCTCGGGTTACACCTTGCCTGATCGAACAGCCGGACGCACATGTACGCGGCGTCACGTGGCCGGAGCGGCGGACGCCTACCCGGCGCGGTGGCGGGCGGTGCCGGCCGCGCCGGAACGGCGGGCCCGCAGCAGCTCGATCGCCACCGGGATCACCGAGACCAGCACGATGCCGACCAGGATGGCCTCGATGTTGTCCCGGACGAACGGGATCTGCCCCAGGAAGTAGCCGAGCACGGTGACGCCGCCGCCCCAGAGCACGCCGCCGATCACGTTGAACAGCACGAAGGTGCGGTAGTTCATCCTGCTCACCCCGGCGACGATCGGGGTGAAGGTGCGGACGATCGGCACGAAGCGGGCCAGCACGATCGCCTTGGGGCCGTGCCGGTCGAAGAAGGCGGCGGCCTTCTCGACGTTCTCCTGCTTGAAGACCCGGGAGTCGGGACGGCGGAAGAGGCTGGGGCCGACCTTGCGGCCGAAGAGGTAGCCGACCTGGTCCCCGGCCACCGCGGCGGCCACGATCAGCACGCAGATCAGCCAGAGCGGCTGGTGCAGGTAGGTGCCGCCGGCCACCAGCAGGCCGGTGGTGAACAGCAGCGAGTCACCCGGCAGGAAGAAGCCGATCAGCAGACCGGACTCGGCGAAGACGATGGCCAGGATGCCGATCGGGCCGAAGGTGGAGATCAGGGTGGTCGGATCGAGCCAGGACGGGCCGAGGGCGAGGCTGGTCACGGTGCGGGCACTCCGGGAGGTCGAGTCTTGGCAATGAGACAGTAAAGCATTGACAAAGACTCGGCTCGGGGCTGGATGGTTCCCGGCCGGACGTGCGGGCGGCCAGGGGCGGGAGGCCGGCGGGTCCCGGGCCGCGTACGCGCGCACGGCCCCGGCGGGGCCGGGAGCCCGCCGGGGCCGTGCGGTCGTCGGTCGGTCAGAGCCCGTAGCGCTCGACGGTCTCCTCGTGCCGGGCGAGGTCCGCGCCGGCCGCCTTGGCCAGCTCCGGCCAGGCGAGCGGGTGCGCCCAGCCGTCGGTCAGCCGCCGCAGCAGGGCGTCGGCCTCGGCGGCCGAGGCGGTCGGCGGGACGCCGAGGGCGGCGTAGACGCCGGGCAGGGTGTCGCCGCCGTCCGCCGGGTCGGTGATCCGGTACTCGTCCCCGCTGTACACCCAGACCGCGTACCCGGCGTCGTGCAGCTCCTCGCGCAGTGCCGACCACGCCTCGTCGCCGGGCCAGCCGCCGTCGATCCAGTAGGTGGTGTACCCGGCCGGGTCGAGCAGGGTGAGCAGTTCGAAGACCGGGCGCCAGCGGTGCCGCTCCTCCTCCGGGGCGTCCTCGGCCGGCGGGCGCTCCAGCAGGGCCGGGGCGAAGACCACGACGTCGCCGTGGTTGAGCGTCAGGTCGTCGCCGAGCACCGGCAGGATGCGCGCGGTGGCCGGACCGGTCCGCAGGGCGGGCAGGTCGGACGTCGCGCCGTTGGTGCGGGTGGCGCGGACGGTGATCAGCTGCCACTCCTCGTCGACCGGGCCCTCCGGTTCGTCGAACTCGATGTCGAGCAGCGCGCCGGTGGAGCGGACCACGGCCCAGTCCCGGTTGGCGGTGGCCGCGGTGATCAGGTGCCACAGGTCCGGCTCCTGGACCGTCCGGTGGCCGTCCTCCTCCTCGGCGGCGCCGGCCGGTGCCGCGCGCTCCAGCAGCTCCTGGTACATCCTCTGCGCGGTGGCGTGGTCGCCCAGCTCGGTGGCGGCGTGGGCGGCGAGGCGGCGGGTGTTGAGCACCTCGTCGTCCAGCGCCAGGATCGCCCGGCACTGCTCCAGCGCCTCGGCCCAGCGGCCCTCGGCGGCGGCCCAGCGGGCGCGTATCCAGTGCCCGTCGGCCGGGGCGGAGACGGCCACCCGGTCGGCGAGGCGGCGGATGCCCTCGGCGTCCCGGGCGTCGATCAGCATCTCGCCGAGCGCGCCGGTCAGCTCGCGGTCCTCCGGGTCGTCCTCCAGGTACCGCCACAGCACGTCGGCCGCGGCCCGGGCGTGGCCGAGGCCGCCCAGCACCGTCGCCAGGAGCACCGCCAGTTCGGTGGCGCCGGCCTGCACGCCCTGGTACCGGTCCAGGGCGACGGAGAGCAGGTCGGCGCCGGTCTCGTAGGGCACCCGGAGCTCGGCCAAGTGCGCCGCCAGCCTGCCCGGCGGGACGGGCAGCTCGGGCTCCGGCAGTGCCTCGGCGGCCGCGCGCAGGGCCGCGACCTGCTCCGACACGCCGTCGGTGCGCCGCAGCCGGGTGAGCTTGCGCTCCCCGGTCGCGGCGAGGGTCAGCGCCACCGTGCGGGCGCCGCGGGCGAGCGCGAGCCGACCCGCCGCCAGCAGCAGGTCGACGCACGGGCGGTGTGCGCCGACGCCGTCCAGGTACCCGACCCAGCCGGCCAGGACGGCGCCCAGCTCGGCGTCGTTCTCCTGGACGCCGGCCGCGACCAGCAGCTCGACCGTCTGCGTCCAGGCTCCGCGCAGGTCCGCGTGCCGGTCGGCCTCGGCCCGCTCGGGCAGCAGGGCGAGCGCCTCCTCGGTGCGGCCGAGCGAGGCGAGGGCGCGGGCCCTCAGCAGGGCGCCCCAGCGCTGGTCGCGCTCGTCCAGCCGGCGGCCCTGCGCCTGCTCGGCCCGCTCGGCCGTCGCGAGCAGCTCCAGCACCTCCTCGTGCCGGCCCAGCAGGTGCAGGGTGCCGGCCCGGGCGTGGTGGAAGCGGAGCGAGACCTGCTGGCCGGCCGCCCGCATCCGGTTGGCCGCGGAGTCCAGGTAGTCCAGCGCCTCGGCCGCCCGGCCGTCGTCCTCCAGCGCGTCGGAGTACTCGCGGGAGAGGCAGTCGTAGCAGGCCCGGGCGGGCTCGATCCGGTCCAGCGTCTCGCCGACCACGGCGAGGCGCTCGGCCACGTACCCCGGCCCGTCGACCCGGGCGTGGCAGATGGCGAAGTCCTGCACCACGCAGACGGACTGCGGGCAGCCCGCCGTCTCCTCCCGGTGCGCGAAGTCCAGCAGGTCGACCGCCTCGGGAAGCACCGCCTCGCCCTGCTGGCGCTTGTTCAGCAGGTTCTGCATCCGCCAGTGCCGCAGGTAGACCTCGACCCAGGGCAGCCCGAGGGCCCGGGCGGCGGCCACCGCCTCCGGGTAGAGCGCGTCCAGCTGCTCGTTGCGCCCCGCGGTGGCGTGCTCGGGCAGCTCGACGATGGCGTCGGCCAGCCGGTGGTGGCCGGCCTCGGCCAGCTGCCGGTGGGTGTCGCGCACCCAGGCCCAGATGTCGGCGGTCATGTCCGTTCCCCCTGCGTCGTGCTGATGAGTTGTCTACCGCACCCCACTGACAATCCGCCGGTCACGGCTCCTCCGAGAGGGCGCCGGGGCTGTCCGGGACCTCCGGCAGGCCGGCCGGGACGGCGGCGGTCAGGGCGGAGACCGCGGTGCCGATGCCGGCCAGCGCGGCGGTGAGGTCGCCCTCGGCCGGGCCGGACGAGGCCGCGGCCATGATCACCTTGATCGAGCGGAGCAGCCCGGCCGCGGTCGCGCTGCCGGTGTGCCCGGCACGGTAGGCGGCCAGCAGGTCCTGCACCGCCGGACTGGCCAGGTTGAGGTACAGCCGGGCCCGGACCCCGCCGTCGGTGCGGGCGGTGAAGGCGCGGGCCAGCCGCAGGGCGGCGGACGGTATCCGGGCGTCCGCCTGGTCATCCTCGATCCGGGCCTTCAGCTCGGCCTCGCGGTCCGGCACCAGCACCAGCGGCAGGCCGGGCGGGTCGAAGCGGGCCGGGACGAGCTGCTCGCCCGGGTCGGCGAGGGCGCCGGCCAGCCAGGCCGACTCGTGCGCCGGCAGCGGGCGCTCCGGGTCGCGGAACAGCTCGCGGTTGCCCTGCTCGCTGCCCAGCTCGACCACCCGGCAGCCGCGCAGCTGGGCGTAGCGGCGCAGGAACGGCAGGACGGCGTAGCGGTCGCCGCGGGCGATCGGCACCCGCATCGCCCGGTACAGCATCTCCTCGAAACCGCCGCCGCTGCCGAGCGCGACGTGCACCGCGCCGCCGCCCGCCGCGCGCAGCGCGCCGGCCGTGAGGTCGCCCTGCGAGGTGGGCACCGGGACGTCGTCGGCGAGCAGGGTGAACAGCCGCTCGTCGCAGAGCGCGGCTCCGAGCAGGTCGTTGCCGTGCCGGGTGAGAATGCGGCGCCAGGCGGCGGGCCGCATCCGGGCGGTCTCGTACAGGCCGTCCACGATGGCGTCGGTGAGGGCCTGCCGGAGCGCGTGGTAGTGCTCGTCGCGCTGGAGGTCCTCGCGGCTGGCGGTGGGGGTGAGCCGGTTGGACTCGACCACGCCGCCGATGAACCCGGCCCAGCGGGGCAGCAGGTCGCGGGCGTCCTCGGCGAGCAGCATGCCGCGCAGGTAGACGGCGAGGTCGCGGTTGTCGCTGCTGCCGTAGGTGCCGCCGTCCTGGACCCAGAGCAGGCCGACCGCGTCGGTGCCGCCCCCGACGGCCCCCTCCCCCTCGGCCTTCGCCTCGACGGGCAGCACCGGGAAGGCGGTGAGCGGCTCGAAGCGGCGGCCGAAGGCGGTGGCGAAGCGCATCCGGGCGGCGTACTGGTCCCCCTCCACGGCCTGCCGCCAGGGCACCTCGACGGAGTTGACCGGCTGGTCGTCCTCGCCGACGTAGACCGGGATCGGCAGCAGCACGCAGTAGCGGCCGAGCACGTCGCGCAGGACGTCCTCGTCGGCGAGGTGGCCGTGCTCGGCCTTGAGCGCCAGCTCGACCACCGTGCCCGGGCGGGGCCGGGCGGGCACCGGCTCGACCCGGTACTGCTCGCCGCCGCGGCTGCGGTAGCGGTGGCCGAGCCGCGGTTCGCGGTGCGAGGTGGTGGTGACGGTGACCTCGTCGGCGACCGAGAAGGCGGAGAGGAAGCCCAGGCCGAAGGCGCCGATCAGCTCCTGGTTGCCGGTCAGCTCGCGCAGCATCCGGGTGTAGCCGGTGCCGACGGTGGCCAGGTAGGAGTGGATCTCGGGCTCGGTGAGGCCGGCGCCGGTGTCCTCGATGGCGACGGTCCGCCGGGCGGCGTCGGCGCGCACCCGGATCAGCGGGTCGTGGTCGCCGTCCGGGTCCTCCAGGAGCCGGCGGGTGTGCGAGTCGTGCGCGTTCTGGACGAGTTCGCGCAGGGCGACCAGCGGGGTGGAGTAGAGGTGGGTGGCGAGGACGTTCACCAGGCCGCCGAGATCGACCTCGGTCGTGCGCAGTTCCTCGGCGGGGGTGGGCTCGGGCGGGGCACCGTCAGACATGGGGCCCCAGTGTGCCAGTGCGACTATCCGGCGACCATTTCTTTCTTCCGGACCTCGCCCCGGCGAATGACGGGGAACGACGGGGAATGACGGAATGCGGTCAGCTCCTCATTGACCAGCCCTCCACCATCGGGGGAATTGCCATCCGTCCGGTGGAGTTCGTCCACCCCACTGGTGAATGCTGAAGCCGCGACGTCAGGCCTTGGCGCCCCGGAGCGGCCACTCCGGACGACGCCACCATTCGCACGTCCAGTTCAGGAGACCAGCGTGTCCCGTATTCGCACAGCCGCCGCCGTCACCGCCCTCGGGGCGTTCCTCCTCGCCGGTCTCGGTGCCGCCACCGCGCACGCCGACGACGGCGCCGGTGCGATCGACCGCTCCAACGGCAGCGCGGTGAACAACGCCGGCTCCGGCAACATCATCGGCGACGTCCACGGCAACGTGGTCGGCACCCAGCAGACGGCCACCGGTTCGGGCGCTAGCAACCAGCACAACGGCGTCGCGGTGACGGGCAACAGCGGGAACGTCGGCGTCCTCCAGGACAACGGCAACGGCGACGCCGGCGCCCAGGCCCCCCGCCCGGTCCGCTAGCCGGGCCCGTCCCCGGGGATCCCCAGCACCGCCCGGCCGAGCCGCAGCAGGCAGTCCCCCAGGTCCGGCCGGGCGCTGTGCGGGCGGTTCCGCACCCCGTCGTTGACCAGCGCGAACAGCGCGTGCACCCGGATCCGGGCGGCCGCCGGGTCGCAGTCCGGGTGCACCTGCCGCAGCAGCCCGACCCAGGTGCGCAGGAAGTCCCGCCGGAAGTCCACCGCGGCCCGGCGGTCGGGCGGGGCCAGCCGCTCCGTCTCGCTGAGCATCGCGCCCAGGTAGTCCCCGTTGCGCAGCGCGAAGCCGACGTACGCGCCCAGCCCGGCCCCGAGCGCCGCCCCGGGCCCGGCGGCGGCCGCGATCGCGCCGTCCACCTCGTGCCAGAGCCGCTCCCGGCTGCGCACCAGCGAGGCGGCGAGCAGCTCGGCCTTGCTGTCGAAGTGCCGGTACACGCTGGGCCCGGAGATGCCGACGGCGGCGCCGAGCTGGTCGGTGCTGACGTTGTCGAAACCGCGCTGGTGGAACAGCCGCACGGCCGCCGCGAGCAGTTCCTCCCGGCGCGCCCGCGGCCTGGCCCCCGGCGCCGGTACGACGACTGGCCCCGCGGCCGTACCGTCCAGGGAGACCGCGAGGACGGCCGCGACCAGCTCGCGCAGCAGCGCCTCGGCCCGTCGGGGCTGCGGCGCCGCCGACTGGTAGGAGAGACCGGCGCAGGCCGACAGTGCCGACCAGCACAGCAATTCGGCGTCCCCGTCCGCGAGTTCCGGCCGTTCCGCGCGCAGCACCGCGACCATCAGGGCGACGTCGGCGCGCAGTTCGCGGCGCAGCGCCGCCCGCCGGGCCGGCGGCAGCAGCCGGGCGTCGCGCTGCACCAGGGTGCCGAGCGGGCGGTGGCCGACCGCGACGGCGGCCAGCGCGGCACCGAGGTCGGCGGTGGTGCGGGCCGGACGCAGGCCTTCGGCGAGCGCGTCCAGGCCCAACCGGACGGCGCGGTCGAGCAGTTCGGGCTTGCCCCGGAAGTGCCGGTAGAGCGCGGGCGCGGTGATGCCGACGCCGGCGGCGACCTCGGTCATCGAGACCTGGTGGTAGCCGCTCCGGTGGAAGCGGTCGGCGGCCACGGCCAGGATCTGGGCGCGCCGCCCGGGCGGCCGTCGGACCACCATGACGAGCCTCCCTCCCCTTCGGCCGGGTGCCTGGCCGGTACCGGGCGCCGGTACCGGGGCGGCACCGGAGCGACGCCGGGACCGGCCTGGGCCGGCGTCGACGGAAGGCTAGCAAGGATTCACTTCGCACCCCCACCGGCCGTACTCCGCACGGCGTTCTTGCCCCTGGCCGACTCTGGACAGCCGAAGCTACCCCGGATTAACTTGTGGGGCCATCACCAGGCATGTTCCGCCCCGGCCGGCAGCCCCGGCCGGTGCCGTCGAAGGGAGCGCCGCCGTGCGCCGCACCGTGTTCAACGAGGACCACGAGGCCTTCCGGGAGACCATCCGGGACTTCATCGCCAACGAGGTCGTCCCGGTCTACGAGAGCTGGGAGGCCGACGGCCACCCGCCGCGCGACTTCTACCGGCAGCTCGGCGCGCTCGGCGTCTACGGCATCGAGGTGCCGGAGGAGTACGGCGGCGCGGGCGAGAGCGGATTCAAGTACCAGGCGGTGATCGCCGAGGAGACCGCCCGGGCGGGCGTGAGCTTCGGGTCCTCCGGCGTGCACACCGGCCTGGTGCTGCCGTACCTGCTGGAGTACGCGAACGAGGAGCAGAAGCGTCGCTGGCTGCCCGGCTTCGTCTCCGGCGACATCATGACCGCGATCGCGATGACCGAGCCGGGCGCCGGCTCCGACCTCGCGGGCATCACCACCACCGCGCGGCTCTCCGAGGACGGCACCCACTACGTCCTGAACGGCGCCAAGACCTTCATCACCGGCGGCGTGCTGGCCGACCTGGTCCTGGTGGTCTGCCGCACCGCCCCCTACGACCCGGACAACCGCCGGGCCGGGCTGTCCATCCTCTGCGTGGACACCACCTCCGAGGGCTACACCGTCGGCCGCAAGCTCCAGAAGATCGGCCTGCGCACCTCGGACACCGCCGAGCTGGCGTTCAGCGACGTCCGGGTGCCGGTGGAGAACCTGCTCGGCGAGGAGGGCCGGGCCTTCTCCTACCTGACCCACAACCTGGTGCAGGAGCGGCTGGCGATCGCCGTCGGCGCGTACGCGGCGGCCGCGGCGGCGGTGCGGTTCGCGGTGCAGTACGTCAAGGACCGCAAGGTGTTCGGCAAGGCGGTGGCCGAGTTCCAGAACACCAAGTTCACCCTGGCCGACTGCGAGGCCCAGGTGGTGGCGCAGCAGTCGATGGTGGACCGGGCGCTGGAGCTGTACCAGGACGGCGAGCTGACCGTCGCGGACGCCGCCGCGGCGAAGCTGTTCTGCACCGAGTCGGCCTCCACCGTGATCGACAAGTGCCTGCAGCTGCACGGTGGTTACGGCTACATCCTGGAGTACCCGATCGCCCGGCTCTACACCGACAACCGGGTGTTCCGGATCTACGGCGGCACCAGCGAGGTCATGCGCAGCATCATCGCCAAGTCGCTCGGGCTGTAGGCCCGTTCGGGTCGCCGGGGAGACGGCGGGGCGAGCCCTTGGGCCCGCCCTGCCGGGGCCGCCCGTGTCGGACCCGGCCGTGTCGGGCCCGGCCCTGTCGGGCCCGCCTAGTTGGGCGAGCCGTGCTCGGTGCGCCAGGCCTCCCAGCCGGCCGTGGACGCCACCCGTGCCTCGTGCAGGGCCCGTTGGGCGAGGGCGGTCGGCGGGGTCTCCAGGCCGCGCAGCCAGCCGCGGCCCGCGGTGACCAGCGCCACGCAGACCATCGTCGCCCCGGCCGCACTGAGCGCCGTGCCGATCGCGGTGAGCACCGCGCCGCCGGCCAGCAGCGAGCGGTTGACCTGGAACCCGCTGAAGATTCTCTGGTTGGTCGCCATGCCTCCACGATGCGGGCAGTCGGCGGGGCCTGCACCTCGGGCTGCTCGGATGGGACGGCCCGGCCCACGTCGCACGGCTCCGGCCCGCCCACGCCGGCGCCATCGCCCCGGGGCCCGCACGCGCCGGACGGCACCGGCGCCTCCGGGTGCGGGCCGCCCGGGCGTCCGCGACCCTGGGCACACGGAGCGCCCGCGGAGCGAGGAGGAGGCGCGATGCCCGATCTCGAACAGCTCGCCGTGGAGCACGCCGCCCTGGCGGCCGAGAGCCCGCACGGGCGCAGCGCCCATCTGGTCCTGCACGACGGGATCCTGCGGCAGACCGTGATCGCGCTGACCGCGGGCACCGCGCTGGACGAGCACAACCCGCCCACCGCGGGCAGCGTCCAGGTGCTGCGCGGCCGGGTCTCGCTGACCATCGCCGGTCGGCGGCTGGAGCTGGCGGCCGGCCGCCTGGAGCCCGTTCCGCAGGAGCGGCACGGGCTGCTGGCGCACGTCGACTCGGTGGTGCTGCTGACCGCGGTCACCGCGTAGCGGGCGCGGCCTCCACGGGGTTGAGGACGCTGTCGCAGACCAGCCGCAGTCCGCGCAGGAACTCCTGCCCGCTGGGCGCGAGTTCGGGTGCGGCCAGCCACTGGGCGCAGTACCCGGCCAGCAGGGTCTGGTAGAAGGACCCGCGGGCGACCTCCTCCGCGGTGTCCGGCACCTCCGGCAGCCCCTGGAACAGCGCGGCCAGCCCGAGCCGGCCCTCCTTCTGGGCCGCCGCGAAGGCCTGCGCCAGGTCGGGGGCGTGCCCGGCCTGGGCGAGCGCCTCGAACTGGGCCGCCCAGAGCCCGCGGTGCGTGACGAAGACGTCCCGCAGGCCGTCCCAGACGGCCGCGAAGCGCACCTCCGGGTCGTCCGACACCTGGTTGGCGGCGATCACCACCGCGCCCAGGGCGTCCCCCATCTCCCCGATCGCCTCGATCATCGCCGCGTTGAGCAGCGCCTCCTTCGAGCCGAAGTGGTAGCCGATCGCGGCCAGGCTCACCCCGGAGGCGGTCGCGATGTCACGGGCGGTGGTGCGCCCGTAGCCCTTCTCGTACAGGCAGGTCTTGGCACCGGCCATCAGGTCTTCGCGGTTTCCCATGCCCCGATCCTACGGAAGTACTGGACGAATGTCTCGCACGACCGTCTGATGCGTTCGTCTTGCACGAGCGATTTACACATATGTACTAGACAAGCGTCTGACTCATCCGTACGGTCTTGCCCATGACCGCAACCACCGGCCGCGCAGGCCGTCGCGAATGGATCGGCCTGGCCGTCCTCCTGCTCCCGACCCTCGTCCTCACCATGGACATGGGCGTGCTCTTCTTCGCCGTCCCCTACATCTCCACCACGCTGGCGCCGAGCGGCACCCAACAGCTGTGGATCATGGACATGTACTCGTTCGTCCTGGCCGGACTGCTCATCACGATGGGCGCGCTGGGCGACCGGATCGGCCGCCGCCGACTGCTGATGATCGGCGCCGCCGGGTTCGCGGGCGCCTCGCTGCTGGCCGCCTGGTCGCACGACGCCGGGCAGCTGATCGCGGCCCGGGCCGCCCTCGGCGCCGCCGGGGCCACCGTGATGCCCTCGACCCTCGCGCTGATCCGCACCATGTTCCACGACCCCAAGCAGCGGCAGATCGCGCTCGGCGCCTGGGGCGGCATCCTCACCGCCGGGGCCACCCTCGGCCCGGTCGCCGGCGGCCTGCTGCTGGAGCACTACTGGTGGGGCTCGGCCTTCCTGCTCGCCGTCCCGGTGATGGCCCTGGTGCTGCTGACCGCGCCCGTCCTGCTCCCCGAGTACCGCTCCGCCGCCCGCGCCGGCCGCTTCGACCTGCTCGGCGCCGCGCTCTCGCTGGCCGCGGTCCTGCCGCTGGTCTACGGCGTCAAGACGGTCTCCGTCGAGGGCTGGAGCCCGCTGCCCGTAGTCGCCGTCGCCACCGGACTGCTGCTGGCCGGCGCCTTCGTGCGGCGCCAGCGCACCGCCGCGAACCCGCTGATCGACCTGGGCCTGTTCCGGATCCGCACCTTCAGCGGCGCGATCAGCGTCAACACCGTCGCGATGTTCGCGATGATGGGCTTCACCCTCTTCACCTCGCAGTACCTCCAGCTGGTCAAGGGCATGAGCCCGCTGACCGCCTCGCTCTGGTCGCTGGTGCCGAGCGTGGGCATCGGCGCGGCGGTCGGGATCAGCTCGGCGCTGGCCGGGAAGGTCCGCCCGGCGGTGCTGATGGGCGGCGGCTTCCTGGTCGGCTCGGTGGGCTTCGCGATGATGACCCGGGTCGGCGCGCACTCCCCGCTGCCGCTCGTCCTCACCGCGGCCGGCGTGCTGGCCGCCGGGACGGTCGGCACCATGACGATGACCGCCGAGATGGTCGTCTCCGCCGCCCCGGTCGAGCAGGCCGGCGCCGCCTCCGCCACCTCCGAGACGGCCGTCGAGCTCGGCAGCTCGCTCGGCATCGCCCTGCTCGGCGCGGCCGGCGCCGCGGTCTACCGCCACCGGCTGGACGGCGCCCTGCCGGCCGGGCTCGACGGCGAGGCCGCCACGGCCGCCCAGGACACCCTCGGCGGCGCGGTCACCGTCGCCGCCCAGCTGCCCGGTCGGCTCGGCACCGACCTGCTGGAGACCGCCCGCACCGCCTTCACCGACGGCCTGCACGTCGCGGCCGTGGTCGGGCTGGTCGCCACCCTGGGCGCCGCGGTCCTGGCCTACCGCCTGATGCGTCACCTCCCGGCCGCCGCCCCCGCACCCGCTCCCGCCCCGGAGGCCGTCGCGGCCTGACCCGTCCCGGCCCGATCCACGCGAGTCATCGAGAGCCCCCGTCCACCCCGGGCGGGGGCTCTCCGCCGTCCCGGGCCGGGGCTCTCCGCCGTCCCCGGCCGGGCGGCAGCGCGGCGGGCCGTGGAGTGGCCGGCCGCGCGGCGGGAGTGGGTGGGCCTGGCGCACATGCGGTGTGCGGGCCCGGAACGGCGGGCACCGGGGCGGTCCGGCGTGCCAGGGTGGCGGCATGGGTGCTGACCACGGGCGGGTACGCGGGAGTTACGACACGGTGGCCGAGGAGTACCTGGGGCGGATCGGGGGCGAGCTGGCGCACAAGCCGGTCGACCGGGCGCTGCTCCGGGTGGTCGTCGAGGAGGCGGCCGGCGGGCCGGTGGCGGACCTGGGGTGCGGCCCCGGGCACGTGGCCGGGTGGCTGGCCGAGCAGGGCGCGCGGGTCGTCGGGATCGACCTCTCGCCCCGGATGGTCGAGCTGGCCCGGCGCGAGCAGCCCGGGGCCGTCTTCCGCGCCGGGGACCTGCTGGCGCTGCCCGCCGCCGACGGGGAGTTCGCCGCCGCCGTGGCGCTCTATTCGGTGATCCACCTGGAGCCGGCGGAGCTGACCCCCGCCTTCGCCGAGATGCGCCGGGTGCTGCGGCCCGGCGGGGTGCTGCTGGTCTCCTTCCACCTGGGTTCCGAGGTGCGGCGGATGGAGGAGTGGTGGGGCCACCCGGTCGACGTGGACTTCCACTTCCTGGAGGCCGACACCGTCGCCGCCCACCTCACCGGGGCCGGGTTCACCGTCGAGGCCCGGCTGGAACGGGAGAGCCTGCCCGAGGAGGCCGCCACCCGCCGCGGCTACCTGCTGGCGCGCCGGCCCCGCTGAGCGCCCGGGCCCGCGCCGTTCGTCCACCGAGCGCACGGGCCACGGTCGGCGGGTGTGAGCTTCGGCACCCGGATTCGGCCGTTCGGACGTCGCGTTGCTCGCGATCCGCCCGAACGGCACCTGGTTTTTGGCCAGCGTTTCCCGGCTGGTGTATCCGTTCGCCGTAAGGGCCAGGCATACTGGCCAGCACGGGCGCCAACGCCCGCCATGACCCTAGAGACAAGAAGGGACCGGTGGCCAGGGATGCTGCGTAACGGTCTTGAGCCCTGGCACATTCTCGTGGTGCTGGCGGTCGTCATCCTGCTGTTCGGATCGAAGAAGCTGCCCGAGATGGCCCGTGGTCTGGGCAAGTCCATGCGCATCCTGAAGGCCGAGACGAAGGCCATGCGCGAGGACGACACTCCGGCGGACGCCGCGGCGGGCACCGCGCAGAGCACCGCCGCTCCGCAGCAGAGCGCCGACCGCCCGGCCGCCGTCACGCCGACCAACGTGACCAAGGCCACCGAGACCAAGCGGCCCGAGACGACCGCCTGAGTCCCCGTCTTCTCCGGAGAGCCCCTGGTGAACCACCAGGGGCTCTCCCGCGTTCCGGCGCCCTCCGTGACCGCTCCCGTCGACCGCACCGTCCATCGCTCCGTCAGCCGCTTTGCCCGCCGGAGCTGCTGGGCGGGCCGGGCCGAGTGCCCTCCACCGAGCGGGAGGGAGAGGTGCTGGGGCACCTCGCCGACGGGTCGTCCAACACGGAGATCGCCGGGCGGAGACACCTGGGGTGACATTCGGTGAAGACCCACGTGTCCGGCCTGACGACCAGGAGCGGGCCCCGAACCGGATACGGCCGGCGGTACCGGACGTCCAGCGCGGGCCGGCCTGAGCGGAGCAGTTCGACGGGCGGGCGGCGGCAGCGGCGGGCAGGCTGGGCGGGATGTCCGGGAAACCGCTGCCGCCGGCCGACCTGAGGGCCTGGTTCTGGCTGATCGGCGCGTCCGCGCTGCTGATGGCCGGGTACTTCACGCTGCCGCTGGAATGGCTGGGCGAGCGCCGGCCGCTGGTGAGCTGGCTGGTCTTCGCGGGGGCGCTGGTCGGGATGAGCTGGCTGATGCTGGCCAAGATCGTCGGAGTGCTGCGGGGCACCGCCAGGCGGCCGGTGGTCTGGCTGGTCTTCCTGATCATCCTGGCGCTGACCGTCTTCGCGGGCACGTACTACGTACTGGGCGCGCACAGGGCGGAGTTCGCCGGGCTGGAGACCCGGCTGGACGCGCTGTACTTCACGGTCGTGACGATGGCGACGGTGGGGTACGGGGACATCACCCCGGAGGGGCAGACGGCGCGGCTCGTGGTGACGCTCCAGATCGGGTACAACTTCGTGTTCCTGGCGGCGGCCGCCGGGACGGCGTCCCGGGCGATCCGCGGGAACGTCGAGCGGAGGATCCGCGGGCAGGACTGAGCGCCACCCGACCGGAGCAGCTCGGCCACATTCTTCGCCAGCCCGCCATCAAAGGGTTTTGCTCGACAGCGAGTTGGCGGACGGCCCGGCGCACGGCCGAGGGCTCCGGGCCGGCCGCCGGCACCCGGCCCGCACCGCGGTACGGCCGCCCGGGCCGTTCTGATCCGCGGCGACGCGGTACCCGTAGAGTGGCCTCACGAAATTCTCATGTGCTCGGTCGATCGGACGATGCGTTCCGCGGGCGGCCAGGGAGACCAAGAAGTCCGGGAGGATCCGTGGAAGGCCACGAGGTGCGCAAGCTCGCCGAGCTCGAGGACCGGCACTGGTGGTACAAGGAGCGGCGGATACTGCTGGCGCGGGAGCTCGCCAAGTTCAGCAAGGCGGGCACCGCCCTGGACATCGGCGCCGCGGGCGGGGGCAACACCCGGGTCCTGCGGGCGCACGGTTGGAAGCCGATCGCGGTCGAGTACGGGGCGGAGGGCGCCGAGGTGGCCCGCGACCGCGGACTCGCCGTGATGCGGGCCGACGCCCGCAAGCTCCCCGTCGCCGACGGCGCGGTCGACCTGGTGGTCGCCTTCGACGTGCTGGAGCACATCGAGGAGGACGACGCGGCGATGGCCGAGATCCACCGGGTGCTGCGCCCGGGCGGGGTCGCCCTCATCGCGGTGCCGAGCGACATGAAGCTCTGGTCGGCGCACGACGTCGCGGTCGGCCACGTCCGCCGCTACACCCGCAGCACCCTGCGCGAGGTGGTCGTCGACAGCGGCTTCACCATGGAGACCCTGGACAGCTGGAACGTGCTGCTGCGCCCGGCCGCCGCCTGGCGCCGGAAGAAGAGCACCGGCAGCGACCTGGACGACGTTCCGCCCCTCGTCAACAAGGCGCTGAGCACGGTGATCGCCGCCGAGCGCTACCTGCCGGTCAAGAAGCTGCCCGGCGTCTCCCTGCTGACCCGGGCCCGCAAGCCCCTCACGGCCGCCAAGTAGCAGGCGCCGCCGCGCGGGGACGCCGCCCTGCCGCGTTCCGCCTCGCGCCGCATCGCGCTCCGTCGCGCTCCAACGGCCCCTCGTCTCGCGAGGGGCCGTTTGGCGTGCGCCCGCACCGCTCCGACCCCCGAGGGGCCGACCCGGCCGGCGCCCGCGTCCCGCGTCCGGACGCCGGGCCACCCCACAGTGCTGTCCACAGGCTGTGGACAGCACTGTGCGTTCAGGAGCGGCTGGTGTCGATGACGCAGAAGCGGTTGCCCTCGGTGTCGGCGAGGACCACGAAGTCCGGGTCCTCGGGGTAGCGGTCCCAGTCGACCCGCTCCGCACCGAGGGCGAGCAGGCGCTCGACCTCGGCGGCCTGGTCGGCGGCGTCCCCCGCGTAGAGGTCGAGGTGTACGCGCGGGTGCTCCTGGACGGGCGACTCGCTGAGCCCCAGGGCGAGTTGCACGCCGCCGCGGCCCGCGGCGGGAACGAGGACCGTCCAGTCGTCCTCGACCAGGCCGCCGCGCGGGACGCAGTCGAGGGCGGCCGTCCAGAAGGCGACGGCGCGGCGCATGTCGGAGACACCGAGGACGAGGGAACCGATCGTCAGCATGGCGCCATTGTGGCCTTCGAGGGGCGCGCACGGACCCGGAACGCCCCGGAACAGGCCCTCCGTCAGTCGTCCTGGAGGTCGGCGGCAGTGTGCAGGGTGGCGAACAGGGCCGACAGCCTGGCGTTCCAGCTGGCGTACGTCGCGACGTCGACGGCGTGCTTCTTGCCCAGGTCCCTGACCACCTTCTGGGCGCTCCTGAGCTCCTGGGCGGCGTCGTCCGGGTTGCCCTCGTTGACGCGTGCCGCGGCGGTGTCGAGGATCTTCAGCAGGTCCGTCTGCTTGTCCCGCTCCTTGCCGACGTGCGCCTGGGCCACCGCCTGGCGGAAGGACTGGATCTGGAGCGCGGCGGGCTGGTTGCGCGGGACGGGCTGGGTCGACGCCGGGGCCGCCGAGGGGGTGGTGGGCGCGGCGGAGGTCACCGCGGAGGACGCGGTGGCGGTCGGCGTCGGAGCGGCGGCGGCCGTGGAGGCCGGGGCGGTGGCCGCGGCCGGCTTGGCGGTGGCCGCCTGGCCGGCCGGTTCGTCGAAGGCGGTGAGGGCCAGCGCGGCGACGCCGGCCAGGCCCACCACGCCCAACGCCCCGAGCACCAGCGGCTTTCGGCGGCTCCGGGCGGGAGCCAGCGCGGATGCCGACGCGGGACCGGGAGCCGGCGCCGCGACGGGGACCGGCGCCATCACCGAGGTGGCGGCGGCCGGCGGCTGGGGCGGCAGGACGGTGGTGTGCTGCTGGTTCGGCACCGGCGCGTGGGGCACTGGCGGCAGCAGCCGGGTAGCCGCCCCGGCCGTGCTCGCGAGCAGCTCCGCCGTCGGGTCACCGACCATCAAGCCCGGTACGGTGCCGAGGAGTTCGGCCCGGGCGGCGGCCGCGTCGGCCGGGCGGTCGGCCGGGTTCTTGGCCAGCAGCCGCAGCACCGCCGCGTCCAGCGCGGGCGGCAGGCCCGGGCGGTGGACGGACGGCGGCAACGGCTGTTCGCTGACGTGCTTGAAGGCGATCGCCACCGGGGTATCGGCGGTGAACGGGGTCGCGCCGGTGAGCATCTCGGTCAGCACGCAGCCGACCGCGTACAGGTCCGTCCGCCCGTCCAGCGCCGAGGCGGTGGCCTGTTCGGGCGAGAGGTAGGCGGCCGTACCGAGCACGCTCGCGGTCTGGGTCAGGTTGCTGGAGGAGCCGGCCCGGGCGATGCCGAAGTCGACGACCTTCACCCCGCCGTCGTCGGTGATCATGATGTTCCCGGGCTTGATGTCCCGGTGCACCAGCCCGGCCGCGTGCGCGACCGACAGCGCCTCGCAGACCGCCGCCGCGATGCCGACGGCGCGCTCCACCGGCAGCGTCCGCTGCTCCGCCAGCAGTGCGGCCAGCGAACGGCCGCTGACCAGCTCCATGACGATGAACGGGGTGCCCTGGTCCACGCCCGAGTCGAAGACCATGACGATCCTCGGGTGCACCAGCATGGCCGCGTGCTGGGCCTCCCGGCTGAAGCGCTCGGCGAAGCGGGGGTCGTCGGCGAGGCCGCCGTTCAGGACCTTGACGGCCACCTGGCGTCCCAGCACCCGGTCCACCCCGCGCCAGACGGTGGCCATGCCGCCGACGCCCAGCATGCCGACGAGTTCGTAACGCCCGTTCAGCGCCCGTCCGATCACCTGGAGCTCCCCTCACGTGCCCTGCCCGGGGTTCCGGGCCGCCTCGTGCACCTGTGCACGATAGCCGCACTGCCGAACGGGCCGACCGGGGCGGAGGGCGCGGAGGGTGGCGGTCGGGGGACCGGGCAGCGGTCCCCCGGCCGCCGGCACGGGGGTGGGGGGGGCCCGCGGCCGGGGGGGGGGGGGGGCCCGCGGGGGGGGGGGGGCGGGCGCCGGGGGGGGGGGGGGGGGGGGGGCCCCGCGCGGCGGGGGGGGGGC
>NZ_JBIAVL010000005.1:118021-353339 GCF_042894165.1 Kitasatospora sp. NPDC001547 | reverse complement strand
CCCGCCCTGACTGCGGGAGGGCGGGCCGCACGTTTCCGGGCCGGCCGGACCGGCGGGCGCGTCCGGGGTGCGCCCAGCGGTCCGGCCGGGGCCGGCCGGGTGGTCGGCGGGCACGGGGGAGCCGACCGGCCACCCGGGGTCTTCGGGTGGTGCTGGTACCGCGGGTGGTGCTGTTCCGGGTGGGCGCCGAGCCCGGGGGGAGTCGCCCGCCGCCCACCCGGAGTTCTGGGGGTTACCTCGCGGCCGACTGTTCGTCGTCGGACCGGTCGGACTTGCTCGGGTGGACGTCCTGGGTGGCGGGGGCGGTCGGTACGGGCGCGACGGTCACGCCGGTCTTGCCGCCCGGCCTGGCACCGGTGCCGCCCGTGTCGTCGCCGTTGCCACCGCCGCCGGTGTTGCCGCTCCCGTTGCCGCCGCCGTTCCGGCCGCCGTCGGTGTTCCCCTTGCCGGCTCCGGCGTTCGCTCCGGAACCGGCACCGGTGCCGGTTCGGGCCGGGTCGCGGCCCGGGGTGGTGGCGCCCTGGTGGTCGCCGTCCCCGTCACCGATCGCGGCCGCGCAGTAGTCCGCCACCCGGTCCGCGCCGCCGGCCGCCGCGACCAGCGGGCCGTACAGCGCCTCGCCGGTCAGCCGGGCCGGGCGCTCGCCCTTGGCCGTACGGTCGGCGAAGCCGGTGCAGAGGCCGAGCAGCGCGGGCGGGACGGCCGACCGGCCACCGCGCCCCTCGACCGACGGGGTGCCGGGCGTCGCGGGGTCGGACGGGACGACCGCCTGCGGTCCGGCGGAGGCGGTGCCGGACGGACTGGCGGAGCCGGACGCCACGGCACCGAACGGGGCCACGCCGACGGACGGCCCGGCGGCCGCCGGGCCCGACGCGGAGCCGGTGGCCGCGCCCTGGCCCGAGAGCCTGCGCTCCGGCGCGGACGGACCGCCGCCCAGCGCGGACGGCAGGTTGCCGGTGCCGGCGGCGACGGCCACACCGCACAGCGCGGTGGTGCCGAGCACGACGGCGGTGGCCTTCGTGCTGAAGGCCCTGGCCAGCGCGGCGGTTGCCATCGGTCGTCTCCGGACGGGGGTCGGTGTCGGTTCGGGCGCGAGACTCGCCTTCCGGAACGCGGCCAGGGCGGCCTCCTCCCCAGCCAGTTCCTCGGCCGTCGCGGGGGCGGCGGCCGCGGCGAGCACCCGGGCGAGCTGCCCGGGACCGCCGTCCGGTCCGGTGAGCGAGGCGTCCTGCCCGGCCGACGGGCCGCCCACGGCACCGCCGAGCAGCTGCTCGGCGGCATCACGGTCGATCCGACGGGATCGGTTGGTGCTCATCTCATGTCCTTCAGCGTCGCGGCCCGGTGTTCTGTCACACCCTGCGGAGAACTTTTTTTCGCGGGTTTCCCCGCGGGTCGCCCGGCGGCCTCTCCCCCGCTCGCTCCGGTGGCGTCTCCGCAGGCTCCGGGGCCCGGTCCGACCCCGGTTCCGGCCGCCGCCGCGCCACCCCGGGCGGCCGGGATGCCGACCCCGGACCCCAGCGGTTCGACCAGCTTGGCCAGCCGCCGCAACCCCCGGTGGGCGGCCATCCGGACGGTGCCGGCCCGCTTGCCGAGCACCCGGGCGGCGCTCTCCGCGTCCAGTTCCATGACCACCCGGAGCAGCACGGCCTCGGCCTGGTCGCGCGGCAGCCGGGAGATCAGGGCCAGCGCGTCCGCGGTGCCGACCGTGGTCAGCGCCGCCCGCGCGGTGTCGTCGCCCGCCGCCAGTTCGACCAGCTGCTCGAAGGGCAGGTCGGTGACCGGACGGCGGCGGCGGGCGCGCAGGTGGTCGAGGGCGCGGTGGCGGGCGATGGTGGCGGCCCAGCCGCGGAAGCCGTCCCCGTCGCCGGAGAAGCCGTGCAGGTCGCGGGCGATCTGCAGCCAGGTCTCGGAGGCGATGTCCTCGGCGTCCTGCACGTCCTCCGGCCGGCCGCCGACCAGGACCCGCAGGTAGCGCAGGAGGGCCGGCTGGACGGTCCGGAACAGCAGCCGGAACGCCTCCTCGTCCCCGCCCTGCGCGTTCCGGACCGCCTCGGTCAGGTCGGGGGGAACGGGGGCCGGGCCCGGTGGCGGGTCGGCGGGTGGTACTGGTCCGGACCGGCCGACGGGGCGGTCGGTGCCCGCTCCGGGGCGCTCTGCACTCTGCACCCCCCACATGATGCGCCATTCGGGCGACCACTTCGGCGCCGGCCGAAGGACCGGCCCGGCCGGGGCCAAGGTCCCGGGGACTGCTGCCGTTCGCCCACGGCCCGGCGGGACCCGCCCCGCCTAGGTTGTCGGTAGGCGAAGCAGTCCGGCCGCCGATGTGCGCCGGACGCCGGGTCCGCCGCCGCGTCCGGCCCGCCGCCGCACTCCCGCCGTGACCGATGGCACACGCACGACCCCTGTGGGCCCCGGACGCACGACCCTGCCTGGTTTGAGCCGTCCCGCCGGGGACCAGCACCGACCGGGGGCCGTCGACGACGGGGGCCACCACCGGCGGCCCGATCAGCGGGAGGACCGGCACCCACGACCGGCCGGACGACCGGACCGCACGAACGACCGGACCGTACGAACGACCGACCCGACCGACCGGCACGACCCGCATGCACGAACCCACACGACCGACCGGCAGGGAAAGAGCACGATGACGACCGCCCACGAGCTCCACGCGGAGGGCCTGCGCGAGCACCTCGCGCCCGCGCTGCGCGCCCTGGGCCTCACCGGGTGGCGCCGGACCTTCAGCCTGCCGGACGAGTCCCACTGGCTGCTGCTCGGCGTGGTCGAGCGCCCCGCCGCCGACCGGGTGTCCTTCACCTTCGACCTCAGCGTGGTCCGCCGCACCGACTGGACCGTCATGGACCTCCCCGGCCACCGGCCCGATCCGCGCACCCGCTACGGCATCGAGACCTGGCGGGCCCGGATCGGCGAGGTGCTGCCGGTCGGGGAGGACGTCTGGTGGGAGGTGCTGCCCGGGCCGCGCCGGTGGCTCCCGCTGGACGACGCCGTCGCCGCCGTCCGCCACTACGGCCTGCCGGAACTGCGGCGCCGGGCCGAGGCGGACCGCGCCCCCGCCGGGGAGACCTACCTCCTCCCCGCCGAACTGGAGGCGGTCAACGCCGCGCTGCTGACCGCCGCGGTGGCCCGGGTGCAGCGGGCCGAGCTGGCCGACAAGGCGCTGGTGCTGACCGGCGCCTGGACCCGGGGCGACCGCGTCGCCCGGACCGTCCTGGACGGCGTCGCGCGGGGCTTCCTGTCCGCCGGGGACGAGCGCTTCGGCACCGTCCGCTGCCTGGACACCCTGGGCCGCGAGCTGTGGGCCTTCCCCGACTGGGAGTAGCCCCCCGCCGAGAGGCAAGGAACCGCAGGTCGGAGCCGGTGTCACGGCGCGCACCATGACAACTGTCACGCGGATGAGGCAACGGACGGCACTGCTCTGACGGAGGGTCGGACGGAAAGACTGGAGGCACGACGCGGGCAGCGGCCCGCGGCCACCAGTCGGGGAGGAACCACCGTGAGCCAGACCGTCAGCGCCGCTGCCACCAGCACCGCCGCCACCAGCACCGCCACCGCGGGCGCCGCTCACGCCGGGGCGCCCAGCCCGATGGCCTCCGGGCTCCGCCCGCTCGCCCTCGACGTGGCCGCCCCGCTGGCCGGCTACTACCTGCTGCACTCGGCCTTCGGCCTGAGCGAGTTCGCCGCGCTGGCCTGGAGCAGCGCCTTCCCGGCCGCCCGGACGATCCTCGGCCTGCTGGGCGAGCGCAGGCTCAACCTGTGGGCCGCCCTGATGCTGACCGTCAACCTGGCGGGCCTGGCACTGACCTTCGTCACCGGCGACGCCCGGCTGATGATCGCCAAGGACGGCGGACTGAGCGGCACCGTGGCGCTGGCGATCCTGGTCTCCGGCCTGATCGGCCGGTCGGTGATGACCCCGATGCTGATGCCCTTCCTCACCAAGGGCCGGCGGGAGCGCACCGCCGCCTGGCACCGGCTGGTCGAGGGCCGGGCGGCCGGCTCGCGGGCCTTCCGCCGCCACGAGCGCCTGTTCGCGGGCGTCTGGGGCACCGCCCTGCTGGCCGAGTGCGTGGCCCGGGTGGTCGGCGCCTTCACCCTGCCGGTGTCGACCATGGCCTGGCTGTCCACCGTCCTGCTGATCGGCGCGATCGTGGCCGGCTCGGTGTTCGGCCGGATCGCGACCGACCCGATGGAGCGGCTGGTCCGCGCCGAGGCCGAGGCCCCGACCGCCGCCTGACCACCCGGTTCGCCCCACCCCGGCCCGCCCATCCGGCCCGACCACCCGCCCCGGCCACCGGCCCGCCGCCCCCATCCGGGCCGCCACCCCTGAACGGCCGGGCCGCCACGCCCTGAACAGCCGGTTCCCAGGGCTCGAACGGCGAGGAACCATCCGGATCTCCCGGGAGTCGTTACATAACGACGGGGTAACGGGACCCCTGACGAGGAAACGGGGAGCCCCATGAACCGGACGACGCACGCGCCGAGCAGGACCGAGGACCGCACGCTCGTCTGGGACGGCTGCCTGAACGTCCGCGACCTGGGCGGGCTGCCCACCGCCTCCGGCCGGCCCACCGCCCGCAGTGCGATAGTCCGGGCGGACAACCTGGACCGCCTCACCGCCGAGGGCTGGGACGCCCTCCTCGACCACGGGGTCCGCACCGTCGTCGACCTGCGCAACACCGAGGAGTACCGGCCGCTCCTCCCGCTCCCCGAGGACGTCGAACTGCTCCGCGTCCCGCTGGACGAACTGGCCGGCCCCGACTGGTGGGAGGCTCACGGCCGGCTGGACGGCACCCCGCTCGCGCTCCGCCCGTACCTGGACCACTGCCCGCACGCCGCCGCCGCGCTGGTCTCCGCGATCGCCGGAGCCCGCCCCGGCGGCGTGGTCGTGCACTGCGGCGCCGGCCGTGACCGCACCGGCCTGGCCGCCGTACTGCTGCTCGCCCTGGCCGGGGTCGAACGGGCCTCGATCGCCGAGGACTACCTGCTGAGCGGCCCCAACATCCGCCCGCTGTACGGGATGCTGGGCCTGCCGGACCCGTACCGCCGGATCGACGCGGTGCTCGCCGAGGCCGGGACCACCGCCGAGGCCGCCTTGGCCGACGCGCTCGACGGGTTCGATCCGGTCGGCTACCTGCTCGCGGCGGGCGTCGCGCCCGAATCGATCGCCGCCGTCCGGGAGCGGCTGCTGCCCGCCGGGTAGCACGGGCCGCCGAGTTCTCCGCGATCATCGTCAACTGATGGTTGACGACCCCCGGGTCGACAACCTACGGTTGACGCATGGAGAATCCCGTTGTTCCCAACACCACTCCGTTGCGCCTCGACGACCTGATCGCCGCGATCAAGAAGGTCCACGTCGACGCGCTCGACCAGCTCTCCGACGCGGTCATCGCCGCCGACCACCTCGGCGACCTCGCCGACCACCTCATCGGCCACTTCGTCGACCAGGCCCGCCGCTCCGGCGCGTCCTGGACCGACATCGGCCGCAGCATGGGCGTCAGCAAGCAGGCCGCCCAGAAGCGCTTCGTCCCCAAGGACCCGGGCACCCCGAACGACCTCGACGTGAGCCAGGGCTTCAGCCGGTTCACGCCCCGGGCCCGCAAGGTCGTGGTGGCCTCGCAGGAGGAGGCCCGCAAGGCGAACAACGCCGAGATCACCGCGGAACACCTGCTGCTCGGCCTGCTCGCCGAGCCCGAGGGCATCGCGGTCAAGGCGCTCGCCGCCCAGGGCGTCACCCCGCAGGCCGTCCGCACGGCGGCCACCGCCGCGCTGCCGACCGCCGTCGAGCAGACGGTGCCCGCCCTGATCCCGTACGACGCCCAGGGCAAGAAGGTCGTGGAGCTGTCCTTCCGGGAGGCGCTCAAGCTCGGGCACAACTACGTCGGCACCGAGCACATCCTGCTCGCGCTGCTGGAGCTGGAGAACGGCCAGGGCGTGCTGGCCGGGCTGAACGTGGACAAGGCCGAGACGGAGACCTTCGTCGCCGAGACGATCGCCGCCATCATCGCCGCCCGGAACCCGGAGTCCGAGCCCCCGCAGTGAGGCCCGACGCCCTGCTCCGGACGGAACCCCCGTCCGGAGCAGGGCACTTCCGCCCGCGGCCGCCGCGCGGAACGCCTCGGCGCAGGGCGCTCCGGCACGGATCGCCCCCGCTCAGAACCCGGAGACGTGGGTGGTGACGATCCGGACCCGACCGTCCCCGGTCGGGTCCAGCGCCTCCAGTGCCGCCCGCAGCCGGGCCGACCGGGCCGGGCCGAGCAGTTCCAGGGCGTCCTCGATCGACGCCCAGCGGTAGTCGTCCAGTTCACCGGCCGGGACGGTCACGGGGGTGCCGTCCGGGACGGTGCCGAAGTCGAACATGAAGTGCTGCGCGGGGTGGTCGAGTTCGGCCGAGGCATGGGTCCAGGAGATGGCCAGCAGCGCGCCGGCCGCCTGGACGATGCCGGTCTCCTCCGTCAGCTCCCGCGCGGCGCACTCGACCGGGCCCTCCCCGAGGTCGATCGTGCCGCCCGGGAACTGCCAGTGCTCGCGGTACCCGGCCTTCACGATCAGGATCCGGCCCGACTCGTCCCGCAGCAGGCAGCCCGCCGCCGCGTAGATCCGGGGCAGGGAGGCCAGCCACTCCTCGCGGGACTTCAGGGGCTCAGCGGTCACGGTGCTCCTCCTGGGCAGGTCGGTTCGGTCGCCCCCACTCTGCCACCCGCCCGGCCACCTGCTCAGCCGTCCGCCCGGCCACCCGCTCAGCCGCCCGACCGATGAGTCGGAGCCGCCCCGGCGGTCCTATCGGTATGGACACTGTGGAGACCACACCGGGCGGCCCCGTACTGACCTGCGACCTGGGCGCGCTCACCACCCCCGACCTGGCCGTCGTCGACGCGCTCGCCCGGCTGCGGCTGGCCGCCGCCCGGCAGGGGGTGGCCGTGGTGCTGCTGAACGCCGGCGGTCCGCTGCGCGAACTGCTGGCGTTCAGCGGCCTCTCGGCACTGCTGCCGGGGGCGACCGACCCCCTGGACCTCGCCGAGCTACTCGGCGACGGAGACGAAGCCCGTGACCGGCGCGGCGTGGGGCTCGGCCCCCGACTCGGCTTCGGCCCCGGACGCGGCCTCGGCCTCGGCTTCCAGCCGGGGCGGGAGGCCGAAGAGCGGGAAGAGCACGTCGGTGTCCAGGAAGTTGGTGAAGCCGGTGAACCGGCCCCCTGACACCTCCGGGACGATCAGCGCCCACGGCTCGTGCCCGCCGGCCGGGCTCGGCCGGTACTGCCCGAAGGCCGGGCCGCCGTTGGCCGTCACCGGAAGCAGCCGGGAGCCGCGACAGCCGTGTCCGGGGCCCAGCATCCACGCGCGGATCTCGTCCCGCCCGCGCAGCCACATCGCGAACGGCGGCATGTTGAGCGTGACGTCCTCGTGCAGCAGCGCGGCGAGGCCCGCCATGTCGTACGCCTCGAAGGCGCGGACGTAGCGGTCCAGCAGCGCGCGGTGGTCCTCGTCCAGTTCCGAGGCCGGCCCGGCGTCCGGGGCGTCGGCGGCGAGCACCGCCCGGGCACGCTGGAGCGCGCTGTTGACCGAGGCCACCGTGGCGCCGAGCAGTTCGGCCACCTCGGCGGCCTTCCAGCCGAGCACCTCACGCAGGATCAGCACCGCCCGCTGCCGGGGGGCGAGGCGCTGGAGCACGGCGACGAACGCCAGCTTCACCGACTCGCGCTGCGCGGCCACCTCGGCCGGGTCCGCCGTCTCGGGCAGCACCCGGCCGTCCGGCGCCGGACCGATCCACGTCACCTCCGGCAGCTGGGTGTCGTGCGCGGCGGCCACCGTCACCGGGCCCGCGAGGTCCATCGGCCGGGCCCGGCCGTTGCGGCCGTTCAGCGCGTCCAGGCAGACGTTGGTGGCGATCCGGTACAGCCAGGAGCGCAGCGCGGCCCGCCCCTCGAAGCCCTTGTGCCCCCGCCAGGCGCGGACCATCGTCTCCTGCACCGCGTCCTCGGCCTCGAAGACCGAGCCGAGCATGCGGTAGCAGTACCCCGTCAACTCGGTGCGGTACCGCTCCAGCTGGAGCTCGACCGGCTCCTCCGTGATCACGTCGGCCATGCCGCGCCCGCCCCCGTCGTCCTGCCGAATGCCCTGGTGAACGGCACGAACCTAGCGCACGCCACTGACAGCCGGCCGGGGGCGGTCGGCTCAGTGCTGTCCGTACACCTGGCCGGAGCCGAAGGCGGCGGTCACCAGCTTCCACAGGGTGGGGAACTCCTCGCCGGTGATGCCGGTCGGGTTGAGCCCCACGACCGCGCTGCGGGAGAAGTCCCGGGTGGCGAAGACGCCGGTGGTGTAGCCGGGCCGGGAGCCGTTCTTGCCCCACACCTCGGTGCCGTTCGGCAGGACGGTGCGCAGCAGGCCGGCGGTGCTGTAGCAGGCGTGCCCGGCGGTCGGGCCGATCTCGCAGTTCTTGTTGTGGTCGTTCGGCAGGTCCGGGACGGCGAACACCTCGGCCTGCTGGGCGGGTGGCAGCAGCCGGCCGCGGTAGAGCGCGCCGAAGAAGCGCTCCAGGTCGGCGGCGGAGGAGACCATGCCGCCCTCGCCCCACGGGTACGGGCTCTGCTCGGTGACGTCCACCCGGGCGGTGCTGCCGTCGGCGTTCCGGACGTCCACGTAGCCGGCGGCGTGCGGGCCGCGGATGGTCAGGTCGTCGGCGGCCGGGACGTAGGTGGCGCGCAGGCCCAGCGGGCCGGTGATGCGCCGCCGCACCTGGTCGGCGTAGTCGTCGCCGGTGACCCCCTCGATCACCAGCGCGGCGACGAAGTAGTTGTTGCCGTTGTACTGCTGTGCCGTGCCGGGCGCGAAGTTCATCGGCTGGGTGAGCATGTCCGCCACCACCTGCCGGGGGCTGAAGTACGTCGCCCGGTGCGCGGCGAACCACGCCGTGCTGCCGTCCCCCGAGGTCATCCCGCCGCCCCCCGGCAGGCCGCTGGTGTGGTTGAGCAACTGCCGCACGGTGACCGGCGGGTAGCCGGCCGGCAGCAGTCCGGGCAGGTACTGCTGGACGGTGCCGTCCAGGTCGACCCGGCCCTCGGCGGCGAGCTGGAGCAGCACGGTGGCGGTGAACACCTTGGTGACGCTGCCGATCCGGAACCGGGCGTTGGCCGGCACGTCCTCCCCCGAGGTGCCGCGCCACCGGGCGTCCGGACCGTCGGCCCGGACCAGTGCGCCGGTGATGTCGGCGGGCAGGGAGCGGAGGGTCTCGGCGAGCGCTTCCCGGTCCAGCGGGCCGGGTTGGGCCGCGGCGGACGCGGCGGACGCGGCGGGCACGTGGGGCGCGGCGGACGCGGCGGACGCGGCGGGCACGTGGGGCGCGGCGGGCTCGGCGGGCTCGGTCGAGAGGGTCACGGCGGCGGCCGGGGAGGCTTCCGCGGCCAGGGCCGGGGTCGCGACACCGGCCGTGGCGGCGGCGAGCAGTGCGCCGGCCGCCGCGAGGGCGGGCCAACGACCGGGGCGGATACGGGTGTTCATGCGGAGTCCCTCCAACGTCGGCCCGACCGGCGGCAGTGGGGACGCCCCGGTGGGCGGCCCGCCGGGTCGGCGGCTCTGACAGGAGAGAGTCTTCGGGTCCGGGCCGCGCCACGGCATCCGGGAGCGCCCCCGAACCGCCCCCGAGAAAGGCCCTGACCGCACGTCAGGGGCGGGCGGCCGCGATCCGGCCGCCCGCCCCGCGCGCCGCGACTCAGTGGGCGGAGTGCTTCTCGGCGCCGCGGTGCCGGTGCCCCTTGAGCTCGGCGTGCATCGCCGGGGCCGCGTGCATCGTGGTGCCCGGCGCGTCCCGTCCGCCGTGCCGGAAGGCCGCCCCGGTGCCGTACCCGGCGGAGGCGCTGGACATCGCACGGGCGCTCGGCATCGGCGCGAGCCGGGTGGGCGGGCTCGCCATGCCCCGGCGCTCGAGCAGTTCCTGGGTGCCCTGGCGGAGCTTGGCGGTGCTGCCGGGCGTTCGCTTGGTCATCGTCGGCCTCCCTTCGTCGACCGCCGGCCGGACGGATGCCGACCGGAGGGGCCGCACGGGCGTTATGTCCGGATTTTATCCGGGCTGCGGGCTCGCGCCACCGCGGGAAGGCCACCCGTTTGCGGGCGGGGGCATCGCCGAAGGCCTCCGCGGACGGCCTACGCGGGTCGGCTGCGCAGTGCGCGTCCGCGGTCGCCTCCGCAGGTCGCCGCCGCAGGTGGCCTCCCCGGGGGACCGTCTCAGCCCATGACCTCGTGGACGAAGCACCAGCGCCAGTCCTCCCCCGGCTCGTACGAGCGGATCACCGGGTGGGAGGTGTTGTGGAAGTGCGCGGTGGCGTGCCGCTGCGGGGAGAAGTCGCAGCAGCCGATGTGGCCGCAGTCCAGGCAGATCCGCAGGTGCACCCAGTCCCGGCGGCCCTGCGCCAGGCAGTCGGCGCAGCCGTCGGCGGGCGGCCGGGGCTCGATCTCCTGAGGAGCCAGAGCGAGGTCTTCGCAGGCGCTCATGACTGAAAGGCTATGCCGCCCCGGCGCGGAGCGCCCGCTCAGGACGCTTCCGCCCCCTCGGCGGCCGCCGCCCCTCCGGCCGCCACCCCGTCCGCCGCCGCTCCGCCTGCCGCCGCCTCCTGTGCCACCGCCCCCGGCGCCGTCCAACTCGCCAGCAGCGCCAGCTTCTGGGCGGTGGGCGAACCCGCCGGGGCGGTGTAGACGACCAGCAACTGGTCCGGCGAGCCGTTGACGCCCAGGGTCTCGTAGCCGAAGTCGAGTTCGCCGACCAGCGGGTGGTTCACCAGCTTGACCCCGTGGGTCTTCTCCCGCACCAGGTGGTCCGCCCAGAGCCGGCCGAACTCCACGCTACGCAGCGATAGTTCGCCCACCAGGGCGCCCATCGCGGGATCCTCCGGGTGCAGCCCGGCGTCCCGGCGCAGGAAGGAGACGGTCTCGGCGGCGACCGCGTCCCACTGCCGGTAGTACTCCCGGGCGGACGGGTCGAGGAAGGCGTGTCGGGCCTGGTTGGGCAGGCCGTCCGGGCCGGCGTCGGAACGCGTCGAGAAACCGTTCACCGCGTCGCCCAGCGCGTTCCAGGCGAGCACGTCCATCCTGCGGCCGAGCACGAAGGCCGGCACCTCGGTCATCAGGTCCAGCAGCAGCCGCGTCCCCGGGCGGACCGGCTGCCGCCCCCGCCCCCTGGCTGTGGAGGCCGCCGGGGCCGCCGGGGCCTTGGGCGGACGGACCAGCGAGCGCAGGTGCGCGGCCTCCACGCCGTCGAGCCGCAGCACCCGGGCCACCGCCTCCAGCACGGCGTCCGAGGCGCTGCCGCCCCGGCCCTGCTCCAGCCGGACGTAGTAGTCGACGCTGACGCCCGCGAGCTGCGCCACCTCCTCCCGGCGCAGCCCCTGCACCCGGCGGCGGCCGTGCGAGGGCAGGCCCACCTCCTCCGGCAGGATCCGGGCCCGGCGCGAACGGAGGAAGTCCCCCAGGGTGTTCTCCATGCCCGGCAGGTTAGCCCCGGGCTGGTGCGCCGAGGGTGGTACTGCCGTTCCCAGGCTCCGCCGTCCCGGGAAGGGCCGTCCCGGGAACGCGGTTCCCGGGAGACGCGCAGCCCTGGGTAGCCGCCCGCGGCCCGCGCAGAGTGGTCGACGTCAGCCCGACCGCACCGTCTGGAGCCCCCGATGAGCTACCCGTCCCTCGCCGCCCGCACCGCCGTCGTCACCGGAGCCGCCAGCGGCATGGGTGCCGCCACCGCCCGGCTGCTCGCCGCCTCCGGCGCCCGGGTCGCCCTGCTCGCCCGCCGCACCGGGCGGCTGGACGCCCTCGCCGCCGAGATCGCCGCCACGGGCGGACAGGCCCTCGCCGTCACCGCCGACATCACCGACCAGGCCTCGGTGGACGCCGCCGCGAAGACCGTCCACGGGACGTACGGCCAGGTCGACCTGGTGGTCAACAACGCCGGGGTGATGCTGCCCAACCCGCTCGCCGACGGCCGGATCGACGAGTGGACCCGCATGGTGGACACCAACCTCACCGGCGCGCTGCGGATCGTCCGCGCCTTCGGCTCCGACCTCACCGCGGCCGCCGCCGAGGGGCGCACCGCCGACCTGGTCAACGTCTCCTCGATCGCCTCGCACGTGGTCTTCCCCGACTACGCGGTGTACGGGGCCACCAAGGCCGCGCTCACCCAGCTGTCCGCCGCCCTGCGCAGCGAGTTCGGCCCGCGCGACGTCCGGGTCAGCGCGATCGAGCCCGGCCTGACCGACACCGAACTCGGCGGGCACATCGACAACCCGGTGCTGCGCGAACAGCTCGGCGGCATGTTCGACGCCATCCCGGCACTCGGGGCCGAGGACGTCGCCGACCTCATCGCGTACACCGTCAGCCGCCCCCGGCACGTCAACCTGCGCCACCAGGTCGTCCTGCCCACCCGGCAGGCGTAGGGGCGGTCGCCGCGTCGTACCGGCACGGCCGAATCCCCGCTCCGCGCCCACGGGCGGCATGGGAGCATGCCACCCGTGGCGATCGTGACGGGGAGAACGAACGGCGACACCGACGGGGGCGACCCCGGCGGTGCGCCCGCGCGGCGGGAACGCGGCGCGGGGACGCGGGACAGTGGCGGCGGGAACGGCAGTGAAGGCGGCAGAGGCAGCGACACCGGCGGCGGGGCACCGGCCGACCGCGGCGGGGCACCGGACGACCGTGAGGCGGTGACGGCCGACCGTGAGGCGGCGACGGCCGACCGTGAGGCGGTGGCGGCCGCCGCCCGGATACCCGGGCAGGCCGGCCCCGGCCGGTTCCGGGCCCGCCCGCTGCCCGCCACCGACCGGGTCCGGCAGCCCGTCGCCCTGATCCGGCTGCTCGGCGGACTGTTCGCCATCGCCCTCACCCTGCTGCTCGCCGACTACGCCCGGGCCACCGTCGGCGGCATCGCCGCCGACGTCGCCGAGGCCGCCGCGCTGGTACCCCGCCCGCTGGGCGGCCTGGCCGGCGGGCTCACCACCGCCGCCGTCCTGCTGCTCCCGGTCGGCCTCGCCGTCCGCCGGCTGCTGGGCCCCGACCGGCGGCGCGCCCTCCAGCAGGTCTCCGACGGGCTGCTCGCCGCCGTCCTCGCGTACGGCGCCACCCTCGGACTGGACCTGTGGGCCGACGGCCTGGCCCCGCTCTCGCTGCTCACCGCGCTCACCCAGCCGCTGCCCGGCGGCGGGCTGGGGCACACCGAACCCGTGTACGGGTACCTCGCGCCGGTCCTCGCCTTCATGACCGCCTCCGGCAGCCGGGAACGCCGCCTGTCCTGGACCGTCCTCGCCCTCTCCGGCCTCGCCGGACTGACCGGCGGGTACGCCACCCCCACCGCACTCCTGCTCGGACTGCTGATCGGCTGGACCGGCGCCCACGGCACCCTGTACGCCGTCGGCACCCCCGACCCCTGCCCCCGGCCCGGCGAGGTCCTGCGCGCCCTGCGCGACAGCGGCCTGCACCCGGTCGAGGCCCGGCCGGCCGGCCCCGACCGCTACCGGGTCCGACAGGCCGACGGTCGCCCCGACCTCGACGTCCAGCTCCTCGACCGGCAGGCCGTCACCGCCGCCGCCGTCCAGCGCGCCTGGCGCCGGCTGCGGCTGCGCACCGCCCCCGACCCGCGCGTCCTGCGCTCCCCCCGCACCGGGCTGGAGCACGAGGCCCTGGTCACCTACGCGGCCCTCGCGGCCGGCGTCCGCACCCGCCGCATCGCCGCCACCGCCGGCATCGGCCAGGACACCGCCCTCATCGCGTACGAGCGGCTCGCCGGACGCACCCTGGACGAACTCGCCGACGAGGAGATCACCGACGAGCTGCTCACCGACGCCTGGCGGCAGTTCGCCCTGCTCCAGCGCCGCGAGATCGCCCACCGCGCCCTCGTCCCCTCCTCCCTGCTGATCGACGACTCGGGCGCGGTGCACCTGGTCGACTTCGCCGACGGCGACATCGCCGCCACCGAGCTCGTCCTCTGCTGCGACCTCGCCCAGCTCCTCACCACCCTCGCCCTGCGCGCCGGGGCCGCCCGCTCCGTCCGCACGGCCACCGCCGTCCTCGGCCCCGACCCCATCGACGCCGCCCTCCCGCTGCTCCAGCCCATCGCCCTGACCCACACCACCCGCCGCGCCCTCAAGCAGCACGCGAAGCGCACCGCTCCGCGGGCCGCCGGGCCGGCCGGAAACGGCGGCGGGGGCTCCGGCGGGCCCGGGTCCGGAGGCGGGGCCGAGTCCGGGCCCGGGTCCGGAGGCGACGCCGGTGCTCGCCCCGCGGCGGACTCCCGGCCCACCGTCGACCCGGGCGCGCCGGGCGGTGGCGACGGACCCGCCACCGGCGCGGACCCCGGGCACGACGTCCCCGCCACCGGCGGGCTGCTCGACGAGATCCGCGCGGAGGTCCTGCGCGCCCGCCCGCAGGCGGTGGGCCGACCGGTGCGGCTGGAGCGGCTGCGACCGCGGACCCTGCTGGTCGTCGTGGGCGGGGTGGTGGCCGGGTGGCTGCTGATCCCGCAGCTGTTCGCGGCGGAGGACAACCCGGTCTCCGCCCTGGCGGACGCCGATCCGTGGTGGCTGCTGCTGGCGCTGGCCGCGGCGGCGGCGAGCCACGTCGCGGCGGCGATGGGCTTCGTCGGCTTCGTGCCGGAGCGGCTGGACTTCCGCAACGCGGTGCTGGCCCAGGTGGCCGGGTCGTTCGTGAAGCTGGTCTCGCCCGGCGGCGTCGGCGGCGTCGCGCTGAACACCCGCCTGTTGCAGCGGGCCGGCATCCCCACCGCGCAGGCGCTGTCCAGCGTCGGCGTGGGGACGCTGATCGGCCTGGTGCTGCACCTGCTGCAGCTGGGGGCCTTCGTCTACCTGCTGGGCTTCGAGCCCGGCGGCTCCGAGCTGGACGCGCTGCCCGCGGTGGTCGGCGGCCTGGCGGGGGCGGCGGCGCTGCTGGCGGCGGTGTCGGCCATCCCGGTGGCCCGGCGGTGGCTGGCCACGCGGCTGCGGCCGCTGACGGCCGAGGTGCTGCCGCGGCTGCTGGACCTGCTGCGCAGCCCGGCCCGGCTGGCGGTCGGGGTGACCGGGCAGCTGCTGGTGTCGATCTGCCTGATCGCCTGTCTGTACTGCTGTGCCCGGGCGATCGGCCGGGAACCGTCCTTCGCCTCGGTCGCGGTGGTGTTCCTGGTGGGCAACGCGGTGGGCAGCGCGGCGCCGACCCCGGGCGGGGCCGGCGCGGTGGACGGGATGCTGATCACGCTGCTCCAGCAGACCGCCTCGATGGAGCGGGGCGGCGCGCTGGCCGCGGTGGCGCTGTACCGTCTGCTGACGCTGATCCTGCCGGTGCTGCCGGGCTGGGCGGCCTTCGTCTGGCTGCAACGCCGCCGGGCCCTGTAGCCGGGGCGGCCCCCGACCCCCCGCGCTCGGACCCCGGGGAGTCGGACTGCGGGGGGCCGGGTGGCCGGGGCGTCGGGGCTCCGGGCGTGGGGCCCGGGGCGTGGACCGGACCCGGCGCCCACCGGCTACTCCCGGTACTCCTCCTCGTCGTGGCGGACCGCCCGGGTCTGCTCCACGACGTCCGCGACGTCGGTCGCGGGGTCCGCACCGACGGCCAGGCGTTCGGCCACCACGTCGTACGTGTCGCCCTCGGCCGCCTTCTCGTCGGGCTCGACGGTCTCGGCGGTCTCCTCGATCAGGTATTCCTCGTGCTGTTCCTGCGGCATGGCATCCGTCCTCACTGTTCGGAGGCCTTCACGGGCCCGGCTGGCGTACTGGCAGTATCCGCCGCCCGGCGCCGGGACGCGAAGTGCCGACGGCGCTCCGGCGTGTTGCCGGGCCTCCTGCGGATACCCTGGCCGGTGCCTCGCATGCCCGCTCGATTGACCCGTGAAAAAGCACCCTCAATGACCCATGGACGGGGTGCATTCCGCGCCTAGGGTCATAGCCATGACGACGAACGAGAACACCCTGACCACCGAGTTCCCGCAGACCGCCGAGGCCGCTCGGACCGCCGAGGCCGCTCGGACCGCCGACGCCGTCGCGGCTCCCGCCCGCCTCGACTACGCCCGCACCGCCCCCAAGGTGTTCCGCGCGATGATCGCCCTGGACGCCGCCGCCCGGGACGGCCTGGACCCTGCCCTGGTCGAGCTCGTCCAGATGCGCACCTCGCAGCTGAACGGCTGCGCGTACTGCCTGGACATGCACGCCAAGGACGCCCGCAAGGCCGGCGAGACCGACGAGCGGATCTACCTGCTGCCGGTCTGGCCGGAGGCCCCGGTGGGGGTGTACACCGAGCGCGAGCGGGCCGCCCTGGCGCTGGCCGAGGAGATCACCCGGATCGGCGGCGGCGTCTCGGACGCGGTGTACGCCCGGGCCGCCGCGCACTTCGCGGAGGCCGAGCTGGCGCAGCTGATCTCGGTCTGCTTCACCATCAACGCCTGGAACCGGATCAACGTGGCCACCCGCAAGACCCCCGGCACTGCCTGATCGCGCCCCGTCCGGGTCGCCGCCGGGCAGCGCCGGCTCCGCCGGCGCCCGGATCGGCGCCCGGACCGCCGTCCAGGCCACCGGGGTACGATCGGTGCCGTACGAAGGGCTAACCCACACCCACCCGGTGGCCCCGAGGCCCATACGAACGACGGGGAAATCATGTCCGGCTCGCACTACTTCACCGGTGCACCCGAGGTCGCCAGCGACCGCCGGCCGATCACGGTCTCCCTGCCGGACCTCACCCTGGAACTGACCACCGACACCGGGGTGTTCTCCCGCAGCCGGCTCGACCCGTGCACCCGGATCCTGCTGGAGCACGCCCCGCAGCCGCGGGTGCGCGGTCCGATCCTGGACATCGGCTGCGGCTACGGTCCGATCGCGCTGACCTGGGCGAGCCGTCGCAAGCGCCTCCCGGTCTGGGCGGTGGACGTCAACGAGCGCGCCCTGGAGCTGGTCCGGCTGAACGCCGAGGCGCTGGGGCTCGGCAACGTCCAGGCCGCCCTGCCCGACGACGTCCCCGAGGACGTCCGCTTCGCCACCATCTACTCCAACCCTCCGATCCGGATCGGCAAGGCCGCGCTGCGCCGCCTGCTCACGCACTGGCTCGACCGGCTGACCCCGGACGGCTCGGCGTTCCTGGTGGTGCAGAAGCACCTGGGTTCGGACTCGCTCCAGAAGTGGCTGAACGAGCAGGGCTACCCGACCACCCGGGTCACGTCGGTCAACGGGGTGCGGATTCTGGAAGCGCGGCCCCGCCCCGAGGTGGGCGAGGGCTCCGAGAGTGGACGAGGTACGACGACGTGAAGCAGCTGCGCGGGACCGAACTGAAGCGTCTGCACCGCTCGTGGCGGCGCAGCAACGAGTTCCGGCTCGCGATGATCCTGGAGAACCTCCAGTCGCCGTTCAACGTCGGCTCGGTGGTCCGCACCGGCGCGGCGATGGGCGCGGAGAAGCTGTACCTGACCGGGGACACCCCGTCGGTGCGCTCCTCCGGTGCGCAGAAGGCCGCGATGGGCACCGACAAGTACCTGAAGGTGGAGCACTTCCCGACCGTCGCCGAGGCGGTCGCGGCGGCCAAGGCGGACGGCTTCAAGGTCGTCGGCCTGGAGCTGGCGGACGAGGCGGTGCCGATGTTCGCCGCCGGACTGACCCCGGCGGTGGCCTTCGTGCTCGGCCACGAGGACCGCGGGATCACGCCCGAGGCGCTGGCCCTGTGCGACCAGGTGGTGTTCGTGCCGCAGCTGGGCCGGGTCGGCTCGCTGAATGTCTCGGCGGCCGCGACGGTGGCCTGCTACGAGGCGCGCCGGCAGGGCTACGCGATCAGCGGCACCCCGGACGGCGACCTCGCGGGCGACCTCGGCGACGACGAGTAGCACCTCCTCTGTCTCCACGGGAGCCCGGGTCGTCCGCCGATGACCCGGGCTCCCGGCTTCGGGCTCCCGGCTTCGACCAGCCCGTGACGCCGGCCCCGTGCTCGGCTCGCGTGGCTCGGCCCGCGACCGCGCCCTCGGCCAACTCCTCCTCGGCCGACTCCCCCTCGACTCCGCCCTCGGCCCCCTCCCCACTCAGTCCTTGACGTTCCGTCGGGCGGCGCCGACCAGGAACACCACCGCGAGCATCGCCGCGGACAGCGCTCCGACCAGAAGCGGCCCTGGACCGGCCGGGCTGCCGCCCACGCGCACCGCCCCCATGAAGTCGACCGCGGCGACGTTGTTGACGAGCACCCACCAGAGCGGCAGGTAGACCGCCTGGAAGAGCCGGTGGCTCCGGCTCACCACGCCGAGCACCATGGCCAACGAGGGGACGAACAGCGCGCCGCCGACCCAACTGGCCGTCCCCGCGCCGTCCCCCGCCACCAGCATGCGTATCAGCGGGGCGACGCCCGTCACCGCCGTGAGCACCAGCCCCGACGCCCACTCGGCGAGCAGCCGGCGCCGGGCCGACGGGTAGGCGCCGAGCAGCACCTCCAGGCCGTTCTCGACCTGCTGGCTGCCGAGCCTGGACCAGACCAGGACCGGCCACAGCCAGACCAGGGGCAGCAGCAGGCCGGTGACGGCGTTCATCGGCAGCACGAACCCGGCCACCGTCAGCGCGGCTGCGGTCGGCCACCACCAGCGGGAGACGCCCTGCACCAGGATCCGGACCTCGCCCGCCAGCAGCCGGCCGAACGCCCCGGCCCGCCGCGGTACGGTCCGCGGCAGTGTGGTCCGCGGCAGTGCGCCCGGCGCGGTCGCCCAGCGCGCCCCGGCGGGCTCGGCCCCGTCCGACCCGTACGGCGCTTCGGCCACCGCCTCGGCACCGGAGCCACGCGCGGGGTCGAACCTGCCGAACCACAGGGCCGGCAGCAACGCCACCGCGAACGCCGCCAGGAACAGCGCCAGCCGGGCGAGGACGAACCCGGAGGACACCTCGAGACCGTCCCACCGGAAGGTGCCCAGCGGGCTGTCGACCTTCGTCAGGCCGAGGCTGAACTGCCCGAGGTCGGCCGTCCCGCGCTGGGCCTCCAGCGCCGTGCCCATCGACCGCGCGACCTGGTGCACGCCGAGGCCGTCCAGCGGCGCGGAGGCCGACTGCCCGCCGATCGCGAGCACCATGGCCAGCACGAACCACACGACGTTCCCGAAACCGCCCCGCAGCGGCGGCACCGTCTCGAACAGGAGCGCCGCCGCCGCGACGAGCGCCATCACGGGTAGCGAGAGCAGCAGGAACGGCTCCACCAGGGCGAGCGGATCGACCGCGCGGTCCTCACCGCGGGCGAGCTGCATCAGCAGCGCCGTGCCGGCCAGCGTGCCGACCATCGAGGCGAGCACCAGCAGGTTGCTCAGGAACTTGCCCACCAGGTAGCGCGAGGTGGACAGCGGGGCGGCGGCGAGGATCTGCCCGACCCCGGTCGTCACGTCCCGCGCGATGCCGCTGCGCACCACGTAGAAGCCGCCGAAGGTGAGCCAGAGCGCACCGGCGAGCGCGGTGACCGCGCCGACGTAGGCGCTGTTGTAGACGCCCCGGTTACCGCCCACGTCCATGATCGTCCAATGGCCGCCCGCGTCCGGCACGGCCAGGTAGCCGAGCCCGACTGCGGCGAGCAGCGTCACCGCGTACACCGGCCGGCGCACCCGGTCCCGGAAGTCGCCGATCACCAGCCCCCCGATCACCGGCTCACCGCCCGCTGCCCGGCCTGGCCCCGCTCCCCCGCTCCCCGGATGACGCCCAGGTAGGCGTCCTCCAGATCGGGTGTCACCGGGACGGCGTCCGCCCACGGCCGCCCGGCGGCGATCACCCGCAGCCGTACGCCGTTCCCCGTCCGCACCATCCGGCTGACCACGTGGCGGGCCTGCGCGGCCGGCACCTCGCCCGGATCGACCACGGCCTCCCACACCTGCCCGTCGATCTCCCCGAGCAGCTCCTCCGGCGCGCCCCGGCGCAGCAGCCGCCCCTGGGCGACCACCGCGATGTCGGAGGCGACCGACTCCACGTCGGAGACGATGTGGGTCGACAGCAGCACGACCCGCTCGGCCGCGAGCTCGCTGAGCAGGTTGCGGAAGCGCACCCGCTCCTCCGGGTCCAGCCCGGCGGTCGGCTCGTCGACCACGATCACCCTGGGGTCGGCCAGCAGCGCCTGCGCGATGCCGACCCGCCGTAGCATGCCGCCCGAGTACGCGCCGAGCGGGCGCTTGACCGCCTCGGTCAGGTTGACCAACTCGATCAGCTCGTCGATCCGGGCCTTCGCGGACCGGGCACCGATCCCCTTGGCCGCCGCCAGGTAGGACAGGAACTCCCGCGAGGTCAGGTTCGGGTACACCCCGAAGTCCTGGGGCAGGTACCCGAGTTCCCGACGCAACCGGTCCGGCGCCGCCACCACGTCGACACCCTCGTACCGGACCTGCCCGCCCGTGGGCCGGGTGACCGTCGCCACGATCCGCATCAACGACGACTTCCCCGCCCCGTTCGGCCCCAGCAGCCCCACCATCCCCGGCCCGAGCCGCATCGTGATGCCGTCGACGGCCCGCTTGCCGCCCTTGTAGACCTTGGTGACACCCACCAGTTCGAGCATGCTCCCCGTCTCCCCGCCCCGACTCACCGAACCACCGCACCCTCCGGAAGGCTGCAACCGGGCCCGCCCCTCGGGCCCACCGGTAGCCTCACCGATCCCCGGCCTCCTGCCATCTGCCGTTCGGCAGATATCCCGTTGGACCAAGGACAGAGTTTCGCCCCGCCCAACCCCGCCAGCCCCGGCCCAGCCGCCCCGCCCCACCTCGACCGGCAACCCCGCCAACGCAAGAGGCCCGGGTCATCGACAGATGACCCGGGCCTCCGACAGGTCGACGGCGGACGGCCGCCCGGCCCGCGGGCTAATCGGCCGTCCGTGTGTCTGCGGTGCTTCAGCGCTTCAGGGTGAGGACACCCGGGCGGTACGGCAGCTGGTCGTAGGCACCGCCCGCGTCGCGGGACTTGCCCTGGTAGAGGAACTGCAGGTTGCAGGGATCGATGGTCATGGTCTGGTCGGGGTTCTCGCGGACGAGGTCGCCGTGGCTGATGTCGTTGGTCCAGGTGGCTCCGCTGTTGGCCTTGCCCGCGAACGGGTTCGCCTCGGAGGCGGCCTGCGGGGTCCAGGAGCCGTTCAGGCTGGTGGCCGTGAAGGAGCGGAAGTAGCGGCCGCCGGCCCCCATCGCCTCGACGATCATCAGGTACTGGTTCTGGCCCTTGACCTTGTAGACCTGCGGGGCCTCGAAGAGGTTGGCCGTGGTGTCGCTCATGACGGTCGTGTAGGAGGAGCCGAAGCTGCTCGGGAAGTTCCCGATCGGCATGCTGGCCCGGTAGATGCTGCCGTTGTCGCCGGCGAAGAACAGGTACATGTTCTGGTCGTCGGCGATCAGGGTCTGGTCGATCGGCCCGGTGCTCGACTTGGGGATGCTGCCGGTGAACAGCGGCTGCGGCTCCGACCAGCCGTTGGGATTGGTCGGGTCGCTCGACGTGCGGTAGACGAACGGCCACTGGCCCCACTGGTACGCCAGCACCCAGATCTTCTTGGGCGCGAAGTAGAACAGGGTGGGCGCCACCGCGGACTGGCTCATCCCGGTCTGCTTGGCGGAGGCCATGTCGGACCAGTTGGTGAACGGGCTGAACGCCATCGAGCCGTACGAGGACCCGTTCGCGTTCGAGGCGTAGACCAGGTGCTTGCCGTTCACCGTCACACTGGTGAAGTCCTTCACCGAGGTCCACCCGTTGGCGGGCTGCGCCAGCGCACCCGTCGAGCTCCACTGGTACGTGGACGGGAGGGCGCAGGTGCCGCCCGCCGCAGGGGTCGTCGGGGTCGGCGCGGGCGTCGGGGCCGCCGAGCCGGTCGGCTTCAGGTTCCAGTGCTGATTGGCCGCGCCCCAGGAGTCCCAGATCTGGACCGGGGTGCCGTTGGCGGTCTGGTTGCCGGGGGTCTCCAGGACCCGGCCGCTGGCGACGTTGGTCAGCGTGTACGAGCCGTCGCTGTTCCGGCTCGCCTTCCAGTGCTGGTTGCTGCCGCCGTTGGAGTCCCAGATCTGCGGCTTGGTGCCGTTGGCGGTCCGGTTGCCCGGCTCGTCCAGCACCCGGCCGCTGGCGACGTTGGTCAGTGTGAACGAGCCGTCGCCGTTCCTGGTGGCCTTCCACTGCTGGTTGGCGGCGCCGCTGGCGTCCCACACCTGGAGCGGGGTGCCGTTGCCGTTGTACCCGGCGGGCTGGTCGAGGACGCGTCCCTCGGCCGCCACCGCGGAGATCGTGTAGACGGTGCCCGAGTTGATCTCGGAGCCCGGCTTGCCGCCTCCCCCGGCGACGCCGAGGGCGGCGAGGACGGCGGCGTGGGCGGGCTTCCGGTTGCCCTTGTCGTCGAACAGCAGCGCGTTCTCACCGGTGCGCCAGGAGTCGCTGTCGCGGATGCCCCACACCGTGATGCCGGTGCAGCGGGCGACGTTGAGGCAGGCCTGGACGGCACTGGAGTACGCGGTGGTGGAGGCCTGGGCGATGTCGAGCTCGGTGATCTGGACGTCGACGCCGAGCGCGGCGAAGTTGGCCAGCGTGGTCTGGAAGCCGGCGGGCGGGCCGCCGTTGCCGAAGTGGCTCTGGAAGCCGACGCAGTCGATGGGCACGCCGCGGGACTTGAAGTCCTTGACCATGCGGTAGACGCCCTGGGTCTTGGCGTCGTTCCAGTTCTCGATGTTGTAGTCGTTGTAGCAGAGCTTCGGAGCGGGGTCGACGCTCCGCGCGGTGCGGAAGGCCTCCTCGATGAAGCCGTCGCCCAGCACGTCCTGGAACACCGAGCTGCGGTGTCGGCCGCTGCCGCCGTCGGCGAAGGCCTCGTTGACCACGTCCCAGGCGTAGATCCTGCCCTTGAAGTGGCTCATGGTCTGGGTGATGTGCTGGTTCATCACCCCGCGCAGGGTGCCGGCGTCCTTGATGGCGCCGACCCAGCCGGGCAGTTGGGAGTGCCAGACCAGGGTGTGGCCGCGCAGCCGCTGGCCGTGCGCGGCGGCACGGTCGGCTATCGCGTCGGCGCCACGGAAGGTGAACGAGCCGCGGGACGGCTCGACGGCGTCCCACTTCATCTCGTTCTCCGGGGTGATCATCTTGAATTCCCGGTCGAGGATGCCGGTGTACGTCTGGTCGCCGAGCCGGCCCGCGGCCACGGCCGTGCCGAAGTAGCGGCCGCCCGCGGCGGACGCCGCCTCGCCCAGCGTGGTCGGCGAGGCGGCGTCCGGGGTGAGCGCGGCCTGGGCGACCAGCGGTACGGCGGCGCCCACGGCGGCGACGGCCAGGGCGATGGCGACCACCCGACGGGTCGGCTTGCGGCGGCGGTGAGCGCGGTTCTGTTCTGCCAACGGATTGTCCCTCCGGCGATGGGCCCCGTTCAGGGCCCAGATCATCCGTCAGTTGCCGTCGGTTGGGAAAAGGTTGCCGCGGCCGAGGAAATGATTCGCGGTGATCGTGAAGGCCGGCCGGCACGGCGGGGCCGCGGGCAGGTGCGCACCCGTGGCCCCGCTGGTGAGCGGGTGTCAGGAGGGGTCGCCGACCTGGAGGCCCCGTCCGTTGGTCCCGATGTAGACGCGGCCGTAGGTGTCGGGGTCGCCGGTGATGATGCCCATGCCCGCGAAGTTGCCCCACTGGTGGGCGTCGTCATTGACGCGGACCCAGGTGGCGCCCTGGTCGGTGGAGCGGAAGACCCCGGCGACGTCCTTGACCGTGCCGATCAGGTACAGGGCCTGGTAGGAGGCGCCGGGTGCGGCCTTGCCGAACCCGAGACCGGAGGCGGACTGCACCGAGCTCAGCGTGGTGAAGGTGCGGCCGCCGTCGGTGGAGTGCAGCAGGCCCTTGCCGCCGCCGGAGATCCACAGGTCGCCCGCGATGCCGGGGACGGCACTGAGCTTGCCGGTGGGCAGGTTGTGGGCGCGGGCGGAGAAGGTCGCGCCGCTGTCGGTGCTGGCGTACAGCGTGCCGTTGGACAGCGAGTAGAAGGTGCTGCCGGTCGACCGGTCGGCGACGACCTCGGCGTCGTTGCCCAGGCCGCTGACCTTCGTCCAGCTCGCGCCCCGGTCGGTCGAGCGGTACGGGGCCTGGCCGGCCTCGGTCCAGACGAAGCTGGAGCCGTCCGCCGCGATCGCGATGCGGCCGCTGTCCGCGCTGGCCACCGGCTCGCCCTTGAAGCCGCTCCAGGTGTGGCCGCCGTCGGTGGAGAGGGCGCCGTCCTGCTCGCCGCCCCTGCCGACCCGCACCACCAGCGAGGGGTTGGACTGGGCGAAGTCGACGGAGGTGCTGTTGTGGATCGTCGGGTTGACCAGCCGCCCGGTGGGCTGCTTCGTCAGGTCGTCGTACACGAAGCCGCCCTGGTCGCCCATGGAGGTGACGAGGGCGACGGCGCCGGGCGGGGAGACCGCGTCGTACAGCGCCGTCTCCTCCAGCCCGCGGGCTCCGACGGTCCAGTGGCTGGTGCCGCCGTTGTCGGTCGCGTTGGCGTCCCTACTGGCCCAGATGCCGTTGCCGGTGCCGTACATCACGTGCCCGGAGTCGAACGGGTCGATGCTCAGGGCGGTCATCCAGTGCCCGATGCCGGTGCCGAGGTAAGGGGCGAGGGAGGCGTCCCGCTCGGACCGGTCGGACTGGGTCTTCCAGGACGCACCGCCGTCGGTGGAGCGGTAGAGCTCGTCCTGCGGCCACCAGCGGTCCAGGGTGGTGACCATCACCGTGGACGGCTTCTGCGGGTCGACGGCCAGACCGGAGAACCCGTAGCCGCCCTGGGACGGCGAGATGTTCTTCCACGCCCCACCGGAGGTGGTGTACTTCCACACCGAACCCGCCGTCACGTCGTTCGGCCCCGGCTTGTCGGAGTACGTCAGGTACAGCGAGCCGTCACCGGAGAGCACACCGTGCTGCGGAACCTGGCCGGTGGGCTGCCCGGAGACCGCGTGCCAGGAGTTGCCACCGTCGGTGGACCGGTACAGGTTGGTGGACCTGTCGGCGACGCCGACGTAGACCGTGTTGCTGCCGGCCGGGCCGTACGTCACGAAGGAGATGCCGGTGCCGAAGCTCGCGCCGTCCTTGACCGGGAACGAGGAGACCTGGTTCCAGGTCTGACCGTGGTCGGTGCTGCGCCACAGGCCGTTCTTGCGGGTGCCCAGCAGCAGGTTGTCGTGGTTCGCGGGGTCGATCACCAGGCGCTCGCCCGCCCCGCGGGCGTCCTCGTTGCCGCCCAGCTTGAACGGCAGGTCGGTGCGCTGGAACGTGCGGCCGCGGTCGGTGGAGCGCAGGATCGAACCGTTACCGGCCCAGTCGTTGGTGTAGGTGCCCGCCGCCAGGTAGAGCCGGTCGGGGTCGACCGGGTCGGTGGCCAGCGACTCGATGCCCAGCAGGTTCCAGTCCTTCTCGCCGACCCAGTCGGTGAGCGGGATCCACTGCTCGGCCCCGGGGTCCCAGCGGTACGCGCCGCCCATGTCGGTGCGCGCGTACAGCAGGCCCTTCTCCTTCTGGTTGAAGACCAGGCCGGTGACGTAACCGCCGCCCGCCACCGGGGCGTTGCGCCACGTGTACGAGCCGTTCCCGGCGGCCGGGGCGTCCCCCGACTTCACCAGCTTCCACTGCTGGTTGGCCCCGCCCGTGCCCGGCCACTGGATGACCTGCGCGCCCCGGGCCGTGGAGTACCCGGAGACGTCCAGCGCCTGACCGCTCCGGCGGGAGGTGAAGGTGACCGCGTCGGAGCCGCTCACGGTGTCGATCCGCCACTCCTGGGAGGCGGCGGAGCTGTCCGTCTGCTGCTCGGCCGCCGCGCCCCGGGCGGTCGAGTCGCCCGCTATGCCCAGCACCTTGCCGCTGTTGCGGTTGACCAGCTCGTAGTAGCCGCCCCTGGTGGACCGCAGCCGCCACTGCTGGTTGGCGGTGTTCTGCTCGGTCCACTGTTGGATGCGGGTGCCGTCGGCGGTGGAGAAGCCGTTGACGTCCAGCACCTGACCGCTGCGGACCGAGACCAGCCGGTAGAAGGCGCCGTCCTCGACCACCGCGGCCCGGGAGTCCTCCTGCGTCAACAGGTACGCCCCGGCGGCGAGGGGTACGGCGAGCAGCAGAGCACTGGCGCTCCAGCGACGGCGGTGGCGCCCGCGGCGCCCACCGCTCGTGGGGTTGCTCATGGGTAGGCGTTCTCCTTGCGACTGATCACGAGAGAGGCGTGGGCCCGGTACCGCCCGGACCTGCTCCCCAGTGGTCGCCGACGCCGCAAAGGTTGCCGCGCGCCGGAAGAATTCTCGCCCCTGCCGCTCCGACGCCGAGCACGCCGCTCCCCGGCTCGGGATCCAAGGCCGACCAAAACAAGAAACCCCAGGTCAGAGGGCTGACCTGGGGTTTCACATGGAGCCGCCTGCGGGATTCGAACCCGCGACCTACGCATTACGAGTGCGTTGCTCTGGCCAACTGAGCTAAGGCGGCACCGCTGCCGTGTGTGGTGGCAACGCGGGCCAGTCTACACAGGTTCGCGGGTGATCCGTAACGGGGTGGTGGGGGCGGTGGTCAGGCGGAGGAGACGGCGAGTTTGGCGGCGAAGCCGGCGAAGAGGACGGCGACGCCGCTGGTGAGGGTGGCGGAGAGGCGCTTGCGGCGGCGGAAGGCGGTGGCGAGGGTGGTGCCCGCGAAGATCAGGAGGGAGAGGTAGAGGAAGCTGAAGGTCTGGAGGATGCCGCCGAGGAGGACGAAGGAGAGGGCGGGCTGCCCGTAGGAGGGGTCGACGAACTGGGTGAAGAAGGAGAGCAGGAAGAGGATCGCCTTCGGGTTGAGCAGGCTGATCACCAGGGCGCGGCGGAAGGGGTTCTCGGTCGATTCGGCAGCCGCTTCGGCGGTGGGGTCGGCCGCGGTGCGGCGTTCGCGCCAGAGCTGGCGGGCGGCGCGGAGCATGCCGTAGCCGATCCAGAGCAGGTAGGCGGCGCCGCCGAACTTGACCACCGCGAAGACCGCCGGGTTGGCCTTGAGCAGGGAGGCCGCGCCCAGCGAGGTGAGGCTGATCAGGGTGAGGTCGCCGATGAAGACGCCGGCCGCCGCCCGGTAGCCGGTGCGGATGCCCTTGCGGGCCGCGACGGACAGGACGTACAGGGAGTTGGGGCCGGGCAGCAGGATGATGACGAGGGCGCCGAGGACGTACGTCGCCAGGTCGTTGACTCCGAGCACGATGGGCTCCGGTGCAGGGGAGGGTGGCAGGGGGCGCTCATCGTAACGTCGCACCGGTGATCGGTTGAAGTGAAAACCACCAGTCGGACACCCGGCTCCAGGCCGCCCTACCGCTCGCAGCGCTTGCCCTGCTCCGGGGCCTCCCCGGTCAGCAGGAAGCGGTTCACCGCGCCGTCCACGCAGGTGTTGTGGCGGCCGTACGCGGTGTGGCCGTCGCCGTCGAAGGTGAGCAGACGGCCGGACTCCAGCTGACCGGCCAGCGACCGGGCCCAGGCGTACGGGGTGGCCGGGTCGCGTGTGGTGCCGATGACGACGATCGGGGCGGCCCCGGCGGCCCGGATGGTGTGCGCCGCGCCGGTGGCGCGGACCGGCCAGTAGGCGCAGGTCAGGGCCATCCAGGCCATGTCGCGCCCGAAGTGCGGCGAGACCCGCTCGAACTCCGGCACCGCTCGCTGGACGTCCTCCGGCCCGGTGAACGGAGCGGGTAGGTCGAGGCAGTTCACCGCGGTGTTGGCGAACATCAGGTTGGGGTACGAGCCGTCCGCCTCGCGCCCGTAGTAGTCGTCGGAGAGCTTCAGCAGGCCGGTGCCGTCGCCGGCCTCGGCGGCGGCGAGCGCGGTGCGCAGCTCCGGCCACAGGAAGTCGGCGTACATGGCCTGGATGACGCCGGTGGTCGCCTGGGACTCGGTGAGCCGGCGGCCGCCGTCGGTGGTGGGCAGCGGGGCGGTGCGGACGCCCGCGAACAGGGCGGTGAGCTGCTCGCCGACCTGCTGCTCGGTGCGGCCGAGCGGGCAGTCCTCGCGCGTGGCGCAGTCCTGGGCGAAGGCGGTCCAGGCGGTCTCGAAGCCGCCCGCCTGGGTCCGGTTGCCGGTGACGGAGTCGAGCGCCGGGTCCATCGCGCCGTCCAGCACCAGTCGTCCGACCCGGCCGGGGAACAGCCCGGCGTAGGTGGCGCCGAGGAAGGTGCCGTAGGACTTGCCGACGTAGTTCAGCTTCTCGTCGCCGAGCAGGGCCCGCAGCACGTCCATGTCGCGGGCGCCCTCGACGGTGCTGAGGTGGCCGAGCGCCGCCCCGGCCTGCTTCCGGCAGCCCTCGGCGAACTCCTTGTCGGCCGCGATCAGCGCGTCGATGCCGCGCTGGTCGCCGGGGGTCAGGTCGACGGTGGTGTAGGCGTCCATCCGGTCGCCGGTCAGGCAGTTGACGGGGTTGCTGCGGCCCACCCCGCGCGGGTCCAGGCCGACCAGGTCGTAACCGGCCCGCACCCCGCGGTCGTACGTCCGGGCGGCGGCCTCCAGGTACTCGATCGCCGAGCCGCCGGGCCCGCCCGGGTTGAGCAGCAGGGAGCCGAGCCGTGTGCCCGGGGAGGCGGAGGCGGGAGGGGAGGCAGCATCGGCAGGGGAGGCGGAGGAGTCGGGGACGGACGGCTCCGCCGTCGCGCGGGCGGCCGCCAGGGTGAGGTCGCCGTCCCCCGGGTGGTCGTACTCCAGCGGAACCCGGAACGTCGTGCACTCGAACCCGCCGTCGCACGGCTGCCAGGCCAGGCGTTGCGCGTAGTACGGCGCGAGCGCGGCCGGGACGGCGGCGGGCAGCGGCTCCAGCGGGGTGGCTGCCGCCGGGGCCGAGGGCGCGACGGGAGCGGCCGAGGGCGAGGAGGACGCCTTCGCCGCCCCGGACGGATCGGCGCTGCAGCCGCCCGCCAGCAGCCCCGCGACGACCAGCGCCGCGGCCAGCGCGCGTGCCTGCGCCCGAGTCCGTGCCTGTGTCTGTGCCCGCCCGACGGCCCTCATCCGTCACCTCTCCGCAATCGACCAGCACGTGAGCAACCGGGGGAAACAACCGGGAACAACCGGAGGAACGACCCGAGGAACAACCGGTGGATCAACTCCCGAGAGCACCCGGAGGAAACGCCGCTGCCCGGCACCCGCCCCGGGGTACCGGGCAGCGTAGCGCCGCCGGAGCGGCGCTCAGGACGCCTTGGCCAGTGCCTCGGCCAGGTACTGCGCCGCCTGCCGGACCAGCCGCAGCCGCTCCCGGTCGGGGGTGTAGTCCTGCACGTTGTCCGAGATCCGCACGTCGGCCTTGGCCGCCGCTCCGGGCCCAGCCTTCAGCGCGGCCTGGAGTTTGCGGGCCGCGTCCAGCCCGGCGGAGTCCGACCTGGCGGCCGCCAGCAGCAGCCTGGCCGCGCTGCCGGCCGGGGCCTCGGCGCCGGTCTGGGTGAGCGCGGTGGCGTCGTACCGGCCGGAGACCGCCGCGGCCGCCCCGTACAGGTCCGGCCGGGACAGCCCGGCGGCCGCCGCACAGGGCGCACCGCCGTCGACGCCGAGGGTGCCCCAGGAGGCCGGGCCGGGCGGCAGGGCGCGGAAGGAGGCCGCGATGGTGGCGCGCAGCGTCGCGTCGTCGGCGACGGCGGCCGGGGCTGCGGCGACCAGCTCGCAGGGGTGCGCGGTGCCGTTCGGCGCCTCGGGGGCGACCAGGATGAAGGGTCGGGTCTTGCCGGTCTGGAGAGCCGAACCGATGCCCTCGAAGACGTCGGGGACCTCGGAGTCGGCGGTCTTCTGAGGCGTGGCGGCCTGCATCACGACGACCGGGAAGCGGGCGTTCGGCTCCTTGGAGTACTGGGGCGGGAGCCAGACCCGGATGTTGCGGGGGCGGCCGTCGGGGCCGAGCACGGCGGACTGGAGCAGCTCACCACCCCCGGGGTGGCCGACGCTGTCGAAGCGGCTGGCCACGACCGGAGCGCTGGTGGGAGCGGACACAACGGCGGGAGCAGCGGCTGCGGCTGCAGCGGCTGCCGATTCGGCGCCTGCGGGCGGCGCCGCCTGCTGCTGGCGGGCCGCCTCCCCCGAATCGGCCCCGGCGCCCGCGGCCGAGTCCACGACCGGCTCCGCCCGGTCCGGCTCCTGGGCGTCCCGGCCGAGGCCGCCGAAGGCGCCGAACGCGGTGAGCACGGTCAGCGCGGTGACGCACACCCCGCAGACCATCGCGCCGCCCGCCCGCAGCAGCATCGGCCAGCGGTCGCCGGCCAGCTCGTAGGTCTCGGCGGCGCGCAGGTCGCGCCAGCGCTGGCGGGCCCCCCGGGCCAGCCAGACCCCGCCGAGGGCGGCGGCCAGCAGGGGGATGACGAGGAGCGAACGAACCACGGGACGCACCACCTCTGGAGGGGGCCGCGCCGAACCGGAACCGGCGCGTGCGGGAGGCGACCGCCCCCATAGCGGGCGCAGTCGGCCCCCAGCGTGCACACCGGGCGCGCGGTCACACGACGGTGTGCCCGGCGAGTGTCGCCCGTTCACTCGAAGGGGGGACGTCCCTCGCTCCGGGAGGCCTACGGGCTCGCCCGCTGAAGGGCACCGCCCGGTGGAGCGCACCGCTTGGTGGAACCCCCGGTGGAACCGCGCCCGGCACAGCGGGCCGGCCCTCGGAACGCATGACGAGCGGGCGACCGAGCGAGCGACGGAACAGCCCTCGGACAGACGCCCCGGCCCGACGCCAGGACGCCCCGGCCCGAGGCCCGGACCGTCCGGCACTCAGCCCGCGCGCAGCGCCACCGTCATGGCCTCGACCGCCAGCAGCGGGTCCACGTTGCGGTCCAGCGCCTGGCGGCACGCCAGCACCGCCTCGATCCGGCGCAGCGTGCTCTCCGCCGGACCGGCCTGGGCCACCCGGTTCAGCGCCTGCCGCTGGTCCTCGTTGGCGAGCGCGCCGGTGGAGCCGAGCTGGATGGCGAGCACATCCCGGTAGAAGCCCAGCAGGTCGAGCAGGGCGACGCCGAGGGTCTCCCGGCGGGTGCGGGTGGCGCGGCTCTTCTGCCGCTTCTCCAGCTCCTTGACCGCGCCGGCCATGCCGCGCGGTGCCTTGCTGCCCTCGGCGGCGCCGTAGGCGGCCTTGAGGTCGTCGGTCTCCTTGGCGTCCTGGGTCTCGGCGAGCGCCTCGGCGTCGGCCTTGGCGGTGTCGACCAGGCGCTGGGCGGCGGTCAGGCAGCCGCCGATGTCGCCGATCTCCAGCGGGATGCGCAGCACCTCCGTCCGCCGCGTCCGGGCCTGCTCGTCGACGGCGAGGCGGCGCGAGCGCTCGATGTCGCCCTGCCCGGCGAGCGCGGCCAGTCGGGCCGTCTCCGGGTCCACCCCGTCGCGGCGGACCAGGGTGTCGGCGACCGCCTCGGCCGCCGGTGTGCGCAGCACCAGCAGGCGGCAGCGCGAGCGGATGGTCGGCAGCACGTCCTGGACGGAGGGGGCGCAGAGCAGCCAGACGGTGCGCGGGGAGGGCTCCTCCACGCCCTTGAGCAGCGCGTTCGCGGCGGCCTCGGTGAGCCGGTGGGCGGCGTCCACCAGGATCACCGACCAGCGGCCGCCGGTCGGGTAGCTGGAGGCGCGCATCACCAGGTCGCGCATGTCGCCGACGCCGATGGAGAGGCCGTCGGTCCGGACGTACTTCACGTCGGCGTGGCTGCCGGCCAGCACGGTGTGGCAGCCGTCGCAGAACCCGCAGCCGGGCGTGCCGCCGAGCGCGAGGTCGGGGCTGGTGCACTGGAGGGCGGCGGCGAAGGCGCGGGCGGCGGTGACCTGCCCGGCGCCGGGCGGGCCGGTGAACAGCCAGGCGTGCGTCATCAGGGAGGCGTTCGCGCCCTCGACCGGGACGGCCCCGCGACCGGCCTCGACCGTCGCCCCGGCCGCCCGGGCGGCGGCGGTCAGCTGCTCGACCACCCGCTCCTGGCCCACCAGGTCGTCCCAGACGGCCACTGCTGCTCCCAAGCTCCGTACGGCAGCGCTCCCGGCGCCTCTTCCCCGCCGTCGAGCATACGTCGCCGCTCCGACACCCACTGCTCCGTCCGGGTCACGGCGAACGGGGCGGCCCGGTCCCCAGGCCCTGGCCGCGACGTCCCAGGCCCAGGCCCAGGCCCAGGCCCAGGCCCAGGCCCAGGCCCAGGCCCAGGCCCGAGGCTCCCGCCCCGAGGCGACGGACCTCCGCCGACCGGCCTTCCCCGACGGACGGCCCACCCGACGAAACGCGGCGGCGCCGCCGGGGACCTGCCCCGACGGCGCCGCACACGCGTGTCCGGTCAGCCCCGGCGGCCCCAGCGACGGCCCTTGCCCTTGCCGTCGCCCTTGTCCTGGGCGTCCCCGCGTCCCTCGGGACGCTCCGCGCCGGCCTGCGGGCCGCCGTACGGACCCGACTGGCCCTGGCCGCCGCGCTCCCAGTGCGTCCACTCGTCGTGCGAGCCGAGCAGGGTGTCGGTGAGGCTCGGCAGGTCGTCCAGCGGCGTCTCCTCGGCCCACTCCGGCCGCGGCCGCTCGGTGCCCGACTGCGTCTTGGGCTCCGGCTCGGCAGCCGGCTCCGCGCCGACCACCGGCAGCTCGCGGGTGCTGTCCACCGGCTCCGCCCGCCGCGGGCCCTGGGCCGGTCGGCCCTCGGTACGGCCCTCGGTACGGCTCTGGGCACGGCCCTCGGTACGAGCGTCGGCACGACCCGGCTCGATCCGAGGCAGCACCTCGGTCCGGTCGGTCTCCGCCGGAATCGTCGGCAGCACGGCCGTCTCGTCCACCGCCGAGGCCGGTACCACCGGCAGCTTGGCGGTCTCGTCGACCGATCCGGCAGCCCCGCCGGCGGCCCGGCGCGCCTCAGCGGCCTTTCGTGCCTCGACGGCCTCCGCGGCCCGGACGGCCGCCTGCCGGTCCCGCGGCGACAGCTCGCGCGTCGCCTCGTCCCCGAGCCCGCCCGAAGAAGCCTGCCCCGGAGTCTGCCCGGACGTCTGTCCAGCCGCCTGCCCCGCCGCCTGTGCCGACGGCCCCGACGGCCGCGACGGCGCCTGCGAGGCATCCCGCGGAGCGTCCGCCGGAGAAGCGTCCCGGACCGCCCGCAGCTCCGTGGTCACGGCATCCCCGGCCGTCCCCCCGGAAGCCGGGCCCGAACCCGTACCCGGAGCAGAATCCGGAACAGCGCCCGGCCGCCCCTCGGCCCGGTCCTCCGCCGACTCCGCCGCCGCAGCCGCGGCCGCGAGCGCGGCGGCCTGCGCCAGCCGCGCCTCCTCGGCCCGCTGGAGCGCCTCCTCCGCCCGGCGGCGCTGCTCCTCGCGGGCGAGCTCGCGCTGCCGCTGGAGCTCGGCCTGGGCAGCCGCCTCGTCGGCGATCCGCTTGCGCTCGGCGGCCTCCGCGGCCAGCCGGGCCTCCTCGGCGGCGCGGCGCTCGGCCTCCTGCTCGGCGCGGCGCTTCGCCTCCTCCTCCGCCCGGCGGCGGGCTTCCTCCTCGGCCTTGCGCCGGGCCTCGGCGGCGGCCCGCTCGGCCTCCTCCTTGGCCAGCCGCTCCTTCTCCTCCTGCTCGGCCCGCAGCTGCGCCAGCACCTCCTGCCGCTTGCGCTCGGCGGCCTCCTCCTCGGCCTTCCTGCGGGCCTCCTCGGCGGCGCGGCGCTCGGCCTCCTCCTTGGCCAGCCGCTCCTGCTCGGCGCGGGCGGCCTTCTCCTGCTCGGAGAGCGGCAGCTCGCGGTCGAGCCGGTGCCGGATGGCGGTGGTGACGGAACCGGGGGCCTGGCTGCCGTCCACGACCAGGTAGCGCGCCGGGTCGGCGGCGGCGAGGGCGAGGAAGCCGGCCCGGACCCGCTGGTGGAACTCGGTGGGCTCGGACTCCAGCCGGTCCAGCGCCTCGGTGAAGCGCTCGCGGGCCCTGGTCGGGTCGACGTCCAGGACGACGGTCAGGTCGGGCAGCAGCCCTCCGGTGGCCCAGCGGGAGATCCGGGCGACCTCGGTCGCGGCCAGGTCGCGCCCGGCGCCCTGGTAGGCGATGGAGGAGTCCATGTACCGGTCGGTGATCACCACCGCGCCGCGGGCGAGGGCCGGGCGGATGACGTTCTCGACGTGCTCGGCGCGGTCGGCGGCGTAGATCAGCGCCTCGGCGCGGTGCGACAGGCCGGTGTTGCCGACGTCCAGGACGAGGCCGCGCAGCCGCTGGCCGACCGGGCTGCCGCCGGGCTCGCGGGTGAGCACGACCTCGTGCCCCTTGCCGCGGATCCACTCGGCGAGCGCCTGGGCCTGGGTGGACTTGCCGGCGCCGTCGCCGCCCTCCAGGGCGATGAAGAAGCCGGTGCCCGCGCCCCGGTGCGGCACCGGGCCGCCCGGGCCGCGCACCGAGTCCACCAGGTCCCGGATGAACGGCGCGGTGCCGCGCCGGTCGTCGGTGCGCAGCAGCACGACCGCGGCGAGCACCAGTGTGAGCAGCCCGGAGGTCGCGACGGCCAGGGCCGCGCCGCCGTGGATGAAGGTGAAGGAGCCGGGCTCGACGGTGCCGTACTCGACGTCCCCGTAGCCGGCGGCGATCAACGGGACGGCGACCAGCGCGGCGGCGACCACGGCCCGGAGCACCGCGAACAGGTGCTCGGTGACCTTCGGCAGCCGGGCCTCCTCGACCTCCTGGGCGAGCAGCGTGCGCCCGGCCGAGACCACGATCCCGGCGGCCAGGCCGGCCAGCACGGTGAGCAGCAGGACCAGCACGAAGTCCAGCACCAGCCCGGCCAGGATCAGCGCGACGCCCTGGGTGAGCAGCGCCAGCGCGAGCAGCCGGCGGCGGGACAGCGAGGGCAGCGTGGCCCGGGTGAGCCGGGCGCCCAGGGCGGGCGCCCCGGTGGCGGCGAGCACCAGCAGGCCGTAGCCGATCGGCCCGGCGCGGTGCTCGGCGGCGGTGAGCAGCGCGAGCGCGGCGACGCCCGCCATCGCGGCGTAGCCGGCCGCGACGGCGAAGGTGAAGTACGGGGCGCTGCCGGTGCGGCCCTTGCCCAGCGCGGGGCCGGGGGCGGCGTCGGTCGGGGCGCGCAGGCCCTGGAACGGGGAGACCGGGGCGACGGACACCGGGCCCCCGGGCAGCTGCTGGAGGTAGCCGCGGACCGCCGAGGCGGCGAACAGCCCGGCCGCGCCGAGCGCCGCGAAGGTGAGCTGGTGGGCGCGGAGCCAGTCGGAGCCGAGGGCCGCGGCGATGTTGTTGAGCAGGGTGAAGGCCACCAGGCAGACGGCGCCGAGCGGCACGGTGACCCAGCCGGTGAAGCGGTCGATGCCCCGGACGCTCTCCAGGTTGGCCGCGGCCGGACGCTGCTCGGCGGCCGGGGCGTACGGGTCGGCCGGCGGCAGCAGGCCCGGGACGGCGGCGGCCTTGGCCATCCCCCAGACCCGCTCGGCGGCACCGGTCAGGAACACGGTGGCGAGCAGGACGTAGGCGGCGGCCCCGGAGGGCTTGGCGGTGGAGCCCAGCCAGACGCTCCACCAGGGCGCGAGGCCGATCAGCAGGGCGCGCAGCACGTCGGCGCCGAACAGCGTCCAGCGCCGGTCCAGCTTGCCGGCCACCAGCCGGTGCACCGGTCCGAGCAGCGCCACGCCGACCAGGCCGGTGGCCAGCACCCGGACGGCGAGGACCGCGGCAAGGGCGAAGGCGAGGCTGCGCGGCGGGCTGCCGAACCGGCCGCCCTCGGCGGCGGCGATCACGGTGAGCGCGAGCAGCACCAGCAGGCCGAGCCGGTCGGCGGTGCCGCCGATCAGCTGGGTGGTCCACAGGCGCCGGTAGGCACGTGTCCGCAGCAGCGCCCGGGCCCGGTCCATCGGAGTCCCGGCGGGCGCGACCTCGGGCAGGTCGGACGCCCAGGCTCTGGCGGCCGGGGCGGCGCTGGGGGTGGGCTGCTCCTCGCTCGTCATACGGTCAGCGTAGCGGGCGGGGCTTGGCCGGATTGTGGCGAACGGGCTTCCGGATCCCGCTCATCACCGGGTTGTGACGTTCCCCGCACAGATCCCCGCGCGCATCCGGGCACGCATCACCGCGCGCATCCGCGCACGCGTCCCCAGCACGTCCGGCCCACATCCTCGTGCGCATCCCGGCAAGACCCCCGTCCCACCCCGGACAGCGCTCGGGCCCGCACCCCGGGATCGGGGTGCGGGCCCGCTGTCACCGCCGGGGATCAGCCCTCGTCGGTGGCCGTGGTCTTGCTCGCGGCCGTCTTCTTGGCGGCCGTCTTCTTCGCCGCCGCCGTCTTGGTGGTGGTGGTCTTCTTGGCCGCGGTCTTCTTCGCGGCCGCGGTCTTGGTCGCCGCGGTCTTGGCCGTGGTCGTCTTCTTGGCCGCGGCCTTCTTGGCCGGGGCCTTCTTCGCGGCCTTCTTCACCGGCCCGCGCGCCCGCTTCTCGGCGAGCAGCTCGTACCCGCGCTCCGGCGTGATGGTCTCGACGTCGTCGTCCTTGCGGAGCGTGGCGTTCGTCTCGCCGTCGGTCACGTACGGGCCGAAGCGGCCGTCCTTGACCACCACCGGGCGCTCGCTGACCGGGTCGTTGCCCAGCTCCTTGAGCGGCGGGGCGGCGGCGGCCCGGCCGCGCTGCTTGGGCTGGGCGTAGATCGCCAGCGCCTCGTCGAGGGTGATCGTGAAGAGCTGGTCCTCACTGGTGAGCGAACGGGAGTCGGTGCCGCGCTTGAGGTACGGGCCGTAGCGGCCGTTCTGCGCGGTGATCTCCGCGCCCTCGGGGTCGGTGCCGACCACCCGCGGCAGCGAGAGCAGCCGCAGCGCGTCCTCCAGCGTGACGGTGTCCAGCGACATCGTCTTGAACAGCGAGGCGGTGCGCGGCTTGACCGCGTTCTTGCCGGTCTTCGGCGTGCCCTCGGGCAGGATCTCGGTCACGTACGGGCCGTAGCGGCCGTCCTTGGCGACCAGCATGTTGCCGCTGACCGGGTCCTGGCCGAGCTCGAAGTCGCCGCTGGGCTTGGCCAGCAGTTCCTCGGCCAGCTCGACGGTGAGCTCGTCCGGCGGCAGCTCGTCCGGGATGTCGGCGCGCTGGCCGGGCTCGCCCTCGACCGCCGAGGCGCGCTCGACGTACGGGCCGTAGCGGCCGACCCGCAGGGTGATGTCGTCGCTGACCCTGAACGAGCTGATCTCCCGGGCGTCGATCGCGCCGAGGTCGGTGACCAGTTCCTTCAGGCCGCCCAGGTGGTCGCCGTCGCCGTTGCCGGCCTCGGCGGCACCGCCTGCGGCGTGGCCCTCGCCCTCGCCGAAGTAGAAGCGCTTCAGCCACGGCACGGACTGCGCCTCACCGGCGGCGATCCGGTCGAGGTCGTCCTCCATCTTGGCGGTGAAGTCGTAGTCGACCAGCCGGCCGAAGTGCTTCTCCAGCAGGTTGACCACGGCGAAGGAGAGGAACGACGGGACGAGCGCCGTCCCCTTCTTGAAGACGTACCGGCGCTGGATGATCGTGTCGATGATCGACGCGTAGGTGGAGGGGCGGCCGATCTCCCGGTCCTCCAGCTCCTTGACCAGCGAGGCCTCGGTGTAGCGGGCCGGCGGCTTGGTGGCGTGGCCCTCCGGGGTGATCCGCTCGGCGGCCAGCGGGTCGCCCTGGGCGACCTGCGGCAGCCGGCGCTCGCGGTCGTCGAGTTCGGCGTTCGGGTCGTCGGCGCCCTCGACGTAGGCCTTGAGGAAGCCGTGGAAGGTGATGATCTTGCCGGAGGCGGAGAACTCGACGTCCCGGCCGTCGGCGGAGGTGCCGCCGACCCGGACGGTGACGGACTGGCCGACCGCGTCCTTCATCTGGGAGGCGACGGTGCGCATCCAGATCAGCTCGTACAGCCGGAAGTCGTCACCGGTCAGACCGGTCTCGGCGGGGGTGCGGAAGCGGTCGCCGGACGGGCGGACGGCCTCGTGCGCCTCCTGCGCGTTCTTGACCTTGCTGGCGTAGGTGCGCGGCGCGTCCGGCAGGTAGTCGGCGCCGTACAGCTGGGTGACCTGGGCCCGAGCGGCGGAGACCGCGGTGTCCGACAGCGTGGTGGAGTCGGTGCGCATATAGGTGATGAAGCCGTTCTCGTACAGCTTCTGGGCCACCTGCATGGTCCGCTTGGCGCCGAAGCCCAGCTTGCGGCTGGCCTCCTGCTGGAGCGTGGTGGTGCGGAACGGCGCGTACGGCGAGCGGCGGTACGGCTTGGACTCGACGCTGCGGACCGCGAACGCCGTCTGCTCCAGGGCGGCGGCCAGCTGACGGGCCGCCTGCTCGTCCAGGTGCAGGGTGTTCGCGCTGGCGGCCTTCAGCCGGCCGTCCTGGCCGAAGTCGCGGCCGCTGGCGATCCGCTTGCCGTCGACGGAGGCCAGCCGGGCGCCGAAGGTCTCCGGGTTCGCGGCGTCGGCCGGGGTGCGGCCGGTGCCGAAGGTGCCGACCAGGTCCCAGTACGAGGCGGTGCGGAAGGCCATCCGCTCGCGCTCGCGCTCGACCACCAGCCGGGTCGCGACGGACTGCACGCGGCCCGCCGACAGCTTCGGCATGACCTTCTTCCACAGCACCGGCGAGACCTCGAAGCCGTACAGCCGGTCGAGGATGCGGCGGGTCTCCTGGGCGTCGACCAGGCGCTGGTTGAGCTCGCGCGGGTTGGCCACGGCCTCCTGGATCGCCGACTTGGTGATCTCGTGGAACACCATGCGGTGCACCGGCACCTTGGGCTTGAGCACCTGCTGGAGGTGCCACGCGATGGCCTCGCCCTCGCGGTCCTCATCGGTGGCGAGGAAGAGCTCGTCGGACTCCGCGAGCAGCGACTTCAACTTGCTGACCTGGGACTTCTTGTCCGCGTTGACCACGTAGATCGGCGCGAAGTCGTGATCGACGTCCACCCCGAGACGGCGTACCTCGCCGGTGTACTTGTCCGGCACCTCGGCCGCGGTGCTGGGGAGGTCGCGGATGTGCCCGACGCTCGCCTCGACGATGTAGCCGGGGCCCAGGTAGCCCTTGATCGTCTTCGCCTTGGCCGGCGACTCGACAATGACGAGTCGCTGTCCGTGCGCGGTCTCGCTGCTCGGGGACACCTTCGCTCTTCTCTCCCGGTCCTTATGTGGCTGGTCGGCGCCGGCAGCACGGGCTGCGCTCCGCCCGACCCCTCCACCGTCCCAGGGCTGCCGCGGCACGACACCCCCACCAGCGGAGTGTGACCGTACCCCGGCCACCCTTGTCAAACGGACTGATCCCGCTTTTTCACTTGCCGGGCTCACCGACGCCACTCGAACGGTAACCCGATGACGGAGGTTCGCGCCCCGCGGAGGGGGGCCTTCGGCAGGTTCCGGAGGATGGAATGACGGATTTCAAGATCTGTCAACGAAAAATCGACGGGCGGCCGCGGGGTGGCGCGAATTCGCCCGGGGGCGCGTTCGGCGGCGGGACGCTCGGTGTCCGCGCGGCGCTCGCTCGGCGCTCGCTCGTCGGGTGGTCGGCGGGCGGTGGTCCGCGGGCGGCGGTGGGCGGGCGTGGGGCTCAGGCGCCGGCCACGGCCAGCAGGCCTGCGCCCGCCGCCAGGCAGCCCACGCCCAGGACGCTCCACAGCAGGTCGACGACGGCCGCCCGGCCGACCTCCCCGGCCGCCAGCACCACCCGGCTCGGATGCCGCGGGTCATAACAGATCCGCACCGGGACACCTGGCGCGAAACGGTCCGGCCGGCGCAGCGGAGTGTGCCCGCGCGGGCGGGCGATCACGAGCCCCGCTATCCCGCACGCGCCGGGGCCGCCGACCGAGGGCGGCACCGAGAAGGAGAGCAGCGGCGCGCTGTCCAGCTGGCCGTGCACGTCGTCCTCGGCCACCACGGTGGCCACCGTCGGCACCCCCCGGTGGCGCACCCGCAGGCGCAGGCTCACTTCCGCGGCGCACCAGAGCAGCAGCACGCCACCGAAGAGGGCGAGCACCGACCCGCCCACCATCGCCGTCGTCGTGTCCACCCCTGGCCCCCGGCTCCCCAGCTCTGTCCACAGCCTGTGGACAGAGCTTCACAGCGGAGAGCCAACGGGAGACAGCCGTCCGGCGGCGGCCGGACGAACCAGGGGGTACGGGCGGGTGAACCGGGCCCGGATCCCGACGGGGTCCGGGCGTCCGGTCAGACCAGCCCGGTCACGACTGACCGGTTTCGACCGGCAGGCTTCGACAAAACCGGCTTCGTCAGACGGGTCTCAGCGGACCGGGTCGATGAAGCCCTGCTCGGTCAGCAGGCGCAGCGACTCCGGCACCCGGTCCCGCAGGACCACCCGGTCCTCGCCGAGCAGCTGCGCGATGGCGTCCACGATCTCGCCCGCCGACAGCGTCCCGTCGCAGACCCCGACGAAGCCGGCCCCCACCGTGTCCACCTTGGTGGCCCTTCGCATGCCGCGGTTGTGACGCAGGATCACGTGCTCGGGGTCCTCCGCGCCCGGCGCGCCGACCTGCTCCTGGACCACCTCGTCGGCCAGCACGTAGCGGGCCGCGAGCAGGCCCGCGTCGTCGTGCGAGCGGAGGAAGTCCTGCCGGTCGAACCAGGTCTCGATGTGCGGGCCGAGCGGCTGCTCCACCGGGTGCGGCCACTCCTCCACCCGGACGGTCGGACGCTCGGCGCCGCTCGCCCGCAGGGTGATCCAGCCCATGCCGATGCCCTCGACCCGGCCCGCCTCGAAGGCGTCCAGCCACTCGCCGTACCGGGCCTGGTAGTCCCCGCCGGGGCCGCGGTGGTCGCCGCCGTCGCGCAGCCACAACTCGGCGTACTGGGCCACGTCCTGGACCTCGCGCTGGACGACCCAGGCGTCCAGGCCGGTGCCCGCGACCCAGCCGGCCAGCCGCTCGTGCCAGTCCTCGCCCTTGACGTGCTGCCAGTTGGCGAGCAGCTGGCAGTAGCCGCCGGGCTCCAGGTGGTCGGCGGCCGAACGGACCAGGCTGCGGCACAGGTCGTCGCCGGCCATGCCGCCGTCGCGGTACGTGAACCGGCCACCCGGCGAGATGACGAACGGCGGGTTGGAGACGATCAGGTCGAACTTCCGCTCCCCGACCGGCTCGAAGAGGCTCCCGGCGGCCACCTCGGTGTTGTCGAAGCCGGACAGCGCCAGCGTCAGCTCGGTGAAGCGCAGCGCGCGCGGGTTGAGGTCGGTGGCGGTGACGGTACCGGCGTGCCGGGCCGCGTGCAGCGCCTGCACGCCGGAGCCCGAACCGAGGTCCAGCGCGGCCCGGACGGGGCGGCGCACGGTGATGTTGGCCAGCGTGGTGGAGGCGCCGCCGACGCCCAGCACCAGGTCCTTGCGGGCCACCCCGTGCGCGGTCTCGCCGGAGCCGATGCCGCCCGCGCCGCCCACCGCGCAGCCCAGGTCGGAGACCACCCAGGCGTCCGAACTGGGCATCCCGGCGACCTCGTTGGCGTACGGCCGGACGTCGACGGTGGCGCGCACCAGATCGCCGTCGGGGCGCAGCCAGCCGTCCGCCAGGCAGTCCTCCACCGGCAGCGCGGCGGCGGCCGCCCGGTACGGGACCGGCTGCTGCAGCAGGAACAGCCGCACCAGCGTCTCCAGCGGACTGCCACCGCGGGTCGCCCGCAGCGCCGGGACCGCCTCGCTGCGGGCCAACGCCGAATAGCCGATGGGCCCGAGCAGGTCCAGGCATCCGTCGGCGGTGAACGAGGCGGCGAGCAGCGCCTCGCGGAACTTGGCGAGACGGGTGGGGTCGAGAACGGGGCTACTGATCACCCCGCCATTGTCCCCCGCCGCCCAGCCCGCGGCCGCCGCTGCGCCCCGCGCCCATCGGACGGAAGCCCGCGCCGCACCGCGCGCCCCCGGAAGCCGCCGTGCGCCGCCCTGGCGGGCGCGCCGAGTCGTTCGGCGGGCCGCCGAGGGCACCGCACCGGCTCCCGCGGGCACCGGCTCCCGGGGACAGCGGCTCCGCGGACGCAGGCCCGCACGGCCGGTTGTCGGGCGGCGCGCGTCGCCCGCCGCTGACGGCTACCGGGGCCGGTGTCAGGGGCGCGCGCGGATCGTCCGGTCCGCCGGGCTCAGCTCGCGCTGGGGGCGGGGGTCTCCGGGGCGGCGGGCGGGGCGGCCGGAGCGGTGGTCGAGCCGGCCGCGGCCGGGCTCGCGCCGTCGGTCGCACCGGGCGCCGGGGTGGCCGCCGGGGCACCCGGGGTGTCGGTGGCACCGGGGGCCGGGGTCGTGCCCGCGCCGCCGGGGGCCGGGGTACTGCTGGCACCGGCACCCGCGCCACCGGTGGTACCGCTGGTCGGGGCCGTGGTCGGGGACGGCTTGCAGCCCTCCTGCTTGGCCATCGCCGCGCCGAGCTCGCCGCGCTGGAGCTTGCTCTGCGCCTGGGTGGAGAGCGAGGCCAGCTGCTGCACCTGGTCGGCCACGCTGCGCAGCCCGTCGGCGAACTTGGCCTGGTCGTTGTTGGGCAGCGCGTCCAGCTTCTTCTGGACCTCCACGTAGCCGTCGGCCGCCTTCTTCAGCTCGTCGACGGTGTCCTTCTGGAGGGTCGCGCCGTCCTTCACCTTGGGCGCCCCGGCCGAGTCGATCGCGGCGGCTATGTCCTGGTTGGTCTTGGCCAGCCGGCCGATGTCCGTGGAGAGCCGCTTCTGCAGGTCGGCCGGAGCCTCGCCGGTCTTCACCTGGCCGGTGTCGGCGAGCGCGCTCTGCGCCTGGGTGATCGGGGCCTTGGCCGCGCCGCAGACGGTCGACGCCCAGGAGTCCAGCTGCTTGCTGTTCTGCTTGCCGTCATCGCCGCAGCCGACGGCACCGAACGCGAGCAGCACGCCGAGGGCGGGTACGGCCAGCAGTCGCTTGTTCACCGGGAGAAGCCTTTCGGTTGCGGTCGTCATCGGTCGTCGAACCTACACGGCCGGTGCCCGTCCCCCGGCTCCCCGGTCCCCGCTGCCCGTTCACGCATGGGGCACCCGTCTCGACACCCCCGACCGGACCGTTCCCGGCCCCCGGGCGTCCCCGCCCGTCGCCCGGAAGGCACCCGCGCGCCGGCTCCAGGGCCCCGCCGGGCCCGGTCCTCGCACGGCATGCTGACGGGCCGGCTGACTGATCGGCCGGTCGGCGGCCGTGGCGAAGTCGGCGCCCTCCCCCGGGCGCCGGCCGAAGAGCCGTGCGGCAGGGCGGCCCGACGCGTCCGCGGTGACGGGGCAGCCGCCAGTGCGGGATAGTCCGCCCGGGCGCATGACGAGGTGCCGGCCTCCTGCTTGGGGCGCGGGCGCACGGGATACGGGGACGGGCGGAAACGCGGAGGCGGAGCCTCAGACCGCGACGGATGGGACCGAAACCGGCCAGCTCATCCGGATCAGGCCACCATCCGCGCCGTTGGTGACCTCCAGGTCCTCGACCAGGCCGGTGATCACGGCGAGGCCCAGGGTGTCCTCGTCCGGCTCGCCGCCCTCGGCGGCGCCGGAGGCCGGGACGGCGGCAGGGCCGGCCTCGTCCTCGACCTCGATGAGGAAACGCTTCTCCTGGTCGGTCAGCGCCACTCGGACGGTGCCGCCGAGGCCGCCGCGCTGGTGCAGTCCGACCGCGCGGGAGCACGCCTCGCCGACCGCGAGCCGTACCTCGTCGAGCACCGACTCGTCGACCCCGGCCCGTCTGGCGACGGCCGCGGCGACCAGTCGGGCCGTCCGCACATGCTCGGGAAGCGCGCTGAATCGAAGTTCGACGGTTGCCATCTCTCCCCCTCGGGGTGCTCCGACCGGGGCCGGACGTCCGGCCCCTGCGGACCGGCGGAACCGGCCCAGAAGCGCCCGGGGGACGCGCCGGGCCACACGGGCCCGGGCACCCGGACGCGATGAACGAGCGGGCCGGCCGCACGGGCCGGCCCGGTCGCGTCAGTCGGTCGCGCTGACCGCGTCGTCCACCGAGGTGTGAATCGGGAAGACCTTGGTCAGGCCGGTGATGCGGAAGATCTTCAGGATGCGCTCCTGGTTGCAGACGAGGCGCAGCGAGCCCTCGTGAGCGCGCACCCGCTTCAGACCGCCCACCAGCACACCGAGGCCGGTCGAGTCGAGGAAGTCAACGCCCTCCATGTCGACGACGAGGTGGTACTTGCCGTCGTTGACGAGCTCGACCAACTGCTCCCGCAGCTTCGGGGCGGTGTACACATCGATCTCGCCGCCAACCTCGACGACCGTACGATCGCCGACTGAACGGGTCGACAGGGACAGGTCCACGGAACCTCCAGCACCTTGCCTTGCTACGTCATGTGCGATCCTCGGCCGGACGGCCGCCACCGCATGGTCGCGAGCCCGGGCGCGCCCAGCCAACGCGTGGCAAGCCTCAGCGCTGCGACCCACGGCCATACGGCCGTCACGGCCACATTCAACCACCTGCGACCATGCCCGCACGATGGCTTACGACGATTCTCCGTCACGCCGGTGACACACTGGGTCCCCATGCCGCCCCGACACAGCCCGCCCGAGGCACTGCTCACGACCCTGGCCACCGTCCGGGGACGGTCCGACCGGCTCACCCATACGGAGCACCTTCCCGCCCGACCTGCGCGTTATTCACCGTGGCCCGACTCGATCCGTCCGGAGATCGTGGCCGCGGCGCGCGCCGTCGGGGTGGAACAGCCGTGGGCGCACCAGGCAGAAGCGATGAATCTGGCCAAAAGCGGCCAGACTGTGGTGATCGCCACAGGCACCGCCTCGGGCAAGTCGCTGGGCTATCTGGCCCCGGTACTCAGCGATCTGCTGGACGGCACCGAGGCCCGCAACGGCCGTGGCGCCACCGCGCTCTACCTGGCGCCCACCAAGGCGCTCGCCGCCGACCAGCGCCGCCGGGCCGCCGAACTCGCCCCGCCGAGGGTCCGCGCCGCGCTGTACGACGGCGACACCCCGCCCGAGGAACGCGAGTGGGTCCGCCAGTACGCCTCCTACGTGCTCACCAACCCGGACATGCTGCACCGGGGCATCCTGCCCGGCCACGCCCGGTGGTCCTCCTTCCTCAAGGCGCTGCGCTACGTGGTCGTCGACGAGTGCCACAGCTACCGTGGCATGTTCGGCTCGCACGTCGCCCAGGTGCTGCGGCGGCTGCGCCGTGTCTGCGCCCGTTACGGTTCGTCACCCGCCTTCCTGCTGGCCTCCGCCACCACCGCCGACCCGGCCGCGACCGCCCGGCGGCTGACCGGACTGCCCGCCGCGGCCGTCACCGAGGACGCCTCGCCGCGCGGGCCGATGGTCTTCGGGCTCTGGGAGCCGCCGCTGACCGAGAACGTCGGCGAGCACGGCGCGCCCGTGCGCCGCACCGCGACCGCCGAGGCCGCGCACCTGCTGACCGACCTGGTCGAGCGGGAGACCCGCACCGTCGTCTTCGTCCGCTCCCGGCGCGCCGCCGAGCTCGTCGCGCTCCAGACCCAGGACCAGCTCGACCGCGCGCTCGCCGGACGGGTCGCCGCCTACCGCGGCGGCTACCTCGCCGACGAACGCCGCGCCCTGGAGCGCGACTTGCACACCGGCCGACTGCTCGGCCTCGCCTCCACCTCCGCTCTGGAACTCGGCGTCGACATCTCCGGCCTCGACGCCGTCCTGATGGCCGGCTACCCCGGCACCCGGGCCTCGCTCTGGCAGCAGGCCGGCCGGGCCGGCCGGGAGGCCCAGGGCGCGCTGGCCGTCCTGATCGCCCGGGACGACCCGCTGGACACCTACCTGGTGCACCACCCGGAGGCGCTGTTCGCGGCCCCCGTCGAGGCCACCGTGCTCGACCCCGACAACCCCCACGTACTCGCCCCGCACCTGTGCGCGGCCGCCGCCGAACTCCCGCTCACCGATGCCGACCTGGAGCTGTTCGGGCCGTCCACCGCGCCGCTGCTGCCGGTCCTGGAGCGGCGCGGCCTGCTGCGCCGGCGCAGCGACGGCTCCTGGTACTGGACCCGTCGCGAGCGCGCCGCCGACGCGGTGGACCTGCGCGGCAGCGGCGGCAGCCCGGTGCAGATCGTCGAGGCCGACACCGGCCGACTGCTCGGCACGGTGGACGCCGCCGCCGCGCACACCACCGTCCACACCGGGGCCGTCCACCTGCACCAGGGCCGCACCTACCTGGTCCGGGAGTTCGACCTGGAGAGCTCCGTGGCCCTGGTCGAACCGGCCGACCCGCCGTACACCACGGCCGCCCGCGACATCACCTCCGTCTCCGTCCTCGACACCGACACCACCGTGGAGTGGGGCGAGGGGCGGCTCAGCTTCGGCTCGGTGGAGGTGGTCAACCAGGTGGTCGGCTACCTCCGGAAACGGATCTCCACCGGGGAGATCATGGGCGAGACCAAGCTCGACCTGCCGCCCCGCACGCTGCGCACCCGCGCGGTCTGGTGGACCGTCACCGAGGACCAGCTGCTCGACGCGGACATCCCGCCCGACCAGTTGCCCGGCGCCGCCCACGCCGCCGAGCACGCCTCGATCGGCCTGCTGCCGCTGTTCGCCACCTGCGACCGGTGGGACATCGGCGGCGTCTCCGTCCCGCTGCACCCGGACACCGGGCTGCCGACCGTGTTCGTCTACGACGGCCACCCGGGCGGGGCCGGCTTCGCCGAACGCGGCTTCCAGCGGGCGGTCCAGTGGCTGTCGGCCACCCGGACGGCGATCGCCTCCTGCGAGTGCGAGCGCGGCTGCCCGTCCTGCGTCCAGTCACCCAAGTGCGGCAACGGGAACGACCCGCTGGACAAGGCCGCCGCCGTCCGGCTCCTGGACGTCCTGCTGGCCGGGGCACCCGGAGGCGCGGGGGAGCCGGACCGGCAGCAGGAGCCGGACCGGCAGGACCGAACAGACGAGGCGGGCGGGCGGGGCAGGCAGGGCGGCCCGGAGACGGCGGAGGCGGCCTCGGAGCTGGACGGTGGAGCGCCAAACGGTGGAACGCCGGACGGTTCATGAGACCGCCGCCGCGGTGCTCGGGGCTCCGCTCGGAGCACCGCCCGGCCCCTCGCCCCGACCCCCGCCCGGCCCCTCGCCCGACCCGCCCCCCGGAACGTCCTCGGGAACGGTGACCGGGGCCCGTACCGGCCCTGCCCGTGCCCTCGCCCGCGCCGGGCCGACCGGCAGCCGGGCCGGGAGCCCGCGGACCCCCACCTCGGCCACCACCTCGACGGCGTCCGCCGACCGGTCGACCGCACAGGACACCAGCCCGGCGCCCTGTACGGCGGCGAGTTCGGCGGCCCGCGCGCAGCCCCCGTCCGGGTCCAGCAGCAGTCGGTCCGCCGCGGCCAGGGCCGCGAGGTCGGCGGCGGACTCGGCCCGGTGCCGGGCGGCGACCACCGAGCCGACCGCGATCGTCGCGGCGAACACCGCCGTGCCCAGCATCGCCAGGGCGAGCAGCCAGACCGTCGCCGAGCCGGCGTCCGGCCCCCGCCCGCCCGCCGCGACCGCTCGGGCGGCACGGGCACTCGCCACCCGGCCCGCCGACGCCCGCAGCCAGCTCAGGACGGCCATGGGCCACCGCCTCCCTCCGTGACCGCCACCAGGGCGTCCTCCCGCGCCGCCACGGCCGCCGCGGTGAGCCGGACGGCGAGCAGCCCGCCGAGCCTGCCCGGCCCCGCGCACGGCGCCTCCACGTCGACCCGCACCGTGTCGGCCGCCAGGGCCACCCGGACCTGCGCGCCCGGCGGGGCCGCCGCACGGGCGAGTTCGGCCGCGTCCGCCTCCCCGCGCGCTGCCGCCCTGGCGCCGACCCGGGCGGCGTCCACGCAGCGGATCTGCGCGGCCGCCGCGAGCACGCCCCAGATCAGCATCGCCGCGAGCAGCACGAGCGCCGGCAGCGCCACCGCCGTCTCCACCGTCACGAAACCCGCGTCACCGCGCCGCCCCGGCCGCAGCGACCAGGCCCGGCCGACACACCGCTCCCCCGCCCGGCGAGGGCCTGCCCCTGCCCCCTGGCCGGGCATCCGCCGGACGTACCTCCCGGCCGAAGACTGGGGGCGCGGCGCGCCGCAGAGGCGGGTTCGTCGACCGGCGCTAGGTCGCATGGAGCGCCCGCACCAGCATGTCGGTCAGCGCACCCGTGATGGCCTCGCTGGTCACCACCTTGTACAGCCCGGCCGCGAGGGCGCACGCGCCCAGCGTCCCGACGGCGTACTCGGCCGTGGTCATCCCGGCGTCCGAGCGGCCCCGGAGCCGGACCACCCTGCGCACCCGGCAGGCTGCTCGGCGGCTCCTGCGCCGCCATGCCGCGGCCGACGGGCGGAGCGGACGCCCGGCACCGGGCCCGATCGCGATCACTGCGGTCATGAAACTCTCCTGTCGCTTGTCTTCCGTTGATGGTCGATGACCGTGCACTCGACCCTTGTTCACATCGCCTGGGCGAAGCGGCTGGTGAGGCCGATCACCACCGGCACCACTCCGATCAGGACGAAGGCCGGGAGGAAGCAGAGCCCCAGCGGCGCGGTGGCGAGCACCGCGGCCCGGCGCACCCGTGCGTGGGCCGCGCGGGCCGCCGCCGTGCGCTGCCCCTGGGCCAGGCCGATCAGCGGGCCGGCTGCCGGGACACCACCGAGGCTGCTGCGCTCCAGGCAGCGCGCCAGCGGTGCCAGCGGCGGGTGCTGCTCGCCCAGCCGGCTCCAGCACAGCTCCGGCGGTGCGCCCAGGGCCAGTTCGGCCCCGATCGCCACCAGCCGGGGCCCCAGTGGCGCTCCCACGCTCCGACCCACCGCCGACACGGCCTCCGAAGGCAGCGCCGCGGAGCCGAGGCAGGCCGCCAGGAGCTCGGCGCCCAGTGGGAGTTGCCTGGTCAGCAGCTCGTCCTCGCGGGCCGCCCGGCGGTCTGCCGGCGGTCGTGCCCGGGCCGACCACTGGTGGACGCCCACCGCCAGCAGCGCCCCGGCGACCAGTCCGGTACCGCCACCGAGCAGCACCATCGCCGCCAGCCCGGCCACGGCCGCCGTCACCGCCCGCCGTCGGCGCCCGACTGCCAGGGCCTCCAGCCGCGTTCTTCGCCCCCTCTCCTCCCGTCCTGCGGCCCGGGCGAACACCCTCCGACGCCTCGCCCGGCCACGCACCGACGTCCACCCCACGACAACCGCCACCGCTGGAAGGGCGACCGCCAGCGACTCGGCGCCTCGCATCACCTCGCCCCCGCTTCCGCCCCGAGCACCCGTGCGCGCACCCGCGACAGCCCGCAGTTCCGCTCGCTCGCCCGAGGAGCGGGCGCCGCACGGCCACGGGTTCGACGCGGCTCACCCCGCCGCGAAGGCGCCCCCAGCCCGCCGTGGGCCGCCGCCCGCACGATGCGCGCCGTCCAGAGCACCCCCAGCCCCTCCAGGACCGCTCCCGCCACGAGGCAGCCCAGCCCGGCCGGGGTGTGCAGCAGGACCTCCAGCGGACGTGCGCCGAGCGCCGTGCCGAGGAGCAGTCCGACGGCCGGCAACGCGGCCAGGACGGCGATGGTCGCGCGGGGACCCGCCAGCTCCCCGGCGATCTCCTCCGCGAGCGCCCGCTCGCCGCGCAGCGCCTCCGCGACCCGCTCCAGCGCGTCGGCCAGCCCCGCGCCGCTGTCCGCGGCCACCCGCCAGCAGGCCGCGACGGCCGCCGCCCCGCTGCCGCCCGGCTGTTCGGCCAGCAGGTGCAGGGCAGCGGGCACGTCCCCGCCGTAACGGCCGGCCGCCAGCCGCGCCACCGGCTCCTCGCCGAGCCTGCGCAGCGCCTCCGGGTCGGCGGCGAGCCTCGCGGTGACCAGATGCAGCGCCTGCTCCGGTGTCGCCCCGCCGCGCAACTCCCCCGCCAGGCCGGCACAGAACTCCACCACGGCCGCCGCCCGGTGCCGGGCCTCCGCCGCCAGGCGTCGCCGCAGCCGCCACCTGCGCAGCGGCAGCACGGCCAGGGCGGCCACGAGCACCGGCACCGGCGAGGCGACGGCCCGTCCGGCGGCCAATCCGAGCGGCAGGAGCAGCAGTTCGGGCGCCAGGAGCTCCGGCAGCCGGCCCCGGGCCCGCGCCAGGATCTCCGCGCCCGGTCCTGGCCCCAGCCCCGGCACCGGAACCGGCACCGGGGGCCCGCTGCCCGCCAGCACCAGCCTGGAGCGCCGCCCGCCCGGCAACTGCTCCTGCACCGAGCGCCACGCGGCGACGGCCACCAGGCACAGCACCACCGTCCAGCCGAGCGCGATCTGACTCTGCGCCAAGTCGTTCACCTCCGTCGTCCTCCGTCCTTCCGACCCGCGCCACCGAGCAGCACCAGGGCACCCGCAGCGCACCCGCCCAGCAGCAGGGCGAAGGCGAGTTCCACCACCCGCACGTCCGCTCCTCCCGACCCGGCCACCGTCACCGCGATCACGACCGCCCCGATCCGAGCGGCACCCCGCGCGCCGCCAACAGTCCGACCAGCCGCTCCCAGCCCGCACCGGGACGCAGGCCGCCGGACGCCGGGAAGGCCACCGCGGGTGTGGTCACGGCCGATCCGTCGCCGGCTCCGGCCAGCGTGTGGATCTCCGCCACCCGGCGCAGCCCCGAGCCCGGATCGCGGGCCAGGTGCACCACCACGTCGATCGCGGCCCGCAGCTGGCTGTGCAGTGCCGGCCGGTCGAGACCGGCGAGCGAGCCCAGGGCCTCCAGCCGGACCGGCACGTCCGCCGCCGTGTTGGCGTGGACGGTGCCGCAGCCGCCCTCGTGCCCGGTGTTCAGCGCGGCCAGCAGGTCCGACACCTCGGCCCCGCGCACCTCGCCGATCACCAGCCGGTCCGGGCGCATCCGCAGCGCCTGGCGGACCAGGTCCCGCAGGGTGAGCTCGCCCAGCCCCTCCTGGTTGGGCGGCCGGCCCTGCAGCCGGACGACGTGCGGGTGGGCCGGTTGCAGTTCGGCGGAGTCCTCGGCGACCACGATCCGCTCGTCCGGCCCGACCAGGCCGAGCAGGGCCGACAGGAGCGTGGTCTTCCCCGAGCCCGTCCCGCCGGACACGAGCAGCGAGAGCCGGGCCCGCACGATGCCCGCGAGCAGCTCGGCACCCTCCGGTGGCAGCGACCCGCCCGCCACCAACTCGTCGAGCGTGAACGGCCGGGGGCGGCAGACCCGCAGCGAGATGTGCGTGCAGCCAGCCGCGATCGGCGGCAGCACGGCGTGCAGCCGGGTGCCGTCCGGCAGGCGGGCGTCCACCCACGGGCGGGCGTCGTCCAACCGCCGGCCGGCCGCGGTGGCCAGCCGGTGGGCCAGCCGCCGCACCGCCTCGGCGTCGGCGAACCGGACTCCGGTGGCTCGCCGCAGGCCGCCGCCACGGTCGACCCACACCTCGTCCGGGCCGTTCACCAGGACGTCCGTGACATCGGGCGCCGCCAGCAGCCGGTCCAGCGGGCCCGCACCCACCAGCTCGGCGCGCAGCGAGCGCACGGTGTCCAGGACCTCGTCGCCGCCGAGCGGCGGGCGGGTGGCCCGCAGCGCAGCCGCGACCGAGCCCGCCGTCGGGGCGGCGCCCGACTCGGCCAGCCGCAGCCGCACCGCGTCCACCAGGGCCGCCGTCCGCTGCTCGCGGGCCGTCCGGCCGTACGGGCAGGGACCGTGACCGGGCCCCGGCTCCGGCGGCCCGCCGGACGACGGCACGCTCCGCAGCGGCCGGTGCTCCCGCGCACCCCCGCCCGGGCCGGGCGAGCCACTCCGAAGGACTGTTCTGCGCAGACGGACCATCAGTACACCCCTCCTCCGACCGCCGGCACCGGCGGCAGCACCTCGTTCAGGAAGCCCGCGCAGAAGCGTGCGAGCGGGCCGTTCTCCCGGCTCCCGGGCGGGACGCCCTTCACGACGTCCTGTGCCAGGCCCGGCTCCGGTTCCAGCTCTCCCGCCAGCGGCAAGCGCAGCCCGCGGACGATCTGCCGGGCCGGGAGCCCGCCGGCCCGCACCGGCCGCACCACGGCCCGGACATCCCCGAGCCGCATCCGGGCGGCCGCCGCGACCCGGTCGGCGGCGGCCACCGCGCGCAGTTCGGCCGACACCACCAGGAGCGCCAGGTCGGACTGCTCCAGCGCCTGCCCGGCGGCCGCGTCGAGGTGGCGGGGCACGTCGACCACCACCAGCCCGCCGCGCCGCCTGGAGGCGGCCAGCACGCTGCGCATGGCCTCCGGCGGGACGGTCAGCGTGTCGCCGCGGTCCCAGGACAGGCAGGACAGCGTGGAGAGCCGCTTGAGCGCCGGCAGCGCCCTGGCCAGCTCGGCCCCGCTGACCCGCCCGCGGGAGCCGGCCAGGTCGGGCCAGCGCAACCCGCTGACCCGCTCGCCGCCGAGCAGGATGTCGAGACCCCCGCCCAGCGGATCGCCGTCCAGGAGCATCGTCCGCCGGCCCGCCCGCGCGGCGGTGACCGCCAGCGCGCAGGCCAGGGTCGAGGCTCCGGCCCCGCCGGACCCGCCGAGCACCGCGACAGTGACCGCCGGGCAGCCGACCCCCTCGGCCGCGTCGGCCACCCGGTCGAGCAGCCAGGCCTCGGCGTCGGGCAGGAACAGCACGTGCTCGGCCCCGAGTTGGACGGCCCGGACCCACACCCCGGGATCGTCCAGGTCCAGCCCGAGCAGCAGCACCCCGCCGCGCCGCCCCAGCCCGGAGCAGCGTGCGGCCTGGTCGTCCCCGACCAGGACCAGCGAGGCGCCTTCCCAGAGCTCCCGCGTCGGCGGGGCGCCCCGGACCAGCCTCGGCTCGGTGCCCGCGGCCGCGCAGATCCGCAGCAGGTGCTCGGCCAGGCCCTCGTCCTCGGTGACGACGAGCGGCCCGGCGACCGCGGGGCCCTCGGCGGTGATGTGGTCGGCGATAGGCGTCGACACGGTGTCTCCCCTCCGCGCCGCCGACCACCGGAGTGGTGGCCGGCGGCGCACGTCGGACGGTTCCGGCGGACGGCCGCCCGACAGACCTCAGGGAGGAAGGAGTGAGGCCCTGCCCGGCGACCGCCGCCGGTCATCACGGTGGGGGGAGATCCCGGATTCCGTCATCCGGGTTCCGATTGCCTGTGGATAACTCATGGGCTGTGGATGAAAACGTTCACCCGGGCGGGGGGCTAATCGGCGAAGAATTGACGAAAGGGGGTCACCGAGATGAACCGGCGGCCCGCCGCATCCCGTTCGCCCCTTCTCCGGACCGCTCCCCGCCGTCTTCCCGGCACCGCTTCCGAACGGACCCGCACGACCGCTCGGAACCGGCCGTTCGATCCTCGACGGACATGAGCAACTGACAACGCAGAGTGACGAAAGTCGATCGGCGGGCCGAGGTGGCGACACCCCCTGTAAGCCGTCGACGCGGCGGCGGCGAATGCGCCGCGAGAGGCGTTCGAGCCCTGAAAATGGCCCCGGACGTGCGACGACCCCCGCCGGGGGGGAGAGCGGGGGTCGTCTATCCACAGCCCGGCTCGGGGGGGAGGAGCCGGACCGGGTTAGCACGGTCGCGAACGATCCGTGACTTCCATGGTGTACCCGAGCGGCCAGAAACACAAACCCGCACGCCCGCGAGTACGCCGAATGGCGGGGTGTTTTGCGGCTCCCTCTATCCTCGGTTCCCGTGGACACCACCGAGAACGCCGACGACCGCGCCGACGAGTCCCCGGACGACACCACCGGACCCGAAGAGCTCCGCCCGCCCGTTCGCCCCCGGCCCGGCGGACCGCGCACGGCGGCCTTCTTCGACCTCGACAAGACCATCATCGCCAAGTCGAGCGCGCTGGCCTTCAGCCGCCCCTTCTACCAGGGGGGTCTGATCAACCGTCGGGCCGTACTGCGCAGTGCGTACGCCCAGTTCGTCTTCCTGGTCGGGGGCGCGGACCACGACCAGATGGAGAAGATGCGCGAGTACCTCTCCGCGCTCACCCGGGGCTGGAACGTCCAGCAGGTCCGCGAGATCGTCGCCGAGACCCTGCACAACCTGATCGACCCGATCATCTACGACGAGGCGGCCTCGCTGATCGAGCAGCACCACGCGGCCGGCCGGGACGTGGTGATCGTCAGCAGCTCCGGCTCCGAGGTGGTCGAGCCGATCGGCCGGCTGCTCGGCGCGGACCACGTGATCGCCACCCGGCTCAAGGTCGAGGACGGCTGCTACACCGGCGAGATCGAGTACTACGCCTACGCCGAGAACAAGGCCGCCGCCATCCGGGAGTTGGCCGGGACCGAGGGGTACGACCTGGCCGCGTCCTACGCCTACAGCGACTCCTCCACCGACCTGCCGCTGCTGGAGGCGGTCGGCCACCCGTCGGCGGTCAACCCCGACCGCGCGCTGCGGAAGGAGGCGCAGGCCCGGGAGTGGCCGGTGCTGGTCTTCGAGAAGCCGGTGGAACTGCGGCGCCGGCTGCCCGAGTTCTCCGCTCCGAGCGGCTCGGTGCTGACCGCCGTGGCGGTCGGGACGGCCGTGGTGACCGCCGGGGTGATCTGGCACCTGGCCCGGAGGCGGCGCCCCGCGGCCTGAGGCCGCGCCGCCGGCCGTCTTTGGCCAAAACGGGCAATCGGGACAGACTTCTCGTTTCGGGTTCCCCTTTCGCCCGAAACGCGATACAAATGAAGCACGGCCCGCGAGACCCGGTCAGGACCTAAGAGGTCAAACCGACAACGCAGTTCAGGCCCACGGACCGCACGTACAGATATCCGGGCACCCACATGCAGCCGACCCGCTGTCGGGCCGCCGGACCAGGCGAACGGGCAGGATCCCCGTCTGATCGGCACTTCCGGTGCATGCATGGTCACCCGGTATCTGCACCAGCGGCGGCACCCAGCAGGATCAGGTGCCGCCGCATCTCTTTCTCCGCGCGCCCCAGGGGGCGCGTGCGCCGTTCCGGTCCGGCCGCTCAGACCATCCCGCGCTGCATCGCCTCGCAGACCGCCGTGCTCTCCCGGACGCCGAGCCGCAGCGCCCGTCCGCAGTGCGCGATCCAGGCCGCCATCCCCTCGGGGGTGCCCGCCAGGTAGCCGGCCAGGGCCCGCCGGTAGGCGGCGGTGCCGAGTTCCGCCAGACCGACCTCGGCCGGGCAGATCGACTTCGGGTCGAGCCCCTCGGCGATCAGCACGATCCGCTGGGCGGCCCGCGCGATCACCCCGTTGTGGGTGCCGAACGGCCGCAGCGCGAGCAGTTCGCCGTGCACCACCGAGGCCACGACCAGGGCCGGCGTGCCCACGCCCTGGCCCTCCGCGCGCGCCACCAGGAGCCGGGACAGCTGGTCGAGCCGGGCCGCGACCTCCTCCGTGCCCGGGGCGGGCGGCAGCACCGGGAGCGGATCGTCCACGGCGTCGACCTCGACGCTCTCCACCGGCTCCAGCTCCAGCGGGAACAGCTCCTCGGCGCCCTCCCCGGCCCGCCGCGGGCGGCCGGCGGCCGGATCGGCGTCGCCGACCGCGAGCAGGTGCAGCCGGGCCAGCACCTGGAGCGGCGAGTGCCGCCAGATGCTGAGCAGCTGGCCGGCCTCGGCGGCGATCCGCAGGGCCGCGCCGACCGCCCGGGCTTCGGGGTCCGCGCCGAAGTCGCTGCGTCGGCGGACCTCCTCCAGCGGCCAGTCGGCCCCGGCCAGGGCCGCCGACGCGCGGGCGCCGCGCAGCGCGGACTCCGAGGTGACCTCGGCCGCCCGGCGGCGCATCACCCGGTGGCCGTAGAGCCGGTCGACGGCCTTGCGCACCTCGGCCACCGCGTCGGGCACCCCGGGGAGCTGGGCCAGCGGGGCGAGGGGATCAGTTCCAGTGCTCACCTACCCGAGAGTAATGAACGGGCCGCCCCTCCCGGAACAGCAACCCCGCATCACCCGTTAGAGGCAATCCTCACTTCCCGCCCCCGGCGAACCCGAAACCCCGGCTAGCATGGCCGCTATCGGAGACGATAACGATTTCCAACTAGGGGATCCGCCCCCACGCGACCCCTGGGCAAGCGGCCCGTAGCGAGGGCCCTGAGCGAGAGCCGGAGTCCCCAGATGAAGATCGCCTTCGTCGGCAAGGGCGGCAGCGGGAAGACCACGCTGTCCGCCCTGTTCATCCGCCACCTGGCAGCCATGGGCCGACCGGTCATCGCCGTGGACGCCGACATCAACCAGCACCTGGGCCCCGCCCTGGGGCTGACGGACGCGCAGGCGGCCGAACTGCCCCCGCTGGGCGGACACCTGCCGGAGATCAAGGAGTACCTGCGCGGCAGCAACCCGCTGATCCGCTCCTCCGACGAGATGATCAAAACCACACCGCCCGGCCGCGGTTCGCGACTGCTGCGGATCGTCGAGGAGAACCCGGTCTACGCCGCCTGCGCCCGCCCGATCGCCCTGGACGAGGGCTCGGTCCGACTGCTGGCGACCGGCGCGTTCACCGAGGAGGACCTCGGGGTGGCCTGCTACCACTCCAAGGTCGGTGCGGTGGAACTGCTGCTCAACCACCTGGTGGACGGCCCGGGCGAGTACCTGGTGACCGACATGACCGCCGGCTCGGACTCCTTCGCCTCCGGCCTGTTCACCCGCTTCGACCTGACCTTCCTGGTCGCCGAGCCGACCCGCAAGGGCGTCTCCGTCTACCGCCAGTACCGGGACTACGCCCGAGACTTCGGCGTGCAGCTGCGAGTGGTCGGCAACAAAGTGCAGGGCCCGGACGACCTGGCCTTCCTGCGCCGCGAGGTCGGCGACGACCTGCTCACCACCTTCGGCCAGTCCGACTGGGTGCGCCGCCTGGAGCAGGGGGCCGAGCCGCCGCTGAGGGCCCTGGAGTCGGCCAACCGGGCCGTGCTGGAGGAGCTGCGGATCGAGACCGACACGGCGTACGGGCGGCGGGACGCGCGCCGCTACACCGAGCAGGCGGTCCTCTTCCACCGCCGCAACGCGGAGAGTTGGGCCAACGCCAAGGTCGGCATTGACCTCGCGAGCCAGGTGGACGGGGACTTCGTCCTGGGCGAGTACGCGGACGGCGGCGAGCGCACGGCCCCGGCGGGCGCCCACGTCTGACCAGCACCACCGCGACCGAACGGGCCGTGACCTCCCCATTCCGGGAGGCCACGGCCCGTTCGCGTGCCGCCCGCCCGGCCGCAGGGCCCACGGCCGCCGCCACCAGCAGATTCCCGACCGTTCGGCCACCACCCATTGGGGTGAATCAGGGGGTTTTCCGCTTCCCTCCCGGAACCACGCTGTGCAAAGCTTTCATTACCCTCGGTTTACCGAGTCTTGATGGTTCGCCCGGCGGTCCCCGGTGAGACGTCCCGCACCTCGCCCGGAGCCCTGGCGGGCCTGATGGTCGACGCCGGCCGGTGACACCCGCACTCCCCCGCCGCGCCCACGCCATCCCGCCACACCGTCGCGCCCACGACAGCCGATCCGCCCCGGAGCCCCACGCCGGACCCACCACCGGACCTGACTGCGTTCGCTCCCCCGGACAGACGGGAAGACCATGACCCTCGACATCTCCAGTGCCCCCATCGCCTCCGACACCACCGACCACGCACCACCCGGCCCGGGCCCGCGCGCCCGCTGGGCCCACGACCTCTCCGCGTCCCTCGTGGTCTTCCTGATCGCCGTGCCCTTCTCCCTCGGCATCGCGCTCGCCACCGGCGCCCCGCTCACCGCCGGACTGGCCGCCGCCGCCGTGGGCGGCATCGTGGTCGGGCTGTGCGGCGGCACAGCGCTCCAGGTCAGCGGCCCCTCGGCGGCGCTGACGGTGGTCACCGCCGGGCTGATCACCCAGTACGGCTGGCGGGCCACCTGCGCCATCACCGTCGCCGCCGGACTGCTCCAACTCCTGCTCGGCGCACGCCGGGTGGCCCGGAACGCGCTCGCCGTCTCGCCCGCGATCGTGCACGGCATGCTGGCCGGGGTCGGCATCACCATCGCCATCGCACAGCTGCACGTCGTCCTCGGCGGCTCGCCGCAGAGCTCCGCGATCGCCGACATCCTGGCCCTCCCCGGCCAGTTGGCCGGCCCGCACCCACCCGCACTGCTGGCCGGCGCGGTGACCGTGGCCGTCCTGGTCGGCTGGCCACGGCTCGGCCGACTCCCCGGCCGCGCGGGTGAGTTCGGCGCCCGGCTGGCCAAGGTGCCCGCCCCGCTGGCCGGTGTCGCGCTGGCCACCGCCCTCGTGTTCGCCCTGGACCTGCGGCTCGCCCACATCGAGCTCCCCGCCTGGCGGCCGCAGGCGCTCCTGCCCGAGCTGCCGCACGGACCGGTCCTCGGCCTGCTCGCCGCCGTCCTCACCGTCACCGCGGTGGCCAGCGTGGAGTCGCTGCTGTCCGCCGTCGCGATCGACCGGATGTCCCGCCGCACCGGCGACCTCGACCGCGAACTGCGCGGCCAGGGCCTCGCCAACCTGGTGAGCGGGCTGGTCGGCGGCCTGCCGGTCGCCGGTGGCGCGGTGCGCAGCACCGCCAACGTGCGGGCCGGCGGCCAGACCAGGTGGGCCTCGGTGCTGCACGGCGTCTGGGCGCTGGCCGCCGCGCTGGCACTGGCCGGCGGGCTGCGCCGGATCCCGCTGGCCGCGCTCGCCGCGCTGGTGCTGGTGGTCGGACTGCAGATGGTGAGCTTCGCGCACATCCGCAACGTGCACCGGCACCGCGAGTTCCCCGTCTACCTGGTCACCGTGCTCGGCGTGGTCGCCGCCGGCGTGCTGTGGGGCGTCGCGATCGGCGCCGTCACCGCCATGCTGCTCGCCCTCTACCGGCTGACCCGCGCCCACGTGGACGTCGAGACCGGCCCCGACGGCACGGTCACCGTCCAGACGCACGGCCCGCTCACGTTCACCACCGTGCCCCGGCTCAGCCGGGCGCTGGCCGGCATCCCGGCCGGGGCCGGGGTCACCGTGGTCCACGACGGTTCCTTCCTGGACCACGCCGCCTACGAGACGCTGCACAGCTGGCGGGCCGGGCACCAGGACGCGGGCAGCCGCGTCTCGATGGTGACGCGGCGCCAGGACGACGAGGTGCTCGACCCGGACGGCACCGTGCGCGCGGGCAGCTCCCCGGGCCAGCACCGCTGCCGGGCCTGGACGCCCTGGGTCGGCCACCACTGCATCGAGCAGCAGGAGGACCCGCACGGCCGGCTGCTGGACGGCGTCCGGGTGTTCCAGCTGCACACCGCCCCGCTGATCCGGCCGGAACTCGCCCGGCTGGCCCGCGAGGGCCAGACGCCCTCCCAGCTCTTCCTGACCTGCGCGGACTCCCGGATGGTCACCAGCATGATCACCAACAGTGGTCCGGGCGACCTGTTCACCGTGCGCAACGTGGGCAACCTGGTGCCGGCCCCGCACGAACCCGGAGCAGCGGACGACTCGGTGGCCGCCGCGGTGCAGTACGCGGTCGAGGTGCTGGAGGTGCGCTCGATCACGGTCTGCGGACACTCCGGCTGCGGCGCGATGCAGGCCCTGCTGGACGGAGTGCACGAGCGACCCGGGCCGCCCACCCCGCTGGCCCGCTGGTTGCGCAACGGCCGCGGCTCGCTGGACCGGCTCCGACGGGCCCCGGCGGAGTTCGCCGCCCGGCCCGCGGCGGACGTCGCGGAGCAGCTCTGCATCACCAACGTGGTCCAGCAGTTGGACCAGTTGATGGCGAACCCGGCGGTGGAACGCCGGGTCGAGGAGGGCACCCTGCGGCTGGTCGGGATGTACTTCGACTTCGCGACGGCCCAGGCCTACGTCCTGGACCGGGCCACCGGGGCGTTCAGCCCGGTCGAGGCCCGCGCAGGGAAGCGGGCGAACGAAATCGAACACCACGCCGAGGACCCGATCGGGGCCGACCCCGGTGTCCGGCCGAACACAGCATCGGCCGAACGGGTGAATGAGGACGATCGGGCCCCGGTCGGGGGCAGTGGGGAGGGCCCTCGACTGGCTGCCTGAGAGCCGGGTCCGTGTCCCCGCCGGGCGGGCCGGGGCACGGGCCCACCCACCCCCGCACGGTCGTCCGGTCCGCCGTGGCGAACCGTGCGGGAGGCCGACCGGCCACCGGTCAAAGGTCTACACCAATTCACAGGAGCCTCTTGTCAACTGCCCCGTTCGCCTGGTGAGCTGTGCGCTGGGACACACGGGACAATCCCCACGCACGGGAACGCCCCCGATCATGACTCGATGAGGAGTGCGCGTTGAGCAACGAGAGCCTGGCCAACCTGCTCAAGGAGGAGCGGCGATTCGCCCCGCCGGCAGAGCTCGCCGCCGCCGCCAACGTCACCGCGGCCGCGTACGCGCAGGCCTCCGAGGACCGTCTGGGATTCTGGGCCGAGCAGGCCCGCCGCCTCACCTGGGCCGTCGAGCCGACCGAGACGCTCGACTGGTCCAACCCGCCCTTCGCCAAGTGGTTCGCCGACGGCAAGCTCAATGTCGCGTACAACTGCGTCGACCGCCACGTGGAGAACGGCCTGGGCGACCGGGTCGCCATCCACTTCGAGGGCGAGCCCGGCGACGGCCGTTCGATCACCTACGCCCAGCTCAAGGACGAGGTCTCGCAGGCGGCCAACGCGCTGCTGGAGCTCGGTGTCCGCAAGGGCGACCGGGTCGCCGTCTACCTGCCGATGATCGCCGAGGCGGTCGTCGCGATGCTCGCCTGCGCCCGGATCGGCGCCACCCACTCGGTGGTCTTCGGCGGCTTCTCCTCCGACGCCGTCGCCTCCCGCATCCAGGACGCCCAGGCCAAGATCGTCATCACCGCAGACGGCGGCTACCGCCGGGGCAAGCCCTCCGCCCTGAAGCCGGCCATCGACGAGGCGCTCACCAAGGCCGACGGCGTCGAGCACGTCCTGGTGGTCCGCCGCACCGGGCAGGACATCCCGTGGACCGAGGGCCGCGACGTCTGGTGGCACGAGATCACCGCGCGCCAGTCCACCGAGCACACCCCCGAGGCGCACGACGCCGAGCACCCGCTGTTCATCCTCTACACCTCGGGCACCACCGGTAAGCCCAAGGGCATCCTGCACACCTCCGGCGGCTACCTCACCCAGGCCAGCTACACCCACCACGCCGTCTTCGACCTCAAGCCGGAGACCGACGTCTACTGGTGCACCGCCGACATCGGCTGGGTCACCGGCCACTCGTACATCGTCTACGGCCCGCTCTCCAACGGCGCCACCCAGGTCATCTACGAGGGCACCCCGGACACCCCGCACCAGGGCCGGTTCTGGGAGATCGTCCAGAAGTACGGCGTGACCATCCTCTACACCGCGCCGACCGCGATCCGCACCTTCATGAAGTGGGGCGACGACATCCCCGCGAAGTTCGACCTGTCCTCGCTGCGGGTGCTGGGGAGCGTCGGCGAGCCGATCAACCCCGAGGCGTGGGTCTGGTACCGCGAGCACATCGGCGGCGGCAAGTGCCCGATCGTGGACACCTGGTGGCAGACCGAGACCGGCGCCATCATGATCAGCCCGCTGCCGGGCGTCACCGAGACCAAGCCGGGCTCGGCCCAGCGCGCCCTGCCGGGCATCGCGGCCACCGTGGTGGACGACAACGCCGCCGAGGTGCCGAACGGCTCCGGCGGGTACCTGGTGCTCACCGAGCCGTGGCCGTCCATGCTCCGCACCATCTGGGGTGACGACCAGCGCTACGTCGACACCTACTGGTCGCGCTTCGAGGGCCGCTACTTCGCCGGTGACGGCGCCAAGAAGGACGAGGACGGGGACATCTGGCTGCTCGGCCGGGTGGACGACGTCATGCTCGTCTCGGGCCACAACATCTCCACCACCGAGGTCGAGTCGGCCCTGGTCGGCCACCCGTCCGTGGCCGAGTCCGCCGTGGTCGGCGCGACCGACGCCACCACCGGTCAGGCCATCGTCGCCTTCGTGATCCTGCGCGGCGGCGCCACCGAGAGCCCCGAGCTGGTCGAGGAGCTGCGGGCGCACGTCGGCCGCACGCTCGGCCCGATCGCCAAGCCGAAGCAGATCAAGGTGGTCGGCGAGCTGCCGAAGACCCGCTCCGGCAAGATCATGCGCCGGCTGCTGCGCGACATCGCCGAGGGCCGCGAGGTCGGTGACACCACCACCCTGGCCGACAGCACGGTGATGAGCCAGATCCAGGCCCAGCTGCCGGCCTCGGACAACGGCAACGGCTGAAGACCACCGAGCCGGTAACGGCCGAGCGCCACTGAGACAACGGCTGTGCCCCGAGCGGTGACCACCGCGCGGGGCACAGCCGTCTCGTCAGCTCCCGAGGGACACCGGACCACCGATCGGACCAGCCGCTACTCCTCCGGAGTGCAGAACCGGCTGGCAGGGCTTAAGTCCTTGAATAGGACAATCCGGATGTCACCTGAACGTCCCGCTAAACTATTAAGGACGCATCAAGATCCCTCGACGGGCATCGCGGGCGTCACAGGGCGCGCCGGGAAGTCTGGTCGGCAACTGCACCACCCGTGCATCCGTTGCCGCTCCCAGCCCCAGGAGGTCCCCCGTGACCGACCAGCCGCCCGTCCACGAGCCGACGACCCGCCGCCGGCAATTCCTCGGTCGGCTCTCACTGCCCGAGCGCACCTTCGTCACCGACGCCCTGCGCACCGAGACGGTCGGCGGCATGCTGCTGCTGGGCGCCGCCGTCATCGCGCTGATCTGGGCCAACGCCTGGCCGCACTCCTACCAGAGCGTGCTCGACTACACCGTCGGCCCCTCCGCCCCGCTCCACCTCGACCTCTCCCTGGCCACCTGGGCCAAGGACGGCCTGCTGACGATCTTCTTCTTCGTCGCCGGGATCGAGCTCAAGCGCGAGTTCGTCGCCGGTGAGCTGCGTACGCCCAGTGCGGCACTGCTGCCCGTGGCGGCCGCCGTCTGCGGGGTGGCGCTGCCCGCGATCCTCTTCGCCCTGGTGAACTCCGGCAGCGGCGGACACCCCGGCGGCTGGGCGATCCCGACCGCCACCGACATCGCCTTCGCGCTCGGTGTGCTGGCCGTGGTCGGCAGCCACCTGCCGTCCGCGCTGCGCGCCTTCCTGCTGACCCTGGCGGTGGTCGACGACCTGATCGCGATCCTGATCATCGCGATCTTCTACAGCCACGGCATCAAGTTCTGGGCGCTCGGCCTGGCCTTCGCCGGGCTGGTGCTGTTCTGGTTCCTGCACCGGCGCGGCGTCCACGGCTGGTACCTCTTCGTACCGCTGGCCGTGGTGACCTGGGCGCTGATGCACGAGAGCGGCGTCCACGCCACGGTCGCGGGCGTCGCGATGGGCCTGATGCTGCGCTGCCACCGGGAGGGCGACGAGCAGCACTCCCCCGGCGAGCACATCGAGCACCTGGTCCGCCCGCTCTCGGCCGGTCTGGCCGTCCCGCTGTTCGCACTGTTCTCGGCCGGGGTGGCCGTCTCCGGTCCGAAGCTGCGCGAGGTGTTCACCCAGGCCGCCCCGATCGGCATCGTGATCGGTCTGCTGGTCGGCAAGTCGGTGGGCGTGTTCGGCGGCGCCTGGCTGACCGCCCGGTTCACCAGGGCCGAGCTGAACCCGCGGCTCAAGTGGGCCGACATGTTCGCCGTCTCGGTGCTCGCGGGCATAGGTTTCACCGTCTCGCTGCTGATCAGCGAACTCGCCTTCCCGGACGACCCGGCGCTCGCCGCCCGGGCCAAGACGGCCGTACTGATCGGCTCGGTGATCTCCGCGGTGGTCGCCACGGTGCTGCTGAAGCTGCGCAACCGGCACTACCGCGCGCTGTGCGAGGAGGAGGACCGGGACGTGGACGGGGACGGCATCCCGGACGTGTACCAGGAGGACGACCCGGCTTGGCGGGCGAGGGTCGGCGAGTCGGCCCGCCCGGCGGCCGGCGGGGCAGCCGACCCCGGCAGTGGTCTCGACCCCGACCTCGGCACCGGCCCCGACCTCAGCACCGGCCCCGGCCCCGGCACCGGCACCGGTCACCAGGGCCGGCCCGGACAGTCCGGCTGAGGCGGCGGGACGGCCGGGCCGCCATGGCCCGGCCGAGGCACCACGACCGAGGCACCCGGGCCGAGGCACCCCGGCCGACAACTCCGGAGCGGCTCTCCGGAAGGCACCCTGAGGGCACCGGCAGGAACGTCCGGAACACCCCGACAACAGCGGCCGGCGGCCCCACCGGAGGCGTCCGGGTGCCTTCCGGCCGCCGGGACACGTCCCTCCGCCGGGGCCCCGGAGTGGTGTCCGACTGACCGGTAGGGGCATGATTCTGAACTGTCGACAACCCACAGACGCCTCCGGACCCCCCACCGGCCCCGGAACCGCAGACCCGCGGCGGCGTCACGCCGTACAGCCGCAGAGGAGAACCGCTGATGCCCGCAGGAGCCGCAGACCCGTCCAGCAACGGCCGGGCGCCCTACGAGGGCGAGCGTTCGGTGGGGCAGCTGTTCGCGGCGGCCACCGCCGACCTGTCCGCGCTGGTCCACGACGAGATCGCGCTCGCCAAGGCCGAGATCCGGGCGGACGTCAAGCGCGGCGTCTCCGGCGGCGTCTCACTGATCGTCGCCGGCGTGGTGGCGCTGTTCTCCATCCCGATGCTGAGCGCCGCGGCGGCCTTCGGCATCCACGCCCTGGGCCTGTCGCTGGGCTGGTCCTTCCTGATCGTGGCGGGCGCCTACCTGCTGCTCGCGGTCCTGCTCGGGATGCTGGCCTGGCGCTCGTTCAAGAAGATCGAGAAGCCGGTCCGCACCATCGAGGGCGCCCAGAAGACCGCCGACGTGCTGAAGAACGCCCGGCCGCGTCCGGCCACCCAGGAGGAGATCGACCGGGCCCTCGGCCGCATCCCGTAACCGGCGTTCCGCTAACCGGCGTTCCGTAACCGGCGACCCATTCACGGGCTTCCACAACCCGATCCCGCGACCGGCGCCCGCGACCGGCGCCCGCGACCGGCGCCGGCGACCGGCGTCGGCGGGCGCCGGACCCGCCGACAACGAGTGCCGGGCACGTGTCCGGCGCGCGGATGTGACACGCTCTCGGTATGCCGCTTGACCAGAAGCCCGTGCCCGCGCAGCCGTCCGCCGACCCCGGCCCCGACTCCGGCGCCGGACTCACCCCCGAAGGCCCCGCCGGCCCCGAAGGCCCCGGCGCCGCCCCCGAGGGCACCGGCCTGGCACCCGCGCGGGAGCCCGCGGGCGAGCCCCGCGAAGCGGCCTCCGCCGGGGCCCCGGCGGCGGGCGGCGAGGCCTGGAGCATCCGGCAGCCCGGCCCGTGGACGCACCGCGACCTCGCGGCCAACGGCGCCCGCTTCCACATCGCCGAGCTGGGCTCCGGCCCGCTGGTGCTGCTGGTGCACGGCTGGCCCGAGTACTGGTGGGCCTGGCGCCACCAGCTGACCGCCCTCGCCGAGGCCGGCTACCGGGCGGTGGCGCTCGACCTGCGCGGCATCGGCGGCAGCGACCGCACCCCGCGCGGGTACGACCCGGGCAACCTCGCCCTGGACATCACCGGGGTGATCCGCTCGCTGGGCGAACGCCGGGCGCACCTGGTCGGGCACGCCTCCGGCGGCACCCTGTCCTGGGTGGCGGCGGTGATGCGACCGTCCGTCATCCAGAGCCTGACCGCGGTCTCCGCCGCGCACCCGAGGGACCTGCGCCGGGCACTGCTGACCGACCGCCGGCAGTTCGCCGCCTTCGAGCACGTGCTGGGCTTCCAGCGGCCGTGGATACCGGAACGCCGCCTGGTGGCCGACGACGCCGAGCTGGTCGGCCAGTACCTGAACTCCTGGACCGGCCCGAACGGCCTCGACGAGGCCGCCGTGCACGCGTACCGGCAGGCGATCCAGATCCCCAGCACGGCGCACTGCTCGATCGAGCCGTACCGCTGGCTGCTGCGCTCGATGGCCCGGCCGGACGGCATCCAGTTCGCCCGGCGGATGAAGAAGCCGATCACCGCGCCGACTCTGCACGTCCAGGGCGCCGCGGACCCGGTGCTGCTGTCGCACACCGCGCTCGGCGGCGGCGAGTACGTGGCGGCGCCGTACCGCTGGCGGCTGATGCCCGGGGTCGGGCACTTCCCGCACGAGGAGGCGCCGGAGGAGTTCACCGCCGAGCTGCTGGACTGGATCGGCCGTCACAAGGAGTGACCGGAGACGGTGCCGGACACGGCCGTACGTGCGGTCGACCGGAAGGGCCTTCGGACCCAACTCCCTTATTTTGATGCTCATATGACAACCGCATAGGCCAATTTCGGCGAGGGCCGGGCGGTTACCTCCACCGGCCCAGGGGCATCCCTTCCGGTATGAGTTGGATGCCCGAAAGCGGCGGCGCCCCGCGCGGCCGACGTCACAACAGCCCTCAGCGCTCCGCCCACCGGCCCGACCGGGCGGACGACCTCGGTTTCGACGGCCCGGACGGCCGTCAGCGCACGGAGCGGCGGCAGCTCGGCATCCCCCGCATCCTCGGTCGACGCGCCCGCTGGGTGGGCGCTCGGCTGCGGCGCGAGACCTGAGACGGCGCTCGGCAGCGGCGCTCAGTTCACGACCGTCGGCTACAGCGCGGTGGACCAGAGCGGGACGAAGGTCGCCACCGACATGATCGGCACCGGCACCTTGGTCCGTTCATCCCGAAGGTGCCGAGCGCGGCCAGGCCGACGACGGTGATCCACGCCGTTCCCGGCCCCCGCGGTCAGAGCGCGCAGCCCTGGGTGTCCACCCGGGCGGTCGCGGCGCCGCCCTGCTCGGCGTCCTGGCGCACCTCGGCCGCGGTCAGCACGTAGCCGGTGTCCGCGCTGTCCAGGGACTTGGCGAAGACCACGCCGTACACCTCGCCGTCCGGGGTGAGCAGCGGGCCGCCGCTGTTGCCCTGGCGGACCACCGAGCGCACCGAGTAGACGTCCCGGACCACCTGGCCGCGGTGGTAGATGTCCGGGCCGTTGGCCTGGATCCGGCCGCGGATGCGGGCCGGCTGGACGTTGAAGGCGCCGTTCTCCGGGAAGCCGGCCACGATCGCGCTGTCGTTGGTCTTCGCCTCGCCCGCGAAGGCCAGGGCGGGCGCGTTCAGCTTGGGCACGTCCAGGACGGCGATGTCGCGCTGCCAGTCGTAGCGGACCACCGTCGCGTCGTACAGCTGGCCGACGCCGCCGACCTGCACGGTCGGCTCGTTGACCCCGCCGACCACGTGGGCGTTGGTCATCACCCGGTGCGGGGCGAACACGAAGCCGCTGCCCTCCAGGGTCTTGCCGCAGGAGGTCGCCGTGCCGACCACCTTGACCAGGCTCTGCCGGGCCCGTGCCACCGCGGGGCTGGCGGCCAGCGCCGGGTCGGGGCTGTCGACCTGGGTGATCGGCTCGTGCTCGAAGGGGTTGAAGACCTGCGGGAAGCCGTTGCGAGCGAGCACCTTGGAGAAGTCCGAGAACCAGTTCGGCGCGTCGCTGGGCAGCGCGTTCTGCACCCCGCCGAGGACGGCCGAGGAACGGACCTGCTTGGAGACCGTCGGGAGCGACGCCCCGGCCAGCGCGGACCCGATCAGCCAGGCCACCAGCAGCATCGAGACGACGTTCACCACCGCGCCGCCGCTCGCGTCCAGCACCCGGGCGGGGCGGCGACCGATGTGCCCGCGCAGCTTCCAGCCGAAGTGGGCGGTGATCGCCTGGCCGACCGCGGCGAGGACGATCACCACCACGACGGCCACCACCGAGGCCGTGGTGCCCGGGCCGATGTGGTCGAGCAGCAGCAGCGGCAGCAGCTCGACGGCGATCAGGCCGCCGCCGAGGAAGCCGATCAGCGAGAGCACGCCGACCACGAAGCCCTGCCGGTAGCCCGACACGGCGAATGCCACGGCCGCGGCGATCAACAGCACATCCAGGACGTTCATTCGGACACCCTCCCACGGGCCGCGCGCCGGACGCGCCGACGAGCGGTCACGAAGCGTCGGCGTCGCCGCCCGGCAGCACCCGGGAGTGTTCGAGGTCCCCCTGGACCAGCGCCAGCGCCTCGTCCGAGAGGTCGACGATCCGGGACGGGTCCCAGGGCAGCTCCAGGCCGCTGTGGTGCAGCACCCGGTCGATCACCCCGGCGGTGAAGCCCCAGACCAGCCGCCCGGCGACCGCGAAGGCCGGCCCGATGTGCCCGGACGGGTGGCGCAGCCGCACCCGGTTCGCCGGGTCGGCCAGCTCCGCGATGGTGACCCGGAACACCGCGCCGGTCTCGGCCGTGTCCACCGGGCGCACCGGAGTCTCCTCGCGCCACCAGCCGAGCACCGGGGTCACCACGAAGCTGCTGACCGGGATGAACAGCCGGGGCAGTTCCGCGAACACCTGCACCCCGGCCGGGTCCAGACCGGTCTCCTCCCAGGCCTCGCGCAGCGCCGCCGCGATCGGGCCCGGGCCGTTCGGATCGCCGTCCTCCGGGTCCAGCACCCCGCCCGGGAAGGACGGCTGCCCGGCGTGCGAGCGCAGCGAGCGGGCCCGCTCGATCAGCAGCAGGTCCGGCCCCTGCGGCCCCTCGCCGAAGAGCATCAGCACGGCCGCCGGCCGGCCGCCCTCGACCGGCGGCAGGAAGCGGCTCAGCTGCTCCGGCAGCACCCGCTCGGCCGCCTCCCGGACCGGTTGCAGCCAGGACGGCAGCCCGTCCGGCTCGATGCCCCGCACGACTCCCCCGGCGTCCGGCCCGGGGTTCCCCCACCGCCCGCTCACGCGTCCACCGCCAGGTCCGCGACCCGGCCGTGGTGGACGGCGGCGTCCGCTCGGGCGGCCGCCTCACCGGGGAAGTCGGCCGGCGGCCGCAGCCGCTGCCCGGGATGGCCGCCCATCTCGTACTTCAACAGCTTGCGGGCCTTCTCCGGGTCGGTCTCCCCCTCGCCGTACGAGGGGCAGAGCGGCGCGATCGGGCAGGCGCCGCAGGCGGGCCGCTGGGAGTGGCAGATCCGGCGGCCGTGGAAGACCACCCGGTGCGAGAGCATCGTCCACTCCGACTTCGGGAAGATCTCGGCGACGGCCGCCTCGACCTTCACCGGGTCCTCCTCGGTGGTCCAGCCGAACCGCCGGGCCAGCCGCCCGAAGTGGGTGTCCACGGTGATGCCGGGGACACCGAAGGCGTTGCCGAGGACGACGTTGGCGGTCTTGCGGCCGACGCCGGGCAGGGTCACCAGGTCGGCCAGCCGCCCGGGGACCTCGCCGCCGAACTCGTCGCGCAGCGCCGCCGAGAGGCCGAGGAGCGACTTCGCCTTGTTCCGGAAGAAGCCGGTCGGGCGGATGATCTCCTCCAGCTCCTCCGGGTTCGCCGCCGCCATGTCCTCCGGCGTCGGGTACTTCGCGAACAGCGCCGGGGTGGTCTGGTTCACCCGCAGGTCGGTGGTCTGCGCCGACAGCACGGTGGCCACCAGCAGCTGGAACGGGTTCTCGAAGTCCAGCTCCGGGTGCGCGTACGGGTACAGCTCCGCCAGCTCACGGTTGATCCGCCGGGCCCGCCGCACCATCGCCAGGCGCGATTCCGGTTTCCTCGGCCTCGCCGCCGCCTTCTTCGCCACCGGCCTCTGCGCCGCGGCCTTCCGGACCTTGCTCTCTGCCATGCACGAAGGCTACGCCGACCGGCGGACCGCTTGGGGCCGATCAAGCACGGAAACCCGCCCTGGCGTGGGCTGTTGTCCGATGAACTCCGCCCGTGGCCGTCACCTGACAGGTGGTGGGTCGATCGCCGAGGGGATGGGCCGGCTGCCCTGGCTCCGCCCCGTTCCGGTGGCCCCGCGCCATCGGGTTGACGGGCCGCGCGTTTCGCCCGGCTCCGTCCGTGGACGGCACGAAACGGGGTCCGCCGGAGCCTTCCTTCGCCAACGAACGGAATTCCGGCCGATCCGCCCGGAGCGAGGCTCGCGATGACGTCAAGAGCACGGTTCTCCGTCGGAGCGGCGTTCCCGGTGCCGTGCCACCGGCCGGCGGCTCAGCCCAGGGTGCGGCCGATCGTTCCCTCGAGGCTGTTCAGCAGGCCGCTGAGGGACTCGGCGAGGCGGTCCTGCTCGGCGGGGGTGAGGCCGGCCAGCAGGGCCCGGTCGTAGGTGACGAGTTCCTGGATCAGGCCGTCCACCAGAGTCCGGCCCTCCTCGGTGAGCGCGAGGTGGGCGACCCGGCGGTCCCGGTCGTCGGTGCGCCGGCTGACCAGGCCGCGCTCCTCCAGCAGCCGCAGGCGCTTGGTGACGGCGGCGCCCGAGGCGAAGCTCTCCCGAGCCAGCTGGGTGGGGGTCAGTTCGCGGTCGAGGCGGCGCAGGGCGCCGAGGATGTCGAACTCCGCACGGGTGAGGCCGGCCCGGGTGAGCGGGTCGGGGGTCTGCTGGAGCAGTGCGGCGCAGCGGTTGATCCGGCCGAGGACGGCGATCGGGCCGGTGTCCAGCCCCGGGTAGGCCCGCTCCCACTGGCGCAGCACACCTGCGACGACGTCCTCCACGCGTGCTGCTCCCGTTCTGCGGCCTGCCGGTCGTCTGAATCCTAGGGCGTGTCCGGCAGGGCCCCGTGGGTACGGCGTTCCAGCAGGGCGGCCAGCAGCAGGTGGGCCTGCTGCTCGGTGGCGGTGGCGCGCTGGTGCGGGAGGGCGGGGCGGCGCCACTCGCCGGCGGCGGTGTCGGTGGCCTCGCGCAGCTCCAGCAGGGCGGTTGCGAGGCCGGTGCGGGCGGCGTGGGCCTCCGGAGCGTTCGCGGCGGCGACGGCGGCCAGCGCCCGGTGGCCGGCGGCCTCGGCTCCGGCCAGGGCACGGGTCAGCCGGGCGGCGGTGCGGCGGTTGGTGACCAGCAGGCAGGCCGCGAGGCCGGTGACCGCGCCGACGCAGGTGTCCAGCCAGCGTTCGCCGATCAGCACCCCGGCCCGCTGCGGGCCGGCGAACTCCGTCATCAGCAGTGCCAGCGGGGTGACGAAGACCGTCGCCAGCCAGTAGCTGCGGGCGATCGTCGCCTCCGCGCCGAACTGGCAGACCAGCCCGAGCCCGATCAGCGCCACCGGGCCCGAGTGCGCGACCGGCAGCGCGGCGGTGAACAGCAGCAGGCCGAGCAGGTTGCCCAGCACCCGCTGCAGCGCGCGCTGCCAGGACAGCGTGCTGTTGGCCTGGAACACCGAGGCCGCGGTGACGATCGCCCAGTACGGCCGGCCGACGCCGAGCGCCAGCGAGAGCCACCCGGCGGCGGCACAGCCGACCGCGACCCGCAGGGCGATCGGCAGCAGTGCCGAGCCGGGCCGCAGTGCCCGGCGCAGCGGCGGCCGGGGGCCGGGACGGCGGGCGGCCGGTTCGGCCGCCTCCGCCTCGGTGAGGTCGGGCGACGGCAGCCGGCGGCCGCGCCGGAGGTCGCGGGCCCAGCCGAGGTACCGCGCGGCGTCCTCGGGCCGGGCCGAGTCGGCCAGCGCGGTCTCCGCCCGCACCAGCAGCCGCTCGGGCGCGTCGCCGAGGACGCGCCGCCGGGCGGGGGCGGAGAGCGCGAGGCTCTGCCAGGCCGCCTCGACCGCGCCGACCAGGGCGGTACGGGCTACGGCGTCCGGCCGGCCGGGCCCGGTCCGCAGCAGCCTGGCGGCGGCTTCCAGGGCGCGGGCGGTGGCGATCCGCTCCGGCCCGTACGGGCGCGCCACGGCCGGGGCCATGCAGACCAGCCAGGCCAGTACGGCGCCGAGCGCGGTGAGCGCCAGGTGCGGGGGGACGTCGGACATCCGCTGCGGGACGAAGGCGCAGCTGGCGGAGGTGAAGGTGATGATCAGACTGCCGGGCGGGCCGACCCGGGCCGCGTCACAGAGCAGTCTGTGCAGGGCGGCGAGCACCGCGGCCACCGCGACCAGGACGACGGCGTCGCGGGTCAGCGCGGCGGCGGTGAGGGCGGCGCCGGTGCTGAGCACGGTGCCGAGCAGCACGCCGGCCAGCATCCGGGCCCGGGCCCGGTACGGCAGCCCGTGCCCGTACAGCGCGCCGAGGCCACCGGCCGAGGTGTAGAGGGCGAGGTCGAGCCGGCCGAGGCCGAGCAGGGCGAGGTTGAGCGCGCCGAGGGTGACCACGGCGCTGAGCGCGGGCTTGTGCCAGCCGTCCCCGGCCGGACCGACCCGAAGTGCCTGACGGAACTGGGCGGTTGTGACCATGCAAAAAAGGTTAGCAGATAATTTATCCGTGAAATATATGCTCGGCCGGACCGCCGGAAAAAGTCCCGGCCGGAGCGATGAGTTCCGCGGCGCACCCCGGTCTACCTCCATGACCGACCCGTACGCCAGAAGGAAAACCCCATGAACCCCGTGGTCTCCACCGACGGCACCGTCCTCGCCTGCTCCGTCACCGGCTCCGGCCCGGCGGTCGTGCTGGTCGACGGCGCGATGTGCCACCGCGGCTTCGGGCCGGGCGCCGCGATCGCCGAGCAGCTGGCGGGCCACCACACCGTGTGGACGTACGACCGGCGCGGGCGCGGCACCAGTGGGGACACCGCCCCGTTCGCGGTGGAGCGCGAGATCGAGGACCTGGCCGCCGTCATCGCGGCGGCGGGCGGTTCGGCTCGCGTCCTCGCCCTCTCCTCGGGCGCCGCGCTCGCCCTGCGGGCCGCCGCCGCGGACATCGGCATCACCCGGCTCGCCGTCTACGAGCCGCCGTTCAGCACCGGGGAGGAGCAGCGCGAGCGCTTCGGCCGGTACGTCGACGAACTGACGGCGACGCTCGCCGAGGGACGCCGCGGGGACGCCGTCGCGGCCTTCATGGGCTACGTCGGGATGCCGGCGGAGATGGTGGACGGCATGCGCGGCGCCCCGGTGTGGCCGCTGTTCGAGACGGTCGCGCCGACGCTGGCGTACGACGCGGCGGCGCTCGCGGTCGAGACCGGCGCGGCCGTCCCGGCCGGCCTGCTGGCCGCGCTCGACCTGCCGGTCCTGGTCCTGGACGGCGGCGCCAGCCCGGAGCAACTGCGTGCCCCGGCCCGCGCGGTGGCGGCGGCCCTGCCGGGCGCCGAGTACCGGACCCTGGAGGGCCAGACCCACGAGGTGGCGCCCGAGGTGCTGGCGCCGGAGCTGCTGAAGTTCTACGCCTGACGCCCGCGTCACCCCGCGGACGCGCGTTCGAGGACGGCCCGTCAGCCTCGGTACAGGCCGTTCAGCTCCCCGAAGCCGAGCGACCCGTCGAACTCCGTCAGCGTTCCGGCGCCGAGCAGTTCGGCGGCCGCGCGGCGGGCCGCGGTGTACGCGAGCTGGGCGAGCCCGGTGCCGACGCTGACTCGCCGCACCCCCGCGGCGGCGAGCTCGGCGACGCCCGGTCCGCCCGCGACGGCCATCGCGTTGACCGGCAGCGGGGAGCGGGCGCACAGGTCGGCGAGGGCGTCGAGGTCCAGCAGCCCGGGCACGAACAGGCCGTCGGCGCCCGCCCCGGCGTAGGCCTCGGCCCGGGCCAGCACGTCGTCGAGCCCGCCCAGCCCGAACAGGAAGACGTCGGTGCGGGCGTTGACCACCAGCTCGGGCAGCCCGGCGTCCGCCGCCGCGGTACGGGCCGCGCGCAGCCGCTCGGCCTGCTCGGCCACCGGGAAGAGCGGTCCGCCGACGGCCGCCGAGTCCTCCAGGTTGACGCCCGCCGCACCGGCGTCGACCAGGGCCGCCACCGTCCGCGCCACGTCGGCGGGCCCCGGCCCGTAGCCGCCCTCGGCGTCCACGGTGACCGGCAGGTCCACCGCCGCGGCGATCCGCCGGGCCGCCTCGACCGCCGCCGCCCGGTCGAGCCGCTGGCCGTCGCCGTGCCCGAGCGACCAGGAGACGCCGCCGCTGGTGGTGGCGACCGCCCGGGCGCCGGCCGAGGCGATCACCGCGGCGCTGCCCGCGTCCCAGGCGTTGGGCAGGACGAGCACGCCGTCCGCGATCAGCTCGCGCAGCCGCAGCGCCCGGCCGCGGGTGACGGAGATGGCAGGCGTGGTGGACATGGAGGCACCGGCTTTCGTACGGATCGGTGGGGTCACGGGCATCCTGCGGCCCGGCCGACGGCCCCGACCAGTGATTAAGCTGGGGCCGAATCCTGGCAGCCAGGGGCCCCGCCCCCACCGGGGAGGGGCCCGCATGCGCACCGAACTGCACTTCTCCGCCAACGACTTGGCGCTGACCCGGTTCGCCGTCTCCCCGATGCAGGAGGTGGTGACCAGCCTGCGCGCCCTCGCCCACTCGCCCGTCCCGGCGCTGTACCGCCGCTGGGCCGGGCAGGTCCGCGAGCGGAACGCCGCCGGGCCGGTGACGGAACGGCTGGCCGCCCTGGTACCGCCCGACGGCCACCTGCCGGACTTCCTCAACCCCGCCCCGGTCGGCTTCTCCCCCTCCCTCGCCGAGGAGCTGGCCGCGATCAACGCCACCTCCCCCGGGCAGGTCCGGGCCGACCTCGACATCCTGGCCGCCGAGGCGGGCGGCCGGCTGCCCGCCGTCCTGGAGCCGCTGCACCGGGACCCGGCCGGGCAACTGCCCGGGCTGGCCGCCGAGATCGAGGTGTACTGGGAGCGGGCGCTCGCCCCGTACTGGGCCCGGATCCGCGCGCTGCTCGCGGCGGACGTCTTCCACCGCTCCCGGCAGGCCGCCGAGCACGGCACCGCGCGGATGCTGGACGAGCTGCACGGGACGGTCCGCTGGGACGGCGCCGCGCTGCGGCTGGAGCGGCGGCACTGCGCGGTCACCCGGCTGAACGCCGGGGCCGGGCTGCTGCTCGTGCCCTCGGCCTTCGCCTGGCCGCGGGTGCTGACCCGGGTGCTGCCGCCCGACCCGCCGCAGCTGAGCTACCCGGCGCGCGGCGCGGCGACGCTGTGGGAGCGGCGGCCGGACCCGACGGACCGCGCCGAGGCGCTGGCCGGCGTCCTCGGCCGCTCCCGCGCCCGGCTGCTGGCCGAGCTGGACGCCCCGGCCTCGACCACCGAGCTGGCCCGCCGCACCGGACTGTCCGCGGCCGGCGTGTCGCAGCACCTCACCGCCCTGCGCACCGCGGGTCTGACCAGCGCCCACCGCGCCGGGCACGCCGTCCTGTACGCCCGTACGGCGGTGGGCGATTCCCTGTTCGAGCAGGACGGACAGGCGTTCCACCGATGACCGCCCGCGGGCTCCCGTCGCCGGGCCCGCCCGGTGACCGTCCGGTACGAATGGCCCCGCACGGCACACCTCGGCACACCCCCTCCTCATATGATCGGAGCGACATGCGCCATGCTTGGTGACGCAGAACACTGAACGGAACTTGCGCCGGACGGCCCACCCGCCGTACGGCCGAGAAGGAGGAAGCACGTGGACGACGTTCTGCGGCGCGCCGCACTCTTCGCGGCACTCGACGACGAACAGGCCGGCGAGCTGCGCGCTTCCATGACCGAGGTCACCCTCGCCCGTGGTGAGTCGCTGTTCCACGAGGGCGACCCGGGCGACCGCCTGTACGTCGTGGCGGAGGGCAAGGTCAAGCTGCACCGCGCCTCCCCGGACGGCCGCGAGAACATGCTCGCCGTGCTCGGCCCCAGCGAGATGATCGGCGAGCTGTCGCTGTTCGACCCGGGCCCGCGCACCGCGACCGCCAGCGCGCTGACCGAGGTCAAGCTGCTCGGCCTCGGCCACGGCGACCTCCAGCCCTGGCTGCACGCCCGCCCCGAGGTCTCCATCGCGCTGCTCCGGGCCATCGCCCGCCGACTGCGCCGCACCAACGACGTGATGTCCGACCTGGTCTTCTCCGACGTGCCCGGCCGCGTCGCCAAGGCCCTGCTGGACCTCTCCCGCCGGTTCGGCGTGCAGTCCGAGGAGGGCATCCACGTCGCCCACGACCTCACCCAGGAGGAGCTGGCCCAGCTGGTCGGCGCCTCCCGCGAGACGGTCAACAAGGCGCTCGCCGACTTCGCCGGCCGCGGCTGGCTGAAGCTGGAGGCCCGCGCCGTGGTCCTGCTGGACGTCGAGCGGCTGTCGCGCCGCTCGCGCTGACGCCCGCGCACGCGGAAGGGCCCGTCCGGATCGGACGGGCCCTTCCGCGTCTCCCCCGGTCTCCCCGGTCAGTCCTCGGCGCCCGGGATCAGCCCGTGCTCCTCCAGGTAGTCCAGCTGGGCCCGCACCGACAGCTCGGCGGCCGGCCAGAGCGCCCGGTCCACGTCGGCGTAGACCCGGGCCACCACGTCGGACGCCGTCTGGCAGCCCGCCTCGACCGCGGTCTCCACCTGGGCGAGCCGGGCGGCCCGGTGGGCCAGGTAGTAGTCGACGGCGCCGAGCGCGTCCGCGAGCACCGGGCCGTGGCCGGGCAGCACGGTCCGCACGCCCTGGTGGGAGGCCATGGTGTGCAGCCGGCGCAGCGAGTCCAGGTAGTCGCCGAGCCGGCCGTCGGGGTGCGCGACCATCGTGGTGCCGCGGCCGAGCACGGTGTCGCCGGTGAGCACCGCGCCGTCGTCCGGCAGGTGGAAGGTCAGCGAGTCCGAGGTGTGCCCCGGGGTGGCCACCACCCGCAGGTCCAGTCCGCCGACGTCGAGGCGCTGGCCGCCGACCAGGCCCTCGGAGCCCAGCCGGTGCGCCGGGTCCAGGGCCCGTACCTCGGTGCCGGTCAGCTCGGCGAAGCGGGCCGCGCCCTCGGAGTGGTCGGCGTGGCCGTGGGTGAGCAGGGTCAGCGCGATCCGCTTGCCCCGCTCCTGCGCGAGATCGATCACCCGGCGCAGGTGGCCCTCGTGCAGCGGGCCCGGGTCGATCACCACCGCGAGGTCCGAGCCCGGCTCGGAGAGCAGCCAGGTGTTGGTGCCGTCCAGCGTCATCGGCGACGGGTTCGGTGCCAGCACGCACAGCGCCCGAGGGGTGGCCTCGCCGCCGACGGCGGCGGCGGGGTCGCCCGGCAGGAGTCCGCTCACCGGCCGCCTCCCACGTCTCGGTGCAGGGCCCGCAGCGGCAGCGCCCGGACGAGGGCGCGCTGCGCCACCTCGACGAACGGGACCTGGCTCTCGCAGGCGGGGTCACGGGGGATCACGCGGCGGGCGGGCATCCGGGGCGCCGTCCGGCGAGCCACGTCGTTGTGGGTCATCGGGCGTCGGTCCTTTCTCTGCGGCGGTACGGGAAGGTCGTCTCGTGCGGGTGGGGCGGGTGGTGCGGATCGTGTGGCTCGTACGGGTGGTCCCGAAAGGGAGCAACGGTCAGGGCCCCTCGGGGAACTCCCCGTCGATCGTCAGCTCCTCGTAGCCGGGCCAGCGGACCGTCAGCCGGTCCCCGCGGACCTCGGCCCGGCCCAGGACCGGTGTCAGCCTACGGTCGGCGGCCGCGGCCAGGGCCTCGGCGGCGGTCCGGGCCGAGGACAGCTCGCGAAGCACCGTCACGGTCGGCGGCAGCATGCCGAACCGGCCCTCCCGGTGGCCCCGCACCGCCTCGGCCGGGGTCAGCCAGGCGACCCGGTCGGCCTCGCCGACCTCCAGGGCGGCGCGCTGGCCGGCCGGCAGCACGGCGACGAAGAACCAGGTGTCGTAGCGCCGTTCCTCGAACTCCGGGGTGATCCAGCGGGCCCAGCCGCCCAGCAGGTCGCTGCGCAGCACCAGGCCGTGGTCCCGGAGGAACTCGGCGAAGGACAGCTCGTGCGCCTCCAGCGCGGCCCGCTCGGCGGACCAGTCGCGCGGCGCGACGACGCTCTCGGCGTCCGGGCCGGCCAGCAGCACGCCGGCCTCCTCGAAGGTCTCGCGGACGGCCGCGCAGACCACCGCCCGCGCCGTCCGCGCGTCCACCCCGAGCCGCCGCGCCCACTCCTCGGGCGCCGGCCCGGCCCAGCCCGGCTCGACCTCGGCGTCCCGCGGGTCCACCCCGCCGCCGGGGTAGGCGTACATCCCGGCCGCGAAGGCCATCGAGGTGCGTCTGCGCAGCAGGTAGGCCTCCGGCCCGTCGGCGGCGTCGCGCAGCAGCACGACGGTGGCGGCGGGCCTGGGCACCGGCGGGGTCACCGCGCCGGATTCGACCGCCCGGATCCGGGCGGGCCAACCGGGCGGCATCGGGAGCGTCGTCGCTCGATGGTCCATGCCCGGATGCTAGGGCGTGGCCGACGATTCCCGCCAGGCTCACGGATCGATCGGACACCCTCCGGCAACACCGGGGCGGGACCGGAGGACCTCCGGCCCCGCCGCCGCGGTCATGCTCAGGCGGACTTGACCTTCACCAGGATCTCGACCTCGACCGGGGCGTCCAGCGGCAGCACCGCGACGCCGACGGCGCTGCGGGCGTGCTTGCCCGCGTCGCCCAGCACCGCGCCGAGCAGCTCGCTGGCACCGTTCACGACGGCCGGGACACCGATGAAGTCGGGGGCGGCGGCGACGAAGCCGACGACCTTGACGACCTGCTCGACCTGGTCGAGGTCGCCGATCGCCGACTTCACGGCGGCCAGGGCGTTCAGCGCGCAGATCTGCGCGAGCTCCTTGGCCTCCTCCGGGGAGACCTCGGCGCCGACCTTGCCGGTGGTCGGCAGCTTGCCGCCCACCACCGGGAGCTGGCCGGAGGTGAACACGAGGTCGCCGGTCCGCAGGGCCGGGACGTAGGCGGCGACCGGGGCGGCCACCGGCGGCAGGGTCAGACCCAGCTCGGCGAGCTTCTCCTCGACCTTGCTCATGCGTTCTTCTCCCGCTTGAAGTAGGCCACCAGCTGCTCCGGGTTGGGGCCGGGCACGACCTGGACGAGCTCCCAGCCGTCCTCGCCGAAGTTGTCCAGGATCTGCTTGGTGGCGTGCACCAGCAGGGGCGCCGTCATGTATTCCCACTTGGTCATGGCCAGACTCTAGACGAGCCGTCGCGACGATCGGCGCCGCCGACCCCGGGGTGTGTGAGGTGGGGCACAAACAGGGCATGATCGGGCCTGACGGCCCAGGTGCTCCGGGCATCCGGTGCGCTCCCTGGTTACCCTCGCGAGAGGGCACCCTGAGGAGGGGCACCCTCGTCAGGAGGGGACGCCCGTAGGACGGAGACGGACGGAGACGGAGCGTGGCACGCACCCCCGGCCAGACGGCCCGGCGCGACCCCGACTGGGAGGGCGTCCGGCTGCACGTGGTCAGCGGCAAGGGCGGCACCGGGAAGACCACGCTGGCCGCCGCGCTGGCCCTGGCGCTCGCCGCCGACGGCGGACGGGTGCTGCTGATCGAGGTCGAGGGCCGGCAGGGCGTCGCCGAGCTGTTCGGGATCGCCGCGCTCCCGTACGAGGAGCGCCGGATCGCCTCGGTCTCGCGCGCCCAGCTGGCGCTGCCCGCCGGGCCGGGCGGGCCCGGCGAGGTCTTCGCGCTGGCGATCGACACCGAGCTGGCGCTGCTGGAGTACCTGGAGATGTTCTACAAGCTCGGCCGGGCCGGGAAGGCGCTCCAGAAGGTCGGCTTCGTCGACTTCGCCACCACCATCGCCCCCGGCGTGCGGGACGTCCTGCTCACCGGCAAGGCCTGCGAGGCGACCAGGCGCAAGGACCCGGACGGCCGGCGGCGCTACGACGCGGTGGTGATGGACGCCCCGCCGACCGGGCGGCTGACCCGCTTCCTGAACGTCAACGCCGAGGTCGCCGGGCTGGCCCGGATCGGCCCGATACACACCCAGGCGCAGGCCGTGATGCGGGTGCTGAAGTCGCCGGAGACCGCGGTGCACCTGGTCACCCTGCTGGAGGAGATGCCGGTGCAGGAGACGGTCGACGGCATCGAGGAGCTGCGCGAGGCGAAGCTCCCGGTGGGCGGGGTGATGGTCAACATGGTCCGGCCGCCGCTGCTGGACGCGGCGGCGGTGGCCGCGGTGGACGGGGACCACCGGGAGGAGGTCGCCCGGGCGCTCGGGGAGGCCGGGCTCGGCGGCCGAACCCGGGCCGCGGAGAAGGTCCGGGCGGCGGTGGAGCCGCTGCTCGACCCGCTGCTGGAGCAGGCCAGGGAGCACGCCGAGCGGGTCGAGCTGGAGCGCGCGCAGCGCGCCGACATCCAGCAGCTGCGGCTCCCGACGTACGAACTGCCGCTGCTGGGCGAGGGCGTGGACCTCGGCGGGCTGTACCGGCTGGCGGGCGAACTGAAGCGGCAGGGGGCGGCATGACCACCGACGGCAAGACCTCCAAGGGCCCGGCCGGCCCCGGCGCGACCTCCGGCGGCACGACCGGCCAGGGCCCGACCTCCGGCCGCACGACCGGCCACGGCGCGGTCGGAAACGGCGCGGTCGGAAACGGGGTCCGGAGCACCGGGCGGCGGCTCGCGGTGGACGGGCTGATCGACGACCCGAAGACCAGGATCATCGTCTGCTGCGGCTCCGGCGGCGTCGGCAAGACCACCACCGCCGCGGCCCTCGGCCTGCGGGCGGCCGAACGCGGCCGCAAGGTCGTGGTGCTGACCATCGACCCGGCCCGCCGGCTCGCCCAGTCGATGGGCCTGACCGAGCTCGACAACACCCCCCGGGTGGTCAAGGGGGTCACCGGCACCGGCGAACTCCAGGCCATGATGCTGGACATGAAGCGGACCTTCGACGAGGTCGTGCTGGCCCACGCCGAGCCCGAACGGGCCCGGGCGATCATGGAGAACCCCTTCTACCAGTCCCTGTCGGCCGGCTTCGCGGGCACGCAGGAGTACATGGCGATGGAGAAGCTCGGGCAGCTGCGGGCCGCCGAGGAGTGGGACCTGATCGTCGTCGACACCCCGCCGTCCCGCTCGGCGCTGGACTTCCTGGACGCGCCCAACCGGCTCGGATCCTTCCTGGACGGCCGGGTGATCCGGATCCTCACCGCCCCGGCCAAGGTCGGCGGACGCAGCGCGATGCGCTTCCTGAACGTCGGGATGGGCCTGCTCACCGGCACCCTGGGCAAGATCTTCGGCGCCCAGCTGCTCACCGACGTGCAGACCTTCGTCAGCGCGATGGACTCGATGTTCGGCGGCTTCCGGGAGCGCGCGGACCGCACGTACCAGCTGCTCAAGGCGCCGGGCACGGCGTTCCTGGTGGTGGCCGCGCCGGAGCGGGACGCGCTGCGGGAGGCGGCGTACTTCGTCGACCGGCTGGCCGCGGACCGGATGCCGCTGGCCGGGCTGGTGCTCAACCGGGTGCACGGTACGGGCGCGCCGCAGCTCACCGCGGAGCGGGCGCTGGCGGCCGCCGAGGCCCTGGAGGAGAACGGTTCGGAGCACGCCTCGCCCGAGGCGGAACAGCTCGCGGCCGGGCTGCTCCGGCTGCACGCCGAGCGGATGCAGATCATGGGGCGCGAACGCCGTACCCGCGACCGCTTCGTCTCGGTGTACCCGGACGTGCCGATCGTGGAGGTGCCGGCGCTGCCGGGCGACGTGCACGACCTGGACGGACTGCGGGCCATCGGGGACCGGCTCAACGGCGCGGCGTAGCCCGCACCCTGGGGCCGACCGGCCCGGACCGCCGCGGTGCGGCCGGGCTCAGCCCGCCTGGGCGTAGTCCGTCAGTATCACGCCGGTCGCGAGGGACTCCTCGTACTCGGTGCGCGCCGTCTCCAGCAGCCGCCGCCACGAGATGACCGTCGGGCGGCGGCGCAGCAGCGCCCGGCGCTCGCGCTCCGTCATCCCGCCCCAGACCCCGAACTCCACCCGGTTGTCCAGGGCGTCCGCGAGGCACTCCGTCCGGACGGGGCAGCCGCTGCACACCGCCTTCGCCCGGTTCTGTGCCGCCCCCTGGACGAACAGTTCGTCCGGATCACTCGTGCGGCAGGCGGCCTGCGCACTCCAGTCGTCTACCCAGCCCATGCCGGCGCCGTCCTCTCCCATATCGAGGCTCCCCCACGGCGGCAACGGCATATTCACCGTTGCCAGTTGAGGACGTTACGGAAGAACGACAGCTTGCAACAGCCCCTTCGGGCTCAATCTCGAATGACCCGATTGGACTATGGGTATCGATCAGCTCACTCGTTGGAGTGATCGCAGGTGGCACACCTTGCCAAAAGCGGAACCGGCACTCTCGCCACAGGTGTCGTCACGTAGCGTAACCAGTCACACGGGTACAGCAGGCCACAGCTGCCTCAAAACCCGGTCATCGGCGGACAATCCGGGCAAGTCTCCTCGCCCACAAGAGTGAATGATGTTGACGCACCGAAGCTGTCGCAAGCTTGTGACAAGCCTAGGCGAACACCTGCCGCCGTGTGCGGGAATCCGCGACGTAGGGTTCTCCTCATGGCACCGAAGCGCCCACAGGCATCCCAGGCCCCAGGCAACACCGGAGCTCCGCGCGGCAGGACCGGCGGATCACCGTTGGAGCACGCCGGCAACGGCGTGAAGTTCCTGGGTGTCAGCGTGCTGTCCGGAGTCCTGCTGGCTGGGCTCGCCCTGCCCGCCGTCGGCGCCATCGGGCTGACGGCCAAGGACACGGCGGAGAGCTTCGACAACATCTCCGACGACTTCAAGACGCCGCCGCTCACCCAGGCGACCCAGATCTTCGACGCCAAGGGCGGGCTGATCGCCAAGGTCTACGAGCGCGACCGCACCGTCCTGACCGCCGATCAGATGTCGCCGTTCATGCGGCACGCCCAGGTGGACATCGAGGACGCGCGCTTCTACGAGCACGGCGCCGTCGACCTCAAGGGCATCCTCCGCGCGGTCAGCAAGAACGCGGAGAGCGGCACCGCCTCCCAGGGCGCCTCGACGCTGACCCAGCAGTACGTGAAGAACGTCAACGTGGAGAAGGCCGGCGACGACCAGGCGGCCGTCCTGGAGGCCCAGCGCAAGACCCTGGGCCGCAAGATCCAGGAGCTCAAGGTCGCCATCAAGCTGGAGGAGGACCTGTCCAAGGACCAGATCCTCACCAACTACCTCAACATCACCTTCTACGGCCACCAGGCGTACGGGGTGGAGGCCGCCTCCCAGCGCTACTTCAGCAAGAGCAACAAGGACCTGACCATCGCCGAGGCCGCCACCCTGGCCGGCATGGTGCAGAACCCGTCGTCCTACGACCCGGTGCGCTACCCCGAGAACACGGTCAAGCGCCGCAACGTCGTGATCGACAAGATGCTGGAGAACAAGCACATCACCGCCGACCAGGCGAAGGAGGCGAAGGCCGCCCCGCTGGGCCTGAAGTACAAGGACCCGCAGAACGGCTGCATCACCGCCCAGGCCGGCATGGGCTTCTTCTGCGACTACGTGCGCCACGTGGTCAAGCAGGACCCGGCCTTCGGCAAGAGCTCCGACGAGCGCAAGAAGCTCTGGAACACCGGCGGCCTGAACATCTACACCACGCTGGACCCGGACAAGCAGGCCGCCGCGCAGAACGCCGTCACCACCAAGGTCAACGTGACCGACCAGGTGTCGGCGGCCGCGACCATGATGGAGCCGGGCACCGGCAAGATCCTCGCGATGGCCCAGACCCGCCCGTACGGCCTGGACCCGAACAAGAACCAGACCGTCGTCAACCTCAACGTGGACGCCGCGATGGGCGGCGGCAACGGCTTCCAGACCGGTTCGACCTTCAAGCCGATCCTGGCCGCGGCGGCGCTGGAGTCGGGGATGTCGAACACCCAGGCGTTCCCGTCCGAGAACAAGATCGAGTACCCCCAGATGTCCACCTGCTCGGGCACCTGGAAGAACACCGAGAAGCCCAAGGCCACGGTGAAGAACGAGCAGGACAGCGAGGTCGGGCCGTACCAGCTGAAGGAGGCGATGGCCCGCTCGATCAACACCTACTTCGTGCAGATGGAGCAGCAGGTCGGCCTCTGCGCGATGAAGCAGATGGCGAACAAGCTGGGCATCACCCAGTCCGCCAAGGGCGACGCCTTCCAGGAGGTGCCCTCGATGGTCCTCGGCACCCTGGAGCTCTCCCCGCTGACCATGGCGAACGTCTACGCGACCTTCGCCGCCCGCGGCAAGTACTGCACCCCGCTCGCGATCAACAAGATCACCACGGTGGACGGCAAGGACGTCCAGGTCCCGCAGGCCCAGTGCAGCCAGGCCTTCTCCGACAGCACCGCGGACTCGCTCAACGCCGTCCTGCTGAACGTGACGGAGAAGGGCACCGCCGCCGCCCTGACCATGGACGACGGCCGCAAGATCGCCGGCAAGACCGGTACCACCGACGAGAAGAAGGCCGCCTGGTTCAGCGGCTACACCCCGTCGCTGGCCACCGCGGTCTGGCTCGGCGGCCCGGCCGGCGGCGTCAAGATGAAGAACATCAACATCGGCGGCAAGCACTTCGACGACGTGTTCGGCGCGACCGGCCCCGGCCCGATCTGGGCGCTGGCGATGAACCAGGCGCTCAAGGGCACGCCGCTGGAGCCGATCCAGACCGCGAACATCCCGGACCCGCTGCCGGCCACTCCCCCCGCGGGCGCCACCCCGCCGGCCGCCGACCCGAACACCCCGCCGCCCGGTGGCAACCCCCCGCCGCCGCAGCCCGGCGGCAACCCCGGCCAGGTCGGCGGTCTGCCCGGCGGGCTGCCCGGCGGCTTCCCCGGCGGGTTCACCTTCCCGCCCCTCCCCGGCAACGGGAACGGCGGCCGGCACGGCGGCGGCAACGGGAACGGCTGACGCGGCTCCCGGGCCGGGTCAGGTGCACCGGCCAGGAACATCCGAAGGGGCGCCCTCCAGTGCGGAGGGCGCCCCTTCGGCGTGTCACCGGGGCTCGCGGAGCCGGCACCGGGCGGCCGGGCGCCGCCCAGCGGCACTCCGGTACCCCGGCACCCCGGCCCCGGTCAGGCCAGGGCGGCCTTCACGGCGGCGGCGACCCGGCTGCCCTCGGCCAGGCCGTCGACCTTGGGCTTCACCAGCTTCATGACGGCGCCCATCGCCTGCGGGCCGCTCGCGCCGCTCTCGGCCACGGCGTCCGCCACGATCGCGGCCAGCTCCTCGTCGGAGAGCTGCTTGGGCAGGTAGGTCGCCAGCACCTCGCCCTCCGCCAGCTCCCGGGCCGCCTGCTCCGTCCGACCGGCGGTGCCGAAGGCCTCGGCGGCCTCCCGGCGCTTCTTCGCCTCGCGGCCGATCACCTTCAGCACGTCGGCGTCGGACAGCTCGCGCTTCTGCTTGCCCGCCACCTCCTCGCTGGTGACGGCGGCCAGCGTGAGCCGGATGGTGGACGAGCGCAGCTCGTCCCGGTCCCTGATGGCAGCCGTGAGGTCTTCCTGCAGTTGCTCCTTGAGCGTTGTCATTTCCTCTTCTTATCCTTCGGCTGTGGGTGGGCTCAACCAGGTTTCCCGCGGGCGTCCACCGGGGTTTCCGCAGTTGAACGAGTATCCCCCGACAATCCCGACGCGCCGTCACCAGCCGCCCGCCGACGGTGCGCCGGGCCGCGGCGATCCGGACCGGGAACGGGCGGTGGTCGAGTCCGTGAACAATCGACGATCCAGGCCGGGAACGAGCGAAGGGATCCGGCCAAGGTGGCCGACAACGCTCGCACAATCTCGGCCGAAATGCCGAAAATTGCCTGCCCCGGAGCGAAGTTGCCGGTCCTGAAGGGGCAAATCGAACGTTGTGACCGCTTCGCCGAAAATAATCGGCGTAGTACACTCGTTCGCGCGTCGCTTGAGCAGTCCGATGGCGGCGATCACCTCACCGCCGAATCGCCTCGAATCATCGCCGGACCGCCCTCGAAGACCGCCATGAACAACTGAGACAAACCGTCACCACGTCCCTGATTCATTATTCCACGGCATTGACACACTGCCGCCCAGGCCCCCTGCAGCCCTGACACCCTGCGGCCCGGGCACTGTGTGCCCCATGCCGGCACGAGCACTCGGGGCCGCGCTCCACCCGGCTGCCCGACCGCCCGGCCCAGCAGTGATCGTTTTCCGAGTGATTGCACGCCGCAGCACGGCGCGTTGAGTTCTGACTTTTATTCTGCTCACGACAGCAGGAAGCGCGGGGGAATGGACAACAATCAGCTTCGCTCGATGTTGGTAACCCAACGGAAGATGGTCGGCTGGAGCCAGGAGCAATTAGCCGAGCACTCCACGGTCAGCGTCCGCACCATTCGCAATCTGGAAACCGGGGCCATCAAGAATCCGCGGCGCAGTTCCGTGGAACTGCTGGTGGGCGCGCTGTTCTCCGCGGCGACCGGCCGGGACGACGCCCTGCTCTCCCAGACCGTCCGGTCGGGCGCCCCGGCCGGACCGCTGCCCGCCCGGCCGGGGCCCGGAGCGCCGGCCCACGTCTCCGAACTCCCGGACAACGCGCGGTGGCAGGGGCTCCGCCCCAAGACGGACATCACCGTCGGGCGCCAGGCCGACCTGCTGCACGTCGTGACCGCCCTGCGTCCGGGCCGTCCGCTGGTGCTCACCGGGCCGGCCGGGGTCGGCAAGACCCGCCTGGCGCTGGACTCGGCCGCCCACCTGCTGGACCGCTTCCGGGACGGCGTCGTGGTCCTGGAGCTCGGCTCGGTCACCCCCGAGGGCGTCGACCCGGCAGCCGCCGCGGCCCAGACCCAGCGCGCGCTCGACGCGCTCTTCCAGGGCTTCGACCGCGACCCGCGGACCAACCCCGAGCTGCAGATGCTGCTGGTCGTCGACAACGCCGAACACGTCATCGACACGGTGGCCCGGCTGGTCAGGGCGCTGCTGGCCCGGCACCCGGCGCTCCACATCGTGATCACCTCGCTGCGGGCACCCGCCGGGGTGCCCGCCGACCTGTGGGAGGTCTCGCCGCTGTCGGTCGACCACCCGGACGGCCCGTACGGCTGCCCGCCCGCCGCCGAGCTGTTCTGCCGCCGGGTGCACTCGGTCGTCCCGACGCTGGACCTCGGCGACCAGATGCCCCAGGTGGTCGAGCTCTGCCGGCGGCTCGGCGGTCTGGCGCTCGCGATCGAGAACGCCGCCGTCCGGATGCGCTCGGTGCCCCTGCACGTCCTGATGGAGGAGTACCGGGTGCTGCCGATCCTCGGCCAGGAGGAGGTCGGCGGGCTCTCCCACCACCGCTCGCTGCACCGCAGCCTCGCCTGGGCGTACGGGCTGCTCGACGAGCGGCAGCGCCGGGCGCTCAGACGGCTCTCCCGGTTCCCCGAGGAATTCTCCATCGAGGACGTCCGGCGGGAGCCGGTCGACGGCGGCCGGGAGAGCTCCCGCAACCTCGACGTCCTGGCCGAGCTGGTCGACCTCTCCGTCGTCCAGGTGAAGCGCGGCCACCACTACGCGTACCGGGTCCCCCGGATGATGCGCGAGTACGTCAACGCCATTCCGGCGTGAGGCCGGCCCGCCACCCCGCCGGGCCCGGAGTCCCAGCTCCTGGCCCGGCGGGAGTGGCGGGGTGCTGTGCGCCGGCGTCGGCGTCGGGGCCGATGGGCCCCCCGCTCCCGTAACCCCTCTTCCCGGTTACGCCTATCCTGGGCCGTATGACCGACGGAGCCGACCCAGCCACCCGGAACGCAGCCGACACCGCCGACCGGAGCACCCCGCCCGGGCTGGTCCTCACCACGGCCACGGGCGGGAGCTTCCACTTCGATCCCGGCGCCCTCTGCCTGGAACTGCTCACCACCGGCGGCCCCGGCCCCTACGCCCGGTACGAGGTGCTGCACCGGCCCGCCGACCTCGCCGCCTGGCTCCCGCTGTCCCGGCTGCGGCTGCCCGCCGACGCCGTCCGGGTCTCCCCCGCCGAACTCGCCGCCACCCGCACCCTGCGCGACGCGCTGTGGCGCCTCGCCGCCGCCCGCGCCCACGGCACGCCGGGCGAACCCGGGGACTACGCCGTCCTCAACCGGACCGCCGAGCACCCGCCGATGGTCCCCAGGATCGCCCCGGACGGCGCCGCGACCGCCCCGCTGCCCGCCGACGGCGCGCAGCTGGCCTCCACCCTCGCCCGGGACGCCATCGCCCTGCTCACCGGCCCGTACGCGGACCGGGTCCGGGAGTGCGGTGCCCACGACTGCCAGCTGATCTTCGTCGACACCTCGCGGCCCGGCCGGCGGCGCTGGTGCTCGATGGAGCGCTGCGGCAACCGCCACAAGGTCCGCGCCCTGCGCGCCCGCCGCGAGTCCGAGGAGCCCTCCCCGGCCACCGCCCTCCAGGCCGTCCTCCCCACTGTCCTTCCCGCCGCTCTCCCCGCCGACTCCGGGCGTGCGCCGGCTGATCCACCGTCTGAGAGCATGGGCTGATGCGACCGCTGTACTCCGTTCCCCTCGGCATCGCCGCCGCCGGCGCCGCCTGTCTCGCCTACTCCGTCGGGTACGAGGTCCGGGCCTTCCGCCTCCGCCGGATCGAGGTCCCCGTCCTCCCGCGCGGCGCCCGCCCGATCCGGGTCCTCCAGGTGTCCGACATCCACATGGTGAGCGGGCAGGGCAAGAAGCAGCGCTGGCTGAAGAGCCTGGCCGGCCTGCGCCCCGACCTGGTGGTCAACACCGGCGACAACCTCTCCGACCCGCTCGGCGTCCCGGCCACCCTCGACGCGCTCGAGCCGCTCATGGAGTTCCCGGGCGTCTACGTCTTCGGCTCCAACGACTACTACGGCCCGGCCCGCAAGAACCCGGCGCGCTACCTCCAGGCCATGCGCAGCGGCGCCCACGGCATGAACAACCCCGACGGCACCGCCCGCCGCGGCATCACCGGCGCCGTCCACAACCCCTGGGAGAAGCTCCGCGACGGCTTCGACGGGGCCGGCTGGCTCGACCTCACCAACACCCGCGGCCGGCTCACCGTGAACGGGCTCGACCTGGAGTTCACCGGCCTCGACGACCCGCACATCCGCCGCGACCGCTACAGCGAGGTCACCGGCGGCCCCTCCGCCGACGCCGACCTCTCCCTCGCCGTGGTCCACGCGCCCTACCTGCGCGTCCTCGACGCCTTCACCGCCGACCGCTACCCGCTGATCCTGGCCGGCCACACCCACGGCGGCCAGCTCTGCATCCCCTTCTACGGCGCCCTGGTCACCAACTGCGACATCGACACCCGCCGGGTCAAGGGCCTCTCCACCCACACCGCCGGCGGCCACCGCTCCTACCTCCACGTCTCGGCCGGCTGCGGCACCAACCGCTACACCCCCGTCCGCTTCGCCTGCCCGCCCGAGGCCACCCTCCTCACCCTCACCCCGGCCCCCCGCTGACCCCCACCGGACGCCCGCTCGAAACCGGATTTCGTGTCTCGGCGAGCGTCCGGTAGAGTTCTACTCGTCGCGAAGGAGACGGAGCGACAAACAGAAAGACCGGGGTGTGGCGCAGCTTGGTAGCGCGCTTCGTTCGGGACGAAGAGGCCGTGGGTTCAAATCCCGCCACCCCGACCCAGTAAGACCAGCTCAGGGCCGGTCTCCCGCAAGGGAGATCGGCCCTGACTGGTTCTCCCAGGGCTCTCGGGAGAATTCTGGGAGAAAATCGTCGGGAAACCCTCTCCCCGGGCCTACTGCTGAAGCTCTTTCAGCAGGGTGTCGAGTACCGCCACGGGCGAGCCGGGCGCCATCCGCCGACGCGCTTCGAGTGACGCGAGCCACACCCTGGTCAGCCCCTCCATGAGGTCCCGGCGCATCTCCGGCGTGACGTGGGAGTAGCGGGCCTGGACGGAGCCGTCCTCGTGCCCCATCCGCTCGTCCTTGAGCTTCGCCGGCGTCCGCAGCTCGTCCATCATCGTCTTGTGGAAGTGCCGCAGCCCGTGCGGCGTGAGGCCGCGCGCGATCGGCAGCCAGCACGCCTCGGACCGGCTGGCGGCGCCCCGACCGCGAGCTGGGATACCGGGCCACGGCTCGGCGAGCAGCGGCACCGGCCTGGCCTCCTCCGGCGCCTTCTTCGGGTACCAGCCGGTGGACGCCGGGTGGAACAGCCACGTCGCGAACCCGTTCCGACGCCAGTGCGCGGCGTTCTCGCCCGACGACCAGAACCGAACAAAGCCGAGATCGGCGATTGCCTTCTCCACCCGGAACCGGGTGTCGAGGGCTACCGAGTGCGGGCGGTTCAGGACGTTGGAGACGGTGCCGGTGGAGACGCCAGCCGCTCGGGCCACGTCCACCAGCTTCGCGCCAGGACGGCGGGCCGCCCCGTTGGCAGCGCCGTGTCCGCTGAAGAGGTACCGCAGACCGTGGCACTCGCACGGCTTCGTACCCGCGCGGACCACCTGCCCGGCGAGCAGGCCGGAGAGGAAGGGAGGGGCGTCGATCGTCCGGTAGGAGTCGTCCTTGGGCGGGCAGCGGTGGAACTCCCCGGAGTCCAGCTCATACAACTGCCACTCCACCCGGACGGCGGCGGGACGGACGAATTCCGGCTCCAGGCCGACGATTTCACCCCACCGCATGCCGGTGTAGCCCTTGAGTACGACCGCGACGAACTCGTCGTCGCGGCCCGAGAGCAGCGCCGCCCGCTCGGCGATCAGCAGGACGCCGAGCGCGGTCGTCACCACCTTCTCGGGGCCCCGGTTGCGTGAGCGGCCGGCTCGCTTGCCACGGCCGCGACGGCGGGTCGCCGGGTTGGAGTCCCGCAGTCCCTCGTCGACGGCGTCCGCGAGGATCAGGTGCAGGGTGCCGCGCCACGTCTTGATACTGCTGGCTGCGTAACCGCGCTCGCGTTCCTTGCGCTCCCAGGCGTCGACGTCGCTCGTGCTGATCTCGTCGATCAGGGCGTCCTCGAACTCCGGGAGCAGGTGCTCCTCGATGTGACGGCGGTAGTTCTGCATCGTGGAGGCGGCAAGGTCCTGGCCCTCGTACCAGCCACTCGCGTACTCGCCGAACGTCATTCGCTCAGGCTCCGGAGCGGCCGGCGGCCGAGCCGCCGCTTTGACGACCTCGTCCTCGGCAATCCCAGCAGCCTTCTCGGCAGCGCGCTTGGTCGTGAAGCGGACCGTCTTCCCGTTGGCGTCCTTCACGGTCCCGTAGATGCCGGGCGCGATTTTGTACCGGGCGCGCCAGTAGTCGCCACGGTTCTCGCCGTATCCCAATGTGCTCTCTCTACGACAGGGCCCCGCCCGGTGGCGGCACCGGGCGGGGCGTGTGGGCTGTGATCAGGCAGCGTCCTGCTGGTGGAGCGCCGCCCTGCGCGGCACCCGCGCCCGGAGCCGGGCACCCGCTCGGGTCGGCTGCGGGTCGCGGGCCGACTTCTTCAGGACCGCGACGGCGACCCTGGTCTGCGGCGCGGCCATGGCGGCCGGCCGCACCTCGTACATGTGAACAATCTCGGCGACCTGCTCGGCCGTGAAGCGGTAGGCGCGTCCCGGCTTGGTGAAGGGGATGCGCCCACGACGGGCCTGCTCCTTCACCCACCACTCGGACATGCCGATGGCCTTGGCGATGTCGGCCGGGCGGTAGAGCGGCGGCAGCGCTCCCTGGTCCTTGGGCATGCGAAGTCCTCCGGATAGACCTTGACGGGGCTGGGCCCCTTCCTTCTCTGGGATCCGCTACTGCCGCTACTGCCGCTACCTCCCTGGTCAGGGGCATGTTTTTGGTAGCGGTTTTGGTAGCGGTAGCGGATTGGTGCCGCTCCCGCCGGGGTGGGCGGGAGCGGCGGGTGGCCTACGGCGCGGTGGCGGCTGGGGTGGCGGGTAGCGGATCGGTATCCGCTACCTCGGGCGTATCCGCTACCGGAAACAGGGCCCTGACCTGCGCGGTAGCGGCGGTAGCGGCGGTAGCGGCTTCCTGGGGACGAGGCGGGCGAGGCGGGCAGTACCGCAGCCAGGCGTCGGCGAGGTCGCTGGCGTAGTAGCCCTTGGCGCTGCTCTTGGGGCCGGTCTTGATGTTGCGGGGCTTGATGGGGTCGTTGTCGGCGGTGACGTAGTCGCCGAGCATGCGGGCGAGGGTGCGGGCGGTGATGGGCTTGCCGTCGAGGTCGGCCCACGGCGCGTCGTCCAACTCGGCGAGCCTGCTAAGGAGTTCGGCGCTCAGGATGCGCTCGGCGTCGCCGAAGATGTCCCGCAGGTCGGTGAGGAGACGGATGCCGACGCTGCCCTTGTCGTTGGCCTTGGACGCGTTGACGAGTTGGACGCAGGCGGTGCGGGCGCGCTCGGGCCAGTTGCCGCCGGCGGCGTCGGCGACGGCGAGCAGGGGCTCCCACACGTCGGCGGGCCGGTCGCTGATGCCCTCGGGCAGCTCCGGCCAGGCGTCCTGGAGCTGGTCGCGGACGCTGCTGGCCCACTCGGCGAGGCGGTCGCGCAGGGCGTGGCCCTCGGCCTTGTGGATGCGCTCGCGGTACGGCTCCACCTTCTCGTTGGGGGCCCTGCGGCGCATCCGGATGACGATCGAGCGGCTCATGATGGTGTCGGGCAGGTCGCCGAGACCGCCCATGGCGAGCGCGGCGTAGACGGGGAAGGGCTGCACGGTCTGGCTGCCGCCGTCGCCGACGCAGCGCAGGACGACGCCGGAGCGGCGGTGCCCGGAGTTGATGAGGCCGCGCAGGTCCTCGTTCCCGGCGGCCTTGGGGCCGAAGACGGTGTCGATCTCGTCGAACAGCACGGTCGGGCGGGCGTCGGCGTCGGAGACGGTGCGGAACAGCGCGGCCGGGCTGACGTCGGTGGTGAGCACCGGGCGCGGGGCGATCGTCTCCATGATCTCCAGGGCCCTGGTCTTGCCGGATCCGGGCTCCGGGGAGAGGAAGGCGATGCGCGGGGTGGACTCGAAGCAGTCGAGCAGGTGGGTGTGCGCGTCCCACAGCACGACGGCGGTGTACGCGGCCTCACTGGGGAACACGTTGAAGCGCCGGTGGAACGCCTCGACCTCGTCGAGCAGGGCGGCGCCGTCCTCGGGGCCCGGCCGGTCCGGGGTCTTGGCGCTCTTAAGGGGGGAGCTGGGGTGCGTCATGCGGCGTCTCCGGCCGGGTTGTGGGCGATGGACCAGGTGAGGGCGTTGGTGATGGTCGCGTCGGCCTCACGCACCGTCAGGCCGGCCTGCTCCGCCGCCCCCTTAAGAGCATTCTCGACCTCGGCGCGGCTGAGCTTGCCGCTGGCGACGAAGCGGCCCAGCGCACGGGCGGCCCTGGTAAGGGCCCAGTTGCGGGTGCCCTCCGGGGCGCCGGCGACGTTGGCCGTCTCGTTGCGCAGGGCGGCCTCCACGTACGCGGGCCGGGTGCCGGTGGTGCGGCGGCCGGGCCGGAAGACCGAGGCGGCGGGCCTGGGCGGCGGGGTGAGGAGGCGGGCGATCCAGTCGGGCAGCGGCGCCGGGTCGGTGTCGAGGACGACGTCGTAGCGGCGGTCGGCGACGTTGCTGCCGGCGGCGACGACGTAGCCGCCACCGGCCCGGGTGTCGATCAGCCAGCCCAGCCCGGACCCGTACCGGCCGGCGGTGTTGCGCAGGGCAAGCCCGGCAGGGGCGGCGAAGTAGAGGTGCCTGCCACCCGAGGGGGTGGTGACGGTGTAGGTGTCGTCCGGGAACGGCCGACCGTTGCGCTCGCACAGCGCGGCCAGCACGTCGTACCCGTCCGTCACCCGCTGCTCGGCCCACTCCGGGGGCACGGCGGCGCCGGGCTTGGGGGTGTCGAGGTCGATCACGACCAGGTTGGACGGGCCGGTGGCCAAGCCGACCCCGTACGGCCCGTGCGACCACGTCCGGCGCACCGTCTCGGGGTCGAGGGTGGCGCGCTGCTCCCAGCCCTGGTGGCCGGTGACGCAGGGGCCGGTGCGGGGGCAGTTGGCGGAGGAGTGCAGGGCGGGGCGCTTGCTGCGCGGCAGCAGGGGGAAGACGTGCCAGCCGCGGTCGACGGCGGCGAGGGCGGCGGTCAGCAGGGGGTTGCCGGTCACGGCGAATCCCTTCGGCGGTAGGGCCCGGGGCCGCGGGCGGCGGACCCGGGCCGAGCGGTGAGGGTTAGAAGAGGGCATCCGGCTCGATGGCCGGGACGGCGTTCTGCCGGGCCTTGGTGGCGGCGCGGCGGGTGGCGTCGTGGCAGGCCGGGCACCACGCGGAGAGCTGACGCTTGGACAGAGCGGCGGCGTGGTGCGGGGGCAGCAGCAGGTCGGCGGGCTCGGCCGGGGCGGCGAGCAGGCGGACGGGGCCGGTGCCGTGGCGGAGGTAGGCGCCGTGGACGGCGGGGCAGCGGCCGCCGTCCTTGTCGTGGGTCTTGCCGCAGGTGCCCCGGCACTGGCAGCGGCCCGCCGCCGCGGCGATGACGGCCTGCCACAGGCCCGTGTTGTGGCCGAGGGGCGGGGTGCGGCCGGGTTCGGGCAGGTCGTGGCCGGTGACGGCCTCGACGAGGGCGGAGACGAGGATCTCGGCGACGGGCGGGGTGACGGCGTTGCCGTACTGGCGGACCTTCTCCCGCTTGTTGCCGAGCACGGTGTACTGGCGGGGGAATGCCATCGCGGCGCCGATCTCGCCGGGCTCCAGCATGCGGAACAGCACCTCCTCCACCGGCACCTGGCGGCCGCGCACGAGCGCGTAGCGGTCGCGGGTGGTGAGCGCGCCCACGGGCTCGGCCACGGGCCGGGCGGTGGTGTTGCCGTAGTAGGGCAGCAGCAGCGACGACCAGTCGGGCTCCTGCTCGCCGTGCCGGGCGGGCGGGGTGGCGAGGCCGTGGTGGTTGCCGGAGGCGGTGACGGTGGCGAGCGCGTCCAGGACGGGTCGGGCGTCGGAGGAGCCGCCGCGCAGCTCGGTGATGAACGGCAGCCAGGCCACGCCGGTCTCGTTGCGGGCGGTCTGGGTGCGCAGGGGTTCGTTCGCGGTGGCGGCGCTCTTGCCGTCGCGGCCCTCGGCGGGCACGAGCAGCGGGGGGACGGCGAGGGCGTCGTTCTCGCGGGTGGTGCGGGCCGGGGCGGGGTCGGTGACGGGGCTGGCGTCCTGGCGCCAGGTGCCGCCGGCCGGGGCGAGCAGCGGCAGCGCGTAGCGGGCGAGGCCGGCGCGGATGCGCTCCAGGGTCTTGGGGGACAGGGCCTTGGTGCGCTCGCCGATCGGGGTGCCGGGCAGGGTCCAGTCGATGGCGGTGGCGGCCGGGAGGGCCGGGGGCTCCAGGACGCTGTTGCGGCAGGTGACGTTCGGGCAGCGGTAGACGTACTGCTGGCGGTATCGGCCCATGTCGGTGCCGGGGCGCTTGAACGCCTGGACCGCGCGGACGGTGCGCTCGCACGTGGGGCACCAGGCCTCGGGGCGGAGCCACTTGTCCCAGTCGGGGTCACGTCGCAGGCCGGTGCGCCAGTAGGCGAGGTAGAGGCGGTCGCGGGACTGCGGGGCGGCGGCGACCACGTTCGGGCGGGCGTGCATGGAGTTCAGGGCGATCAGTCGGGTGCGGTAGCCCAGGGCGCGGATGCTGTCGACCCACGCGGTCCACAGGTCCCAGGCGCGGACGTCGACGACGTTCTCGACGACGCCGGCCAGGACGGGCTTGCCGCGCGCGGCCATGGCCTCCAGGTAGCGGGGGACGTCCCACATCAGGGCGCGGGAACGGTCGGCGGCGGCGTCGGTGAGGGTGTCGCCGAACAGGTCGGGCTGCTTGTCGAAGTCGCGGCGCTTGCCGCGGGCGTTGGACCACTGCGGGCACTCGGGCGAGGCCCAGAACAGGTCGGCGGCCGGGAAGCGGGCGACGTCGGTGTCGTGGAGGTCACCGAGGAAGTGGTCGGCGGCGGGGAAGTTCGCGGCGTGGGAGGCGATGGCCTTGTCCCAGTGGTTCGCGGCCAGGACGGGGACCACACCGGGAACGGCGGCGGCGCCGGTGCTGGAACCGCCGGCACCGCAGAAGAAATCGATGTAGGTCAGCGCGCTCACCGGCCACCTCCGAGGAGGTCGGTGACGAGGTGGGCGTGGGCGTTGGCCCAGATGACCAGTTCCTTGACCACGGTCATGGCCTCGTCCGTCATCCGCAGGCAGTGCTGGCCGTCGGTGGGTTCGAGCAGCACGTGGCCCGGCACGGGCAGGAACAGGGTGGCGGTGGTCAGGAGCAGGGCCTTGTCGATGTCGGGCTCGAAGACGCGCCGGAACGGGCCTCGGTCGGTGCTCCACTGGTCGGGCTGCCAGTCGCCCAGGCGCCGGTCGGGCCGGTGGGCGAGGGCGGCGTGCAGCAGGGGCACCTCGACGCGCAGGGCCACGCCCTGGTCGTCGTCGGCGGCGGGGACGGCGGTGATGGCGTGCAGGTCGGGGCGGATGCGCACGTAGCCGGGGGACATGATGGGGCCGGTGGCGATCTGCCAGGCGGCGCACGCGAACTCGGCCGCGCTGAGCGGCTGTCCGTCCTCGTGCAGCAGGCGCACGTTGCGGGCGAGGTAGGTCGCGTAGCGCGACCAGCCGCCGGAGGCGCGCTCGCGGTCGTACTCGTCGTCGACAACGGCGAGCGTGCCGTGGGTGAACTGGGGCATGCTGGAGTCCTCTGGTCTCTGAGAGGGGATCGGACGGGCCCCGCAGCAGCCGTTTTCTCTGCCAAGATTCGGCGGCTGCTGCGGGGTCCTTTGTGCTGCTCGGGTGTGCGCGGTCCGGCTAGAACGGCGGCTCGGTCGAGTCGCCGGCCGGGGTGCCGCTCCACTCGCCGCCGGGCGCGGTGGGGGCGGCGGTGGACCACTGGTCGGCCGGACGCGCGGCCGGGGCGCCGCCGGGGCGCTGGGCCTTGGTGACCTTGGCGGTGGCGAAGCGCAGGCTGGGGCCGACCTCGTCGACGTCGAGGCCGAGCATGGAGCGGTTCTCGCCCTGCTCCGTCTGCCAGTTGTGCTGCACCAGGCGGCCGGTGACGACCACACGCATGCCCTTGGTCAGGGACTCGGCGGTGTGCTCGGCCATCTCGCGCCAGGCGGTGGCGCGCAGGAACAGAGCGGTGCCGTCGCGCCACTGGCCGGTGGCCTTGTCGTAGGTGCGCGGGGTGGAGGCGACGGTGAAGCGGGCCATGGCCACGCCCTGCGGGGTGAAGCGGAGTTCGGGGTCGTCGGTGAGGTTGCCGACGACGGTGATCGGGGTCTCTCCCACGGACACGGGTGCCTCCCAGGGCATCGGTGGTGTCGGGAGCGGGTCTGCCCGTCCCCCGCGCCGTCCGGGCCCCGGCCGCTGGCTGCGGCGGTGGTCCGGGCGGCACGGCGGTCGGCACAGACGTCGATCAGAGGTCGTCGGCGTTCCGGGTCTCGCAGGTGCCGTCGCAGTCGTAGTAGCCGCAGCCGCCGCACTCGGGGCAGTGCTCGTAGTCGATGGGGACGTAGTCCTGGGCGTCGTCGTCCCAGGCCTCGTCCTCGCAGCCGCCGCCGGCGCCACCGCAGCCCTCGCACAGCTCGGTGTGGCCGGGGCGGGAGTTGGCCTGCTCCTCGGCGCGGCGCTGTTCGTCGGCGGCATCGAGGGCGAGCTCGGCGGCCTTCTCCTCTTCGCGGGTCGGGTACTCGATGCAGTCGTACAGGTCGAAGTCGTGGTTCATGGGCGTCCTTCAGCCGTTGCGGTTGGTGATGTTGACGTGCACGTTGACGGCGCCCTGCCCGCCCCCGCCCCCGCCGCCGGTGCTGCGGGTCTTGGCGAGGCAGTAGGCGCCGGCGCCGATGGCGGCGAGTCCGCCGAGGCTGCTGCCCGCGGCGGCGATGGCGTTGAGGGCGTAGCCGATGCCGAGTCCGGCGGCGCCGAGGCCGATGCCGCCGGCGGCGAGGCGGGCGGGCCACGGGTCGCGGCCGGGCGCCGTCGGGGCGGGGGCCGGGATGACGACGGTGGGCTGCTGCGGGACGGCGGGGTGGGTGTAGACGGGGGCGGGCTGCGGCGGCGCCTGGTAGAGGGCGGGCGGTGCGGTGAGCGGGGCGGTGGCGTACAGGGGCTGGCCCTCGGCGGTGTAGAGCACCGGGGCGGGCTGCGGGTACGAGACGTGGTCCACGGTGCGTCTCCCGTCGGGGTTGGTGCGGGGGGCGGGGGCGGGGGTCAGTGGCCGGAGACGATCCGGGTGATGGTGGTGAGGATGTTGTTCACCGGGTCGGCCATGCCGGTGGAGGCGACGGTGAAACCCGAGAGCCAGAGCACGAGGGCGGTGGGCAGGGAGACGCGCCGGCCCCTGATGAGGACGGCGGAGAGGATCGCGAAGACGATGGTGATGCTGAGCGAGACGATCACGGCGGGCCTCTTCCAGTGGGCGTGAATCGGGTGCGGCAAGGCCCGCCCGGACGGGTTCCGGGCGGGCCTTGGTGCTGTCGCCTGGTGCTGTCGTGTGAGCTGTCGCGCGACTGTCGTGACGACTGTCGCCCTGCAGGTCAGAGGGGGGTTTCAGGGCTCTGGCAGCCCGGCCCCCTCCCTTTCGCGGCGGGGCGACAGCTCGGGCGACAGCAGGCCGGTTCAGTCTCCGGACGGGGGGTTCTGGGCATGCCGCCGGTGGACGTAGCGGGTCTTGTTTCCCTCGCCGACGCGGACGGCTTCGCCGCTCTCGGCCCACTCCTTGAGCCAGCCGTTGATGGTCTGGCGGGTGGTGCCGAACTCGGGCTTGAGGATCTTCTCCATGGCGCTGGCGCCGGTGCCCTCGGAGCCTGCCTTGATCAGGAGCGCGAGGGCGGCGTCCTTCGCGCCGGCGGTCTCGGGCGTGGTGTCCTCGCGGCCGGTGGACCACGTGGACGGGTCGGCCCAGTCAGTGCCGGGCGGGGTGGTGCCGGGCTCGGGCGCGGGGGGCAGGAGCCAGATCGATTCCAGGTCGTCCGGGTCGGCAGGGGTGTCCCATCCGGCGGTCGCCTTCCAGTCCCGGGGCGGGTTCTTGCCGCGGCGCATGGTGCCCATCAGGCCGTCCGGTGCCGGTCCCGCCGAAGTGCTCGGCGGGGCTGCGGCGGTGACGGGTTCGGTGCTGGCCCACAGGTGGCCGCAGCGGTCCATGGTCCAGCGGTTGGTGTAGTCGGCGCCGGCGGCTTCGAGGGAGGGGGCGTCGAGGTTGGGGCGGCGGCGGGCGGTGGCGGCGCTGATCTCCTCGATCATGTCGGGGGTGATGCGCGGCTGGCGGGCCTTGGCGGGCTGCTTGCCCTCGGTGCCGACCAGCACCGACCCCGGCCCGGAGAAGGAGTCCTCGGCCCGCAGCGCGCGCCAGCCGAACAGGTGGCCCAGCTCGGAGTCCTCCAGGGCGCCGGTGGCCAGGCGGTTGGAGGCCATCTTGCGTACGAGCGGGTCGGGCATGACGTCCTGGGTGACACGCAGAACGGACAGCACGGACCGGATCGCCATGGCTCGGGCGATGCGCACGACTTCGGAGATCCCGGCGATGACGGCGCGGGCCTCACGAGAGGCGGCGGCTTCGGCGCCCTCGTCGGTGATGATGACGATCTCGGGGATCTTCGGGGAGACGGGGAGCTTGTCGTCGTTGGCGTCGCGCATGGCGTCCTGGTAGGCGACCTTGCGGGCCTTGGCGATGCGGACGGCGGCGGCGAGCATGCACTTCGCCTCGTCGACGGTGGAGGCGACCCAGTCCACGCCGGGCACGGGGATGTCGGCATTCGCCCAGCGGGAGCCTTCGCGGCCGATCTGGGCGTCGCGCCAGGCGTTGAGCCAGGGCAGGCCGATGGAGCCGCCGTTGAGGTCGATCACCCACACCAGCACGTCATTGGTCTGGTTCAGGCGGGCGATCAGGCCGTGCAACAGGTTGGTCTTGCCGGTGCCGGTCGGGCCGGTCACGATCGTGGACGCCTGCCGCAGGTCCATCTCCGCCCGCGTGCCGTCGGACAGCAGCGCGACCGGGAGCGGGTTGTTGACGGTGGTGGTCTCCTCGATCTCCTCGACGGGGAACAGGAGCGTGTCGGTCAGCACGCGGGTGGTGACCTGGATGAGGACACGGCGCCGGGAGATGCCGGGCATGACCTGCAGGCCGCAGCCGTCGGGCAGGTCGAGGTCGGAACCGAGCGCTTCGGCGCGGTCGGCGATGGAGCGGCGGGTGGTCCCGCCCTCGGGCAGCTCCAGCTCCAGGGTGTAGCCGGCGCCGGAGGGCCAGTGCTCGATACCGAGGACGGTCACCTCCACCGAGCAGACCCGGCGGATGCGGTCGGTCCAGTCGGCGGCGAGCTGGCGGCGGGCGCCGATCAGCAGCAGATGGGCGCGCTTGGCCTGCTCGACCTCCTCGTGCGCGGCGAACGCGGCGCCGAGCGTGCCGGCGGCGATCCCGGCGACGGCCAGCGACCCCAGCTCCGGCCACTGCCACGGGCCGCCGTGGGCCAGCGCCCAGGACGACCAGCCGCCCGCGGCCATCCAGCACGTGCCCCGGAACGCGAGCGTCGCCCCGGTCAGGCGCTTGCGCAGGCCGGCGCCGATGGTGCCGAGCGCCCCGGCGGCGCCGGCGGCGAGCGCCCATCCGGCGGGCAGGCCGGTGGCGTGGCCGAGCGCGGTCGTCGACAGGGCGCCGGCGGTGGCGTTCAGGGTGCCGGTCAGCAGGCCGTGCCCGGCGCTCCAGTCCAGGCGCGGCCCGTTCTGGTTCTTGGTGTTCTTGGTCATGGTGGCGGTCTCCAGCCGGGAAAAGGGACCGGGCCGCCCACAGGATGTGGACGGCCCGGTGAGGGGTGTGGGTGCTGGGGAGGCGACGGCGGGTCAGGTCAGACGTTCCACTTCCGCTCGGCCTCCAGGCCGTTGCGCGGGTTCTCGTGGCGCTCCAGGTCCTCGGCGTGGGCCTGGCGGAACGTCGGGGCGACCTCCTCCAGGGCCTGCACGGTGCGGCCCATGGCCTGGTAGCCGTGGCTGATCTCCTCGACCACGGCCGGGTCCAGCGGCAGCTGCTCGGCGGCCTTCTCGGCGAGGACCCGCAGGACTTCCTGGAGGGTTCCGTAGGCGACGGGCAGCTCCTGGGCGAACACCCCGAACTCGACCATGGTCTCCGGGTCGAACGTCGAGGCGGCCTGGAGCAGGACGTCGGCGGCGGAGGTGAGGCTGAACGTGGCGGCGGTGCCGTCGGCGGGCGTGGTCACGGGGTTCTCCTTCACGGTGGGCTTGCCAAGGGTGATCGGTTCGGTGACGGGGGTGGCGACGGGGCGGCCGGGGAAGCCGGGGCGGCCGAAGAGCTCGAACACGAGGCCGTCGGCGACGGCCGGGTCGGTGCCGGGGGTGGGGCGGCCGGGGATGTTGACGGTCTCAGCCGGGACCGGCACGGCCGGCGCCCCGTCGGCGGTGTCGGCGGCGGCCTCGCCGTGGCCGAGGATCGCGGCGTTGCGGGCGTCGCGGACGGCGCGGGCGCGTTCGGCCAGGCGCCGCCACACGCTCCGCATGTGGCCGCTGACCTTGCCCTTGTGACGCCAGTTGCCGACCAGCGCGGAGCCGAGGCCGACCAGGCCAGCCGCGAGCGCGGCACCGCCCATGCGGGCCCGGTGGCGCATCGCCGAGCGGCGAAGGGCCTTGGCCTGCACCGGGGTGATCTGCCCGCGCCCGGCAGCCGGGCTCTTCGGGCGGGCACCGGCGCCGGTCGCCGGGTCGATCCCGGCCGCCTGAAGGGCCTTGGCCTGGCCCTTGGCGACCCGGCGGGCGGTACGCTCCGCGACCTTGGCCAAGCGCTCGTCCCGGCGCTGGGCGCGCGGCTGGGCCTGCCCGGTGGGGGCCTGGTGCTGGAGGCCGGGCAGACGGGAGGCGGCCTTGGCCAGGGTGTGGGCGATCGCGGGCGGCCGGTACCCGGTACCGGCGCGGCGGCCGGCCGTGGCGGGCTGCTCGGCGTGCCGGGGCGCGCCGACGGTCCCGGCGTGGTGGGCGGCGGTGCGCGTGGTTCCGGCCGTTCGCGGCATGCCGGGTCCCTTCGGGTCTGCGATGTGGCGGGCGGGAGTACCGGCCGAGCCCCAGCCGCCGGCCGGGACGTGGCCGGAGCGGCGGCCGGTGGGTGAGCTCGCCGAACGGGGCTGCGGTGAAGTGGAGTTGGTCCCGGTGGCGCGGGTGGGCGGGGTGAAGAGGCCACCCGCTCCGGCCGCGCGCTGGACGGCGGCCGTACGGGCGGCACTGGGGCTGTTGGCGTGGCGGTTGCGGGCCTTGCGGGCCAGGCTGCCGAGGGCGGCGGCACCGGCGGCGGCACCGACCACGGCGACGGCCCCGCCGCCGAGCGAGGCGGCCCCGGCGCCGGCGGCCCCGAGGGCGTTGGCGACGGCCACCGCCAGCGGGACACCCGGCACCGCGCCCGGTGAAGCCGCGGGCTTCGGCTCGGGCTTCAGGTCGGGAGGTGGCTGGTTCTGGGGTGCGGGGACGACCTCGACCAGCGTCGAGGCCACCGGTTCGGACATGATGGGCGCTCCGGTTCTCTGCGAGGACGGGAAGCCCGGAACCGCCGCCATGCCGGCAAGCCGTCGGCGGTTCCGGGCGTTGGCGCTGGTCAGAGCCGGTTCGGCTCCAGCGAGAAGAACAGAACGTTCGCGTCGCGCAGCTCGGGGCGCTCCTTGGCCAGCAAGGCCCGGATCTCCTGGTAAGCCTTCTGGCGGGTCGCGCCGGGCAGGGCGGTGTAGGTGCCCTCGGTGGTGAACGTGGCGAGGACGCCGCGCTCCAAGGGGCGCTGAAGGGTGATCAGCCAGGCGTGGGTGGGCTGGGCGGCCGGGGCGGCAGTGCTGGTCACAGGAGGCTCCGTTTCTGGTCAGTAGCCGAGGGCGGTGGGGTTGGCGCCGTCGCGGATGGCGGCGGCGTCGGCGCGCATGTCGCGGGCCTGGCCGAGCAGGATGGGGACGGCGGCGGCCGCCTGCCGGCGGGACAGGTCGCTGTTGGCCGGGTCGGCGGCGAAGGCGCGCCCGGAGCGGGCGGCGTCGGCCTTGTCGGCGGCGGCCTGGTCGAGGCGGGTGGCGAGGTCGGTGGCGTCGGCGCGGTTCATGGAGGACTCCCTGGTCAGCGGGTGATGACGGGCTTGTCGAGGTCGCGGTGGGTGAGGCGGACGCGGGTGCCGGTCTTGGACAGTCGCGTGGCGAGGGTCATGGCGACGGTGGCGGCGCGGTGCCGACCGCCCGCGCAGCCGACCGCGATGGTCAGCGGCGCCTCGGTGGGCCCGGCGTCGTAGGAGTCGGCCAGCAGCGCGGCGGCGGTGATCAGCTCCCGGATGCCCGGGGTGGAGAGCACGGCCCGGCGCACCGGCAGGTCGTGGGCGCTCTGGTGGCGCAGGGCCGGATCGACGTGCGGGTCGCGGAAGTGGCGGCGCAGGTCGAGGGTGATGGTCGCCTCGGGCGGGGCGTCGTGAAGGTAGCCGAACGAGACGACGTCGATGCAGGTCAGGGCCATGGACTGGTCTCCTCAGGTCTCAGGCTGCACCCGGGGCGGCGGCCTCTTCGGTGTCGGCCGCGACGGCGTGCAGGGCGGGGCGCTGCGTGTCGGCCGGGCCGAACTCCCGGTAGCGGGCTGCGACCCATCCGGTCGACCAGCCGGTCAGCTCGGCCGCACGGCGTTGCGGGATGCCGAGCGCCACGGCGGTCTGGACGGTCAGCCGGGCCTGCTCTTCGGGCAGTCGCTCGGCGGCAGCGGGCGCGGAGAGGAGTTCCTGTCGCAGCCGTTCGGCGTCCTGGGCGGCGGCCTGCTCACGCTCATGCTCACGGCGCTCACGCTCGCTCGCCTCGCGCTCACGGCGTTGCCGTTCGGCCCGGTCGATCTCCTCCACACGCCGCCGTTCCTGGCGGGCTTCGTCGGCCATCCGCAGCTCGTGCTGACGCTGCTGCGCGGCCATCCGCTCGTCGTGCTCACGGCGCTCACGCTCGCGTTGGTCGGCCCGGTCCTGCTCGGCCTGCCGGTCCTCGCGTTCCTGCCGTCGGCGGTCCTCGGTGCGTCGCTCACGCTCGGCCCGCTCATCGCGCTCACGGGCTTCACGGGCGGCCAGCGCGGAGGCGATCGCGCGCCGGTAGGCGAGGGAGGTCTCCGCCGTGGCGATCAGCAGCAGCGGCGCCACCGCGTGGACCGCCACCCCGACCTTGTCGTGGTCCAACGCGCTTTGACCGACGTTGAGCAGCACGGTCATGGCGCCGGTCATCCAGCGCAGCACGGCCGGCCACCGGCCGCCGTCGCCGCCGAGGCGGGCGAGGACGCTGTCGAGGCGGACCACGATCACCACGGCCGCGTCCACGACCAGCGGCAGGATTGGCGCCGTCCACTTCCAGCCTTCGGGGGTGTGGTGGGACATCAGCGGGGTGACCGTGAGCATGCTGTAGAGGACCGCGCCGAGCGTGATCGTCCACGTCCCCACGGCCAACGCGCGCTCGGCCGAACGGATCTGTTCCTGGTTCATCGGCACCTTCACCGCGACCTCCGCCGGGTGCGCGGTGAGCGCGTCGTGAGCGCGGTGAGCATCGGGGCGTTCATCAGTGAGCACCCCCGGCGGCGCGGCGCTCGCGGGCGGCGAGCTTGCGGCGGCGCTCGCTGACGCTCCACTGCTCGGCGGCGTTCAGCCCGCCGAAGATGCCGTGCCGCTCACGGCGCTCCAGGGCCAGCTCCAGGCACATCGTGCGGACCGGGCACCCGGCGCAGATCATCTTGGCGCGGCGCTCGGCCCACTCGGCGGCCGCGCGAGCGACGTCGATGTCCTCGGCGTCCTCGTCGACCTCCGGGTAGAACAGGTCGGTGTCGGCGCCGGCGCAGGCGGCGCCGCGCAGGTCGCCGTCGCCGTTCGGGCGGTACTCGGCGAGCACGGTGGCCGCCGGGCGGGCGGCCAGGTGCGGGGTGCGGGTCGCACCGGCGAGGAGCGAGTGGAGTTGGGCGGCCATCACGCGGCCGCCTTCCAGGTCAGGGCCCGGCGGCGCTCGGCGGTGTGCATCAGCGCGGACGCGAAGCGGGCCGCCGGCCCGTCCAGGTCCCGCAGGATCTCCCGGGCGACGTCGAGCCGGACCACCCGGTCCTCGTCGGTGGCGTCGGTGCTGCCGTCGAACAACTCGGTGTCGACGCCGAAACCGAAGTCGGCGCCGGTGCCGAACGCCAGCTCCGCGAACTCCTCCGGGGTCGCGGCCTCCTGGCCTGCAACAATGAGCTTCATGGGTTCACCTCGTCTCTGGGGGTGAGCCCGCAGGGCCGCCGCGCGTTCCTTGGCCGGAGCGCGGCGGCCCGTCTTGTGCGGGCTCGGCTTCTCGTCGTTCACGAGCAGCCGCGGAACCCGACGCGCACCCAGGAGCCGTCCAGGACGGCCGGTACGCGCCGGGGACCGTGATCGCTGGTGGAGCGACCGGAACCGGTGAGCCCCGCCCGCTGGTCAGCGGCGGGGCCGGATACAGCTCAGGCGCATGCCCATGGGCGCGCCCTCCTCAGGTCGAGCCCCAGGTGGGGCAGGTGGCTTGGGGGTTGCCCGTCCTACGGGCGTCAGGTTTCACGGGCCTGGTCCGGTGCTTCCTCTCTGCTCAGCACCAGCAGGGCGGCACACCCGAAAGTCCGGGGTGCTGCGTGGCTCGCTGCCGCCGGCGACATCACCCGGTCACCACGGGGGCGGTCTGTCTCATCCCGCCACGTGCGTTGGGACTCCGCTGTCCTTCCCCACACCCCGGAGGGGTGGCATGCCACTGCATAGGGGGAGGGCTTCGTTCATCACGGCGGTTCGCCCCCGTCCTCTCGGCCTAGGCGCCTACCGTGACCGCCGCCCTCGCGTCGGTCCCGCACGATCAATATGAAGTCGGCACCTCACGGCGACGACGTTCTCAAGGAACGAGCGCTTCCTTCAGACGGCTGTCACGCCGCCCTCCGGGCCCGTTTGCGCAGCTCAGGGCAGCCCAAATAGGGGCCTCATGAGCTACTGATGTTTTGCAGAGAGCCCGTTTGATCGGGCCTGCCCTGCTGTGACAAGCCTGCTCGGACGCACAGCGCCAGACCAATGACGGCCTGTCATATGAGGCTTTCCGCCGAGGCGTTGCCCTCACAACGAACATGGTGCACTTAGTGCGCCAAGTTGGCAAGTGCTTCGCCCGCCGAGCCTCCGGCACACTGGTGCACTAAGTGCGAGACGTCTGGAGGATCACTGGTGACCGAGTTCCAAGGCGAGCCGGCCTATCTCCAGCTAGCCGATGACCTGCGGGAACAGATCCGCAGCGGCAAGCTGACTGCAGGTTCCGCACTGTCGTCAACGCGGAAGCTGATGGACGACCACAGCGTGTCGAGCACGGTCGTGAAGGCCGCGGTCTCGCTGCTTCGCACCGAGGGCTACGTGGTCGGACATCAGGGGAAGGGGGTGTTCGTCCAGTTCCCGCCACGCCTCGCCGCCCACTCCCGAGGGGCTGCCGACTGGGCCGTGCCCGCTCTGCAGGCCGGGCAGGCGATCGAGAAGGCCCTGCGCGAGCTGGCTAGCAGCAGGGAAGAGACCGCAGGGGTCGAAGCGGCTCTCCAACGCTGGCAGGAAGCATTCGACGCGCTTCCTGCCAGCGTGAAGAGCCGCTTGATGGAGTAGTCAGAGGTCGTCGCGGCTGGTCGCCGCCCACCCGTCTCGGATCAGGTCATGAAGTCCAGAGCGCTGAGGCTTCCACCCGAACTCCGTCGTGATCCGGGTGAGGTCGGCGACCAGCCGAGGCGGTTCCGGCTGAGGCGGTCGGTGGACCACCGGCACGGGCCGGCCAGTCACCTGCTCGACCGCCCCCACGATCTCGCGCATGCTCGCCGGGGTCGCGCCCGCGTTGTATGCCCGGTGCGTGAAGTCCCCGGCATGCAGGGCCAGGACGTACGCGCGGGCGAGGTCGTCCACGTGGACGAAGTCCCGGATAGCGCTCCCGTCGCCGTTCATCTCCAGGTGCGGGTAGCGGCCGGCCGCCACTGCGAGCGCCTTTGGGATGATCCGGGACTCGTCGGAGTCCCCCACCCCGCCCACCGAGCCTGCGATGTTGAAGCACCGCAGGCTCACCGCTCGCACGGTGCCACGTTCGCCCGCCCGTTTGAGCAGCTCGTCCGCGGCGAGCTTCGAGACACCGTACGGGTTGCTCGGAGCAGGCACGACGTCCTCGCCGATGGGCTGCTGCTCAGGGGCGCCGTAGATCGCGGCCGTCGAACCGAGCACGACCACGGGGCGCTCCGAAGCAGCTCGTCCGGGCAACGCGGCCAGTAGGACGGCGGTGCCGTTCACGTTGACGTCGTGGTACTCGTCCGGCATCTCGAAGGACTCGCGCACCCGCGTGAGCGCGGCCAGGTGGCAGACCGCGTGCACGCCGCGTACGGCTGAGGCAACGGCTTGCTCGTCGCGAATGTCACCGTGGACCACTTCGACCACCGGCAGCTCGGGGAGCGGGGCACCCAGAGGCCGACGGGTCAGGGCAACCACCTCGTGGCCTGCCTCGGCGAGTCGTCGGACAACCGCGTTGCCGACGAAGCCGAAGGCACCCGTCACGAGTACGCGCACGGAGTTCCTCCTCAGTTCAGGATCAGTCCGCGATGCTGCCACGCCAGGTCGAGGCACGCGGCGGCAGCAGACGCGAGCGGTTCATTCTCCAGCAGGTGACGGACGTTGGCCTCGGTGAAGTCGATCCCCCCAGCGTGGCCGGTGCCGGTGATGACGCTGCCCTCGGTGTTGCGGGAGACCATGCCCGCGAACACCGAGTCGTAGACGTCGGCGTCGATGACCACGACGCTGAGGATCTCGCCCGCCAGTGTGAGCGGGTCCAAGCCGATCCCGAAGCAGTACGGACGGATCTTGCCCGCGCGCCGGGCCTCGTTGAGTGTGCGGAACGGCTCGACCCCGTCGTAGTCGATGGGCTCTCCGCTGCTGCCGTCCGCCTCGGGGTCGCCCAGGAACTCCTCCGCGTACTCCCGGAGCACGTTGCGCCAGAGGTCGAAGTCGTTCGACTGGTCCCACGGCAGCACGGAGCTCGGCTGGAACACCCCGGCGGGCATGATGTGGTACGTCCCGCCAGCCAGCGCCACGTTGCTCGCCGCCCGGTGGTGCAGCGGGAACGACGCCGTGCCGTCCGCAGCGAGCCGGATGGTCAGGGTGTCGATCGACGGCAGCAGCGGACGGCGACCGAGGTCGAACGGGTCGCCGACCAGTGTCCGGAACGGGAGCGCATCCCAGTTCGGCTCCCCGATCCATGCGGGGTCGCTGCCGGTCGCGAGCCACGCGCCGGCCAGCTCGTGAGCCACTCCCTCGCAGACGTCCGCCATGTCGAAGTAGGTCGTGTAGCCGAAGGACAGCTTGGGTCGGCCGTCGACCTGGTCGACGTCGAGCAGCCGGAAGCTGGGCCGGTTCACGAACAGCGACGGCCGGTCGACCATGCGGATGGCCTGCGAGTACCGGGCGAATCGGCCGCCGGTCGCGGCCAAGGGTCGGACACCGTCGGACTCAGGCTCGGCACCGACGATCTCCGGCGGCGCCGTCTGCGCCAACCACGTGAGGTGGATGTCACCGAAGTCCAAGGGCTCCGGCCACATCCAGCCGGCCGTCGTGAGCACGGGGCTGTTCCCTGCGCGGGCCGCGTTCGGGTACAGCCGAGCGGCGGCGCTGGTGAGTTCGCTCCGGTGCCGGTTCAGGTCCCGGCGGATCATCCGCCAACGGCGCTGTTCCTCGGCGGCGTCCTGCGGACCGGTCTCGCCGCTGGCGGCCGAGACGACGGTCGGCTCGACGGTCGGCAACAAGCCCAACTCGTCCGCAGGCAGCCCCAACACCTGAGCCAGACGCCGAAGCTCGTCCATGTCCTTGATCACGCGCTTCCCGCGCTCCAACAGCGAGACGTACGACTGGTCATAGCCGAGCAGGTCGGCAAGGTCCTGCTGCTTCAGCTTGTGGAGCGCACGGTAGGCCTTGAGGACGTCTCCGAGGTTGGACCCGTCCGGCGGCGCGGTGCGCTCGGGCGGGACGGGGAGCCAGCTAACCGGCTTGACTGCCGGGGCGGCCTGCACGACTGCAGCGGCTGGCCCGATCGCACGTCGGCACGGGCTGCACACGGTGTCGGTGTTGGTGCGGCTCAGCCGGGCGCTGCATCGAGCACAGGCCGCGGGCGCTTTGGCCGTAGAGGCCATGAGACATCTGTCCTTTCACATCATTGGGAACGAGCCGTTCAGTGATCGCAGACGGTGTCAGCGGCAGAATCATTCAACTCCAGCGGGGTCGAGGCGATGGGTAGTTTGACCGATCTGACCGCCACGCACTCCCGAGGCCTGTTAATCAAGATCAATCCGGGGCGTATGCGACTCACCGCACCTCCTCCCCTGGCGAGCAACGGCGTTAGACAGCCACTGAAGGTGCCAATCGCCCCCGCACAACGGCACGGACCGCTACGCTCCTCACGGACACGAGTCGTTGGGGGAGAATTGTCAATCGATTTTCAGCTTTTGTCAAAAATTCAGCAGACAGTATTGCTGGATGCGCTCTTTGTAGTCTTGGTGATTTCCTTCTACAAGGGGCCGCTATGGGTCATTAGGCATTTGCCAATGACACGCCAAAAGTGGGATCGATGGAATGAAAGGACCGCCGAAAAATCATTTCAGGAAATGTCCAGATCACTGCACACTCTAGGACTAGACGATGCACCGTCAGATTCCCTTAGGGCTGCAGGCAAAGCCTCTGCTGGAGAAATCCGCCTACGGTATAGAATTCTGACGTTCATCATCGGAGCCGTGGCTGGCGACATGGTCATGGCCGTGGTAAAGACGATCGAAACCGGTCAGCTCGCGCCAGACCTAAGGCCTCGAAACCTCCTCACTGCAGTTATCATTACGCCCATCCTAATCTGGGCCGCCGATCATAACCCCGCAGTTTCACGCTACAGGTTTCTGATTGCCACAAGGGCAGCGATCCAGCTGTGTGAAGCCGTTTACTCATCGGCTGGCGATGATCGCCCCTCGGCCTTGCGCGCATTGGATCAAGCTTGTGCCAACGTTAGGCGTTCGGTGTTGCGAATTCACCGCGTCCACGGCAGCCTCGGCAGATTCTCCCCTAGGCGCCACTCGGTAAAGAGGAATGCCGCACTAGTGGCGGCCAAACTCCAACAAATGGAGGACCAGGTGGATACGCGCGGAGCTGAATCAATGAAGGATCTCGCGCGCGTTCTGGTCACTATTGCCAACAACTATGCCGAATCGAAGATTGGCCAGCTCCTCCCTGAGGCTGATCTGGAAGGCGTCGTCGCACCAGAAGGCCGCGCACCGGGCTTGCGATTGGCCGCTGTCGTCTTGGCTACAGCTATCGTCGCTTGCTCCTGGATCTTGCTTGGCTACCCCGGAGAGGGAATGCCCATTGCCGCTGGAGCCGCAGCGGCGCTTTCAAGCATCGCAGCGTACGGCCCACGCGCAGCCATGGCCCGCGTCGCCGAACTACGAAACATTCTCGGTTTCTGAGATCGCCCGGCGCGACCAAGGTGCTCGCTTGGGAGAGCCTCGGGAGAAGATCTTGGGATCGGGGCCGCTCCGGCGCGTCGAGGACCAACGCAGGCCAAGGCTCCAACCTGGGCAATCGTCCATATGTGCATGTCGGCCGCCGCCCCGGACCTCATTCGGGACGAAGAGGCCGTGGGTTCAAATCCCGCCACCCCGACCCAGTGCAGAGGCCCTGCCGGAGAGATCCGGCAGGGCCTCTGTCGTTGTGTCCGACCGGCCGGGTGACCGTGCCTCAGCCGGTCCGGCGGTGGGCCGGCTTCACCCCGGCTGCCGTGGCCGCGGCCTGATGCCCCCGCGGCCGTCGCCCCGTTCGGTGTTCTCCTCGATCCGCTCTGCGTCCGGCGGCCGTCCCGTCAGAGGACGGTGGTGAGTTCGGTGCGCGAGGTGATGTTGAGCTTGGGGTAGGCCTTGTAGAGGTGGTGGGCGACGGTCCTCGGGCTGAGGAAGAGCTGGGCGGCGATGTCGCGGTTGGTGAGGCCCTGGGCGGCGAGGCGGGCGATCTGGAGTTCCTGGGGGGTGAGGGGGGACTGCGGGGAGCCGGCGGGGGTGGCCGGGGTGGGGGCCGGGGTGCCGGTGGCGGAGAGTTCGGTGCGGGCGCGGGCGGCCCATGGGTGGGCGCCGAGGCGGTCGAAGGTCTCCAGGGCGGCGCGCAGGTGGGGGCGGGCGTCGGTGCGGCGGCGGGTGCGGCGCAGCCATTCGCCGTAGAGGAGGGCGGTGCGGGCCTGTTCGAAGGGGCGGTGGGCCGTTGCGTGCCGGGAGAGGGCCTCGCGGTAGGCGGCTTCGGCGAGTTCGTCGGGGCCGAGCAGGGCCTGGCAGCGCAGGCGCAGGGCCTCGGCCCAGGGGCGGTCGGCGGCGGCCGCCCAGCGGGCGAAGCGTTCGTAGGGTTCGGTGGCGCGCTCGGGGGTGCCGAGCCGGACGGCGGCCTCGACCAGGTCGGGGACGGCCCGGGTGGCGCTGATGTGGTGCCGGTGCGGGCCGGTGGTGAGGGCGTGCAGCCGGTCGGCGGCGTCGCCGGCGCGGCCCTGGCCGAGGTCGAGCAGGGCGAGCGCCCACTGCACCCAGGCCTGCCCGGCCGCGGGGGCGGCGGTCCGCGGGCCGGTGGTGGCGAGGGAGGCGGCGGCGAGTTCGGCGCAGCGGTCGGTGCGGCCGTCGAGGGCGGCCAGGCAGGCGAGCAGCGCGGTGAGTTGGCTGACCCACTGGTGCTGGCCGGTGTCCCGGGCGAGGCCGAGGCCCTCGGTGGCGGTGAGTTCGGCGTCCCGGTGGCGGCCGTGGAAGAGTTCGGCCTCGGCGAGGAAGAACTGCAGGGTGGGCATCACGCCGACGGTGCCCTTGGCGCGGGCCTCGGCGACCAGTTCGGCGGCGAGTTCGGCGGTCTCCTCGTCGCGTCCGAGGACCAGGGTGGCGCCGCACAGCTGGACCAGGTCGACCGGGCTCTCGGCGCCGGCCCGGCGGGCGGCCTCGACGGCCTCCCGGACGGGCGGCAGCGGCCCGGCGGGCCGGCCGAGCGCGGGCAGGACGGCCGCGGGCAGGTGGCGGGCGAGCGGGGCGAGGGGGTCGTCGTCGGCGAGCGGCAGGACGGCCAGGCGGTCCAGGACGGCGACCACCGGCTCCTCCCCCGCGTACCAGGCGGCGTGGAAGGCCTGGAGCAGCATCCGGGCGGCGTGCATCGGGTCGATGTCGGTGCCCGCGGCGTCGAGCAGCAGCCGGTGGGCGGTCGGGTACGCGCCGCGCCAGAAGTGCTCGGTGGCCCGGACCTGGTCGAGCAGGGCGTGCGCCAGGACGTCGTCGGTACGGCCGGCGGCCTCGTCGGCGAGCACCTCGGCCCGGGCCAACTCACCTTCCTCGGTGGCCGCTTCGGCGGCCAGGACGAGCCGGCGGGTGGCGCTGTCGCGGTCCGGGGTGAGCCGGGCGGCGCGCTCGTACGCGGCGGCGCCGCCGTGGCCGCCGCGGCGTTCGGCGCGGACGGCGGTGCGTTCCAGCGCGTCGGCGAGTGCGGCGTCGGGGCCGGTGGCGGCGAGGGCGAGGTGCCAGGTGCGGCGGTCGCCGTCCGGCAGCGACCGCGCGACCGCCCGGTGGGCCGTCACCTTCTGGTGGTGCGGAGCCCGCTGGAGGATCGCGGAGCGCAGCAGGGGGTGCCGGAAGGCGATCCGGCGGTCGGCCGTGACCGTCACCAGTCCGGACTCCTCGGCGGGCGTGAGGTGTTCGGCGGTGACGCCGAGGGCGGCCGCGGCGGGCAGGACGACGTCCAGCGCCCCGCTCTCCTCGGTGGCGGCGACCAGCAGCAGCGTCTGGGTGGCCGCCGGCAGGCCGGTGACCTGGCCGTGGAAGGCGATCAGCAGCCGGCTGGTGAGCGGCAGGCCGCCCGGCGCCGGTGTCCGCACGCCGGTGGCGACCGGGAGTTCGGTGAGGGCGAGCGGGTTGCCGGCCGCCTCGGCGAGCAGCCGGTCGCGGATGGCGGCGGGCAGGTCGGGGCCGACCCGCCGGGTCAGCAGCCGGGTGGCGTCGGCCTCGGACAGGCCGGCCACCTCCCGTTCGGGCAGGCCCAGCGGGCGCTCCGCCGGGCCGTCGCCGGGCCCGTTCGGGCCGCCGGTGCGGGCGGCGAGCAGCAGGGCCACCCCCTCGGCCTGGAGCCGCCGGGCGGCCAGCAGCAGTGCGTCCAGTGAGGCCCGGTCCAGCCACTGCACGTCGTCCACGACGCACAACAGCGGGCGGTCGGCGGCGAGTTCGGCGAGCAGTGCGAGGGTGGCGAGGCCGACCAGCAGCCGGTCGGCACGCCCTCCGCCCGGGAGCCCGTCACCGGCGGGGCCGTCCCCGGCGATACCGCCGCCGGAGGCGCTGCCGTCGGAGAGGCCGAACGCCGCTTCCAGCGCCCGCCGTTGCGGTCCGGGCAGGGCGTCCAGCCGGTCCAGGCCGGACGCCAGCAGCAGGCTCAGTCCGGCGTACGGCAGCTCGGCCTCGTACTCGACGCCGGCCGCCCGGATCACCCGGAACGACTCCCCCGCCCGCGCGACGGCGTCGTCCAGCAGCGCGGTCTTGCCGATGCCGGCCTCGCCCCGCAGCAGCAGCACGCCGCTGCGGCCGGCCCGCGCCCCGTCCAACAGGCCGTCGACGGCGGCCTGTTCGCCTTCCCTCCCGTACAGCATGGACCGACCCTACCGACCCGGGCCGCGCGCCGCCGACGACGGAGGCGCCGGTACACCCCCGCGCAGGCTACGTACCCCCATGCCCATACGTGACGGATTCGCCGCCGGCCGCCCCTCCCTACCTTGGTGAGCACCGGGAAGGACCCGGCCAAACACCCACCGGAACACGGGAGATGACCATGACCGAGATCACCGCCGCCACCCTCCAGCAGCTCGCCGAGCGCTACCTCGCGGTGTGGAACGAGACCGACCCGGCGGCCCGTCGCAAGCTGGTCGACGAGGTGTGGGCCGAGGACGGCCGCTACACCGACCCGCTGGCCGCCGTCGCCGGCCGGGACGCGATCGACACGCTGATCGCCGCCGCCCAGGCCCAGTTCCCGGGGCTGGAGTTCACCCTCGGACCGGTCGACGCGCACCACGACATCGCCCGCTTCACCTGGAACCTCGGCCCGGCCGGCGCGGAGCCGGTGGTGATCGGCTTCGACGTGCTGACGGCCACCCCGGACGGCCGGATCGGCGCGGTGTACGGCTTCCTCGACCGCGTGCCGGGCGCCTGAGCCCCCGCTGCCGCCACCGCCGTACCGCCGCCACCACGGCCGCCAGCCCCGAGGGGCGGGCCGCGCCCCACCGCGTCCCGCCCCCCGCCACCGACCCCACCGGCCCCACCCGCGCCCCTGAGGAGAGCCCGAGATGAGCACCGCCCTGAACGCCCGGCGGCCCACCCCGGCCACCCCACCCGTCCCGGCCGCACCGGCACCGGTCCCCAAGGGCCTGCTGCCGGTCGTCCTGACCGCCACCTTCATGACCGCCCTCGACATCTTCGTCGTCAACGTCGCCCTCCCCTCCCTCCAGAGCGACCTCGGCGCCGGCCCGGCCGCCGTCCAGTGGGTGATGGCCGGCTTCAGCCTGGCTCTCGCGGCCGGTCTGGTCACCGCCGGCCGTCTCGGCGACCGCTACGGCCGCCGCCGGGTGTTCGGCCTCGGCCTGGCCCTCTTCACCCTCGCCTCCGCCGCCTGCGGCCTCGCCCCGACCGCGGCCACGCTGGTCGGCGCCCGGGTGCTGCAGGGCCTGTCGGCGGCGCTGATGGGCCCGCAAGTGCTGGCGATCCTGCGGACCGCGTTCAGCGGCGCCGCCCAGGCCCGGGCCTTCGCCCGGTACGGGCTGACCATGGGCGTCGGCGCGGTGTTCGGCCAGTTGATCGGCGGCCTGCTGATCCGCGCGGACCTCTTCGGGCTCGGCTGGCGCAGCTGCTTCCTGATCAACCTGCCGATCGGCCTGGCCGCCCTCCTACTGGTCCGCCGCAGCCTGCCGGAGTCCCGCGCCCCGCAGCGGCCCGGCCTGGACCCGGTCGGCGTGCTGCTGGTCACCACCGCGCTGACCGGTCTGGTGCTGCCGCTGATCCAGGGCCCCCAGCTGGACTGGCCGCTGTGGACCGGGCTCTGCCTGGGCGCCTCCGTCGCCCTGCTGGCCGTCTTCGCCGTGCACCAGCACCGGGCCACCGGGTCGGCCACCGCCACCCCGCTGGTCGACACCCGGCTGTTCCGCAGCCGCTCCTTCAGCGCCGGCCTGCTCGCCCAACTCGCCTTCTGGCTCGGCCAGGGCTCGTTCTTCCTGGTGCTCGCCCTGCACCTCCAGCTCGGCCGCGGCCTGGACGCCCTCGGCGCCGGACTGGTCTTCACCGCGATCGGCCTCGGCTACCTGATCACCTCCAACACCACCCACCGGGTCACCGCCCGCCTCGGCGACCGCCGCACCATCGCGTTCGGCGGGCTGCTGATGGCCCTGGGGCTCGGCCTGCTGGCCCTCGCCGGCTACGAGGCCGCGGACGGCGGCGTGTGGTGGCTGGCGCCCGGGCTGTTCGTGGACGGGCTCGGCATGGGCCTGGTGATCGCCCCGGTGACCTCGGTGGTCCTGGCGGGCGTCGAGCCGCGGCTGGCCGGCTCCGCGGCCGGGGTGGTGTCCACCGTGCAGCAGGTCGGCGGGGCGCTCGGGATCGCGCTGATCGGCCTGGTCTACTACGGCGCCGGCGATCCGACCGCCGCCTTCGGCCACAGCGTCCTCGCCCTGGCGGTACTGGAGCTGCTGCTGGTGGGCCTGGTCCGGTTCCTGCCGCCCGGAGCGCCGCGCCGGGGGTGATACCCGAGCGGCCGGGGGCTGAGTCCCCGAACGGGCCCGGGGCGGGGTCCCCGAGCGGCCCGGGCGGAGTCTCCGAGCGGCCCCGAGGGGTCCCCGGGGAGTCACGGCGCGGCCCCGCGGGGCCCCGGCGCCCGGGGCGGGTGTGCCGAAGCCCGCCCGCCCGTTCCCTTCCCTCGCCCCGATCGGGTTGGATGGTCGGATGAGCGAGGAGAAGAGCGCCGTACCGGCGTGGGAGCAGCGGTTCAGGGCGGCCCGGGTGTCACTGCCGGACTGGGCCGAGGACGCCCCCGACCGGGCGCTGTACGTGTCCAACGCGACCGGCACCTACGAGGTCTACGCCTGGGACCGCGCCACCGGCGCCCACCGCCAGGTCACCGACCGTCCGAACGGCACCACCGACGCCGAGCTGTCCCCCGACGGCGACTGGATCTGGTGGTTCGACGACCACGACGGCGACGAGTTCGGCGTCTGGCGCCGCCAGCCGTTCGCGGGCGGCCCCGACGAGGAGGCCGTTCCCGGCCTCGCCGCCTCCTACTCGGCCGGCCTGGCCCTCGGCCGCGACGGCACCGTGGTCGTCGGCCGCTCCACCGACGAGGACGGCACCACCCTGCACCTGCGCCGCCCCGGCGCCACCGAGCCGGTCGAGATCTACCGGCACGAGGAGTACGGCGGCATCGGCGACCTCAGCCACGACTCCACGCTGCTCGCCATCGACCACACCGAGCACGGCGACGCGATGCACTCCGCGATCCGGGTGGTGCGCCTGGACGGGGACGGCGGCGTCGAGACCGTCGCCGAACTGGACGAGGTCACCGGCCGGGACGAGCCGCGCGGCGTCGCCTGCCTGGGCTTCGCCCCGGTCGAGGGCGACACCCGCCTGCTGGTCGCGCACCAGCGCACCGGCCGCTGGGAGCCGATGATCTGGGACGTCGCCACCGGCGCCGAGACCGCCCTGCCGCTGCGCGACGAGCAGGGCCGCGAGCTGCCCGGCGACGTCTCCGCCCAGTGGCGCCCCGGCGCCCGGGAGCTGCTGGTGGAGCACGAGTACGAGGCGCGCAGCGAGCTGTTCTCGTACCGGCTCGCCGACGGCCGGCTGACCCGCCTGGACACCCCGCGCGGCACCGTCGGCGGCGCCACCGCCCGTCCGGACGGCACCGTGGAGTACCTGTGGTCCTCCGCCGCCGAGCCCTCCGCCGTCCGCTCCACCGCCGGGACGGTCGTGCTGCGGGCGCCCGGTTCGGTGCCGCCCGGCTCGGTGCCGGTCGAGGACGTCTGGGTGGACGGGCCCGGCGGGCGGGTGCACGCCCTGGTGCAGCGGCCGGCGGCGCCCGCGCAGGGCCCGTACCCGACCGTGTTCGAGATCCACGGCGGCCCGACCCACCACGACAGCGACTCCTTCGCGGCCGGGCCGGCCGCCTGGCTGGACCACGGCTTCGCGGTGGTCCGGGTCAACTACCGCGGCTCGACCGGCTACGGCCAGGCCTGGACGGACGCGCTGCACGAGCGGGTCGGCCTGATCGAGCTGGAGGACATCGCGGCGGTCCGCGTCTGGGCGGTCGACAGCGGCCTCGCCGACCCGGCCCGGCTGGTGCTCGCCGGCGGCAGCTGGGGCGGCTACCTGACCCTGCTCGGCCTCGGCGTCCAGCCCGACAGCTGGGCGCTGGGCATCGCCGCCGTGCCGGTCGCGGACTACCACACCGCGTACGCCGACGAGATGGAGGCGCTGAAGTCGCTGGACCGCACGCTCTTCGGCGGCACCCCGGAGGAGGTCCCGGAGCGCTTCACCGCCTCCTCGCCGCTGACCTACGTCGAGCAGGTGCGGGTGCCGGTGTACATCAGCGCCGGGGTCAACGACCCGCGCTGCCCGATCCGGCAGATCGAGAACTACGTCGAGCGGCTGGAGCAGCTCGGCAAGCCGCACGAGGTGTACCGCTACGACGCCGGGCACGGATCGCTGGTGGTGGAGGAGCGGATCAGGCAGCTGCGGCTGGAGATCGACTTCGTCCGACGGCACCTGGGCACGGCGTCGGCGGAGACCGGCGCGGGCGGCACGGCCGGCGCGGGCGGCGCCGGGGGTACCGCGTGAGACGTCTGCTGATACTCGCGGGGGCGACGGTGGCCGGGGCCCTGGTGCTCACCGGCTGCTCGGGATCGCAGCAGAACAACGCCTCCTGCCCGCCGCCCGCCGCTCCGCCGGCGCCGAGCTCCTCGGCCGTCGTGCCGACGCCGGCCGCGCCCACCACGGCCCCCGGCGCCGCGGCACCGCTCGCCACCGGCACGCCGCTCGCGGCCCCGGCACCACTCGCCACCGCGACCAGGGCGAGCGCACCGGGCGCCGGGGGCGCGGGCGCGACCGTCCTGCGGGCGGCGTACGCGTCGGTCGACGGGGACGAACCGGTCCAGCTCGCCAAGGGAGGCGGCGGCAAGAGCGGCTCGTCCGGTTCGAAGGGCTCGGGGTCCAAGGGCTCCAAGAGCGGCCGCACCGTGCACCACCACACCGACAACTACAACTCCAGCAACGGCAGCGGGAACGGCCGCAACTGCGTCGGCGTCCCGACGCCGGCGCCCAGCGGGACACCGGCGGCACCCCTGCCGACCGCGCCGGCGGCCGCGACGCCGGTGCCGACCGCACCGCCGAAGCCGGCGGTGCCCGTACCGGTGGCCCCGTCGGCCAAGCGCTGAGGCCCGGGGCCGCTCGGGAGCGTCAGTCCAGGACCGGGTCCAGCCCGAGGGCCCGGTCCTGCTCCGCCTCCGCCTCGCGGCGCACCAGGCGGTACCACATGAAGACCACGAACCCGCCGAAGACGAACCACTCCAGGGTGTAGCCCAGGTTCTGGAACGCGCGCAGGGTGAGCCCGTCGCCGCCCTGCGGCTGCACGGTCGGTACGGGGGCCAGGCCGGCGGGCGCGTCGTCGGCGGCCACCCAGCCGTCGTACCAGCCGTCGTACTCCAGCACGTTCAGCAGCGACGCCCGGTTGATCATGCCGAGCTGCCCGGCGGGCAGACCGCCCGCCACCGCGCCGTTGCTGCCCACCGACTCGTTGGCCTGCAGGCGCCCGGTCACCGTCACCTGACCGCCCGGCGGCGGCCCGGCGGCGGCCGGGTCCCCGGCCGCCCAGCCGCGCACCACGGCGACGGCGTGGCCGTCGGCGGTGCGCAGCGGGGTGAGCAGGTAGTAGCCCTGCTTGCCGTCCACCACCCGGTTGGGGACGAGCAGTTGGTGTTCGGTGTCGTAGCTTCCGGTCACCGTGACGGCCTTGCCGACGGTCTCCGTGCTCACCTGCGGGGCCGCCTGGTTGAGCAGCTCGTCGATCGGCCGGGCGTCACCCGAAGCGGTGACCGCCTGTTTGGCGTCCTGGTGCGTGGACACCCGGTCCTCGAACCGGCCGAGCTGCCAGGAGCCCAGCCACAGGCACACCGCCACGGCCGCCACGGCCACGACGGTGCCGCCGAGCCAGCGCGGAGTCAGGAGGAACCGGTACACACCCCCACGGTAACCACTCCTCACACCCGCCCGGCCCCCGGGCCCCGGGACACGAGGTACCGGGCACGGCGGCCAACCGGTCCCGCCGCGGCGTCCGGCCCGAGCCACGGGCGGCGGGGCGCGCCGGCCGCGGTCACCCCGCGGTCACCCCGCCGTCGGCGAGCCCGACGGCTGCGGCGCCGGGCCGCCCAGGCCCTCGACCCCGCCGCGGTAGACCGTGCCGCCGCACGACACCGGCAGCGTCGCCGTGGCGGCCGCCGGGCTGCCGGGGGCGGGGGTGTGGGCGATCGTCACCGCGGCCGGCGCGGTGGTCGGGTTGCCGGTCGGGGTCGCGGTCGGGCTGGGGGCCGTGGTGGGGCCGGCCGACGGGGACGAGGAGGCCGGCGGGTTGGCGCTGGGCGCGTCGGTGGGGGCGGCGGCCGGGGCGCCGGACTCGACGGCGGGGACGTTCGAGCGCAGGGCCGCCTGGTTGACCCCGTTCGACGTGGCGGTCAGCGTGCCGGATCCGGTGCAGGTCTGGTCGGGGACCCAGGCGAACGGCACCCGGTACCCGGCCCGCGGCGCGAGCACCGGCGGCTCCCCGTCCATCGCGGGCAGCCCGGCCGCCGGGTCGCCCGGGGTGTGGTCGGCGGTGCGGACGCGGCCGCGGTCCCCGCCGCTGACGGCGGTGACCGCCACCGAGCCCGGCCCGCCGAGCCGGCAGCTGTGGTCGGAGACGTTGTGGACGGTGAACGAGCCGTAGATCCGCCCGGCCCCGTCGGCCGGGCCGACCTGTGCGACGCCCTCGCCGAGGTCCGCGCGGGTGCAGAGCAGGACGATGCCGCCGTCGCCGGCGCCGGAGGTCCCGGTGGGCGCGACGCCGCCGTCGGTGTGGGCCAGCCCGCCGCCGGGGGTGTGCGGGGCCGAGGCCGTTCCGGGCGGCGGGGTGGCGCCGCCGGTGCCGCCCGGGTCGGCGTGCGAGGCCGTACCGGAGCCGCCGACCGTTCCGGCGGTGCCGCTGGGGGAGGCGGCGGCCGGGCTCCTGGTGTCCGCCGAGCCGGGGCCGCCGGAGAGCCCGAGGTGCTCCCCCTCGTGCAGGACGGGCAGGCCGACCGCGACGACGAAGGCGAGCGCGGCCGCCCCGGTCCAGGCGCCGCGCCGGGCGGCCCGGCGGCGGGGTACCGCCCGCCGGATCCGCGGCAGCCCGCCGGCCGCGGGCTGGATGCCGGAGACGGCGCCGTGCAGCAGCTCGCGCAGCGCCCGTTCCTCGGTGGACAGGTCCAGGAGCTCCGGGACCTCGCCGGCGGGACCGTCCGCACCGGGCACCCCCGCACTCGGAACCCCGTCCTCCGGTCGCCGTCGGCCGCCGCCCGCCTCAGCCATGTCCGGCCTCCATCTGGATCCGGAGGGCGGCGAGTCCGCGCGAGCCGTAGGCCTTCACCGAGCCGAGCGAGATGCCCAGGGTCTCGGCGACCTGCGCCTCCGTCATGTCCACGAAGTAACGCAGCACCAGAACCTCCCGCTGACGGCGTTGCAGACCACGCAGCGCGGCCTTCAACTGGTCGCGCTCCAGGGCATCGTAGGCACCTTCTTCTGCACTGGCCATGTCAGGCATGGGCTTCGGCAGCAGTCGCAGCCCGAGGATGCGCCGGCGCAGCGTGGAGCGGGACAGGTTGACGACCGTCTGCCGCAGGTACGCCAGGGTCTTCTCGGGCTCGCGCACCCGGCGCCGGGCGGCGTGCACCCGGATGAACGCCTCCTGGACGACGTCCTCGCAGGTCGAGAGGTCGTCGAGGAGCAGCGCCGCGAGCCGCAGCAGCGAGCGGTAGTGCGCCTGGTAGGTCTCGGTGAGCAGGTCCTCGCTGGTACCCGCGTCGGTACCGGCACCGGAGTCCGCCGCACCGCGTGCGGCCGCCGTCATCTGGTCTTCTTCCGGCCTACTCGCAGGCCACGGGGCGCGCGACGGGAAGGACACCGCGGATCTCGCCGGGATGCCCGCCCTTGCCCCCACCATCACGTTCGCCACGCACGTTGGACACTCGATCCCCTGTCATGGTTGCCCGGCCCGGGGCCCATTCTTCCGCATGGGCGAAAGGGGCCTCCAGGGGATTCCCACGGGATTCCGGACAGATTGTGTCGAGGAGCGGACACAGGTATGGACACACTTGTGGACACAACCGGGCACATCGGGACGCGCGCGGGCCCCGGAACGCTACTCCTCCGGCTCCGCCGGCCGGCCCGCCGCCAGCTCCGCCGCCACCAGTTCGGCCAGCTGCACCAGGTTGAGCGCCGCCCCCTTGCGCAGGTTGTCCCCGCACAGGAAGAGGTCCAGCGCCTCCGGCTCGTCCAGCGCCCGCCGGACCCGCCCGACCCAGACCGGGTCCGTCCCGACCACGTCGTTCGGCGTCGGGAACTCGCCCGCCGCCGGGTCGTCGTAGAGGACCACGCCCGGCGCGTCCCGCAGGATGTCCTGCGCGTGCTCCTGGGTGACCTCGCGTTCGAACCGCGCGTGGACGGCCAGCGCGTGGGCGCGGACCACCGGGATGTGGACGCAGGTCGCCGAGACCTTCAGGGCGGGCAGGCCGAGGACCTTGCGGGACTCGTCGCGGATGCCCATCTCCTCGGCGGACCAGCCGCCCTCGCGCAGCCCGCCGGTCCAGGGCACCGCGTTGAGCGCCAGCGGGGCGGCGAACGGCCCCTGATCGGCGATCAGGGCGCGCAGGTCGCCGGTCTGCCGGCCGGCCCCGGTGCCCGCCACCAGCGCGGACTGGGCGCGCAGCGCCGCCTCGCCGGCCCGACCCTCGCCGTCGGCGGCCTGGTAGGAGGCGACCACGAGCTGCGCCAGCCCGTACTCGGCGTGCAGCGCGCCCACCGCGGCGATCATCGCGAGGGTGGTGCCGGCCGGGCTGGCGACGATGCCGCGCGGGCGGATCCGCAGCGCGGCCGCGTTGACCTCCGGGACGACCAGCGGCACGTCCCCGGCGGTGCGGAAGGCGGCCGAGTCGTCGATCACCACGACGCCCTTGGCCGCCGCGACCGGCGCCCACCGGGCGGAGACCGGGTCGGGCACGGCGAACACCGCGACGTCGATCCCCGCGAAGGCCTCCTCGGCCAGCGGGACGACCTCGACGGTCTCCCCGCGCACCACCGCCTCGCGGCCGGCCGAGCGCGGGGAGGCGACGAGGCGGATCCCGCCCCAGACGTCCTGGCGGAGCGAGAGCAGTCCGAGCAGCACCTCGCCGACCGCGCCGGTGGCGCCGACGACGGCGAGGTTCGGACGCCGGGTCATCGCCCGGCGTCCCGGCCCGGTGCCCGGGTCATCGCCCGGTGCCGCCGTTCCGCCCGCGGGTCATCGCCCGGTGCCGCCGTAGACGACGGCCTCGTCGCTCTCGCTGTCCAGGCCGAAGGCGCTGTGCACGGCGCGGACGGCCTCCGGCACGTCCTCGGCACGGGTGACCACCGAGATCCGGATCTCCGAGGTGGAGATCAGCTCGATGTTGACGCCCGCGGCGGACAGCGCCTCGAAGAAGGTCGCCGTGACGCCCGGGTTGGAGCGCATCCCGGCGCCGACCAGCGAGATCTTGCCGATCGCGTCGTCGTAGCGCAGCGACTCGAAGCCGATGCCCTCCCTGACCCGCCCCAGCGCGTCGATGGCCTTCTGGCCCTCGGTCTTGGGCAGGGTGAAGGAGATGTCGGTCAGGCCGGTCGACGCGGCGGAGACGTTCTGCACCACCATGTCGATGTTGACCTCGGCGTCGGCGATGGCGCGGAAGATGCGCGCCGCCTCGCCCGGCTTGTCGGGCACGCCGACGACGGTGACCTTGGCCTCGGAGGTGTCGTGGGCGACTCCGGAGATGATGGCCTGCTCCATCTCGCCCCCTTCGGGCTGGTTCGGGTTGTCGTTGCTGACGATCGTCCCGGGAAGACCCGAGAAGGACGAGCGTACGTGAATCGGGATGTTGTAGCGACGGGCGTACTCGACGCACCGGTCGAGCAGCACCTTGGACCCCGACGAGGCCAGCTCCAGCATGTCCTCGTAGGCGATCCAGTCGATCTTGCGGGCCTTCTTCACCACGCGCGGGTCGGCGGTGAACACGCCGTCCACGTCGGTGTAGATCTCGCAGACCTCGGCCTTGAGCGCGGCGGCGAGCGCCACCGCGGTGGTGTCCGAGCCGCCCCGGCCCAGCGTGGTGATGTCCTTGCTGGTCTGGGAGACGCCCTGGAAGCCGGCCACGATCGCGATGTTGCCCTCGTCCAGGGCGGTGCGGATGCGACCGGGCGTCACGTCGATGATGCGCGCCTTGTTGTGGACGGAGTCGGTGATGACGCCGGCCTGGCTGCCCGTGAAGGACTGCGCCTCGTGCCCCAGCGATTTGATCGCCATGGCCAGCAGCGCCATGGAGATGCGCTCTCCAGCGGTCAGCAGCATGTCGAACTCACGGCCGGCAGGCAGCGGTGACACCTGCTCCGCGAGTTCGATGAGCTCGTCCGTCGTGTCGCCCATCGCGGACACCACGACGACGACCTCATGGCCGGCCTTCTTGGCGTCAACGATTCGGCGGGCCACGCGCTTGATGCCTTCGGCATCCGCAACGGATGAGCCGCCGTACTTCTGCACGACAAGGCCCACGTGCGCTCCTCGACTCGAAGTCTCTTCCGGGGGCCGCGGGCCCCCGTACCCCCCTGGGGAGAGGGGGGTGCGGTCCTCGTCAGTCTACCGAGCAGGGGTGCTCCGACCGGCGCTTTCCATATGGTGAGATGGTGGTTTCAGCACGTGAACGGCGGGGCGGGCGGCTCCGCCGTCAGGTCTGCGGGGGATCCGGTACGGCTCCGAAGAATCGGCGGACCGGGGGGCGGCGATCCGATCGGATTTCTTTTCCGGCCGGGCCGCTGAGGCATTCGTCACAATCCGTGGACGCCGTCGCGGAATACCGCCTCCGGCTTCCTGATCAGCCCGTGCCCGGACGGGCCGCGCGCCCGACGGGACTACCGCCCGAGGCCCAGCTCGGCCGCCATCAGGTCGCCCGCCTGCTGCTCCAGCTGCTCGTCGGTGAGCCCGTCGTCGTCGGTGTCCGCGCCGTCCGGCACCGCGCCGATCGGGCTGTCCAGCCGGACGTGGGCGATCAGCGACTGCAGGGCCCGCAGCACCGCCGTACAGGTCGTGCCCCAGTTGGAGAGGTACGAGAACTGCCACCACCACAGCGCCTCGCTGACCCGGCCCTCGCGGTAGTGGGTCAGGCCGTGCTGGAGCTCGCCGACCACGCCGGCCAGATCGTCCGAGATCCGGAAGGCGTTGGGCTTCTCCGGCGGACCGTACGGGTCGAAGACCTCGTGATAGACGTCGATCGGCGCGAGCAGCTCGGCGAGGCGCTCGCGCAGCTGCTCGCCGTCCGGCTCGGGACCGGCGTCCGGCTCGAACCGGTCCTCCGGGACGACGTCCTCGATCGCGCCCAGCCGGCCGCCGGCCAGCAGCAGCTGCGAGACCTCCAGGAGCAGCAGCGAGACCGCGCTGCCGGGCTCGTCGCCCTTGGCGACCTCGGTGACGGCGAGCACGAAGCTCTCCACCGAGTCGGCGATCTGCACGGCGAAGTCGTCCGGCTCCGAACCGTGGCCGTGGATGTGCGGGGCGTGTGCCCCCGGGGCCCCGTGGGACTGCTGGTGGGGGGTGTGGGGCTGCTGGTTGATCGTCCGGTCAGACATCGAGCAGTCGTCTCCCTTCGAAGGCGCGGCCGAGGGTGACCTCGTCCGCGTACTCCAGATCCCCGCCGACGGGCAGGCCGCTCGCCAGACGGGTCACCTTCAGGCCCATCGGCTTGCAGAGCCGGGCCAGGTAGGTGGCGGTCGCCTCCCCCTCCAGGTTGGGGTCGGTGGCCAGGATCAGCTCGGTGACCGTGCCGTCCGCGAGGCGCGCCAGCAGCTCGCGGATCCGCAGGTCGTCCGGGCCGACGCCCTCGATGGGGCTGATCGCGCCGCCCAGCACGTGGTAGCGGCCGCGGAACTCACGGGTTCGCTCGATGGCGACGACGTCCTTGGACTCCTCGACCACGCAGATGACGGCGAGGTCGCGGCGCGGGTCCAGGCAGACCCGGCACTGCTCGGCCTCCGCGACGTTGCCGCAGACCACGCAGAAGCGGACCTTGTCCTTGACCTCCAGCAGGGCGTGCGCCAGCCGGCGCACGTCGGTCGGGTCGGCCTGCAACACGTGGAAGGCGATCCGCTGGGCGCTCTTGGGCCCGACGCCGGGCAGCCTGCCCAGTTCGTCGATCAGGTCCTGAACCACGCCCTCGTACAACGTCGCGCCTTCCTTCGGATGGTCGGTGGTGCCGGGTGGCCGGTCGGGCCGGTGGCCGGTCGTGCTGAGCGGCCGGTGGCACCGGACGGCCGGTGGTGTTCCGGTGCCATCATCCAACGAATCGGGCGTCGGACACAGCGCCCGACGCCCGACTCCCACATAAATCACATGGGTCTGTCGTCTGAACTTCAGACCTTTATGCCGGGAAGCCCGACGTCAGAACGGCAGACCGGGGATGCCGCCGCCCAGGCCCTGGGTCAGCGGGCCCATCCGCTCGGCCTGCATCTTCTGCGCGGTCTGGTTGGCGTCCCGGACGGCCGCCAGGATCAGGTCGGCCAGGGTCTCGGTGTCCTCCGGATCCACGGCCGCCGGGGCGATGGTCAGCGCCACCAGCTCACCGGCACCGGTCACCGTCGCCTCGACCAGGCCGCCGCCCGCCGTCCCGTTCACCTTCGTGTCGGCCAGCTCCTGCTGGGCCTTCGCGAACTCCTGCTGCATCTTCTGCGCCTGCTTCATCAGCTGCTGCATGTTGGGCTGGCCACCACCGGGGAACACGGCTGTCTCCTTGCTGTCACGGCTGTCGTGCGGTGCTTCGTTCGTCACCGCCGAGCCTACGTGCTGCCCGCCGCTCCGGGCCCCGGACCGGGGCCGGTTCAGGGTCGCCTCAGGGGCCCGTCGTTCCGGGGGACGGGGCGCGGGTCAGGAACCCTGGTGGTGGATCTCCTCCAGCACCGTCGCCCCCAGCTCGCGGATGATCAGCTCCTGGCCGGAGAACACGTCCTCCTTGAGGTCCGGGTCGTCCTCCTCCGGGATGTCGTCCTCCGGCGCCACCGACCGCACCGGACGGGCCGGCGCCGCCACCGGCGGCGGGGCCTGCACCGGCGCGGACCGCACCGGCGGGGCCTGGACGGGGGCGGGCGCCGCCTGGACCGGCGGAGCCTGTACGGGGGCCGGGGCGGGGGCGGGCATCGGCGGCGCGGCGGCCGCCGGACGCGCCGGGGCTCCCCAGCCCCCGCCGCCCTGGGCGCCCGGAGCGCCGCCACCCGGAGCGCCGCCGGACGGGCCGGCGGTGCCGCCGGACGGGTCGACGATGCACTCGATCCGCCAGTCCACGCCCAGCGCGTCGGCCAGCGCGGCGCGCAGCACGTCGTCGCTGTTGCTGCCGACGAAGCTGTCCCGGGCGCCGGCGTTGATGAAGGACACCTGGAGCACGCTGCCGTCGAACCCGGCCACCTGGCCGTTCTGGCTGAGCAGGATCCAGGTGAAGCGGCGGCGGTTCTTCACCGCCTCCAGGATCTGCGGCCACAGCTGCCGCACCTGCGCGGCACCCTGCTGCGCGGACGCCGACGGCTGCCCGCCGGGAGCCGCCGGGGCGGGAGCGGGCGCGGGGGCGGGCGCGGGGGTCGGTGCCGGAACGGGGGCCGCCTGCGGCTGCGCCGCGGGGGGCGCGGCGGGGGCACCGCCTGCGGGGACACCACCGGCGGGCGGGAAGCTGCGCGGGATCGGCCAGGCACCCGGCGCCGGCCCGGCGGGCGCGGCAGCGGGCGGCGGGGCCTGCACGGGCTGGGCGGCGGCCTGCACGGCCTGCGCGGCCGCTACGGGAGCGGGCGCCACCGGCGCTTCGGCCGCCGGAGCCACCCCGGCCGGGGCGACCGCCGCCGGTACGACCGCCGTCGGAGCCGCCGCCGGGGCCGCCATCGGCATCCCCCCGGGGACGGCCATCGGCGCGGCGAACCCGCCCGCGGACGCCCGCCGCTCCAGCTTGTCCAGCCGCGCCTGCAACGACAGCTCGTCGCTGTACGCGCCCGGCAGCATCACCCGGGCGCAGATCAGCTCCAGCTGCAGCCGGGGCGCCGCGTTGCCGCGCATCTCGGTCAGCCCGGTGTTGACGATGTCGGCGGCCCGGCTCAGCTCGGCCGCGCCGAACGCGTCCGCCTGCGCCTGCATCACCGCGACCCGGTCGGCCGGGGCGTCGATCAGCCCCTTCTCCCCCGCGTCCGGCACGGTGGCCAGGATCACCAGGTCGCGCAGCCGCTCCAGCAGGTCGGTGACGAAGCGGCGCGGGTCGTGCCCGCCCTCGACCACCCGGTCGACGGCCTGGAACACCGTCGCCCCGTCGTGCGCGGCGAAGGCGTCCACCACCTCGTCCAGCAGCGCGGAGTCGGTGTACCCGAGCAGCGCCGTGGCCATCTGGTACGTGACGCCGCCCTCGCCGGCCCCGGCCAGCAGCTGGTCCATGACCGACATCGAGTCACGCACCGACCCGGCGCCCGCCCGCACCACCAGCGGGAACACGGCGTCCTCGACCTGGATCCCCTCCCGGCCGCACACCTCCGCCAGGTAGTCGCGCAGCGTGCCGGGCGGGACCAGCCGGAACGGGTAGTGGTGCGTCCGGGACCGGATCGTCCCGATCACCTTCTCCGGTTCGGTGGTCGCGAAGATGAACTTGAGGTGCTCCGGCGGCTCCTCCACCACCTTGAGCAGCGCGTTGAAGCCGGCCGAGGTCACCATGTGCGCCTCGTCCAGGATGAAGATCTTGTACCGGCTGTGCACCGGCGCGAAGAACGCCCGCTCGCGCAGCTCGCGCGCGTCGTCCACACCACCGTGCGAGGCGGCGTCGATCTCGATCACGTCGATCGACCCGGGGCCGCCGGTCGCGAGGTCACGGCAGGACTGGCACTCCCCGCAGGGCGTCGGCGTCGGCCCCTGCTCACAGTTGAGGCAACGGGCCAGGATGCGCGCGCTCGTCGTCTTGCCACAGCCGCGCGGCCCGCTGAACAGGTACGCGTGGTTGACCCTGTTGTTGCGCAGGGCCTGCTGGAGCGGAGCGGTCACGTGCTCCTGCCCGATGACCTCCGCGAAGGTCTCGGGGCGGTAGCGGCGGTACAGGGCTAGGGACACACCCCCGACGATATCGGGACGGACCGACAAACGCGTCGCCTCTCGCTCCCACCGGGCCCCGGGAACGCGAAGACCCCTCGTGTACCCGTCAGAGCCCTCCTACCCTTGCTGCCTTCCGGCCCTGGGGGGGTTCAGAGAGATAACGCCACACGAGGGGCTGACACCCACACTACCGGATCCCCGCCCCGAGGATCCACAGGCACCCCCGCCCTCCCGCCTGCGGGATCGGTGGTCGCGAGCACCCCGAAACATGTACTAAGCTCTCCCACGGAGGATTCGCCTAGAGGCCTAGGGCGCACGCTTGGAAAGCGTGTTGGGGGCAACCCCTCACGAGTTCGAATCTCGTATCCTCCGCCTTTGCCTAGCAAGGCAGTTGAAGGCCCTGACCGGGTTTCCGGTCGGGGCCTTCTTCGTGTCGTGGTCTCAGTTTTGGTCTCAGTTCGTCGGCGCCGGGTGAGCAACTGCTCCGGACCACCCCGGCGGCACCGCAGTCCCGGAGGCCCGACCGCTGCCACGCACATGATCCCCGCCTGAACGGGTAGCCGCGTGGTTCGAGGAGCTGCAACGGGAAGCAGGCGAACCGCCGTGGAGAGTCACCTCGGCCCAGCAGCAGTCCTCCATCACTGCCACCTGGATTTCACTGCCGGAAGTGGGGCGTCCCCCGTCAGCGAAGGTAGGGCGTTCACCCGCCGAACCCTGTCCGGTTGGCATCTCGCCCCATCCGTTCTCGGCGACGACGTCCAGCTCATCGTCTCGGAACTGCTCACCAACGCCGCCAGGTACACGGCGGGCCCACTCGCACTGGATCTGGACCAGAACGGCCCGTGCCTGCGCATCACCGTGACCGACCCCCAATCCGGCAGCACGCTGCCCGACCCCGGCACGCACCAACCGTCCCGGGTCGGCGGCCATGGCCTGTTCATCGTCGACCGCCTCGCCCTCTGCTGGGGCGCCCTCCCGAACGACGGCGGCAAGGCCGTATGGGTCGAACTCCTCGTCCCCTCCGAACAACCACCGCCATCGCCTTGAAACCTGCGCCGTGACACGGATCCGCGGGCGAAAACTCGACCCCGCGTTCCACGGTGTGGCCCATCAGCGGATCATCAAGTCAGGCATGGCAAAAGCGGAATCCGGGTTCATACTTGAGGTGTGTCGGATGAGCGAGAGCCGCGAACGAGCTGGACGTTCCTGACCCAGCACGCGCGTGTGCTGTTGATGATCTCGCGGGATGCGGACGTCCGCTTGCGGGACCTGGCCGCGATGTGCGGCATGACCGAACGGGCCGCGCGGGCGATCGTCACGGACCTGGAGAAGGCCGGCTACCTGACCCACTCCCGGCACGGACGCCGCAACCGCTACCAGGTGGTCCGCGGCACGTACTTCCGTCATCCCGCCGAGGGCCACCGCGAGATCGCCGGGCTGCTGGCCCTGTTCGCCGATCCCGCCCCCGACGCCGGCCACCAGCCTGCGACCACCACCGGTGATCATCATGATGAGCATCCGTGACCCCGCGCCAACCCGTCCCCCGTACCCCGCCGCACCTTGTGCGCGTCCCGGCCGCTCTGCCACCACCCCTCCCGTTGAGGCGGTGAGTCCAGTGCCCGACCCCAGCGGATCCACCCGGCACGACTGCCCCGCCCCCCCCGCGCGTTCCCACCCCGCACCTGCGGATCACCACTGCGAAGCTCCCTGGGACGGCCGTGATCGTCCGCCTCGACGGCGAAGCGGACCAGGAAGACCGCCGCAAGCTGGACGACGCCCTCTCCCGCGCTCTCCAGGACCGCCCACCCCGGCTGGTCATCGACCTGGCCGGCCAGACCTTCTGCTACTCCGTGTGCCTCAACGCCCTGCTCGCCGCCCGTATGGACGCGAGGGCCGCAAGGGGCGGAGATGGTGCTGGCAGCCCCGCCGCCCCAGACCATGCGATTGCTGGAGATCACCGGCACCGACGAACTCTTCACCGTTCGGAGCGATGTGCGCGTCGCCCTGGCAGGTGCCAGGGAGATCGGGTGAGGAGCTCCGGACGGACACTCCGTCTCGCTACGCGGTGACCCCTCCGGGTGTACCCGGCAGGCACAGTCCGATCGAGGTCGTCGTCGTTCATGCCACGGACGAGGTGACCGCGGACGGGGCCCTGGTTACGCGGACAAGGCCGGGACCTTCCGCGTAGGGATCATCGAGGAGACGGCCCGACCGCTCGCCGAGCCGACCGGACAGGGACGGCACACCTGCCTGCACGCCACCCCGCTGCCCTGACCTCGCCGCAGTTTCGTTCCGGGCGTGGCCCGACCTGCCACCGTGCTCGATTCCCGGCGGGCGCAAACAGCCCAGGACTCTCGACCGCGGGCACTCCGCCTCAGGCAGCCTTGCCCGCAAGGAGGCTGGTGACACGGTCGGCCATGAGGACACCGAGGATGTAGCCGTCCTCGTCGACGACGGGCCAGACCGCCAGGCGCTTGACCCGCATGGCGATCGCGGCCAGGGCCAGGCCCATGGTCGGCCAGGCGAACGGGCCGCGCTGGTGGGTGGTGGCGCTGATCGCGGTCCGTCCGGTGTACCAGGAGCGGTTCAGGAACGGATGGAGTCCGGTGCGGGTGACCAGCCCCTCGCACCGGCCGTCGTGGTCGCGGACCAGCAGGTAATCGAGGTGGGCGCCGCGGAGGACGTCGTCGGCCTGGTCGACGGTGCTGTCGTCGGCTATCTGGTAGTCGCAGGGGTCCATGGCGTCGGCGACCGTGAGGCCGTGGCCGGGCCGCACCGACTGCGGGGAGTGGGTGGTCACGGTGCTCACCGTTCCCGTCTCCGGCCGCCCCCTGGGGGCTGCCGAGCTTTCCTTCACCCAGAACGAGGCCGGAACGGTTACCGGAATGCGTGATGCCCTGGATGCCTACGACCCTACTCCGGTGGCGAGCGGCCCGGAGCAGCCCGCTGCGGAGTAGCTTGGGAGACAACCGAGGACATATCGCACACCGGCATCAGCGTCGACGTCGCCCTGGGTCATGACGGGTCCCTCGCGGACCGGACGGGCGGCTTCGCATGATGCCGATTCCTTTCCCCACCTCTTCCTCTCCTGGGCCGTGGACGGCACCCGGCGCCCCGCTGCTGCCTCGCCTGGTGCTGGAACCGACGATGTCACGGGAGGGCGTCTTCGACGGCGCCTGGTGGCCCCGCTCGAACCACGTCCTCGCCGAACTGCCGGACCTGATCACCGCGCTCGGTGCCCACGTCGGGCGCATCGTCCGGGTCGGCCTCGACACCTCGGCCTGGGACGGCGTGCCCCGGTCCGTGGCGGCGAACGGCCTGACGGTCAGAATCAACTGGTGCACCGGCAGCGACGCGACAATCAGCGTCACCCGGGGGTTCCAGGACCACTTCCTGCTGCTGGTGGTACCGCCCGGCACCAAGTCGGCAACGGCCGCCTCGGCGATGGCCGGCGCCTCGGCGACCGGCAACCACACCCCGGCGGCAGAACTCCTGCTCGGCTGAGCGGCCCGGGCACGGTCCCGGTCTCGGCTGCCGCTTCGAGAAGGCGGCAGCCGACGCCGCGTCCAGACCGGACCGGACCGGACCGGACCGGACCGGAGTAGCCTGGACATCACCGAAGGCACTTCGCATGCCGGCACCGGATACTGGCGTCGTCTCCGGCGAACGGCAATGCCGGACCCGGTCTCTCGGCCGGGCCTGGGGACAGGTCTCTGATCATGACCACGACCCTCGATCGTGCGACGACGCCCGCCGCCACGGATTCCACGGCACGGCTCTCCCTCACGCCCGGTGGCGTGCGGCCCGGCCGTCTGGACGGAGCCTGGTGGCCGCGCTCGCGCGATCTTCTTCTCGAACTCCCCGTCCTGGCCGCCGAGATCGACGAGCGGTGGGGCCGGATCACCCGGATCACCGTGAACCCCGCGCAGTGGCCTGTCATCCCCCGGCGGATCCCGGTCACGGGTCACACCGTCCACGCGGGCTGGTTCACCATCGAACAGGACCAGCACACGATCATGGTCTGTTCCTATGCCCCCCGCCGGCTGAGCCTGCTGGTCGTGCCGCCCCAGACGGACGCCGTCGAGGCCGCCCGGCTGATGGCCGAGGCCGCCGATCCCGCGAACACCAGGACCGCGAGCGAACTGCTCACCGCCGAGCCGAGCACCGGTGCGACCGGGCCGGAACTCGGTTCCGATTTCCTGCCGTCGGCCGTCACACCCTCCATTGGGCTTGGCGAGGCCGACCGGCGAGCCGATCTCGCCCGGAGCCGGGCCGCCTCCTGGCCGGCATCCGCGTAGGCGGCCGGCGGGAGCTACCCGGGCCGGGGCCGGGCTGGCTCACTCGCGTGACCACTCGGTCTCGGCCTGGGGTTCACCGTCGGTACCAGTCCCTTCCCAGAGCCGGACCCTGACTGCCCGAGGGCCCGGCGCGGGTCGGGAGAGGGTGCGAACGAACACGTCCCGGAGATGGTTGGCCGCCCGCTGCGGCGGACCGTCGTACTCCAGCGGATTCGACATCGTCGTGTCGTCCTGCCGGGACCAGCGGCCGTCGTCGTCCTGGGTCTCCAGAATCCACCGGTAGCGCTGCATCGTGCCCTCCTGTGACAACCCTCCTGCCCTGACACGACCGTACGAGGCGAGCGGGCGGAGGGCGACCGGGGATGTCGACCGGCAGCCCCGGTACCACAATGGAACCAGGAGCGGAGGAGGTGGCCGATGTTCGAGGCAGGCGACATCCGGGAGTGGCGCGGCCATGACGTGGTCGACGCCGACGGACACAAGATCGGCACGCTGGAGTCCGTCTACGTGGACACCGCGACCGATCAGCCGTTCTTCGCGACGGTCATGGTCGGCCTGCCCACCCGCCGCCGCCTGGTGTTCGTCCCGCTGTCCGACGCGACGGTAGGTCCCGGTTACCTGAAGGTCCCCCGGCCCAGGAGCCAGGTGAAACACGCCCCGGCCATCGACACCGACGGCGAACTCCCCGCCGAGGACGAGGCAGCCGTCTTCGCCCACTACGGGCTGGACTACGCACCGGGCACGGGCGGGGAGCGCCGCCTGGCCCGCCGCTAGGAGCCCTCCGGACCATGAAGGAGGCCGACGATGGCCCTGGTACTGTTCCTCGTCATCGTGGCGATCGTGCTCGGACTGGTCGGTGTCGTCGCCGAGGGCCTGAAGTACCTGCTGTTCATCGGCATCGCCGTACTGATCGTCGCGCTGATACTCTCCGCCGTCCGGTTCCGGCGCGGTGGCCGGTCTGTGAACCGCTGAGTACCGTGCCGGGTCCGGGCCGGACCGGGAGTAGCCTGGACATCACCGAAGGCACCCCGCATGCCGGCACCGGACACTGGCGTCGTCTCCGGCGAACGGCAATCCCGGACTTGGCACCGGCCAGGCTCGGAGACGGGTCCTTGATCATGACTGTGATCGACGGCGCGACGCTTGCCACCCCCGAACCCGCCCTGCGGCTCTCCCTGGCACCGGACGGCCCGCGAGCCGGACGGCTGGACGGGGCCTGGTGGCCCCGATCGCATGACCTTCCTTCCGAACTCCCTGCCCTGGCCGCCGAACTGGACGAGCGATGGGGTCGGATCGCCGGAATCGCCGTGAACCCCGCCCAGTGGTTGACCGTCCCCCGACGGATCCCGGTCGCGGGCCACACCGTCCATGCGAGCCACACCGTCCACGCGAGCTGGTTCACCGCCGTGCAGGACCAGCACACGATCTCGGTCCGCTCGCACCCTGCCCGTCGGCTGACCCTGCTGGTCGTCCCGCCGCGGACGGGAGCCGTCGCTGCAGCCTGGCTGATGGCCGAGGCCGCCGATCCCGGGAACACCAGGACCGCGAGCGAACTGCTCGCCGACGAGCCGTCCGCGAAGATGCCCGACCGGCGGGGGATCGTCTGGCCGGTACGCGACCCCTTGGTCTCGGCCTGGGGCTCCGCCCGGTGGGGCGGGCCGTCGTCCCCGCCCGGGCGCTCCGGCACTGGCCCCCGACCGGCCACCGGTGCCGCCGACCACCGGTGACGCCGCTCCCGATCGTTCGCCGACTCGCTCCCGGCGGCTCGCCGTCAGTACCTTCGGTGCTCGGCACCGTCAGTACTCGGCGCCGCGTCGCAGGTAGCTGCCCACGACCTGGAGCCACGCCCCCGGGCCGAAGCAGACCTCGATCCGGTACGGCGTGTCCTCGAAGACGCGCAGGACGCGCAGCGCACCGCTCGGGTGCAGGTCGTACTCGAAGGTGACGCCGTCCGCACCGTCCTCGTACTGCATGTCCAACGGCCCCTTCGACGGCTCCGCCGGTGCCCGGGCCTCGGCCGAGAGTTTCACGTAGACGGACATCTCTCCGTCCCGCCTTTCCTGTCTGCCCGAGGAACCCGGCTTGCGGGGCCGTCCCTCAGGACGCTTCGGCCGACGGCTCGGGACCGATGCCGGTGGCGACGAGGATCTGCCCTGCCGAGTCGGTTCCGCCGGCCTCGACCGCGCGTGCCATCGTGGCCAGGGCCGCCTCCCGGCTCGCCTGCGGGGGTACGACGAGCAGGCTGAAGTGATCGCGGTCACCCCGCGTGACGATCACCGTGTCGTCACCGACCGGATACCGGTCGATGTGCACCGACCGGCCGTCGACGACCAGCCGGGCCGGCACGTCGTCCCAGGCATCCGTATCCAGGCCGACGCTCGCCACGGGGCCGAGGTGTTCGGCCAACGCCCTGACCAGACCGGGGAGTTCGGCGCCGACGTCGCGTGAACGCGGCCACCACGCACCGTCGAGCGCACCCTCGCGCGACTGTGTGGTCTCCAGGCGTAGCAGCACCGTCCCCGGCTTCGCGGCCTGCCGGAACCGGTCCGGCAGGAGTCCCGGGAGCGCGGCGCCGGGTTCGTCCGACATGACTCGCCACCTGTTCCGTGGACGCGGACCGACCCCACGGGGCGAGGGCCGACCATCGGGGAACGGCCGTCGGGCCGCCCCGATATCCCCACGGTACTCCGCCCGCGCTTCGCCGACCCGGCCGGTCACGAGAGCCCGCGCGGGGTACCGGCCCTCTCAGCGCCACTCGATCAGGAACAGGGTGGCGTCGTCGCTCGTGCGACCGCCCCGCTTCTCCTTCAGGACGTGGGAGAGCGCGCGCACCACGGCCCGCACCGCGCCCTGCGAACGCTCGACGCGGTTGACCCAGTCGATGAGCTGCTCCTCCCCGAACTGCTCCCCGCCGGGCTCGCGCTCCTCGACCAGGCCGTCGGTGAAGCACAGGACCCGGTCACCGTGCCGCAGCACCCGTTCGCTGATCACCGGCTGCTCGCCGCCGAACCCGACCGGCAGGGTGGTGGCGCTCTCCAGCCGCTCGACGACGACGTGGTCGCGGATCAGCAACGGCTGGGGATGACCGGCGTTGACCCACTGCAGGTGGCCGGTAACAGTGTCCAGGCGCATCATCTGCGCGGTGACGAAGTGGTCCGGCCCGAACTGCTCCGCGACGGCCCGGTCCATGAACGCGTAGATCTCGGCCAGCCCGATGTCGGCGCGCCGGGCGTGCCGGTACGCGCCGATGGCCACGGTCGCCATGGTCGCGGCGTCCAGCCCGTGGCCCATCGCGTCGATCGTGGCCACGTACAGCACCTCGTCGTTGAGCGCGTAGTCGAAGCTGTCCCCGGCCACCTGGTAGGCGGGTTCGAGGATGCCCGCCACCGCGACCCGGGGGACGGTCATCGACAGCGGTGGCAGCAGCGACCACTGGATCTCCGCGGCGACGCTCATCGGCTGGAGGCGCCTGGCCTGGAAGATCCGGTCGGTGTAGCCGGCCTTGGTCACCAGCAGGTCCGCGACCAAGCAGGCGAACCGGCGAAGGAGCCGCCGGTCGTCGTCATCGACGCCGTCCAGCGTGAGGGCCAGCACCCCCACCTCGTCGCCACCGTCCAGCAGCGGCAGGTACACCCGCACCTCGTCGGCCAGCGGTTCCTCGACGGGTACACCACGCAGGAAGGCCGCGCCCGCAGGCGAGCCGTCGATCGGCACCGGCTCACCGCCAGCCAGTCCCCGGCCGGGCAACGGCACCAGCGCCAGCTGGCCGTAGTCCTGCAGCAGGACGGCCGGGGCACGGCCGCCGGCCCTCGTCACCGCTTCGGCGACCAACGGACCGATGAGCCACGGCGGCAGCTCATGGGCCTGATCGAGCAGCGCGCCCAGCAGGTGCTCGCCGAATCCCTCCGCCCGGCCAGGTCGGCACTCGCCACCGCTGCTCACCGCCGCGTCCTCCCTGCCTCGCGCCCGTCGACGCGGCCGCGATCAACCCCGAACAGCCCGGTGCGGTTCGCCGGACCGGTACTTCCATTACGCCCGACGGCAGCGCGTTGCGCCCCCCGGTCACGATCTCGGGCCGCCGCGGAGCACGGCCGACCCCGGTCGCGGGTCCGGCTGCGGTCACTCCCGTCCAGCCCCGTTCCGAGATCGGCCCACGGATCGCTCCGCCGCAGGCCAGGGCGGACACGGGCCTCTCCGGACAGCCGGACGAACAGGCGGAGGGCGTGTCGGAGGCACCCCCTCACGCGTTCGGATCCCGTCTCCTCCGCCTCTGTCCACCAGGGCGGGCGAAGGGCCCGACCGCACGGCGGTCGCACCCTTCGTCGTTCCGTGGGTGCGCGCGTCGGCGGACTGGGCGGCGGCAGGTGGCGGCGGCTGGTCAGGAGTCGATGAGTCGCATCTCCGCGGTGTCGTAGCGGGCACCGGTCACCCGTCGGGCGACCGCGTTCAGCTGCTCCAGGTCGGCGCTGCTCAGGCGCAGGTCGTCCGCGGCGGCGTTCTCCTCCAGCCGGCGGCGGTGCCGGGTGCCGGGGACGGGCACGACGTCGTCGCCCTGGGCCAGCAGCCAGGCCAGGGCGAGCTGGGCCGGAGTGCTGCCCGTCGTGGCGGCCAGCCGCCTGAGTTCGTCGACCAGGCGCAGGTTCGCGGTGAAGGCGTCGCCGGTGAGGCGCGGCACGTGTCCGCTGCGGCGGAAGTCGTCGGGGGCGAGCTGGGCGGGGTCGCTCAGCCGACCGGTGAGGACTCCACGGCCGAGGGGGCTGTAGGGGACCAGCGCGATGCCCAGCTCGCGCAGCACCGGCAGGACGGTGTCCTCCACGCCGCGCTCCCACACGCTGTACTCGGTCTGCACCGCGGTGATCGGGTGGACGGCGTGCGCGCGGCGGATCGTGTCGGCCGCCACTTCGCTGAGACCGAGATGGCGCACCTTGCCGGCGGCCACCAGCTCGGCCATGGCGCCGACGGTGTCCTCGATCGGTACGTCCGGGTCGACACGGTGCAGGTAGTACAGGTCGATGTGTTCGACGCCGAGTCGCCGCAACGAGGCGTCCGCGGCCCGACGGACGTGGGCCGGACTTCCGTCGACGCCCCGCACGGCGCCGTCCTCGTCCCGGACGAAGCCGAACTTGGTGGCGATGAAGGCCTGCTCCCGGCGGCCGGAGAGTGCCGCGGCGAGCAGCTTCTCGTTGCCTCCGCAGGCGTACATGTCCGCGGTGTCGAACATGGTGACGCCCAGTTCCAGGGCCCGCCTGATCGTGGCGACGGCCTCGCCCTCGTCGCCGGGGCCGTAGAACTCGCTCATTCCCATGCAGCCGAGTCCCAGGCCGCCCACCTCCGGCCCGCCCGGACCCAGGGTGCGGGTACGCATGATCGCTCCTCCAATTTCGGTCGATACCGGATTCGATCGCAGCGGGCCCCGGGGCGACCGCCGCGGACGCGGGCCTGCCGATAGGCCGGCAGGCCCGCGCCTGGTGCGGGTCAGCTGAGCTGGCCGGTGGGCATGACGGTGACCTGCTGGAGGTTCACCCGCGGCGGCAGCGAGGCCAGGAAGCCGATGGTCTCGGCGACGTCCTGCGCGGTGAGCCACTCCATGGTCGCCTTCGAACCGGCCAGCCAGTCCCGCGCACCCTGGTCGGTGACGTGGCTCTGCAGCTCGGTGCCGACGATGCCCGGCTCGATCGCGGCCACCCGCACGTTCTTCGGGCCCAGCTCCGCGCGCAGGTGGCGGGAGAAGTGGGTGACGTACGCCTTCGTGGCGGAGTAGACGGCGAAGTTGGGGAAGATGTTCTGCGCCGCGATCGACGAGGTGTTGATCAGGTCGGCCACGCCGCGCTCCCCGGCGGTTCGCACCAGCTGCGGGACGAACGCGCCGGTGACGTTCATCAGGCCGGCGATGTTCAGGTCGATCTGGTGCTGCCACTGGTCGGTCGCCAGCTCCTCGACGGGGGCGGGCAGCATCACGCCGGCGTTGTTGAACAGCAGGTCGGCGCCGCCCACTTCGGCCTCGACCCGGTCGGCCGCCGCCTGGACGGCCGCCTTGTCGGTCACGTCGGCGGCGATGGCCACGGCGCTGCCGCCGTTCTTCTCGATCCGGGCGACCAGTTCCCCGAGCCGCTCGGCCCGGCGGGCCAGCACGACGACGCGGGCCCCGAGTTCGGCCAGCCTCTCGGCGGACGCCTCGCCGATGCCGCTGGAGGCTCCGGTGACGACGGCGACGCGGCCCTGAAGTGCCTTGGTGTTGTTCAGCGTGGACATGGTGCGGGTACCTTCCGGACGAAGCAGAGGGGTGAGGGTCGGTGCCGTCGGGCTGCTCCCGGGCACAGCTCAAGCACACCAGCCCGCCGCCCCCGCCGGGGCGCCACAACAGGCCCTGGCCAGGCAGGTACTGGCAGGGCCACCCTGGGGCTCCCCGGAGGGACACCGACGATCCACACTGGGACCATGGACCGCAGCAAGGAGATCGCCGACTTCCTCCGGAGCCGTCGCGCCGCGATCAGGCCGGACCTCGCCGGGCTTCCCGCCGACGGGCGGGTCCGCCGCGTCCCGGGCCTGCGCCGGGACGAAGTCGCACGTCTGGCGGGGGTCAGCACCGAGTACTACACCCGGCTGGAACAAGGGCGCGCCCGCAACCCCTCCGCCGAGGTCGTCGCGGCCCTGGCCCAGGCCCTGCAACTCGACGCGTCCGAACGCGAGCACCTCGCCGACCTGCTGCTGCCCGACCCGCAGGCGGCACGCCGCACCCCGAACCGGCCCCAGCGGGTCCGGCCCGGCCTGTACCTGATGCTGGAGACGCTGAGCCGCGTACCGGCGTTCATCCTCGGTCGCCGCACCGACGTGCTGGCCGCCAACCACCTCGCCAGGGCCGTCCTCACCGACTTCGAAGCCCTGCCGGCCACCCGGCGCAACCTCGCCCGCTACTACCTCCTGGACCCGCAGGCCCGCGAACGCGTCGGCGACTGGGAACGGATCGCCGCGGAGACGGTGGCCATCCTGCGGCTGGAGGCCGGCCGCTACCCGGGCGACCGCCGGCTCGCCGACCTGGTCGGCGAACTCACCCTGGGCTGCCCGGAGTTCTCGACCTGGTGGAACGACCACAAGGTGCTGCGCCGCACCCACGGCGCCAAGCACTACGTCCACCAGGTCGCGGGCGAACTCCACTTCTCCTACGAGTCGTTCCAGGTCCCCGGCGACACCGAGCAGACCCTGTGCGTCTACAACGTGGAACCCGGCTCCGACACCGCCCGGGCACTGCAGCTCCTGGGCAACTGGACGGCGCCCGACCTCGCCGCCCCGTCCACCGGCTGACGCCCCGCAGCTCCGCACGCGGGCCGGGCAGGGCCGTCCAGCAGCGGCCGAGGCAGGCCGTCGTGCCTCCCTCCCGGGAGGGAGGCACGGCCCCGCCCCGGCGGGATCCGCGGCGTCCGCCGTTCCGGTTGACTCGGGGCATCGACGACCGGGGAGGCGAACATGCTGCGCAGGCGAATCGGACGGGTGCTGGCTCAGGCCGGGGTGGCCGTCCTGCTGGCCTGCGCGGCCGCGGTGCCCGCCGCGGCCGCGGAGGGGACGGGGCCGGCCGACATCCGGGCGGCCATCGAGGCGGTGCCGGGCCTGCGCGTCGTGGAGGAGAAGCCGGCCGCGCCCGGGTTCCGGTTCTTCGTCCTGACCCTGCACCAGCCCGCCGACCACGACCACCCGGAGAAGGGCGGCTTCGAGCAGCGCCTCACGCTCCTGCACCGGGGCACCGACCGGCCCACCGTGCTGTTCACCAGCGGATACACCGTCCCCGGCACGCAGTTCCGCTCGGAGCCCACCGAGTTGCTGGACGCCAACCAGGTGAGCACCGAGCAGCGGTTCTTCGGCGCCTCCCGGCCCGAGCCCGCGGACTGGACCGACCTCGACATCCGGCAGGCCGCGGCCGACCACCATCACGTGGTGGAGGCCCTGCGCCGGGTCTACCGGGCGGCCTGGATCTCCACCGGCGGCAGCAAGGGCGGCATGACCACCGTCTACCACCGCCGCTTCTACCCGCAGGACGTGGCCGGCTCGGTCGCCTACTCCGCGCCGAACAACGTCGACGACCACGAGGACTCCGCCTACCTCGACTTCCTGCGCACCGTCGGCACCCCCGAGTGCCGTGACGCCCTCCAGGCCGCGCAGCGGGCCCTGCTGGAACGCCGCACCGCCCTGGTCGCCGGGTACCAGGCCTGGGCGGACTCCCGGGGCGACGGCTTCCAGCTGGTCGGCAGCGCCGACAAGGCCTTCGAGATCGCCGTGCTGCGGGCCCCGTTCATGTTCTGGCAGGGCCGCGGCCAGGCCGCCTGCCCGGCCGTACCGGCCCCGGACGCCACCGACGACGCGCTGTACGCCTGGCTCTCCGACGTCGCCCAACTCCCGGTCTACGCCGACTCGGTGGCGAACCAGTTCGTCCCGTACTTCTACCAGCTGGGCACCCAGCTGGGGTACTTCCCGGTCGAGACGGCCCACCTGGCCGACCTGCTCCGACACCCCGGCGCCACCGAGCCGCGCACCTTCGTCCCCCGCGACGTCCCGCTGCGCTATCGGCCGCAGGCGATGCGCGACGTGGACCGCTGGGTCCGCACCCGCGGTGACCGGCTGATGTTCGTCAACGGCGCCGCCGACCCGTCGGTGGCCGAGCCGTTCCGGTTGGGACAGGGCACCCGGGACTCCTACCTGTACCAGGTGCCGGGCGGCACCCACGCGGCACGCATCGCCCAACTGCCCGCCGCCGACGCCGCGGTGGCGACGGCCACGCTGCGCCGCTGGGCGGCGGGGTAGCGCCCGGAGGCGGTGCGCGGGGCAGGGCGGGGCGGGAGCGGGGACGCCGACGGCCCCGGCCGCACGAGGCAGCCGGGGCGGGACAGTCGGGGCACGAGCGCCGCAGCCGTAAGCCGTAAGCGCCGGGCTCAGCCGACCGGCTCGGCCGTGGGCTCCGCCGGCACCCCGGCCTCCGCGGCGGCGGTCTTCCGTCCGTCGCGCATCAGCACCAGGGTGAGCGCCGCGGCCGCGACGACCGCGATGCCGCCCACCGTGAAGGTGGTGGAGGTGGCGGTGTTGAACGCCTCCCGGGCGGCGGCGACCAGTCCGCCGTCCCCGGTGGAGCCGGCCACCGCGAGCGCACCGGTGATGTCGTGGCGGGCGGCGTCGGGGGCGGCGTCGGGCATCGCGCCGGTGTAGGTGCTGGAGAGCACGGTGCCGAGGATGGCCACGCCGAGCGCCGCGCCGGACTGCTGGATGGTGTCGTTGAGCGCGGAGCCGACGCCGGCGTGCTCGCTGGGGATGGCGCCCATCAGGGCGTTGGCGGCGGCCGGCATGCCGAGGCCGGAGCCGACGCCGAGCACCAGCATGGCCGTGGCGACCTTGGTGAAGCCGTCGCCCACCGAGAGGGTGGCCAGCAGGCCGAAGCCGCCCGCGATGATCAGCATGCCGATCGAGGTGAGCGCCCGCGCCGGGACCTTCTTGCCGAGCACCGCGCCGAGCGCGTTGAACACCAGCGAGGCGACGGCCAGCGGGATGAAGGCGAGGCCGGTGTCGGTGGGCGAGAACTCCAGCACGAACTGGAGGTACTGGGTGAGGACCAGCATCAGCCCGCCGGTGGCGAAGGTCAGCAGGACGAGCGAGAAGCTGGCGCCGGTGAAGACCCGGTTGCGGAAGAGCTTGATCGGGACCATCGGCGAGTCGGTGCGGACCTGCCGGACGGCGAAGCCGGCCAGCGAGGCCACCGCGAGCAGGAGCGCGCCGAGGGTGCTCGCGCTGGTGAAGCCGTCCCGGGGCAGCACGATGATCGACCAGACCAGCGCCGTCATGCCGACCATCGACAGCACCATGCCCGGCAGGTCGGGGCGGCGCCACGGTCCCTTGGACTCCGGCATCAGCAGCATCGCGGCGACGATGGCGACCGCCGCGATCGGCACGTTGAGCAGGAAGACCGCGCCCCACCAGAAGTGCGCGATCAGCGCGCCGCCCAGTACCGGACCGCCGACCAGGCCGATCATGGCCACCGCGCTCCAGGCGGCGATCGCCTTCGGGCGCTCCTCGTCGTCGAAGACGGTGATCAGGATGGAGAGCGTGCTCGGCATGACCAGCGCGCCGCCGACGCCCATCAGGACGCGCCCGGCGATCAGCTCACCGGGGCTGCCGGCGTACGCGGCGACCAGTGAGGCGGCACCGAACAGCACCAGTCCGACGATCATCACCTTCCGCCGGCCGAAGCGGTCGGAGAGGCTGCCCGAGGTGAGCAGCAGGCCGGCGAAGACCAGGATGTACGAGTCGATGATCCACTGGATGTCCTGCGCCCCGGCCTTGAGGTCCTCCGCGATCGGCGGGATGGACACCGTGAGCACCATGTTGTCGATCACCAGCACCAGGCTGCTGAGGCAGAGCACGACCAGGATGAGCCAGCGCTGCGGATGCCGTTCCACGGCGTTTCCCCCTTCGGACTACGGATTCGGTGCGGGCACACCGCCCTCCGTCCCCAGGGGAACGGTGTGCGCCGCTCCGAACACTGTACGGACACCGCACACTGTTCGCAATGCCGTACGCCGTTCGATCTCCGCACAGCGTTCGCTCCGCCGTACACTGTTCGCATGAACCTGTGGCGAGCGGCGCCACGGACCGGACCCGGTCCGGACGACTGGTGAGGAGAGTCCGATGACGGCCAAATCAGAGGACGGAACGCCCCCCGGCATCCCCACGCCGTGGAACCGCCCGCAGCGACGGCGGGAACAGCCCGCCCTCAGCCGCGAGCAGATCGTCTCCGAGGCCTTCGCGCTGCTGGACTCGGACGGCATCGAGGCGCTGAGCATGCGCAAGCTCGCCGCCCGCCTGAACGCCGGCGCGACCTCGCTGTACACCCACGTCGCCAACAAGGACGAGCTGCTCGCCCTGGTCGTCGACCAGATCTTCGGCGGCCTTCCCCAGCCCAACGCCGAGGGCTGCGAGGCGTCCGAGGTCTGGCGCGCGAAGGTCATGGAGCTGGCCGAGGGCATGCGCGCGGCCGTCATGCGCCACCCCTGGATGGTCTCGGTGATCGGCGACGTCGGGATGATCTACCTCGGCCCCAACTGGATGCGGCTCTCCGAGACCTTCCTGGCCGTGATGGAGACGGCCGGCTTCGACACCGGCGAGGCCAACGACGCGATGAGCGCGGTGATGGGCTACACCATCGGGACCGCCTGCGTGGAGGCCTCCTGGGTGCGCGCGCTGGCCCGCAGCGGCCAGGACGAGCAGGAGTGGATGAACCGGCTCCTGCCCGCCGTCATCGAGGCCACCAAGGAGTTCCCGCGACTGCACCGGCTGTACACCACCGAGGTGCCGGACGAGGTCGCCGCGGGCCGGGACCAGGGCTTCGCCCGCGGGATCAACGTCATCCTGGACGGGGTCGAGGCGTCCCTGGCCGTCCGGCGCCGGGGCTGAGCGGCCGCACCCGGCTCCGTCGAGTGCGGCCGTCCGGGGCGACGCCGTACTGGCGCTCCGGTTCGCTCTCGACCGGCAGGGCGGCGTCGCCCCGGGGCGGACCCGCTCAACTCCCGCTGAGCGCCTGCACCTCCGCGTAGCCCGGCACCGGCCCGACCGGCTCGCCCGCCGCGACGGCTGCCGCCGTGGCCACCGCCGCCGCCAGCGCCGCGCGGTACAGCAGCGAGCCCAGGCTGACCCGGGCCACCCCGAGCGCGGCCAGCTCGGCGAGGCCCGGGCCGCCCGGCGTCCAGAGGATGTTGAGCGGGACGGCGACCGCGCCGACCAGCCGGCCGATGACCGCCGGATCGGCCAGGCCGGGGACGAACACACCGTCCGCGCCCGCCTGCTGGTAGGCGTCCAGGCGCCGGAGCGCCTCCGCTTCGGGGGCGTCCCGGCCGCACCAGTAGGCGTCGGTGCGGGCGTTCACGAACAGCTCCGGTACGGCCGCCTTCACCGCCGCGACCTTCGCGGCGTGCCGGGCGGACGCGGTCAGCGTGCCGTCCGTCCGGCCGTCCTCCAGGTTGATGCCGACCGCTCCGGCGCTCGCCAACTCCATTGCCAACTCGGCGACTTCGTCCGGGTCGTCGCTGAACCCGGACTCCACGTCGACGCTGAGCAGGAAGCCGCGGCGGCCGAGTCGGCGCGCCAGCCGTACGGTCTCCGCACGGGTCGCGGCGGCACCGTCGGGCAGACCGGCGACGGCCGCCACGCCCAGGCTGGTGGTGCCGATCGCGGGGTGGCCCTGGGCGGCGAGGGCGACGGCCGAGGCGTGGTCCCAGGCGTTGGGGAGCAGCAGCGGCCGGCCGGGGCGGTGGTGCAGGGCGGCGAAGGGGGTCATCGGACCGTCTCCACCGGGTCGTTCGCGAGGTCTCCGGTCGCGCCGAGCGGGCCGCGCGTCACGTCCGTCGGGCCGCCGGTCGTGTTCGCCGCGCCGCCGGTCGTGTTCGCCGCGCCTTCGGCCGGTTCAGTCGCGCTTTCGGCCGGTTCAGTCGCGCCGCCTGCCTGGTCGGCCAGGTGCCCGAGGGAGTCCGCGTAGTAGTACCCGGCCTCGGAGACGTGGCAGACGATCTGCCGGAAGCTCCAGCCCGTCCCCGGCGAGTCGTCCAGCCGCTCGTCCGGCAGCGCGGCGACCCGCCGGGACCAGATCCCGGCCAGTCGGGTCAGCCGGCTGCGGGCCTCGTCCAGGTCGGCGATGGTGAACGGGGCGAGGTCGGCCGGGGTGGTGATGCCGGAGGCGTGCCAGCGGTCCGGCTCGGTCGGCTCGCCGGCCAGCCGGGCCTCGAACTCGGCGAGGTGGTCGATGAGATGGTCGGTGATGCGGCGAAGTGCCTTGTGCGGCGCGTAGGTCCGGCCGTCGCCGTTGACGGTCGGGCGGCCGTCCCAGGCCGTCCAGCCGGCCGCCCGAGCGAGCACGTGGTCGACCATCTCCGGTACCAGGGCGGCGAGTTCGGCCTTGCCGAGGTCCGGCGCCGGAGGCGTTTCGGTGTCCGCCGGATCGGAGGCGCCGTACTGGATGCCCTCGGCGATCGCCAGGGCCTGCGAGCGGCCCGGGCAGCTCCGGGGCGGGGCGCCGAAGGTGAGCGCGACGCCCTCCGGCGCACCGGCCTGGGCGGCCGCGATGTCCAGCAGGACCAGCGTCCCGGCCGGTACCGCGACCCCGCCGACCTCGGTCGCCCGGGCGGCGAGCCGCCGCATCGTCCGGACCGGCGGGTCCGAGCGCAGCACGCCGGCCGGCCCGTCACCGTGCCGGCGGGCGGCCTCGACCAGCGCGGCGGTGGCGTCGCAGGCCTGGACGAGCAGGCCGATCCGGTTCGCGGCCGACTCCTCGTCCCCGTCCCCCATCGCGGGTAGCAGCCGGGCCACCGCCGCGTCCGCCGAAGGGTCCGCCGCCGGGCCCCCCGCCGGGCCGGCCGGGGTGTCGGCGAAGTACGCCCGGGACACCGCCGCGACGTCCCGGGCCACGGCCTCCGGGTCGGCCAGGCCGAGCTCCGCCGCGAGCACCCGGACCACCCGCAGCCGCACGTCGGGCTCGAAGCCCCCGGCGGCGGCCACCCGCAGCCGGGCCGGGTCCAGCCGCTCCAGGTCGGCCAGCACCAGCGCCCGGCGCCGGGCGTGCGGTTCGCCGGAGCTGAACCGGGCGACGGCGGACCGCAGCCAGGCCACCGTGCCGGGGCCGGCGCCGGGCGCGAGGGGCGCGGCGGGCAGCGGGACCAGCGCCGGGTCGGCCAGGGCCGCCGTCACGTCCTCGTAGCGGGAGAAGGTCATGGTCGCGGGGTCGGAGACCACCGTGGTTTCGCTCATGCCGCCATCGTGGCCCCGGGTCGTTTCGGCGCCGGCCGAACCGTGCCGGGGCGACCCTGGAGGCATGTCCCCGGCTCCGCTCCCCCACGCGGCCCCTCATCCGCCTCCTCGTCCGCCCCTCCACCCGTCCCCCGAAACGTCCCCGTGCCCCGACCATGGAGGCATGACGCTCGCCGCCTTCGCCGCCCTGCTCGCCGACCCCACCCGCGCCGCCTTCTGCACCGCACTGCTCGACGGCCGTGCCTGGACCGCCGGCGAACTGGCCCGGCACGCGAGCGTCGCGCCGTCCACGGCCAGCGAGCACCTGTCCCGGCTGATCGCGGGCGGGCTGCTGGCCGAGGAACGGCAGGGCCGGCACCGGTACGTCCGGCTGGCCACGCCCACGGTGGCCACGCTGATCGAGGACCTCACCGTCTTCGCCGAGTCCGGCCCCCGCCCCGCGGCCGCGCCCCGCAGCCTGGGCGAGGCCACCCGGCTGAGCGCCGAGGCCCGCGCCCGTACCTGCTACGACCACCTGGCCGGGCGCCTCGGCGTGGCCGTGTCGGACGCGCTGCTCGCCCACGGCCTGGTCACCGAGGTGGGCGGGCTGGCCGTCACCGAGCGCGGCCGGGACTGGCTGGCCGCGCAGGCGATCGAGCTGCCGCCGCGCGCGGGCCGCCGGGGCGGACGCCCGGTGGTGCGCGGCTGCCTGGACTGGACGGAACGCCGCACCCACCTGGGCGGGGCGCTGGGCGCGGCGCTCTGCCGGGCCGCGCTGGACCGGGCCTGGGTGGAGCGGATCGGCTCCGGCCGGGCCCTGCGGGTCACCCCGGACGGCGGCCGGGCGCTGCGCGAACTCCTGGGCGTGGAGCTGCCTTGACGGTCGTCCGGGCGGCGGAGAGCTGTCCGACCGGCCGGCCGACCACCACCGGCGAGAGCTGCCCGGCCGGCCGGCCGACCACCACCGGAGCCCACTCAGCCCATCGACTTCGCCCCATCCAGCGACTCCCGGATGATGTCCGCGTGCCCCGCGTGCTGCGCGGTCTCGGCGATCAGGTGCAGCAGCACCCGCCGGGCCGACCAGGCCGTGCCCGGCGGGAACCAGGGCGCGGGCGGCAGCTCGTGGGCGAGGCCGAGGTCGGGCAGGGTCCGGATCAGCTCGTCCGTCCCGCGCGCCACCCGCTCGTACTCGGCGAGCAGCCCGGCCAGCGTGTCGCCCTCCACCATCCGGAACTGGGCCGCCCAGGTGTCCGCGTCGTCGGGGCCGTGCTCCCCGTTCCGGCCCCGCATCGCCTCCGCGCCGCCGGTCATGAACCGCGCCCAGCGCGCCTCGACCGCCGCCACGTGCTTGAGCAGGCCGCCGAGGCACAGCTCGCTGACCGTGGTGCGCTCGGCCGCCTGCGCGTCGGTGAGGTCCCGGACAGTACGTCGCAGCAGGTCGCGGTGCTTGTCCAGCGTCTCGGCGAGTTCCTCGCGCTCACCCACGGCCCACCGCGATCCGTCGCTCGGCAGACCGCCGCCCCGCGGACCGTCCTCCCGCGGCCCGCCGCCCCGCAGGCCGCCCCATCAGACGTCCACCGTCTTCGGCGGCTCGCCGACCGTCCGCCCGAGGTCGATCAGCCCGAAGGCCGCACCCTGCGGGTCGCCGACCGCCGCGAACCGGCCGAACGGGCTGTCCGTCGGCCCGAAGTACACCTTGCCGCCGCGCGCCGTCAGCCGCTCGATCGCGGCGTCGGTGTCATCCACCGCGAAGTAGACGCTGATGTACGAGGGGGCCTGCGGCGGCAGGAAGTCGCCCTCCGCTCCCATCCGGCCCAGCACCGGCCGGTCGCCGACCTGGAACATCCGGTAGTCGAACTCCTCGGAGTCCATCTTCGCCACGCCGTACGGGAAGACCGCCGGGAAGAAGGCGTCCGCCTTGGCCGGTTCGCGGGTCACCACTTCGGCCCAGCTGTACGCGCCGGGCTCGCCCTGCTTCTCGAAGCCCTCGTGCCGCCCGGCCTCCCAGACGCCGAACACCACCCCGCCCGGGTCCTTGGCGATCACCATCGTGCCGAAGTCGCCGATCTGCATCGGCCCCATGACCACCTCGCCGCCGTTGGCGCGGATCCGCGCCGCGGTGGCTCCGGCGTCCGGCGAGGCCAGGTACAGGCACCAGGCGGACTCGGCCTCCGCACCGGGCATCGGCGGCACGACCGCGGCGACCGCCTTGCCGTCCGAGTACGCCTGGGTGTAGCTGCCGAACTCCGACGAGCTCTCGCCGAACGTCCAGCCGAGCACGTCGCCGTAGAAGGCCTTCGCGCCCTCCACGTCGGTGAACATCGCGTCGGCCCAACAGGGTGTGCCCTCAGGTAGCGCAGCCATCTCTCTGCCCTCGTGTGTGGCGAAGTGCGCGCGCCGGAGGACGCGCGCCGGCCCCCGGTTGGCCAGCCTAGCCACGGGGCGGCGCGCCCGCGCGGGCTGGGCTCCGCGCGGGTCGCGCCGCCCCGGTGGGGGGCCTCAGCGGCTCACGGGCGCGGCACGCCCGCCCCCGAGCGCGGTGAGGACGCGCCCAGGCGCAGCGAGGACGTGCCCAGCCCGGTCGGCCCGAGCGGCAGCGCGGGCGCCGGCACCGCCGCGGGAGCCGTCGCAACCGTGCGAGCCGTCGAGGCCGTGGGCGGCGTCGGCGCCTCGGCCGCGGCCGCCGTGGCCGCCCGCCGGGCCTGCGAGGCCTCCGCCAGGTCCCGCTCGGCACCGAAGTGCCGCTCCAGGTCGGCCGTGCCGTAGCGGAGACAGCCCTCGTGCCAGCTCAGGATCCCCGCGAGCCAGTTCTCCAGCTCCCCCACGTACCCGTCGAGCAGCTCCCTGGCCTCCTGCGTCAGCCCGAAGTCCTCGTAGACGACCGGGAGTTCCTTCTGCGCGACGTGCTGGAACTGGTCCAGCCGCGAGTGCATCAGGTCGTCGACGATCCGGACCGCCGACTCGTAGCCGCAGTCGAAGAAGTTCTGCACCACCAGGACGACGTTGTGCAGCTCGCCCTCGTACTCGACCTCCTTCTGGTACGAGAAGAGGTCGTTCATCATGCACGCGTAGTCCATCGCGGAGTTCTCCAGCGCGCGCATCGAGCCGTGGTCGTACACCTCCTGCGGGACGGCCTTCCCGTGGCCGAGCCGGGAGAGGCTCGTGGTGAGCTCGGAGCCGAACGTGGAGCGGCGCATCTCCAGGTAGTCCACCGGGTCCGGGATCCGGTTCTGGATCTGGTTGGCCAGCTCCCAGATCCAGCTGTCCAGCATGGCCTCGACCGCCACCCGGAACCGCCCCCGGGCCTCGACGGTCATCGGACCGGCGGTGCGCTCCCAGAGGTCGGCGAGGCTGCGCTCCAGCGCGTTGCCCGGCTCCGGCGCGGGGGTGCCGTCCACCGGCATGAACAGCGACAGCCGCGCGTTGGCGGCCTTGGCGCCGCCCAGGTCGCGGGTGTGCCCGAAGGCCCGGGGGTAGTAGTCGTCGGCCCAGGTGCCCCAGGCCAACCAGGCGGAGGCGATGTCGAGTTGGTCGGCCGTGGCGTCCGGATGGATGCCGGCCGCGCAGAGCGGGAGGTCGTAGTCGCGCATCGACTCGGCGTCCCAGATGCCGGATGCGGGGACGCCCGGCTCCGCCGCCAGCAGCCCCATCCGCTCGGCCCACTCGATCACCCGCTCCCGGGCGCCGTCCAGGTGGGGGCTCAGCCGGAGGTCGTACGGCAGCCTGAACTCGGGCAGCAAGGACGGCCCGATGGCCTGGTACGGCACGTGGCCGTACGACCGCGCCCGCCGCCGGGCCGGGCCCGCCGCCCCCCGGGCCGCCGAGGCCGCGCCCTCCTTCGCGGAGGCCGCCTGGGCCGTCGGCGCCCCCGCGGCCGTGCTGCGCAGGATGTCCAGCGCCGAGGTGCCGATGCCACCGATCGCGTACTGGTCCCACCAGTTGCTGCCGGACGGCCCGCCCGGCAGCCCGGCCGGCCCACCACCCGAGCCCGGCGCCACCTCGCCCGACCCGCCCGAACGCGCCGCCGCCCCACCGCCGTTCATGTACCGGCTGGACCGCAGGTGCCACTCGTGCCCGCCGGACTGCCAGTCCTGGAGGCCCTTGACGTACGCCATCACCCGGGCACGGCCCGCCGGATCGAGCCCGGTCTCCGCGAACAGCACCGGCAGTTCGGTGAACACGGTGCTCTCGAACTGCTGGAGCCGCGAGGTGAGCAGGTCATTGACCGCGTCGGCGGCCTCCTGGGTGGAGCACTCCAGGAACCGCTCCAGCACCAGGATGCCGTTGCTCAGCTCCCCCTCGTCCTCCACCTCCCGCTGGTACGAGAAGATGTCGTTGCGCAGGTGCACCCCGTCGGAGAAGGCGTCCATCAGCACCCGCAGCGACCGCGAGCCCGACACCTCCGCGGGCACCTCGGCACCGGCCGCGTACTCGACCAGCTGCGCCGACCAGGGGGCGCCGCCGACCTTGCGGCGCATCTCGATGTACTCGACCGGGTTGGCCACCCGGCCCTCGTTGATGTTGGCGAGCTCCCACAGCGACTCGTCGAGCAGGTTGCGGGTGCTCTCCGCGAACCGGATCCGCCAGTCCTCGCCCATCGCCGGCACGGTGCGCCGCCACAGGTCGGCCAGCCCCGCCTCGACCGGGTTCTCCGGCTCGGGCAGCGCGGCGGCCGGATCGGCCGGCATGAACAGCGGCAGCCGGTCGAGGTGGGCCTTGCCCGCCTCGCGGTCGTTGGTGCGCTTGTACATGTCGAGGAAGTGGTCGTCGAAGAAGAAGACCCACACGTACCAGTCGGTGACCAGCGACAGCGCCTCGGCGGAGGCGTCGGGATGGGTGTACGCGCAGAGCAGGCCGTAGTCGTGGGCCTCCAGATCGGCCTGGTCCCAGATCCCGGAGCCCTCCAGCATCCCCATCTCCCGGGCCCAGCCGGTGGAATGGGACCGCGCCTCCTCCAGATGGGGATTGAGACGTGCCGGGTGCGGCACGTAGAAGGACGGCAGTTCGAACGGCTGGGTCACGGCTGCGAGCCTTTCTGGACACGTCGAGTGGACCAAGGATGACCCGCCGTCAGCTCACCGCACCGGCACAACAGAAACAGTCATATGAAATGACTCGCTCCCCCCACGCAAATCCACTCCCCCGGCCGAGCGCTCCCCGACCCCCACGCGCCCCGCACACGCGCCTCCTCACGTACGCCCGCACACGCACTTCCCTCCTGCTCGCCCTCCACGCAGCTCTCCAGCCGTCACTCCTCCGTCGGTCCCAGCCCACCGGGTGCGGCGTCGTCCTCCCTCAGAAGCTTCTCCCGGATCAATCTGGCGAACTCCGGCCGGCCGGCCGCATCGGTGAAGTCGGCCAACCGATGTGTATAGACCTTCCGCTCATCGGAATCCTCATCCAGGTCAACGTCGTCCAGCAGTTGCCTCAACGGACCGATCACCGACGGCCCCCCGGTCGGACCGCACGGTCCGGACGGTTCCGCAGACCCGCCCTCGTCGTCCCCGACGTCGTCCGGGAACGGCCCCGCCCCCGGTACCAGATGCGTGTACAGCTCACTCACGGCCTCGTCGTTGGCAGCTGCCGAAAGCTGTGCGAGCGGGCCGATCAAGTCGACCGCCTCGCTGACCTGCTCGTCATGGCGGGCCAGCCACCACACCACAGCGCTGCCCGGCGACTTCAGGACGTCGTCGCCCAGATAGGCCCGCCTGCTCTGCTCATAGCGCCGCTCGTGCTCCCAGACCTCCTCGGTCTTCCGCACCTCCGACAGCTTCCCCAGCCGGTTCCGATCATCCTCCGACAGTCTCAGCTCGACCCGCCCGCCCATCGCTTCCACCAGCCCCGATCGGTCCTGGCTCTGCGTCCCGAGGACGCCGTTCAGCCGGTGCTGCACCAAGTCCAGACGTCCCGGGATCTCGCACTCCGTCACCGCACGAGCTCGCTCCAGGACCGTTTCGACCGCCAGGCCTGCGGGGTCCGCATGGACCAGTCCCGTGGCGTTCGGAATCGGGCGCCACCACACCGTGGCCGAGAACTGGAAGTCGTAGTCCGGCACCAGACTCGGCAGCGCTACTCCGGTCACTCTGGTCTTTTCCCACGGGGGTTCCTGGGACTCTGGCTTCGGAGTCCCGGCCAAGGCCTGTAGAACGGCCAACAGAAGGGCCATCGCCGACGGCACCGCCCACAACCAGACCGGCCACCTGGCCAACAGCCCGAGCACGGCGGTCACCGAACCCGCCGCCAACGCCAGACCGACGAGCAGCACCTTTCCTATGCCCTTCACAGCCCTCTCCCTTCGGCCGCCCCGACGAATGGTCCAATCCCCTGCGCGCGGTCGATCGTTCGGCGGAAGCGCGTCGCGATCTCTGCCCGGCTCACCGGCCCCGGCGGATCATCGGGACCGGTCGACCAGTCGTGGGCGAGCAGGTAGTAGCGGCTGAGCACGCCAACCCGGCCGTCGGCCGCCCGGACGAGAATCCTCATCAGCCGCTCACCGCCGTCCGGCGCCCGTCGAGCGGCCGAGAGCCAGTTCCTGACTCCGGGCGCCCACGTATCCGGGGACTGAGCCGCCGACAGCACTCCCCGCCATCCCCGAACGGCTTCCCCGTCCAGTACTCCGACCGGAAGCGGATCCACCAGTGCGAGGAAGATGTCGACGTCCGATCGCACCGGCGGGCTCTTCTCCATGCCCTCGCAGGCCCGCTCCAGAAGCCTCCGGTACAACCGCTCGCCCCTGTCGACCAGTTCGAGCAACGCCTCACGGCCGTATCGCGGGCCGTCGGCCCTCTCCCCCCGTGCGAGGTGGTGCAGTCGGACGAGCGCCTGATCGGGGTGGTGCGTGGCCATCGCGTCGGCGCAGATTCGTGCGAGGACCCGGACCAGGTTGGCGTGCGGCTGCGACTCGACCGACCACTCGTAGATCTTCGCCCGAAAGGCAGAGCCGCAGGTCTCGTGCGTGACCCCCTCCTCCAGTACCAGCATCGCCTCCGGCAGAAACCTGGTCTCCTTCGCCCACACCTCCACCAGGCCGGTCAGCAGGCCCACATCACCGGCGTGCAGGGCCTGTTCGGTGAACCGGCCCACCAGCCGCCGACGATCGGGGGTGCCCAGCCACGGCGCCCTGATCGTGTCTCCGACCCACGTTCCGAAGGCCTCTCTCAGATCCGGGTAGTAGAGCCAGACGTGGGCCCGCACCGCCTCCGCGTACGCCAGTTCCTTGAAGCCGATCCTTCCGTCCTGCACCGTCATCCCGAGCTCTCGCACCCGCTGCTTCAGGTCCGCCCGGTCAAGTCGGGGCTGGTCCTCCTCAGGATGGCCGACCCTCGCCAGCAGCTGATCGGACAGCTGGAACACCGCGGCCGCGGGGGCGCCGTCCAGCATCGCCCCCGTGAAGAGCAGCGCCCGTTGGCGCCCGTCCCCGATGCCGGCGATCTGCTTCGCGACCTCATCGGCGCGTCCGTGAACCGCTTCGCAGGCCTTCCTAGCCCATTCCTCGAATTCGCCGCCCACCGAGCGCGCTTCGACCACGAGCTCGTGCAACCGCTGCAACTCCCGCATGGGGGCGCTGTCCAGAAGCTTCCCGAGCGCCGACCCGCGCAGTTCCTCGCGGGACACCGTGATGTCGGCCCACTTCAGGTGCTCGGCCAGCACCTGGTCACCCGCGGGCCGCCCGATCGACACCAGGAGCTGCCGGACCTCCGACTGCAGGAGGTACTCGCGGTCCTGCGAGAGGACCACGACCAGGCGGCCTTTCGCACGTTCCACTTTGGCCCAGTACGACCTCACCAGGCTCTGCGCGTCGACGATCTGCTGGTCCGAAAGGTCCGAAAGGTCGAACAGGACGAGTTCGCCCTTGGCGAGTTCGCCCGGCTCATCGTGCCGCTCGTCCAGGGCGACCTCACGGAACGGGTCGCCCCGTTCACCCGCTCGGTGCAGCAGTACGACGGCGGCCGTGCGACGTCCGCTGCCTTCGGCTCCCGCGAGCAGGACGGCCGTGCCGGGGTACTCCAGCCTCTCGAACGCCTCCCGGTATCCGCGCGGTCGGACGAAGCGCTCGCTCAGCCAACGTCGATGCGCGGCCGCCACCCGCAGCGGATCCCCTCCACTACGGATGAGCCTGTCCGTATCAGAGACGAAGTAGTTGTACTGGTTCCCACTGCCCGTGTGCGTCTGGCCCTCGGCACGGCCGATCCACGACCAGGCCTCGTGCTCGCTCACGGCCGCCGGTCCTCGCGGCCACCGCGGCCGCCGAAGTCGTTGTTGACGGTGCCGCGTTCGACGTAGTTGCTGCCGTCGCCGTGGAACTCGACGCCACCGTTTCGAATCGTGTTGTGCTGCGTGCCGTTCCCGGTATGGACGGGACCGCTCGCGTTGTTGATGAAGGTCCCCACGTCGCGGCCCACATTGCCGATCCCGCCGCTCTGGTCGTGCCGGTAGTCGCCGGCCTGCACCACGCTGCCGTTCACCCGGCCGATCTCGTTGTGGGTCTGCGCCATCCCCGTCGCCCTGGCGATCTGCCGCTCCGCCTCCGCGAGCCGGGGGATCGCTTCGGCCAGGTCGTCGCCGAGACGTCGCAGGCAGCTCTCGGCGTCGCGGTTGGAGTACCGGCGGTACTGGCAGTCGGCCAGCTCGGCGATCTCCGGCGGGAGGAGCCGTCGGTCGAGCCGTGTCGTGCTGCCGACGAGCACCGGAACCACCCGGGCTCCGCTCTCGAAGGCCTCGATGATCTCTCGCCTGGTCCAGTCCTCCGGGTCGTCCAGCGCGCGTCGGCCGTCCGCCGTGCGGGCGTCGGCCCAGCCCGGACCGACGACCGCGATGAGTGCGCTGCTGCGCCGGACGGCGATCAGCAGTTCCTGGGGGAAGGAGCGGCCGATCTTGATGGACTTGCTGGCACGGAACACCCGCTCGGTTCCGAACCGCCGGGAGAGCTCGCGCTCGATGACGGTGGCGGCAGTGTCCTCATCGCTGGTGCGGTAGTTGACGAAGATGTCGGGCATGACGGAATCACCTCTCCAGGTGAGTGAGGGATGGTGTGGCGGCCCGCGGACGGACCGGGGCTCGGGCGGTCTACGGGTGCAGTGCCCGGGCGAGCAGGGGCTGGAGGTCCTGCACGGGTCGGTTGGCCCGGAACCGGTGCAGCTCGCGCGCGAGCCTGCGGACGTCGGATCGGATGGTGGCCGACCGCAGTGCCGGGATCAGGGGCAGGAGTTCCGCGGCGAGTGCGCAAGCATGCTCCGGTTCACCCGCGGCCGCGTGGGCGAGGGCGCGCCGGATGCCGTACCGGGCGCGGTTACGGACGGCGTGCGCCGGAATCCTCGGATACTCGTGGTCCAGCACCTCGGCGGCCTGGCCCGGGCGGCCGAGGTCGTACAGGCACCAGCCGGTGACCATGGCGGCCGGGTCGGCCAGGTGGGTGGTGCCGAGGAGGGGGGCACCACCGTTCTCGGCGTCGGCCCTGGCCAACAGGTTGCGGGCTCTGTCGAGGCTCCGCAGACAGGCGGTGTGGTCGCCGGTGAGAGCGTGGCCCTGCGCTTCCCGCTGTGCCGCGAGGCCGCGGATCCGTGGCGGCAGGGCGTCGTCCTGCGCCGGTTCGACCAGTTGTACGGTCCGGGCCGCGTCGCCCGCGTAGAAGGTGACCAGGGCGCGTCGGACCAGCGCGTACGACGCCAGGTCACGATCTCCGCCGTCCTGTGCCAGTTCGACGGCCCGAGCGGTCCACCACAGCGCGGAAGCGTTGTCGTCCGCCTCCTGCGCCATCCAGCCCGTGTACTCCGCGTACCGCGCGGCCAGCACGAGTAGTCGGCCCCGGTTCACCGGGTCGGTCCGGCTGGCGAGTTCGCGCAAGGTGTGGGTCTGGACGGTGAGCAGCGGGATCAGCGTGCCGGGGTCGCTGGACTGGCCGAGCTGCCGCATCTGGTCGAACTGGGCCCGGAAGATCTCCACGGGGGCGGACTCCGTGACGGCGGTCGCCGAGGCCGCCGTCGGCAAAGCCGCAGCGAGCCCGCCGCCGAGCAGAGAGGTGGCCCCGACGGCAAGCAGTTGCCGCCGCCCGAGGGACCCTGGCCAACCTGCGTCCTCACGGTCTCCTCCGAGCGGCGGCTTCCCTTTGTCACGGGCGCCGTTCCGGGTGGGGCCACCGGACTGCGACGGCTCGGCCGCGCCGCGTACGGCCAGCAGCCGTTCCAGCTCGCCACCCGCGTCGAGCTGCACGTCACAGCGGCGGGCCAGCTGGGGTGGGGGCGACTTGTGGCCGCGTTCGATCTTGCTCAAGTGGCCCTTGCTGTAGCTGAGCAGTTCGGCCAACCGCGTGAGGGTCAGCCCGGCGGCGATCCGGCGTCTGCGCAGCTCCGGCCCGAACTCGCCGGACGACAATCTGGACGCGCTCATGCCAACCCCCATCCTGGATCCGAATGCCCTGGCATCTGCTGCGTGGTGGACCGGAAGCGGTCACCCCTCGCTTCCGCCTGGAATCTTGGCATGCGATCAAGCCGGCCAAACGGGGATCGGCAGGGTTTCCCGTTTCCTCTTTCCGCCTCGAATGGCCATGCGAACAAAACGAGTTGCCGACATGTCCACGCATGGGAACGACACGAATGGATGAACACGCAGACCGCCGGGGCGGGCCGTGGTCGGCCCGCCCCGGCGGGGCGGAGGCGGGGGCGCGGGCAGGGGCCCTCCGGCTCAGGCCGCGAGGGCGATGACGAGGGAGGCGGCGACGGGCGCCATGTAGACGAGGGGGAAGGGGACGTGGGCGTAGGCGCGGGCGCGGAGGACGGTGACGACGGCGCCGAGGAAGTAGAGGACGACGCCGACCGCGGCCGCGTAGCCGACGGCCGGGACGGCGAGGCCGACCAGCAGGCCGAGGGCGCCGGCCGCCTTGGCGACGCCGAGCCAGGTCCACCAGGCGCGCGGAACGCCGTAGTCGGCGAGGGGCTTCACGACGTACTCGGCGCCGACGAAGACGGAGTAGGCCGAGAAGCCGACCATGAGGGCGCCGAGGACGGTGACGACGGTGTGGGCGATGGACATCGGAGGGCTCCCCATTCGACGGCTGTTCGGTTCGACACTCCCCTGACCCGGGGCACCCGACGGATGTGACAGGGGCGGGCAAAAAATTGTCCGCACCACCCCAATGCCCTGCCCGGAAACCGCTCCGCCAACGAACAATGCCGCTCTGACAAGGCCTTGAACAGACAAGACTTCCCCGGATACGGGCGTGTTGACCGCGTACGCCAACGCCGCTTCCACCAGACTGGGCGCCGACCCGACGTCAACTCCGAGGAGGGCAAGCCCATGAACGTCACCGTCCGGCTCGCACAGCAGCCCGAGGCCGACGAGCTGCTCGGACGCAGTGCGCTCGCCGCGCTCGTCGGCATGCTGCTGGACCAGCAGGTCCCGATGGAGTGGGCGTTCACCGGCCCGCTGACCATCGCCCAGCGCCTCGGCCACGACGACCTGGACGCCCACGAGATCGCCACCTACAACCCGGAGGAGTTCGTCGCGCTCCTCTCCGCGAAGCCCGCGGTCCACCGCTACCCGGCCGCGATGGCCAAGCGGGTGCAGCAGCTCTGCCAGTTCCTCGTCGCCCAGTACGACGGCGACGCCGCCGCGCTGTGGAAGAACGTCCGCACCGGCAAGGAGCTGCTCAGCCGGCTCAACGCCCTGCCCGGCTTCGGCAAGCAGAAGTCGCAGATCTTCCTGGCCCTGCTCGGCAAGCAGTACGGGGTGCGGCCCGAGGGCTGGCGGGAGGCGGCCGGGGCGTACGGCGAGGAGGGCGCGCACCGCTCGGTGGCCGACATCACCGGCCCCGAATCCCTGACCCTGGTACGGGAGTTCAAGCAGGAGACGAAGCGCGCCGCGAAGGAGGCCAAGGCCGCCGCCAAGCCGCGCACCACCACCCGTACGGCCGCCGCCCCCGCCCCGTCCGGTGCGCGCTGACCGACGGTCGGCCCGCCCGCCCGGCGGCACCGCGGCCGGGCCTTCCCAGAGCGCGACGCGGGCCCCGGCCGCGCCGCGCGACCGGGGCCCGCGAACGGGAGTGCTCCGTCAGGCCGGGACGGGCTCGCGCTCCTCCGCGGTGGAACCGGCCACCGGCCCGACCGCCTTGCGCCGCCGCGGCAGCGCGAACATCAGCAGGAACACGGCGAGCAGCACCCCGGCGACCCACCACATGGCGTGCACGAAGGCCCCGCCGAACGCCGTACCGACCGCCTCCGGCACGACCACGTCGTCCATCGCCCCGAAGAAGGCCACCGACACCAGGCCGAGCCCGAGCGCGTTGCCGACCTGCTGCACGGTGTTGATCAGCCCGGACGCCGAACCGGCGTGCTCGCGCGGCACCTCCGCCAGCACCGCGTCGGTGATCGGCGCGACGATCAGCCCCATCCCGAGGCCCATCACCACCAGCGGCAGCGCCATCTGCCAGGCCGCGATCGCCGTCCCGTACCGGTCCGCCTCCCAGATGTAGACGAGCACGCCCGCCGCCATCACCAGCGCGCCGGTCTGCAGCACCTTGCGCCCGAACCGCGGCACCAGCTTCTGCACCGACAGGCCCGCCGCCGTGGAGACCGCGATCGAGAACGGGATGCCGGTCGCACCGGCCTTGAGCGGGCTCCAGCCCAGCCCCACCTGCATGTAGAGGGTCCAGACCAGGAAGAAGATGCCGAGCGCCACCCCGAAGGCCAGCTGCACGCAGATCCCGGCCGCGAAGGACTTCACCCGGAACAGCGCCAGCTCCACCAGCGGCGAGCCGTCCCGCCGCGTCTTGACCTTCTCGTACACCACGAACAGGGCGAACACCGGCAGGCTCCCGGCCATCGACAGGTAGCCCCACAGCGGCCAGCCGGCCTCCCGGCCGTGCGTCAGCGGGTAGATCAGCATCAGCAGGCCGAGGCTGGCCAGCGCCACGCCCACCAGGTCCAGCTTCAGCGCCTGGTCGGCCTTCGACTCGTCGATGAAGCGGCGGCCGAGCAGCAGTCCGGCGATGCCGACCGGCAGGTTGATCAGGAAGATCGGCCGCCAGGCCAGGCCGAACAGATCCCACTCGGTGAGCAGCGCGCCGATCATCGGACCGGAGACCGCGCCCAGCCCGACCACCGCGCCGAACAGGCCGAACACCTTGCCGCGCTCCTCCGCCGGGAAGGTCGCGTGGATGATCGACAGCACCTGCGGGACCATCAGCGCCGCCGTCCCGCCCTGCAGCAGCCGGGTCGCGACCAGCATCTCCGGGTTGGCCGCCAGCCCGCACAGCGCCGAGGCCAGCGTGAATCCGCCGATCCCGATCAGGAACACCCGCTTGCGGCCGTGGATGTCGCCCAGCCGGCCGCCGGTGATCAGCCCGATCGCGAAGGCCAGCGCGTAACCGCCGGTGACCCACTGGAGGGTGCTGAAGGAGGCACCGGTGTCCTGCTGGATGCTCGGGATGGCGATGTTGACGATGGTGACGTCCACCAGGTCCATGAAGGAGGCGACCATCACGATCGTCAGCGCGATCCACCTCCGCCGATCCGCTGCCGCGGTGCTCATTCCGCCGTCCTCTTTCCTCACGTCCGCCTTTTTCACGTCCGTGACGGTAACGACCATGTAGGTCAGAACCTGTCCTAGTCGTTACGGCATGCTGAAGAACATGAGCGATACCCCGGCCCGGCTGCTGAACCTGCTGTCCCTGCTCCAGACCCCGCGCGAGTGGCCGGGCAGCGAGCTGGCCGAGCGGCTCGGCGTCAGCCCCCGCACGATCCGGCGCGACATCGACCGGCTGCGCGAACTCGGCTACCCGGTGCGGGCCAGCATGGGCGCGGTCGGCGGCTACCGGCTGGTCGCGGGCACCGCGATGCCCCCGCTGCTGCTGGACGACGAGGAGGCGGTGGCCATCGCGGTCGGGCTCCGCGCGGCGGCCGGGCACGCCGTGGTGGGCATCGAGGAGGCCTCGGTGCGGGCGCTCGGCAAGCTGCTCCAGGTGCTGCCGGGCCGGCTGCGGCAGCGGGTCGGGACGCTCAACTCCGCGACCGTGCCGCTGCTCACCGGGGACGGCCCGACCGTCGACCCGGAGGACCTCACCGTGCTCGCCCGGGCCGTCACCGCCCGGGAGCGGCTGCGCTTCGGCTACCGGGCGTACGACGGCGCCGAGACCAGGCGGCAGGTCGAGCCCGAGCGGCTGGTCTCGGTCGGCCGGCGCTGGTACCTGGTCGGCTACGACCTGGACCGCGCGGACTGGCGGCTCTTCCGGGTCGACCGGCTGACCGGCCCGGCCGCCACCGGCGTCCGCTTCACCCCGCGCCAGCTCCCCGCCGAGGACGCCGCCGCCTACGTGGCGGGCAAACTGCACCGCCCGTCACCGAGCGGCACCGTGGTCGCCACCGTGCACGCCCCGGCCGACCGGGTCCGGCACATCCTCCGGTCGGGCGACTCCGAGGTCGAGCCGATCGACGGGCACAGCTGCCGGCTGCGCTCGCACTCGGACTCGCTGGAGTGGACGGCGATGCGGCTGCTGTCGCTGGACTGCGCCTTCGAGGTGCACGAGCCGCCGGCACTCCGCGACCACCTGCGCCGGCTCGCCGCCCGCGCCCGGCACGCGGCGGGCCCGGAGGGCTTGGAAGGCCAGGACGCCGGAACGGCCGAGGGTCAGGCCGCCACCCGGAACCAGCCGTCGCCGGAGCGGAACCACAGCACCCCGTCCCGCCCGTAGGCGCAGCGCCGGTCGAGCTCCCCGGGGACGTCCACCCGCTCACGGCGCACCTCCCGCCAGCCCTTCCGGCTCTCCCGCTCGCACCGGACCAGCTGACCGTCGGGCTGGAGGAACACGGCCCGGTCCCCGGCGATCGCGAAGCCGACCGGCTGCCGGGCCGGCAGCCGCAGGACGACCGGCTCGCCCCCGGCGGGGTCGATCCCGGTGAGGTGGCTCCGGTCCCCGTACCAGGCGAGCCAGGCCCGCCGTCCCTCGGTGGCGGCGGCGAGACCCTCCAGGGGTTCGTCGCCCAGCGCCTCGAAGTCCGGCCGCCAGACGGTCCGCCCGGCGGTGTCCAGCCCGAGCAGGCCGCACCGGCCGAGCGGGTCGTCGCCGTGGTTGCCCTCGTCGCCGAAGGCCAGCCAGATCCGGCCGTCCCGGTCGGTGATCAACGCCTGGATGTCGTCGCCGAGTCGCAGCTCCCGGGCCGGTCGGCCGTCCGGGCCGAACACCTGGCCGTTGCGCTCCCGGCCGTCCGCCGTCGCCGCGGCCCGGCCCCCGGCCAGCAGCACCCGCCCGCCCGGCAGCAGCGCCAGCAGGTCCGGCGACACCCCGGCCCCGGCGATCGGCACCCGCCACCCGCCGTGCGGGCCGTGCACCACCACTTCGCCGTCGAACGGCAGCCGGGCGGCCGGCCACGAGCCGGCCGGCGCCAGGCACCGCTCCGGCACCAGCAGGACGGCGAGTTCCCCCTGCGGCCCGACCGTCCAGGCCGGGGCCCGGCGGCCGGCCCGTACGTCCTCCTCGGGCAGCCGCCAGACCTCGACCGGACGGTCGGGCATCGCCATTGCTCAGACCCCGTACTCGGCGGTCAGCAGCGCCCGGCCCAGGGTGTGGAAGGTGAGGTTGAAGCCCACCTGGGCCGGCGGGGTGTCGGCGGCGACGTCCAGCTTCTCCACGTCCAGCGCGTGCACGGCGAAGACGTAGCGGTGCGGGGCGCCGGGCGGCGGGGCGGCACCGTCGTACCGGTTGCCCGGGAAGTCGTTGCGGCCGTGGAAGGAGGCCTCGCCGGGCAGGTCGGCGTCCGAGGACCCGGCGCCGCGCGGCAGTTCGGTGGTGTCGGCGGGCAGGTTGAGGGCGAGCCAGTGCCACCAGCCGGAGCCGGTCGGCGCGTCCGGGTCGTAGCAGGTGACCGCGATGCTCCGGGTGCCCTCCGGCAGGCCCGACCAGGCCAGCTGCGGCGAGAGGTTGCCGCCCGCGTGGACGAACTCCTGGCCCAGCGTGCCGCCTTCGGTGAGGTCCTGGCTGCTGAGCCGGAAGGACGGCACCTGCGGCAGGAACTCGTACGGCAGCGGCGGACGAACACTCATGGGTGGTCACCTCTCACGGTCGGAATGACACGAGTCACTGTAATGGGGTGCACGTCCGATCCCGGCGCCCCTACAGTCGGGGCATGGCCGCCAAATTCGCCCAGTTGTTCGCCGACTCGCGTCGCGCGCTGTTCACCATGCTCGGTATCCAGGCCGTCATCTGGTCGGTGCAGGTGGTCAACTGGCTGGACGACTACGGGCTGTCGCGGGACTTCGGCCTGCGCACCGAGCAGGTCGGGGACCTCCCCGAGATGTTCACCATGCCGTTCCTGCATTTCAGTTGGAGCCACATCGAGGCCAACTCCTGGCCGCTGTTCGTGCTCGGCTTCCTGTCCGCGTACCGCGGCATGAAGAAGTTCCTGCTGGCCAGCCTGGTGATCCTGGTGTCCGGCGGGCTGCTGGTCTGGCTGCTGGAGGGCCCGAACACGGTGACCGCCGGGGCGAGCGGCATGGTCTACGGCTATCTGGGCTACGTGGTGCTGCGCGGCGTCCTGGACCGCAACGTGCTGGACGCGGCGGTCGGCATCGTCATCGCGGCGGTCTACTCGACCATCCTGATCGGGGTGCTGCCGGTCACCCCGGGCGTCAGCTGGCTGGGCCACCTCGGCGGGCTGATCGGCGGACTGGCCGCCGCCGTGCTGCTGCGCGAGCGACCGGCCGCGCGGCAGGCCCGGCAGTCGGCCGCACCGCAGGGGACCGCAGCGCAGGGGACGGCGCCGAACAGCCCCGGATCCGCCCTGCTCAAGCAGCTGGACGAGCTCGGCCTGTGAGGCCGGGCGGCGTACGCCGCCCGGGGCATCAGGTATAGACCAATCCCACCGCTGGGGCTAGCGTGGACCGCTCACCTCCCCAGCTCCGGAGCCGCACCGTGCAGTCGTCCGTCCTCGCCTTCGCCACTGACCTGCTCGACGAGGGCGCCGACACCTTCTTCGGCAACCTCGCCGACCGCGCCGGGGTCGGCGGCGTCACCCTCGCCTCGGTCTACCACCAGGCCCGCGACGTCTTCCCGCACAACCCCCGCCGGGTGGTCCGCTACCTGGAGCCGGGCGCGGCCTACTTCCGCCCCGACCCGACCCGCTGGGCGGGCCGCCGCCTGGCCCCCGTCCCGTCCACCGCGCTGGACGGGCGCGACCCCTTCGCCGAGGCCGCCGAGGAGGCCCGCCGCCGCGGCCTGAAGCTGCACGCCTGGACGGTCTTCTGCCACAACGACCGGCTCGGCTTCGCCCACCCCGACTGCGCCCCGGCCAACGCCTTCGGCGACCGCCACCTCACCGAGCTCTGCCCGGCGAACCCGGAGGTCCGGGAGTACGCGCTGACCCTGGTCGCCGAACTGGCCCGGTACGGCGTGGACGCGATCCGCGCCGAGTCCCTGCACTTCCACGGCCTGCGCCACGGCTACCACCACGAGCGCTACTTCGAGGAGCTGGGCCCGAGCGCCGAGGCGCTGCTCGGGGTCTGCTTCTGCCCGCACTGCCGCGCCGCCGCCACCGGTGCCGGCGTCCCGGCCGACGAGGTGGCCGAGGCGGTCCGCACCGAGCTGCGCCGCCGGCTGGCCGACGAGTCCGCGGCCGCCGAGCCCGCCGACCTGAGCGCCCTCGCCGACGGCGCCTTCGCCGCCTACGTGGACGCCTCCGCCGCCACGGTCACCTCGCTCGCCGCCGAACTCACCGAGCAGGCCCGCCGGCACGGCATGCGGCTGAGCTTCATGGACGGCGGCGGCCCGGGCACCGGCTGGCTCTCCGGCATCGACCTCCCGGCCCTCGCGCAGGCCACCGACCAGATCGAGACCCTCGGCTACGCGAAGACCCCGGAGGCGGTCCGGGAGAAGATCGCCGCCTTCGCCCTGCACGGTGTCCACCCGCGGTCCATGGCGGTGATCCTGCGCCCGATGTCCTCCGACTGCGACGGCCCGGAGAACCTCGCCGCCAAGATCGCCGTGCTGCGCCGACTCGGCGTCCCCGAGGTGGAGTTCTACAACTACGGCCTGATGCGACTGTCCTCCCTGGACCGGATCGGCGCCGCGCTCGCCGGCTGACCGGCCGGCGCCGCGCCCCATCGGCCGACGCCCACCGCCCCACCGGCCGACCGGCCGGCGCCGCACTCGCCGACCCCCCGTCAGCGCCGCCGCTTGGACGTCCCGAACAGGCTGCGCGAGATCTCCTGCCCGAGCTGCCGCCCGGCCGAGCGCGCGAAGGACTTCACGGCCGGGTTGTTCAGCAGCGAGCCGAGCAGCCCGCCCGCACCCGAGTGCTCCCTCGCCCGCTCCCCCGACTCCCCCCGCTCCTCCCGCCGCGGCGCGGGCTGCTCGGGCTGCCCGGCCGGCGCCGCCTCCGGCCGGGGCGCGCGCGCCGCCAGCTTCTCGTACGCCGACTCCCGGTCGACGGCGTCCCGGTAGCGCGCCGTCAGCGGCGAGGCGTCCACCACCGCCCGCAGGTCCGTCGCCCCGAGCGGCCCCATCAGCGACTGCGGCGCCCGCAGCCTGGTCGCCGCGACCGGCGTCGGCGCGCCCTTCTCGGAGAGGACGGTGACCACCGCCTCGCCGGTGCCCAGCGAGGTCAGCACCGCGCCGAGGTCGTACGAGGACCGTGGGAAGGTCGAGACGGTGGCCTTCAGCGCCTTGGCGTCGTCCGGGGTGAAGGCGCGCAGCGCGTGCTGCACCCGGTTGCCCAACTGCGCCAGCACGTCGGACGGGACGTCCCGCGGTGTCTGGGTCACGAAGAAGATGCCGACGCCCTTGGAGCGGATCAGCCGCACGGTCTGGGTGATCGCCTCCAGGAACGCCTTGGAGGCACCCTTGAACAGCAGGTGCGCCTCGTCGAAGAAGAACACCAGCTTGGGCCGGTCCAGGTCGCCCACCTCGGGCAGCTCCTGGTAGAGGTCGGCGAGCAGCCACATCAGGAAGGTGGAGAACAGCCGCGGCCGGTCCTGCACCGCGGGCAGCTCCAGCACCGAGACCACGCCCCCGCCGTCCGGGGTGGTCCGCAGCAGCTCGGCGGTGTCGAACTCGGGCTCGCCGAAGAACGCCCCGGCGCCCTCGTTCTCCAGCACGGTGAGCGCCCGCAGGATCACCCCGGCGGTGGCCGCCGAGAGCCCGCCGATGGTCCGCAGTTCCTCCCTGCCCTCCGGCGAGGCGAGGAAGGCGATCACCGCGGTGAGGTCCTTGAGGTCGTAGAGCTCCAGGCCCTTGCCGTCGGCGTAGTGGAACACCAGGCTGAGCGAGGACTCCTGGGTCTCGTTCAGGTCGAGCACCTTGGCCAGCAGCAGCGGCCCGAAGCTGGTGACGGTGGCCCGGATCGGGATGCCCGCGCCCTGCCCGCCGAGTGAGTAGAACTCGGCCGGGCAGCCCCGGGGCGTCCACTGCTGCCCCACCTCGGCGGCCCGGGCGGTGGTCCGCTCGCTCGGCGTCCCGGGCGCGGCGACGCCGGAGACGTCCCCCTTGACGTCGGCCAGGAACACCGGCACGCCCTGCCCGGAGAGCTGTTCGGCGATCAGCTGGAGGGTCTTGGTCTTCCCGGTGCCGGTGGCCCCGGCGACCAGCCCGTGCCGGTTGAGCACGCCCAGCGGGACGCGCACCCGGGCGTCCGGGTACGCGGTGCCGTCCAGCAGCACCGCGCCGAGGTCGAGCGCGGGGCCGGTGAAGGCGTACCCGTCGGCGATCTCCCGGACGGCCTGCGGGGTGGGGTCGGAGGACATCGGTGCACACTCCTGAGCGGATTGGAACGCTTCGGAACGCTTCGGCATCGGCTTTCATCGACTCGGAACCCGATCGGCACCGGGCGATGTTCGCGACATTTCCCATCAAACAGCCGCATTCGTCCACGCGCAGTTCACACCGGCGCGCGTGGCGGCGCCGCGGCTGCTGCGCCATCCGCCGCCCAAACGGTAGGCTTTCCGTGTGATCTTCAAGCGCATCGGCAATGGGCGGCCGTACCCGGATCACGGCCGGACGAGCACCCGCCAGTGGGCTGACGTCGCCCCGCGCCCGGTGCGACTCGACCAGCTGGTGACCACTAAGGGGCAACTCGACCTCGAAACCCTCCTGGCCGAGGACTCGACGTTCTACGGGGACCTCTTCGCCCACGTGGTGAAGTGGCACGGCGACCTCTACCTGGAGGACGGCCTGCACCGGGCCGTCCGGGCCGCGTTGCAGCAGCGCCAGGTGCTGCACGCCCGCGTCCTCGAGATGGAGTGACGGCCCCCGCCACGGGGACCGCCGGGCCGCCACGGGCTCTTCCGGACCGCCCCCTCGCCACCCGGCGGAGGGCGGTCCGCGCGTACCCCGGTACCCCCTTTCGGGTACCGGGGTACGCCAGATGATGATCGTTTAGTACCTTCGAGGCCGTACGGCACTACGCTGCTGACTACGGCCGCGACCAGGGGATTCCGCCCGCAGCGGGGGAAGTCCCCACCCGGCCGATCCGTCATCCCGACCCCGCCCCGGCACGAGGGGGAGACAAACCGTGAGCATGTTGACTCCCCGAGGCCTCAAGGGGAAGCAGTACCGGGTCACCGGCAACACCTACCCGCGGTTGGGCCGCCCCCCGAAGAAGAGCCGCAAGGTGATCGCCGCGCTCGCGGGCCTGCTCGCCCTGGCCCTGATCGGCCTGGGCGGCCTGCAGCTGTACGACATCTTCACCGGCAGGAACAAGAGCGCCTCGGCCCAGGCCTGCGCGACCCCGTCCGGCAAGGCGCTGGCCGCCCCGACCCCGGGGGCCACCCCGGGCGCCTCCGGCGCGCCCGCCGCCGCGCAGGGCGACCCGCACGCCGTCCCGCAGCCCGCCGCCGTCACCGTGAACATCTACAACGCCACCACCAAGGCCGGTCTGGCCGGCCGGACGGCCGAGGAGTTCAAGAAGCGCGGCTTCGTCATCGGCAAGGTCGGCAACGCCCCGGCCGAGCTGGACAAGAAGGTGCCCGGCACCGCCCAGGTGATCGCCGGGCCGGCCGGCGCCGGCGCGGGCACCCTGGTCGGCTCGCAGATCGCCGGGGCCGCCGTCACCGCCGACGCCCGCACCGACGCCACCGTGGACTTCGTGATCGGCGACAGCTACAACGCCCTGCTGGACGAGACCCAGGCCGCCGCCGCCCTCGCGCTGGCCACCAAGCCCTCCCCCACCCCGACCGCCACCGGCAGCTGCTGAGGCGCCGAACACCGAGAGCCCCCGGCAGACGCAGTGCCGGGGGCTCTCGGTGTTCGGTGGTTCGGGTGGGGAGGCTCAGCCGGCCGTGCCGTACAGGCGGTCGCCCGCGTCGCCGAGGCCGGGGACGATGTAGCCGTTCTCGTTGAGCCGCTCGTCCAGGGCGGCGGTGACCACGGTGACCGGCAGGCCCGCCAGCTCCCGCTGCATCACCTCGACGCCCTCGGGGGACGCCAGCAGCACCACGGCGGTGACGTCGGTGGCCCCGCGCTCGATCAGCATCCTGAGCGCGGCGACCAGGGTGCCGCCGGTGGCCAGCATCGGGTCGAGCACGTAGACCTGGCGGCCGGAGAGGTCGTCCGGCATCCGGGTGGCGTAGGTGGAGGCCTCCAGGGTCTCCTCGTTGCGGACCATGCCGAGGAAGCCCACCTCGGCGGTCGGCAGCAGGCGGGTCATCCCGTCCAGCATGCCGAGGCCGGCCCGCAGGATCGGGACCACCAGCGGTCGCGGGTAGCTGAGCCGGGTACCCGTCGTGACCGCCACGGGGGTGGTGATCTCCACCTCGTCGGTGCGGACGTCCCGGGTGGCCTCGTAGGCGAGGAGGGTCACCAGTTCGTCCGTCAGGCGACGGAAGGTCGGCGAGTCGGTGCGCTCGTCGCGCAGGGTGGAGAGCTTGTGGGCGACCAGGGGGTGGTCGACGACGTGGAGACGCATGTACCGAGGTTAGCCCGGTCCTGGACGGGTGTACGACCGCCGTGCCCCACCCGCGTGCCGGACCGGGTGACGTTCCGGTGACACGCCGTGACCCGCCGCGGATGTCCGGACGGAACTGCCCCCTGTGGTATCAACCGGGCCGTTCGGGGAATGTCACGTCTTATGACGAGCAACCCGAACGCCGGGGACGGCTCGAAGGACGAGCCCGTCGACGGGGCGGGCCGCAGCCCGGGCCCGCCGTACGACCATCCGGAGACCGAGGCGGAGCGCCGCAAGCGGCGGGCCGTCTTCCTGCGCGAGCTCACCGAGGCCCGCGAGCTGCGGGAGCGGGTGCAGCCCCGACGGACCAAGGAGCGGCGGATGCGCGAGGCGATGCGGATGCGGACCTTCCGGATCTGACCGGCCCGGACGACGCCCGGACACGGCCCCCGCACCGCCCTGGCAGGCCCCAGCCGCGGGCCCCGCCCGCCCCCGGACGGCCCGCGAAACGGCCCGCCCCGATCCCAACGGGCGTTCGGAGCAATTTTCGACCGGCCCCGGACCGCCCCGGCCCGACTTCACCGCCCGCCACCCGGTCCTTCCGACACGACCTGCGAAGACGCGCTGCCGAACACCCCCCGCGAGGGCGGGCTTTCTGTCACGATTCCGATGGGACGGTCCGAACAAGCGGACCGCCTCTGGCGCGGGGGCGGCCAGAATTCCGCGTCGCCCGTGCGCGCCGACAGCCGAGACCGATGATCTTGGGAGTGTCCCTGGTGGCGTACTTCGCTGCAGTGCTTGCTCGCACCGAGGACGGGTGGGATGTGAGCGAGACGGAGCTCGACGACGTCGAAACCCTGGCCGATCTGACCGATCTGGCCCGCGACTCCGCCCAGGACGACGACAGCGTCCTGATCTTCATCGAACAGGAGGACGCCTGGTTCGCCGTCGTCCGCGTGGACGGCGAGGAGGACCCGCGGATCTTCGTGTCGGACGGCGCCGCGGCCGCCCGCAGCTCCTACGGCGCCGTCCTCACCGACGAGTTGGTCGACCAGGCCGGCGAGAGCGAGTTCGGCGACCTGGACCACCTGCTGGACGAGGCCGAGGAGGCCGAGGAGCAGGACGAGGAGGACGCCGACGCCCGCGGCGGCGTCCCGGTCGGCCCGCTCGGCGACGCCCACCTGCTCACCGAGTTCGGCCTCGCCTCCGACGCGCTGCTCGCGCTCAGCGGCGAGGGCGCGGTGCCGGGCGACGCCCTGGAGGAGATCGCCGAGGCCCTGGGCTGCGGCGAGGTCCTGGAGGCCGTCCGGTAGCGGGGTCGGTCATGCCGGTGTCCGCCACCGGATACCCGACACTGGATGCCATGCAGCCCGCATCCACCCCGCTCACCGTCCCGCTCGTCCCCCCGCTGCCCGCCCCCGTCCGCCCCGACCCGGTCCGCGACCGCTGGGCGGCGCCGATGCGCCTCGCGATGGCCGAGGCCGCGCTGGCGCCGGCCACCGGCGACGTACCGGTCGGGGCGCTCGTCCTGGACCGGCACGGCGAGGTGATCGGACGCGGCCACAACGAGCGCGAGGCGGTCGGCGACCCGACCGGGCACGCCGAGGTGGTCGCGATCCGGCAGGCGGCCGAGAAGACCAGGGAGTGGCGGCTGAGCGGCTGCACGCTGGTCGTCACGCTGGAGCCGTGCACCATGTGCGCCGGCGCCATCGTGCTGTCCCGGATCGACCGGGTGGTCTACGGCGCCCTCGACGAGAAGGCCGGCGCGGCCGGCTCGCTCTTCGACGTGATGCGCGACCGCCGGCTCAACCACCGCCCCGAGGTGATCTGGGGCGTGCTCGCCGACGAGTGCGGCGAGCAGCTGCGCGCCTTCTTCGACACCCACCGCTGAGGCCCGCCGACCGCAGTGGCGATACGGATTTCGTGACTGCGCCACACCTCCGGTAGAGTTCCTCTCGGTAGCGTGTCCGAGCGGCCAAAGGAGCACGCCTCGAAAGCGTGTGTGGGGGCAACTCCACCGTGGGTTCGAATCCCACCGCTACCGCTCGAAAGCCCGAGGGCCCGTCCGATCCGGACGGGCCCTCGGCGTTCGTCCGGCGCGGGCCTGCCGTCCGGTGCCGGGGAGCAGGCCCGCGCGGGCACGAGGAGCGGCTCCGCACCCCGGGCCGATGACCACCGGTGCCCGGTCCGTACGGAGCCTGGAGGGGGAGCGGCTCGGGGGGACTGACCGCTCCCCCGACGGAGTCCCACAACCGGCGCCGCGTCGGGGGGAGCCGCGGCGACCGGTCCCACAGCGGGGAGCTCCGGATCCACGTACCGGGGGATTCCTGCCAGATCCCCGGCACGTCCTCCATCCTGCCGCCCGGGCCTCGGCCGGGCACCCGGAGAAAGGCCCCACTCGCGGGGACCTTCGTCCCGGCGGCCGAACGCGTCGCACACTTGATAGCCCGTCCGGGTGGATAAGCTGCCCCTGCAGGCCGCTCGGGGACCGGATGACGGCGGCGCACAGCTCGGAGGAAGGTCACCCGATGGCGCAGGCGAAGAAGATCGGCATGGTCCTCCTGCTCGTCTTCGTGCTCTACTCGATCATCACCTCGCCCTCCCGGTCCGCCGAGCTGGTCCAGCTCGGGTTCGAGGGGATCTCGAACGCGGCCAAGGCGGTCGGCACCTTCATGACCGGTCTGATCAAGTGACGGACGGCCTCCTCCGGATGACGGCCGGCCCCGCGCACCGGCTACGGTGAGCGCGACCCTCTGTCCCCGTCCGCGAGGAGCGGCAATCGTGATCCGGCACCTGGTCCTGTTCAAGCTCAACGAAGGCGTCAGCAAGGACGAAGAGCGCGTGCTCGCCGGCGCCAAGGCCTTCGACGCGCTCGGCGCGGTGATCCCCGAGCTGCGCGAGTGGGAGTGCGGCTGGAACACCACCGAGCGCGACATCGCGTACGACTACGCGATCAACAGCCTGGTCGAGGACCGCGACGCCCTCCAGGCCTACCTCACCCACCCGGACCACCAGGCCGCGGCCGGCCTCTGGCGCGAGTTCGCCACCTGGGTGATCGCCGACGTCGAGGTCTGAGCGGCCGTCCGGTTCCACCCCGTCCGACCCAGCCCGTCCGGAGCCCGCCCCAGCGCCCTTCCCCCGGACGGACCGCGGCGCCCCGTCCGGCCTCCGGACGGGGCGCCTCGCTCTGCCCCGGAACGACCCTTGCGGCGCTTCGCCGGCCGGCCCGGGAAAGGTTGAACGCCCCACCAACACACCTCCGTCGGGTGCTTGCCCGACGTGTGCCCACCTTGTGATGCTATGACCGGTTTTGCCGGACATGGCGAGGTAGTGAACCAGCCGCGACACCCGCTCCGCAGGGACCGCCGTTGACGACTTTGGGAGGGGTGAGATGTCCGTGGACGAAGTGCTGGCCGCGATCACCAGCCCGGCCGGCGAGCTCCGCCCGGACCGGCTGCGCGGCCCCGGCGGCCGCCCCGCCGTGGACGTCCGGACGCTGACCCGGGTGCTGTTCGAGCGGCTCGCCGAGCTGCCCCCGGACGCCCCCGAGCGGGAACGGGTCCGGGCCGCCCTGATCGAGGTGAACATCCCGCTGGTCCGCTACGCGGCCACCCGCTTCCGCAGCCGCAGCGAGCCGATGGAGGACGTCGTCCAGGTCGGCACCATCGGCCTGATCAACGCGATCGACCGCTTCGACCCCGGCCGCGGCGTCCAGTTCCCCACCTACGCGCTGCCGACCATCCTGGGCGAGATCAAGCGCTACTTCCGGGACAACGTCCGCACCATGCACGTCCCGCGCCGGCTCCAGGAGCTCTGGGTCCAGGTCAGCGGCGCCATGGAGGAGCTGACGGTGCTGCACGGGCGGGCCCCCAAGGTGCCCGAGATCGCCGCCAGCCTGCGGATCCCCGAGGAGGACGTACGGGCCTGCCTGGACGCCGGACGGGCCTACAACGCGGCGTCCCTGGAGGCCGCGCAGGAGCACGAGGGCGGGCTGGCGCTGCTCGACCGGCTCGGCTACGAGGACTCCGCGCTGGCCGAGGTCGAGCACCGGGACATGGTCCGCCACCTGCTGGTCCAGCTCCCCGAGCGGGAGCGGCGGATCGTGATGCTGCGGTTCTTCGCCAACCTGACCCAGTCCCAGATCAGCACCGAGCTGGGGATGTCCCAGATGCACGTGTCCCGGCTGCTCTCCCGGATCCTGACCAGGCTTCGGACCGGCAACTCCTGGGAAGAGTGACATTGCAGCCAGTTACCCCGACGTGACATCTTGCGACGTTCGGGTTTGCCGTGGACCGTGTTCCGGTATGGAGGGGGAAGGCCCTCGCCGGGAACCTCCGCGCGACGGCCCCCGTTCAGCTGACAGTCACAAGGGGGTGGGTGCATGTCCGGAGAGCCGGCCACTGCGGAGATCCACGCTGGACAGGCCAACGGCACGGTCGTCGTCGAGGACCTGGTCCCGCGGCAGCGGGTCGAACCGGTCCGGCCGCCCGGCCCCGAGGCGGCGCCGGAGACGCCGCCCGGCTCCGCGCTGGACACCCGGACGCTCTCCCGCTCGCTGTTCCTGCGGCTGGCCGCGCTGGAGCCCGGCAGCGCCGAGCACACCTACGTCCGCGACACCCTGATCGAGCTCAACCTGCCGCTGGTCCGGTACGCCTCGGCGCGCTTCCGCAGCCGCAACGAGCCGATGGAGGACATCGTTCAGGTCGGCACCATCGGCCTGATCAAGGCGATCGACCGGTTCGACCCGGAGCGCGGGGTGGAGTTCCCCACCTTCGCGATGCCCACCGTGGTGGGCGAGATCAAGCGCTTCTTCCGGGACACCAGCTGGTCGGTCCGGGTGCCCCGGCGGCTCCAGGAGCTGCGGCTGGCGCTCACCAAGGCCGGTGACGATCTCTCCCAGCGGCTGGACCGCTCCCCCACCGTCGCCGAGCTGGCGGTCTGCCTGGGCGTCAGCGAGGAGGACGTGGTCGAGGGCCTCGCCGTCGGCAACGCGTACACCGCCAGCTCGCTCGACTCCAGCACCGGCGAGGAGGACAGCGACGGGCCGCTGGCCGACCGGCTCGGCTACGAGGACCTCGCGCTGGAGGGCGTCGAGTACCGGGAGTCGCTCAAGCCGCTGCTGGCCAAGCTGCCGCCGCGCGAGCGCCGGATCATCATGCTGCGGTTCTTCGGCAACCTGACCCAGTCGCAGATCGGCGAGGAGATCGGGATCTCCCAGATGCACGTCTCCCGGCTGCTCACCCGGACGCTCACCCAGCTGCGCGAGGGGCTGATCAACGAGGGCTGAGCCGGCCGCCGGTGGCCGGGCCGCCGCCCGGCCCGGCCACCGGGTCCGCCACCGGGTCGTCCAGCAGGTTGGCGCGCAGCCCGGCCAGCACCTCGTCGTCCAGCCCGAGCCCGTCCCGCCAGAACGCGTCGAAGCCGCCCCAGCCGGCCTCGACCTCGGCGAAAGCCGCGTCCAGGTAGCCGCCGTCGGCCCGGAAGACCGGCAGCAGCAGCTCGGGCTCGCGCATCAGGCCGCGGCCGCCGAGGTCGTCCAGCACCCGCCGCACCACCGGGGCGGAGCGCTCGTTGGTGAGCAGGTAGTCCGTCCGGACGGTCCCTCGGTCCACCCCGAGGGCGGTCAGCAGCAGCGCGGCGGCCCAGCCGGTGCGGTCCTTGCCCGCGGTGCAGTGGAACAGCAGCGGCGGGCCCTCCGGGGCCGCCAGCAGGCGCAGCAGGGCCGCGAAGCGCTCGCGCGCCACCCGGTCCGTGACGAACCAGCGGTAGAGGCCGGTCATCAGGGCGGCCGCCCGGCCGTCGCCGAGCAGCGCCCGCTGGCGCTGCGGACTGTGGTCGGCCAGCGCGTCGCGGACCAGCACGAAGACGTCGAAGTCCGTTGCCAGCAGTGGGAGGTGGTGGAGGGTCACGCCGGCCGGCAGGCGGTCCAGGCCGGCCTCGCGGACCTCGCCCATGCTCCGCAGGTCCACCACGCTGCGCAGGCCGAGCGCGCCGAGCGGGCCGATGTCCTCGGCGGTGACATGGTTCAGGCCATCGCTGCGCAGTGCCACCCCGCGCCGGAGAATCCGCCCGTCAGCCGCCCGGTAGCCGCCCAGATCGCGGGCATTCAGCGCACCCCGCAAACCGAGACTGCGCCCGACCAGCGGCGTTCCGTACGGCTCCGGTGACGCATTCCGTACGCTCCGGAATCCCGCCGGCTCGGTATGCTGATCGACCACGCGAGCGCCTCCATTGCATATTCGGACTGTCACATGGCACAGCGGTGCCCGATATTGCATGAACCTGCCCGACCGGGCGGTGGGATGTGCAAGAGTGTCATGCGCAACGACGACAGTGTAGGTGTCCCGCCCGACCCGCCGAGCCACACCGTCGGTTACCGCTTGTAGCACTCAGCTTCCGGTTTTTCATTTTCAATTCATTATTTGCGCCGCCGGTACGGTTCCGGTCACAATCAGCGCCTTCATGGCTTCGCCATGAACGTTGGTAACAGGTTCGCTGCACTCTCGCCCGATTGGTCCCTCGCACTGCCGTCCCTCGACCAGGATGGGCCCGGGCAGCCTGCTGCCCGCGAACAGCTACACGGGCAGGCGAGCGCGGAGCAGCGCGACGCCTGTACCAAGGGGAGGATCACCATGGGTCGAGCGACCCGAAGAGTCGCCGCGTGCGCGGCGGCAGTCCTGCTGGCCAGCGGCTTGCAGACCACCCTGGCCCACGGCGACACCGCGCCGCCCAGGATCGACCTCACCGTCCTGGTCATCGACGACGGCGGCCCGTCCGTCGCGGCCATCACCGCCGAGCTGAAGAGCCAGGGCACGCCTTACAAGGTCGTCAGCCTCAATGACCCCAACCGCCCCGTCATCAACTCCGCTTTCCTGAGCGACACGGTGAACGGCCAGTCCCGGGGGAAGTTCCAGGGCATCGTGCTGCCCAACGAAAACCCCTTCCCCAACAGTGCCGCCGAGATGACGGCGATCGCGAGCTACGAAGCCGCATTCAACGTCCGCCAGATCGACGCGTACACGTGGGCCAGTCCCGCGGTGGGGCTGAACTACGCCCAGAATCCGGGATTCGCGGGCACCCTCGACGGATTCCAGGGCGCCACCACCGCGGCCGGAACTTCGGGACCGTTCGGGTACCTCAAGGGCAGCGTCCCCTTCGAGGACAACGACGCGAACGTCAGCGAGAGCTACGGCTACCTGGCCACCCCGCTCGCCGCTCTGCCGGCCGGCGCCTCCTTCGTCCCGCTCGTCGACGCGCCGATACCCGGCGCGACCGCCCGCGGTTCACTGGTCGGCGAGTACACCCACGACGGCCGCAAGGAACTGGTCGTCACGTTCGTCTACAACCAGTACCAGCAGCAGTACCGGCTGCTGGCCCGCGGCATGGTCGACTGGCTCACCCAGGGCGTCCACCTCGGCTACGACCGCAACTACTTCGCCACCCACGTGGACGACGTCTTCCTGGCCGACGACCGCTGGGACACCGTCCTCAAGTGCACCCCCGGCGACGTCACCTGCCCGCCCGGCACCCCGGACTCCGCCAACCCGATCCGGATGACCCAGGCCGAGGGCCAGCGCCTCAAGCAGTGGCAGACCGCCAACGGCTTCACCCTGGACATGGTGTTCAACGGTGGCGGCAGCGAGGACTGGAAGGCCGACCACGAGACCACCGTGGACGCCGCGGCGGACCAGCTGATCACCGACCAGAACAGCTACCGCTGGATCAACCACACCTACACCCACCCGTACCTGGGCTGCGTCCAGGACGTCTCGGTGGTGCCGTGGCGCTGCTCCAAGGACGCCGCCGGCAAAACGGTCTGGGTCGACCAGAACACCGTCTCCACCCAGATCAGGAACAACTCGGACTGGGCCACCGCCCGCGGCCTCCGGTTCGACCCGCAGACCCTGGTCACCGGCGAGCACTCCGGGCTGCTGACCGCGCCGCAGGAGACCAGCGACAACCCGAACCTGGCGCCGGCGCTGGCCGCCAACGGCATCAAGTTCACCGCCAGCGACGCCTCCCGCGAGGCCGCCCAGCGCGCCGTCGGCACCTCCACGCTGACCGTGCCGCGGTACCCGATGAACGTCTTCTACAACGCCGGCACGGCGAAGGAGGAGACCGACGAGTACAACTGGATCTACACCAGCAAGGCCAACGGCGGCAGCGGCGTCTGCGAGAACAACGCCAACTCGACCTGCCTGCCGCAGCCGCTGGACGTCAACACCGGCTACCAGTCGTACATCGTGCCGCTGGAGGCCCGGATCGACCTCGGCCACGTGCTGAGCAACGACCCCCGGCCGCACTTCGTGCACCAGTCGAACCTCGCCGAGGACGGCATCCTGTACCCGGTGCTGGAGAAGATCCTCGGCACCTACCGCTCGCTGCACGCGGACAGCGCCCCGATCGTGAACCTGAGCCAGCGCGAGATCGGCCTGGAGTTCCAGCGCCGCGCGGCCTGGAACACGGCGCTCGCCTCCGGCCAGGTCACCGCCTACCGGGTCGGCAACACCGTCACCGTGAACGCGCCGTCCGGCGTTCAGGTCCAGGCCACCATGCCGACCGGAACCGCTCAGAAGCTGGCCATCGGAACGACCGGGTTCGGTTCGTCCTACGCCGGTACCCTCTCGGGTTGGGTGGCCCCGGGCGCGCTGCAGAGCAGCGTCACCCTGCAGCTGCCGTCCGCGCCGACCGCCCCGGCCGCCGTCGCGCCGAGCGTCGCGGCCAAGTCCGTCCCGGCCCCGGCGCCGGCGGACAAGACGGTCGTCCCGCAGGGCGTCGCCACCCCGGTCCCGGCGGGCCCGAGCGACACCACCCGCCAGCCCGCTCCGTCCCTGGTCCCCGGTAGCGGAACCCCGGTGCCCGGTAAGGACGCCGCCGCTGGCAACATCGGGCAGGGCGGCAACGGCCACCACGGCGACAAGGCCGCGGCGAAGAACGGCAAGGCCTCCGGGGGGACGGCCACGCCGAGCAGCACCACCGGACGCCCCGGCAACCGGTAACCGGTACCACCCGCTGGTGGGGTCGGGCCGGGCGCCCGGCCCGGCCCCGCCACGGCTCCCGTTCCGGTCATCCAGACCGGAACCGACGCAAGAACAGGAGGGGGGACAGGAATGCGCGTCACCCTGCTCACCGAGGGGACGTATCCGCACCAGCACGGCGGCGTGAGCGTCTGGTGCGACCAGCTCGTTCAAGGCATGCCGGACGTCGAGTTCGACGTCATCGCCGTCACCGGAACCGGCCACGAACCACTGGCATGGGAGCTGCCCGCCAACGTGCGGTCGGTCACCACCGCACCGCTGTGGGGGCCGGCCTCGGAAGGCCGGCCGCCCCGCGGCAAGGAGATGCGGCGCTTCCTCAACGCGTACGAGCGCTTCCTGCACTCCATCCTCGACCCGGTCTACACCACCCACTTCGGCACCGAGCTGTACGGCTTCGCCGACCTCGCCCGGCGCGGGCTGCTCAGCCCGGCGCTGCGCAGCGAGCGGGCGCTGCGCACCCTCCAGCAGGTCTGGACCCGCGACTACCTGCCGACCGCCGTCTCCCGGCCCACCCTGCACGACGCCCTGAACGCCACCGACCTGCTGGAGCACGCCCTGCGGCCGCTCTCGGTCGAGCCGCCCAAGGACGGCGTCGCCCACGCGGCCAGCGGCGGGCTCGCCACCCTGCCCGGGCTGATCGCCGCCCAGCAGTACGGCGTACCGTTTCTGCTCACCGAGCACGGCATCTACCTGCGCGAGCGCTACCTCGGCTACCGCACCGGCCCGTACCGCTGGCCGGTCAAGGCGCTGCTGCTCGGCTTCTACCGGATGCTCGCCGAGGAGAGCTACCGGCAGGCCGCGCTGGTCACCCCCGGCAACCGGTACAACCGGCGCTGGGAGGAGCGCGGCGGCACGCCGTCCTCGCACATCCGCACCGTCTACAACGGGGTGGACCCGGCGGCCTTCCCGCCGGCCGGCCCCGAACCCGAGACGCCCACCCTCAGCTGGGCCGGCCGGGTCGACCCGATCAAGGACCTGGAGACGCTGATCCGGGCCTTCGCCATCGTCCGGCGCGAGATACCCGAGGCGCGGCTGCGGCTCTTCGGCGGCACGCCCAAGGGCGGCGAGGCGTACCGGGACGGCTGCATAGCCCTGGCCGCCGAGCTCGGCATAGCCGACTCGGTGGCCTTCGAGGGCCGCGTCGCCGACATCACCGACGCCTACGCGGCGGGCAACGTGGTCATGCTCTCCAGCATCAGCGAGGGCTTCCCGTTCACCCTGATCGAGGCGATGTCCTGCGGCCGCGCGACCGTCTCCACCGACGTCGGCGGCGTCCGGGAGGCCGTCGGCGACACCGGACTGGTCGTCCCCCCGCGCGAACCCGAACCGATGGCGGCCGCCGCGATCGAGCTGCTGCGCGACGCCGAACGGCGCGCCCGGCTCGGCGAGGGCGCCCGGCTGCGGGTGATCGAGCAGTTCACCCTCCGCCAGAACATCGACGGCTTCCGCGGCATCTACACCGAACTCCTGGGCACCGCCCGCTGGATGCCCGGCGGCGTGGTCGCCGTCACCGACCAGGTCCCCAGCCCCGACTGGAGCCAGCGGCCGGCCGCCGCCCGTCCCGAGCCGAGCGAGGTCGGGGCGTGAACGGGCGTCGAAGGCACCCCCTGCCGGAGGCCGGGGAAGAGCGAACCGTCGAAGGGCGCGTCCGCCGAGAGGCGGCCGCCGAGCACAGCGAGGTGGACGCATGAGCGGTCCTCTGCGTCTGATCCCGGGCGAAGGCGGCCCCGAGCACACCATGCAGCTGCGCACGCTGCCGCTCAAGCGCCGTCGCCCCGCCCCGCCGGAGCCGGAGCCCGAGGAGTCGCTCTACCTCCCCGCGGACCCGCTGGACGAACTCGCCGAGCGCCTGCGCGACGTCTGCGCCGACGCCGTCCACCCGTACGAGATCGCGGCCTTCCTGGAGTCCGACGGCCTCTCGGACGAGCAGGCCGCCCTGCTGTACGGCCGCCCCGACGCGTTCACCGTCGCCGAGGAGCTGTTCGAGAAGGTCGAGCGCCGCTACCCCGGCCCGAGCTCCGAGTTCGCCAACCCCTGGCGGGCGGACCCCTGGCGCTGCGTGGTGCGCGGCCTGGTGTTCGCCCTGCCGGGGCTCGGCTACCTGCTCGGCGCCAACCTGTTCGCGACCACCCGGATGCGCTTCGGCCTGCCCTCGGGCATGCTCGCGCTGTCCGTCGCCACGCTGGTCAGCTGGGGCTTCAACCAGGCGCTGGCGCACCGCTCCTACCGCTGGCTGGGTCGGCTGCGCCGCCGCGAGGCGGCGGTCTGCCTGGCCGTCGGCGCCCCGCTCGGCGCGCTGGTGGCGGCGGCCTCCGCCTACCTGGTCGGCGGGCCGCTCGGCGCGCTGTCCTTCGCCGCCGGGCAGTCCTGCTACCTGGGCGCGGCCACCGTGCTGCTGGTCCTGGGGCGGGAGAAGTTCCTGCTGCTGGCGCTGGCCCCGGCCTCGGTCGGCGCGGGCGTGGTGCTGGCGGTGGACGTCCCGCAGGTGGTCCGTACGGTCGTGCTGCTCGCCTCGCTGGCGCTGGCGGTCGGACTGGCCGTCCGCGAACTGCTGGTCTGCATCCGCGGCGGCGAACGCGAGTCCGTGGTGATGAGGCTGCCGGTCCGCCAGGAGGTCCCGCACCTGCTGTTCGGCCTGGCCTGCGGCGCGCTCACGCTGATCGCCGGCCTCGGCGGGACCATCCACCAGGCCGTGCAGACCGGCGGCCACCCCGCGCAGGAGACCTCGACCACCCCGACCGGCCCGGCCATGATCGCGCTGACGCTCAGCCTGGGCCTCGCCGAGTGGCTGCTCTTCCGCTACCGGGCCCTGGCGGTGGCCGCCCTGCGCACCAGCCACACCAGCGGCCAGTTCTCCCGCCGCACCGGCGCGATCCTGCTCGGCTGCCTGTTCATCTACCTCACCACCGTGGCCGCGCTGGACGCCGCCGCGACCGTGCTGTGGCCCGGCGCCCCCGCGCTCGGCGTGCCGCAGCTCGGCGCGATGCTGCTCCTCGGCGGCTCGCTCTGGCTGGCGCTGCTGCTGAACGCCTTCGGGTTCAGCTGGAGCACCGCCCTCGTCTGTCTGGCCGCCGCGGTCGCCGAGAGCGCCGGGCTGCTGGCAGGTGCGGACCCGATCGTCCTGCAGCTGATCGGCTGCGGGACGGCCGCCGTCGTCCTCACCGCACTCGCCGGGCCCGCGCTCGGCCGCACCACCCAGCACCGCTGAACACAACGAATGTCCCGCACGCCTCCTTTCGCGTGCACCGTCGTACCCGCTCCACCTGAGACACCCACCGGGCCACGGCGGCCGGCCGCACCACAGCGCGTCGGACCGCCCCGGCAGATCGAGAAAGCGAAATCCGCATGAGCAGCGTCGCGGTTACCGGAGCCGAGGGCTTCATCGGCTCCCACCTCGTCGAGACCCTGGTCGCCGACGGGCACCACGTCCGCGCGATGGTCCAGTACAACTCGTTCTCGTCCTTCGGCTGGCTGGAGACCCTGTCCGAGGACGTGCTGGACTCGGTCGAGATCGTCCTCGGCGACGTCCGGGACCCGGGCTCGGTCAACGGCCTGGTCAAGGGCACCGAGGCGGTCTACCACCTGGCCGCCCTGATCGCGATCCCCTACTCCTACCGCGCCCCCCACTCGTACGTGGACACCAACGTCACCGGCACCCTGAACGTGCTGGAGGCGGTGCGCCACCTGGAGATCCCCCGCCTGGTGCACACCTCCACCAGTGAGACCTACGGCACCGCGCAGACCGTGCCGATCACCGAGGACCACCCGATCAACACCCAGTCCCCGTACGCGGCCTCCAAGGCCGGCGGGGACCGGCTGGCCGACAGCTACCACGCCAGCTTCGAGACCCCGGTCGTCACCCTGCGCCCGTTCAACACCTTCGGCCCGCGCCAGTCGATGCGCGCCGTCATCCCGACCGTGATCGCCCAGGTCGCGGCCGGCCAGACCGAGATCACCCTCGGCGACCTGCGCCCGACCCGCGACTTCATGTTCGTCAAGGACACCGCCAACGCCTTCCGCACGGTGGGCACCGCGCCCGCCGAGGCCGTGGTCGGCCGGACCTTCAACGCCGGCACCGGCGGCGAGATCTCCGTCGGCGACCTGGTCACCCTGGTCGGCAAGCTGATGGGCGTGGACCTGGTGGTGAAGGAGGACGAGCAGCGCATCCGTCCGACCAACTCCGAGGTCATGCGCCTGGTCGCGGACGCGACCCGGCTGCGCGGGGCCACCGGCTGGGCCCCCGCCTTCAGCCTGGAGCAGGGCCTGGAGCAGACCATCGAGTTCTTCCGCGACCCGGCCAACCTGGCCCGGTACAAGACCGACATCTACAACGTCTGATCCGCCGCGACCGAGCTTGCTCGTCCTGGTAACCAAGGTTCGTGTCCTGCACATCCTTTCCGTGGGGGAAACACCATGCACGCAGTGATCCTGGCCGGCGGTAAGGGCGTCCGTCTCCGCCCGTACACCACCGCGCTTCCCAAGCCGCTCGTCCCGATCGGCGACCAGCACGCGATCCTGGAGATCGTGATGCGCCAGCTCGCCGCCGCGGGCTTCCAGAGCGTCACCCTGGCCATCGGCCACCTCGGCCACATCATCCGCGCCTACGTCGGCAACGGCTCCCAGTGGGGCCTGCGGGTCGGCTACGCCGTCGAGGACAGCCCGCTGGGCACCATGGGCCCGTTGCTCACCATGCAGGACCGCCTGCCCGAGCACTTCCTGGTGATGAACGGCGACATCCTGACCGACCTGGACTTCGCCGGGGTGCTCAAGCACCACGAGGCGTCCGACGCACCGCTGACCATCGCCACCTACGCCCGGCAGGTCAAGATCGACTTCGGCGTGCTGACCACCGCCGAGGGCAGCATCACCGGCTTCCAGGAGAAGCCCAGCATCGACTACCGCGTCTCGATGGGCGTGTACGGCGTCTCCCGCTCGGCGCTCGCCAAGTACACCCCCGGCCTGCCACTGGGCTTCGACGAGCTGGTGCTGGACCTGCTGGCCGCCGGGACCCCGCCGTCCGCGTACGAGTTCGGCGGCTACTGGCTGGACATCGGCCGGCCCGACGACTACGACCGGGCCAACGCCGAGTTCAACACCATCCGCCCGGTCCTGATGCCCTTCGAGTCGACCGGCATCACGTCCGGCGTCGCGGAGCTGCCGATCCCGGCCGCCCGCACCGCGCCGGACGACCAGGACGCCGAGCCCGCCGCCGCGGGCGTCGAGAGCGACGGACGGGCCGCGTGAGAATACTGCTCCTCGGCGGCGACGGCTTCCTCGGCCGTCACGCCGCCGCCGTCCTGCGGTCGCTGCCCGGTGCCACCGTGCTGACCGCGGGCCGGCGGCCCGCCCACGACCTCCGGCTGGACCTGGCCACCGCCCAGGCCGGCCCGCTCGGCGAGGAACTGTCCGCGCTGGCCCCCGACGCGGTGGTCAACTTCGCCGGCGCGGTGGCCGGCAGCGCGGTGAAGCTCGCCGAGGTGAACGCCCGCGGCCCGGCGGTGCTCTGCGAGGCGCTCTCCCTCGGCGCCCCGAAGGCCCGTCTGGTGCACATCGGTTCGGCCGGCGAGTACGGCGTCTGCGCGCAGGGCGAGTCGCTCTGCGAGGACGCCGACGCCCGCCCGGTCGGCGTGTACGGCGCGACCAAGCTGGCCGGCTCCCTCGCGGTGGCCGGCTCGCCGCTGGACGCCGTGGTGCTGCGGGTGTTCAACCCGGTCGGCCCCGGCGCCCCGGCGGGCTCGCTGCCCGGCCGGCTGGCCGCCGAGCTGCGCCGGGTGGCGCCCGAGGGCGCCGACGGCGTGGTCACGGTCGGCGACCTCTCCGCCTACCGCGACTTCGTCGACGCCCGGGACGTGGCGAAGGCGGTCGGCCTGGCCGTCACCGCCGACCGTCCGCTCCCCCGGGTGCTCAACCTGGCCTCCGGGCACGCCCGGCAGGTCCGGGCGATCGCCGACGGGCTGGTCGCCGCGGCCGGCTTCACCGGCCGGATCGACGAGAGCGGGGCGGGCTCCGAACGCTCGGCCGCGGTCTCCTGGCAGCAGGCCGACGTGTCGGCCGCCGCCCGGGAGCTCGGCTGGCGGCCGGAGACGGACCTCGCCGACACCCTGCGCGACCTGTGGCTCGGCACCGCCGCCCCCACCCCCGACCCGGTGGTCGCATGACCGCCGGGCAGACCCCCGACGGCCGCCTGCTGGTGCCGCTGTACGTCCACCCCGCGGTGGACCCGGCGGCCTGGCGGGCGGTCGCCGCCGCCGACCCCGCCCGGATCGCCGCCGTCGTGCTCAACCTCGCCGACGGCCCGGGCGAGGTCCCGGACCACGTCTTCGCCGAGGCGGCGGACGAACTCCGCGCCGCCGGCCTGCCGTTGGTCGGCTACACCGACACCGACTACGGCCGCAGACCGCACGCGGCCGTGGTGGCGGACATCCTGACGTACCGCCAGCGGCACGGCATCACCGGCGTCTACCTCGACCAGGTCAGCACCCACCCGGGCGCGTTGGCGCACTACCGGCGGCTGGCCACGGCCGCCCGCGCGGCCGGCTGCGGCACCGTGGTGTTCGGCCACGGCGAGCACCCGGACCCGGGCTACGCCGAGGTCGGCCTGGCCGACCTGCTGGTCACCTTCGAGGGCGACTGGGACGCCTACCGCACCATGACGCTGCCGCTGTGGACCGGTCGGCACGCGGCCTCCCGCTTCTGCCACCTGGTCTACGACGTTCCCGCCGAGCACGCCCCGGACGCCGCCGCCCTGATCGCCGCCCGGCGAGCCGGCGTCGGCTGCGCCGTACCTGGAGCCGGGGAGAACCCCTGGCGCACCCTGCCGTACGGCCTGAACGCCGCCGAACTGACCTGACCCGATCCGGAGTCCGACTACCGTGAACCGCCGCAACCGGCTACTTCCGGCCGCCCTGGCCCTCGCCACCGCCACCGCCCTGCTGGTCAGCTCGTGCAGCAGCTCGGGATCGGAGGACGACCAGGACCCGGCCGACGGCACCCCGAGCAACTCCCCCGCGGCCACCGCGCCGAGCACCCCCGGCACCCCGGACGCGACCACCGTCGCCCCGGGCACCCCGGCCCCCGCGCCCGCCACCCCGGGCACCACCGCCCCGGCCCCGGGCACACCCGGCGGCGGCCCGCCGCCCGCCACCCCGCCGGGAACCGGCACCCCGCCGGGCAACCCGGCACCGCCGCCGGCCGGCGCCCGCTGGCAGCCCACCCCGGGCCTGGCCTGGCAGTGGCAGCTCGGCGGCGGCGTCGACCAGTCGGTGGACGTCCCGGTCTACGACATCGACGGCTTCGAGAACGACGCCTCGGTGGTGGCCGCGCTGCACGCCAAGGGCCGCAAGGTGATCTGCTACATCAACGCCGGCTCCTGGGAGGACTTCCGCCCCGACTCCGCCGCCTTCGCCAAGTCCCTCCAGGGCTCGGACACCGGCTGGAAGGGCGAGAAGTGGTTCGACATCCGCAAGCTCGACCAGCTGAGGCCGCTGATGGCCGCCCGCTTCGACATGTGCAGGAGCAAGGGCTTCGACGCCGTCGAGCCGGACACCATCGAGGCCTACAACCAGAACAGCGGCTTCCCGCTGACCCCAGACGACCAGCTCAGGTACAACCGGATGCTGGCCCAGCTCGCCCACGAACGCGGCCTGGCCATCGGCCTGAAGAACGACCTGGACCAGATCCCGGCGCTGCTCGCGGACTTCGACTTCGCGGTCAACGAGGAGTGCGCGCAGTTCGACGAGTGCGAGCGGGTCGCCCCCTTCGTGAAGGCGGGCAAGGCGGTCTTCCACGTCGAGTACAAGCTCGACACGGGCCAGTTCTGTGGCAAGGCCAAGTCGCTGGGCTTCAGTTCGATGCAGAAGAAGCTCGAACTGAACGCCTGGCGCAAGCCCTGCTGACGCGCCGCGCGTCCGTCGCGCGGGTGACCCTCGTCCGGGTCACCCGCGCGAGGGTCACTTGACCGCCAGCCAGATGACGCCGCCCAGGACGACCAGCGCGACGACGGCGACCAGCGCGATCACGCCGGTGCGGCTGCCGCCCTTGCTGCTGCCGTAGGTGGAGACGGAGCCCGGTGCCTGGGGCGCCGGGCTCTCGTCGACGAACGCCCGGAACATCTGGGTGCTGCCGGCGGGGTCGTAGTCGTTGTCAGCCATGGCACGGACTCTAACGAATCGGCCCACCTCGGGCACACCCCGGACCCCCGTCGCGCGGGACACACCACCCCCACGTGCGACAGCGGTACGACAGCCTCGTGAAGACCTCGCGGTTCACGGAATGCCCGGCCGCGCGATCGGGTTGACTGCCACCATGACCGGAACCCACAGCCGGGTGAGCCTCGGCACCTCCGACCTGTCCGTCTTCCCGCTCTCCCTCGGCGGGAACGTCTTCGGCTGGACGGCCGACGAGCAGCAGTCCTTCGCCGTCCTGGACGCCTACGCGGCGGCCGGCGGCAACTTCGTCGACACCGCCGACGTCTACTCCTCCTGGGCCCCGGGCAACACCGGCGGCGAGTCCGAGACGGTCCTCGGCAACTGGCTGCGCAGCCGCGGCAACCGCGAGGACGTCGTGATCGCCACCAAGGTCGGCATGCTCGCCGGGCGCAGCGGCCTGGGCGCGGCCAACATCAAGGCCGCGGCCGAGGACTCGCTGCGCCGCCTGGGCGTCGAGCGGATCGACCTCTACTACACCCACCGGGACGACGACACCCCGGTCGAGGAGTTCGTCACCGCGCTGGACGAGCTGGTCCGCGAGGGCAAGGTCCGGGCGGTCGCCGCCTCCAACATCTCCGCCGAGCGGCTCACCGAGGCGCTGGCCTTCGCCGAGCGCGAGGGCCTGGCGAAGTACGTCGCCGTCCAGCCGCACTACAACCTGGTCTCCCGCGACACCTTCGAGGGCCCGCTGGCGGACGTGGTCGCCGAGCACGGCCTGGCCACCGTCCCGTACTACGCGCTGGCGTCCGGCTTCCTGACCGGCAAGTACCGCCCCGGCGCCGAGGGCGTGGACAGCGCCCGCGCCGAGGGCGCCGCCCGCTACCTGGCCGAGCCGCGCGGGCCCAAGGTGCTGGAGGCGCTGGACACCGTCGCCGCCGAGCTGGAGGTGGAGCCCGCCTCCGTCGCCCTGGCCTGGCTCGCCGCCCGGCCGACGGTCGCCGCCCCGATCGCCAGCGCCCGCACCGTCGAGCAGCTCCCGCCGCTGCTGGCCGGCGCCACCCTGGAGCTCACCCCGGAGCAGACCGCCCTGCTGGACGCCGCCTCCGCCTGAGCCCGACCGGCACCACACCGTGCCGTGCACCGCAGGCCGCGAACCCGCCCCGCCCGGGGCCCGGTTCGCGGCCTGCGGCGGTCCGGACGCGTCCGCCCGTCCGGGAACCATCGGGCACGGTGACAAGTCATGGTCAATGAACCATCAAGCACGCATCAAGACTTCACTCGCACAACGCCGACACGGGGGACGCTTTGGCCGACAATCCTGCCTGGGACGGTCTGTTCGACGACGAGGACCGGAAACGGTACGCGGGCCTGCAACTCAACTCCGCGGGCGGCAGCGGGGGCGGCGGCAAGGTGACCGTCAGCCCCGCCGACCTCAAGGCGCGCGCCGGCACCGTCGACGAGATCAAGGGCAACTTCCACACCGTCGACGACACCGCCGACGAGAAGACCACCGCCGCCTACGGCGCGCTGACCAGCTGGCAGACCGGCCCGGAACTGCGCAACCGCTCCATCCGCTGGGACAGCCAGGTCTCCACGCTCGGCAACCTCCTCTACGACATCGCCGAGCGGCTGCGGAAGACCGCCGACCAGTACACGGCGACCGAGAACGCCAACAAGCAGAACCTGTCCGGCGGGAACTGAGGGGGCCACCACCGTGCTGAGCTACGAGATCGTCCGCAACGCCAAGATCGAGCCGCTGCACGCGGCCGCCGAGGAGTGGAAGACGCTCCAGGCCCGCTACGTCGGCCTGAAGGACCGGCTGACCAGCGAGGTCGCCAACAAGCTGGCCGCCGGCTGGGAGGGCGAGGCCGCCACCCAGGCCCGTACCCAGATCCAGAAGGCCGCCGAGCAGCTCGACGCCGCGGGCAAGGAGTCCGCCGACATCGCCGGGCTTCTCGCCGACGCCGCCCAGCAGTTCACCGCCGCGCAGAACCTGCTCAAGAAGATCGCCGACGAGGACGGCCCGGCCGACCACCTCAAGGTGGACGGCACCGGAAAGGTCACCGACGTCCACCCGCTGCTCACCGACAGGACCGCCCAGCACGACCCGGACTACCAGACGGTCTTCCTGCCCCAGCGCAAGCGCGCGGTGGAGAACCTGGTCCACAGCCTCGAAGCGGCGCTCCAGCAGGCCGCCGACGCGGACCAGGCCGCCGCCTGGGCGCTGCGCTCGGACCCGAACGGCGCGAACGACCACTCGTTCAACGCCAACGGCTACCACAGCCTCAAGGAGGCCACCGAGGCCCGCAAGGACCTCTCCGACGCGCTCGCCCTGGCCGGAAAGGGCGGCGACCTCTCGGTCGAGGAGCTGACCAGGCTCAACTCCCTGCTGGAGAAGCGCAAGAGCGATCCGGCGTTCGCCGAGCAGTTCGCCACCACGCTCGGCCCGCGCGGCACCCTGGACTTCTGGCGGGACGTCAACGACCCGACGAAGTTCCCCGGGGGGTACAGCAAGGAACGCAACGAGGCCATGAAGAAGCTCCAGACCTCGCTGGGCGTGACCCTGGGCACCGCCACCCAGAGCCACTCCAAGGCCATGCAGGACTGGGAGAACGAGATGATCAAGCTCGGTCCCCAGCTCGTGGCGCGCGAGCACGGCGGCCCGCTGCCGCGGGGCTACCAGCTGATGAGCAGCCTGATGCGCTCCGGCGAGTACGACACCGACTTCCTCAACTCCTACGGCGACAGCCTGCTCAAGTTCGAGCGCAGCGCCCAGACGACCCCGCAGGGGCTCTGGTCGCCCGACTCCACCCAGCCGAGGTGGGACTACCTCTCCGAGGGCCGCGGCGGCGACGCCGTGGGCGGCTTCCTGGAGTCCCTCAGCCACAACCCGCAGGCCTCCACCCGCTTCCTGGACCCGGGCGACCCCCGGACCAACGACAACCTGAAGTACCTGGTGGACGACCGCCGTTGGCCGGAGGAGATCGACCGCCACGCCAAGTACGTCCAGGACAAGCACTCGCTGGGCCTGGCCATCGAGGCCGCCGCCACCGGCGACCGGGCGGGCCAGGAGGACGGCGTCCGGCACCACACCGAGGCCCAGGCCCGGGTGATGCGCGACTCCATCAACATGCTGGACGGCGGCATCAAGGACGAGGGGCTCCCGGCCGGCATGCAGCGCCCGATCGCCAACGCGCTCGCCGACTACGCCGCCGACACCCACGACATCCTGTCCGGCTCCAACCGCGCCGCCAAGGACCACTCGGGCGAGGACGCCAGCGGCGTCTGGGTCGACCCGGTCACCGGGGAGACCAGGATGGCCACCGACAAGGGCTCCCTGATCCGGGTCCTGCGCGGCGTCGCCGACGACCCCGAGTCCCACCACATCGTCCAGCAGGCCGAGATGGTGCACGTCGCCCAGCAGCTCGCCGAGCTCCCGCCGAACGTGAGCGAGAAGGAGTGGAAGGGCGTGATGGCCAACTCCTCGGTCGCCCTCGGCGTGTACGACGCCGTCCAGGCGGACGCCATCCTCGACCAGCGCGACGACGACACCAAGGTCGCGGCCTGGCGGGCCAAGGGCATGTACCAGGGCATCGGCACCCCCCTGAAGCTGGTCCCGGTCCCCGGCGTGGCGGACGTGGCACAGAGCCTGCTCGGCAGCGGGATCATGGGGTGGCAGATGAACGCCACCGAGGAGATCAACGCGACCGCGGCCGGCAAGATCGAGGAGAACACCCTCACCGGTGCCAACGGCCGCAGCGGACACGAGGGGATCAGCGCCATGGTCGAGAAGTGGCAGCAGCAGCGGGCCGGCCTCAACCCGGACGCCCCCGCCGTCGACTGGGACGAGCAGCAGATGCGGACGATCTACAACACCGGTCGCAGCGACGCCGCCTCCGCCCTCGGCCGCGGCGGCGAGAACAAGTGACGCCCGAGCCCGCGGAACCGCGCGGGGCCCGTCGGCGGTGGCGGCTCCCGGTCGCCGCCGCCGTCGGGCTGGTCCTCGCCGCCGGCGCGGTGTTCTACCTGGGCGGCGGGTACGACCGCTGGCAGGACGGCCGCTCGCTGGCCGGGCTCTGCCACGGCAGCGTGGACACCGCCGAGGTCAGGGCCCTGCTCGGGGCGGACCGGGTGCGCGGCAAGGACGCCGGGGCGCCCGAGGGCCTGGCCGCCTGCTCCGTGGACGACGCCGGGAGTCCCGGCAACGGCTACCTGGACGTCCGGATCGACCGGGGCGCGGAGGGGGTCGGCACGGCGCTGCACACGCTGGGCCGGGACCGCCCGAGCCTCGCCACCAGCATGGTGATGCCGCTCGGCCACGGCCGCCGGGGCGTGCTGGACCTCCAGGGCCGGGCCGGCGCGACCGCCGTGACCGCCCTGGACTGCCCGGGCCAGGGCAAGGAAGGACTGCTGGTCACCGTCCACACCGTCCCCGCCGGCGGCGACCGCCTCCTCGACGACCCGGCCCAGCGCGCCCGGTTCGCCCGGATCGCCGCCCGCGCCGCGGACGGTGCCGCCCGGGTCTGGGGCTGCACCGCCCCCTCCGGCCCGGAGATCACCGACGTCCCCGCGGACACCCGGTACGTCAAGGTCCCGGACGGCGCGGCGAGCGGCACCTGCGCCGGGCTGTCCGGCACCGTCAACGAGTCGCCGGCCGATCCGGACGCCCCCGTCGAGGACTGCTTCCTGTACGCCGGCCAGGACGCCCCGCGCTTCCGCCTCGGCGCGTACTACCCGCCGTTCGCGAACCGCCTCCCCGCCGTCGCCGACTACCCGGTCACCGGCCCGGCCGGCGGCAGGGACGGCCTGGCCTGGGCCACCGCCGCCTGCCCCGGCGGCGGCACCGCCCTCTTCACGGTGGACACCGTGTTCGATGGGAACCGGGCCGCCGCGCCCGACCCGGCGCTGGAGAAGGACGCCCTGCGCACCTTCGCCACCCGCTCCGCCCAGCGCCACGGCTGCTCGGCGCCGCAACTGCCCTGAGGCCGCGGCACGGGCCCCCGGCGGCATCGCGCCGCCGGGGGCCCGTCACGTTCCCGCGGCTACGGCCGCCCGAAGTGGGTCGGGTAGTAGCCCGCGCTGAGCGTCGAGACCCGGACGGTCGTGCCCGGCCGCGGCGCCTCCACGAACTTGCCGCCGCCCAGGTAGATCCCCACGTGGTGGATTCCCGACGCCCGGCCGCTGTCGGACCAGAACACCAGGTCGCCGCGGCGCAGCTGCCCGGCGCTGATCGGCGTGGTCGCCGCGTACTGGTCGTCGGCCACCCGCGGCAGGCTGATCCCCGCGCGCCGGTAGGCCTGCTGGACCAGCCCCGAACAGTCGTAGCCGGACGGGCCGTTGCCGCCCCAGACGTACGGCTTGCCGAGCTGGGCGAGCGCGTAGTCGACGGCCGACTCCGTGCTCCCGGGGGCCGGGGCGGAGTTCGACGACGGACGGCTCGCGGGGGGCGGGGGCGGCGCGGGGGCCTGGGCCGGACCGCCGCCGCTCCGCCCGGTGCGGCTCGCGTAGACGTCGTAGTGGCTGGTCCACCGCCACTCGCCGCTGCCGTTCTTGAACCAGTACTTCGACCCGTCCCAGCCCTGGCGCATCCCGGCGGAGGAGGCCGAGCCGTTGGAGACGGTCCGGGCGGTGGGGCCGGCCGAGCCGCCGGACTGCCCGGTGCGGCTCGCGTAGACGTCGTGGTGGCTGGTCCACCGCCACTCGCCGGAGCCGTTCTTGAACCAGTACTTCGACCCGTCCCAGCCCTGCTTCCCGGCCGCGGCGTGCGCGGATCCGGCACCGGCCGTCAGGCCGACGACGCCGGCGCCCGCCAGCACGGTGGTGGCCAGACAGGTGCTCCGCACGGCCCGGTGTATTCGGCCGCCGCCGGCCGCCGGCGCCGAGCGGGCGGTGCGCGGCCGGACGACGCAGTCGGGGCAGCCGCAGCCCGCGATCGCGGGGGCACTGCCGAGGCTCTCCTCGAAGCCGATCAGACCGGGATCGTCGTCCCCGGTCCCGAGCGCGCCGCCGGTGACGGCGGGTTCGGCGTACGCGCCGGTGGCTGTCCTCATGCGGATCGTCCTTCCTTCCGTCCGGCACGGACGGCCGGGGGCGGTACCGAGGCGGTCACTCCGGCCGGGGCGACGAAGGCGACCAGCAGCTGTTCCATCAGCGCGCTGCGGGCGGCCTCGTCCAGTTCGTGCGCGGTCGCCCGCTCCAGACGGCGGACGGCGAGCGCCGCCGCCTCCACCGCGTCGTCCACCAGCACCGTGCGCAGGCCCGCGTCCAGGTCGGCCAGCCGGCGCCGGCGCATCGACTCGGCCACCTCGGGCGCGTAGTCCAGGGCCAGCGGCTGCACCGAGTAGACCTCCAGGCCGGCCGGGACGACCTCGGCTGCCAGCGCCCTGGTCAACTCGTCGGCGAACCACTGCCCGTCGCGCAGCGCGGGGCCGGGCGCCGCGTTGCTGTCGCAGGGCAGGATGGACGCGGTGCGGGTGAGCACGGCCTGGACCTGCTCGCGCAGGTAGCTCTCGTGGTCCGCGATCGCCAGCAGCGCCCGCGCGGTGTCCTTGACCCGCCAGACGATCAGCAGCCGGACCACGATCGGCGTGCCGGTGCGGTCCACCACCTTGACCGGCTCGCTGCGCCAGTGCCGCAGCCGCACGTCCACCCGGCGGCGGCGCAGCAGCGGGTTGACCCAGACCAGGCCGGTCCGGCGGACGGTGCCCCGGTAGCGGCCCCAGCGGGTCAGCACCCGGGTCTCGCCGCCCGCGTTGGCCAGCAGCCCGGCGAGCGCGAACACCGCCAGCAGGCCGGCCGCGGCCGCCGACGCGATCCACTGCGCGTCCACCTCGACCAGACCGCTCCTCCTCGCGGCGGCGCCGCGCAGGTCGGGCAGCGCGTCCCAGTACGGGATGACGCCGGTGCGCAGCAGGACGAACAGCACGCCGGCCACGCCGATCAGCACCGCCAGCAGGGCGATCCAGCCGGGCACCGCGTTGGCGCGCTGCTCGCGCAGCGCCTGGTCGGCGCGCGGCGGGCGCCGGGAGGTGGTCGCGGCCGGGGCCCCGACCGTCGTCGCGTCCAGGAGTTCGACGGTCTCCGGGGCGACGGTCTCCAGCGGATCGGGCAGGTCGGCCGGGGCACCCGGCGAGGGGTTCGGGACGACGGCCAGCGGGGTGGTCGCCGGTCCGCTGTCGGCCGGGCCGCCGGGCTTGACGGTCCTGACGGCCGTGGCTCTGGCCAGGGGGCTGGAACCGGAGCGTTCCGGCAGGGCCGGCGGGAGCGCCTTGGGCGGGTTGTCGGGTCGCTGCGAAGAATCGCGGGTGACGTCCATGCACGGGTCCTCTGGGTCGGTGTGTCGCGCAACGGGCGGCCCGGATCTGACGGGCAGTGCCAGGGTCAGGCTAAGTTCATAGGTCATCAAATGCGACATTTGACCGAGGTGTGTCGACATTTACTGACGAATCATCCAAAGCCGACCTGACGCGCAGGCACATGAACGGATGGTCGGGACAGTTCGGCGCGGTTCAGCGCCGAGGAGCACCGGGCCTGCGGGCGACCACCCGACGGGTGATCAGGCCGAGACCGGTGAGCACCAGCAGGACTCCGGCGAGTCCACCGCGCCAGCCGGCCTCCCCGGGCCGTCCGGACGCACCCTGCGCGGCCTGCGCCGGCGGCGCCGCCAACGGCCGGCCCGCGCCCCCGGCCGACCCGGCGAGTCCGACGAGGCCGACGGCTCCGGCCGGCTCGGGCACGGGCTCCACCGCGGCGACGGCCGTCGGCGAGGCGCCGGCAGCGGTGGCCGGGGTCGCGGAGACGACCGCGGCGGTCGAAGGGGAGGGGCCGACGGGCCGGGTGGAGGCGGCGGACGCGGCGGGCACGGTGGTCGCGACGGCCGCCGGGGAGGCCGCGGCGCTCGGGCCGGCCTTCGCGGACTCCGAAGGCGCCACCGACGGGCTGGGCCGGGCCGAGGCCGACCGCGTCGGGCTCGCGGCCGCCGGGCTCGGTGCCGACGAGGCCGTCGTACTCGGCGCCACCGGGGCGGGCGCCGCCTTCGCCGCGGCGACCCGCACCAGCACCGCCTCCCCCGAGACCCCGTTCCCCGCCCGGTCGGTCGCCGTGACGGTCAGCCACTGCTCCCCGTCCGCCAGGTCCCGGTTGGCCGTGCAGGTCCAACTCCCGTCGAACGCCACCGTCGCCCCGCACAGCACCGTCCGCCGTTGCTGCTCCGAGCCCGCCACCGCCCGCGCCGTGACCAGCACGTCCACGCCCGGATCCGCCCGGCCGGCCAGCTTCGGCCGACTGACCCGCACCGTCTCCCCGGAGGCCGGCGAGGTGAGCACCGGCCCGGCCGGCAGGGCGGTGTCGACGACCAGCGCGACCGACGGTCCGGCCGTCCGGTTCCCCGCCGCGTCGACCGCGACCGGGGTGAGCAGGTGCTTCCCGTCCGTCAGGTTCTCGACCGGCAGGCAGGACCACCGGCCGTCCGCCGGCACCCCCGTGATGCACAGGTCGTCGGCCGAGCCCTGGTCGACCACCATGACGGTGCTGCCCGGCTCGCCGGTGCCGGTGAGCCGCAGCCCCGGGTCGTTGGTGTGGGCGGGGACGGTGAGCGTGGGGGCGCTCGGCGGCACGGTCTTCACGCTGACCTTGACCGGTTCGCCGCGCAGCACCACGCCTCCGCCGGTGGTCTCCACCGGCGTGAGGACGTGCGGACCGGCGGCCAGCTCCTTGTCGGGGCGGCAGGACCAGTCGCCGCCGCGCCCCGCTGCGGCCGTGCAGAGCGCGGTGCCGCCCTCCCGGACTTCCACCGTGGCGCCGGACGCCGTGCCCCGGCCGCGGATCCGCGGCCGGGCGTCGGCGAGGACGGCACCGTCGACCGGCCCGGTGATCTCCGGCCGGGGGCGGTCGGACGCGGGACCGGAGGACCGCGCGGGGGCTCCCGGCCACGTGCCGCCGGCGGGGCCGGCAGCGGGGAGCCCCGCCGCGAGGGGGGTGTTCCACGTGGTCAGCAGCCCGGTCGCGAGGACGGCCAGGGCGGCAGCCGTACGGGAAAACTGTCGGCTCATCCGGCTCTCCTTCGCGGTCGGCTGCCGGGTGGTGGGCAGTCTGCACAAGATCCGACAAAAAGGAATCACGATCCTGAGCCGGTCATACTGCGACACCTGTGGTTATGGCCGTGTCCCACCCGTTCGGCGGGCTTTCGGGCGGCAGGACGGGATGTACCCGAAACAGCTGCATTTCATCCATTAGGCGGCAATCGGCACCACCCGAACGGACGCGGGATCGGGTGCTCCGGACCCATCCGGACGACCCGTGCTCCCGGGACGGGCCCATCCACCGCAGGGCGCTGTTCGAATCGCCGGCCGGGCATCCCGGGAAAAGGGAGAAGCCCCCGGCCGGTGGCCGGGGGCTTCTCTATGGTGCGCTCAGCAGGATTCGAACCTGCAACCTCTTGATCCGTAGTCAAGTGCTCTATCCGTTGAGCTATGAGCGCAAGGAACGGGCGAACCCGATCTTGCGGAGTTTGGTGCGCTCAGCAGGATTCGAACCTGCAACCTCTTGATCCGTAGTCAAGTGCTCTATCCGTTGAGCTATGAGCGCTCGCCCTGGTGAACGTTGTCTCCGGGGCGTTGCGGGGACAACATTACATGACCTGCGGCGTAGGACGAAATCGGTTGATCCGGGCCCCGCCCGGCCCCCTCCGGCCCCCTCCGGAGCCCTCCCCGGTACCCCCGGCCCGCACCCCGGGCCCACCCGCCGGCCCGCCCGCGACCATCCGCCGGGCCGCCCCGGATCCTGCCCGGGAACGCGAAGAGCCCCCGCCGACGAGATCGTCGACGGGGGCTCCCGACTGGCGGAGGCTGAGGGATTTGAACCCTCGATCAGGAATAACCCCGAAACCGCATTAGCAGTGCGGCGCCATAGACCGGACTAGGCGAAGCCTCCCCACATGGACCATGCCCGCGCGAGCGGACCCGTTCCGTGTGTCAGTGATGATGCCACAACCGTGGGGCTCGGCACCAACCACCGCCAACGTTACTAGGCGGGTCGTCCCCGCCGCAAAGAAGAATGAGATACTGCCGTCTCCGGAGGAGCTGCCCCGAGCCGAGGAGACCTGTCGACGTGAGCAGCAGGCCGATCCGAGGCGCTGCTCGCCTCGCCGCCATACTCGACGCCCTGCCCGACGCGTTGCTGCTGGTGAACAGCAACGGCACCGTCGTGGACGCCAACAGCGCGGCGGTCCAGGCGTTGCAGGCGCCGGGCACCTCACTGGTCGGCATGGGCGTGCTGGGTCTGCTGCCCGAGTTCGACCCCAGTCGCATCCCCGGCTCGATGCGCCCGGCCACCCGCGACGGCGAGGCCCTCGACCGCCCGGTCCGGATGACCGCCCACCGCACCGACGGCACCACGTTCCCGGTCGAGGTCTCCGGCAACGACTTCGCCGACGACGGCGACGGCCGCGGCTACGCGCGCTCCCCGTACGACTCGTACCGCGAGAACTCGCCCTCCTCCTCCGACCTGCTCCTGCTGCTGGTCCGCGACCTCTCCGGCCGGCTCGGCGTCGAGGCCGAACTGCGCCGCCAGCACAAGCAGACCGAGATGATCCTGCGCGCCGCCGCCGAGGGCGTGCTCGGCGTGGACCTCGAAGGCCGCTGCGTGCTGGTCAACCCGGCCGCCGCGCACATCCTGGAGTACCGGGCGAGCGAGCTCGGCGGGCGCGAACTCCACCCGCTGATCCAGCACTCCCGGGCCGACGGCACCCCGCTGGCGCTGGAGGAGTCGGCGCTGCTGGACACCCTGACCTCCGGGCGCAAGCACCGGGTGCGCGGCACCGTGCTGTGGCGCAAGGACGGCCGGCCGGTCACCGTCGACCTCACCACCGCCCCGGTCCGGGACGGCGACCAGCTGGTCGGCGCGGTGATGACCTTCACCGACCGCAGCCGCGAACTCGCCCTGATCGCCCGCAACGAGCACCTCACCGCCGTCCTGGAGAGCGAGCTGGGCGGCGCGCTGAACGCGCTGAACCAGCGGCTCGACGCGCTCGCCGCCGACCCGGCCGGCCAGCTCTGGCCGGAGGCCAACTGGACGCTGCGCCGGCTGGCCGCCGAGTGCCGCCGGTTCGGGAAGCTGATCGACGGCGTGCTGGACCACCAGCGCTGCGAGGCCGGCGAGAGCGGCGCGGAGGCCAAGGACGGCAAGGAGTCCAAGTCCGGAAAGGACGCCAAGGACGACAAGGACGGCAAGGGCGTGCGGAAGGCCGCGCCGCGGGTGCCGGTGGGCCTGGACGCGGTGGTCCGCCGGGCCGTCGAGGAGGCCGGCGAGCTGGTCGGCCCCGGCCGGGTGCGGTTCTCGGTGCACGCCGCCGCGGTCGAGGTGATCGCCGACGAGCGGCGGCTGGCCCAGGCGCTGGCCCACCTGGTCGCCGACGTCAGCGGCGTCGGAGTGGTGCTGGACCCCCCCGCCGCCCCCTCCCCCGGCCTGGCCGTGCCCGGGCTGAGCGGCGCCGCCGCGCCCGTGCTGCCGCCCGCCCCCGAGCCGCCGACCGTCGTGCTGGCCGCCGCCCAGCGCGGCGAGGTCGCCCGGGTCGAGATCCGCGGCCCCGGCGTCGGCGGCAGCCCCGTCCACCTGCCGATAGCCCGCACGGTGGTCGAGCGCCACGGCGGCGTGCTCCAGCCGCACGAGCTGCCCGGCAAGGCCGGCACCACGTACGTCGTCGAGCTGCCGCTGGACCCGGCCGCCGCGAAGGCCGCCGCCGAGCGCGCCGCCGCCGGGGGCCGCTCCGACCGGCCGAAGGAGACCGACAGCGCCGTCCTGCCCGAGCTCCCGGGCATTCCGCAGCTGCCCAGCAGCGGCGGGACCGACGGGACCGCCGAGCCCGCGACGGCCGGCGAGCAGCCCGCACCCGAGGCCCCGGAAGCCGCCGCGGCGGAGCAGGCGCCCGCCGAGGAGCCCCCCGCCGAGCGACGCGGCCGCCGTGGCCGCCCGGCCGCCGAGGCCCCGGGCTCCGCCGGCACCCCCGAAGCCACCGGCGTCCCCGGCACCCCCGAAGCCACCGGCGTCCCCGGTGCCCCCGGTGCTCCCGGCGCCCCCGGCGCTCTTGGTGCCCCTGGCGCTCCCGGTGCTCCCGGTGCTCCCCACCTTCCGGCCGACCAGTGGCCGAACGCCCCCGCCCGGGTCGAGCGGGCCGTCCCCGAGCAGTGGAACGGCACCGGCAACGACCCCGCGTACGGCCGCCAGGGCCTGGCCGGACCGGACGGCGTCCAGAGCGACCCGTGGGGCAAGGACGACGGCCGCTCCGGCCCCGCCTACGCCGTGCCCGTCGACGGCGACCGGGCGCAGCCGCCGACCCGCCCCGCCGGGCGCGAGCCGCTCGCGCTCGGCCCGGCCCCCGCACCCGCCGTCCCGGACGGCACCCCGCCCGGCGGCACCCCGACCGGCGGCACCCCGACCGCCGAGGGTGACCAGGAGCAGGCCCCGGGCGAGACCAAGCCCCGGCGCCGCCGCGCGCTGCCCTCCGCCGAGGACTCCTCCGGCGGCTTCGCCCTGCCCGGAGTGGCCGACGCCCCGGTCTACCCCGGCCTGGAGCACGCCCTGCCGGCCGGCCCCGCGCCCGCGCCGCCCGAGCCGGCCGCCGCCGCGCCGACCGGACGCCGCCGCCGGCTGGCCGTCCCCCCGGGCCCCGGCCCGGACGCCCTGGTGAACGCCTCGGCTCCGGCCGGCCAGGGCCAGCCCGCGCCCGGCACCGCCCTGGCGCCCGCCCGGGCCGCGCTGCCCGCCGCCGAGGAGCCGTCCGCCCCCCGCCCGGTCGGCACCGGCCTGGGCGAACTGGCCCCGCCGCGCGCCCTCGGCCCGGCGCCGGTGCCCGCCGCCGCGCCGCAGCCGCCCGTACCGGCCGAGGCCGCCCGGATCGCGCCGCGCCCGGTCGCCGAGCTCCCGGCCGCCGAGGAGCGGCCCGCCGCCGAGCAGCCGTCGGCCCCGACCGGCGAACTGGCCAACACCCGCCGGCTGCTGGTCTGGCCCGAGCCCGACCCGGCCACCAAGCAGGCCCTCCAGTCGCGCGGCTACCTGCCGGTGATCGTCCGCTCGCGCGAGGAGGTGGACGCCCAGGCCGCCGGCTTCCCGGCCGCCCTCTTCGTCGACCCGCTGACCGGTCCGATCACCCGCACCGCGCTGCAGTCGCTGCGCACCGCGGCGCTCAACCGCCGGGTCCCGGTGCTGGTCACCGCCGGCCTCGGCCAGGCCACCCGGGACGCCGCGTACGGGGCCGACCCGGCCGTGCTGCTGCGCGCCCTCGCGCCGCGCGACGGCGAGCACCACGCCCCGCGGGTGCTGCTGGTCGAGGGGGACCCGGACATCGCCGCCGCCATGATCAGCAGCCTGGAGCGGCGCGGCATGCACGTCGAGCACGCGGTGGACGAGAACGACGCGGTGGCCCGGGCCAGCAGCGTCCAGCCCAACCTGGTGGTGATGGACCTGCTGCAGATCCGCCGCCGCCGGGTCGGCCTGCTGGACTGGCTGCGCGCCAACGACCGGCTGCACCGCACCCCGCTGGTGGTCTACACCTCGGTGGACCTCGACCCCCGCGAACTGCCCCGGCTGCGCACCGGCGAGACGGTGCTGTTCCTCGCCGAGCGCTCGACCAGCGAGGACGTCCAGTCCCGGATCGTCGACCTGCTCGGGCGGATCGGCGCGATGGGCGAGGCGGGTGTCGCCGCCGCGGGCTGACCCCGGTACGCCGGAGGGCCGGCCGCCCCTGTCCGGAACGGGGGCGGCCGGCCCTTCTCCTCGATCACGCCTCGGCGGTCACTCCTCGGCGGTCCTCGACCGTCATTCCTTGCCGAGGACCGTGACGTCCAGCTCCTCCGCCGCGTAGCTGGCCCGGATCACCTTCTTGTCGAACTTGCCGACCGAGGTCTTCGGCACCGACTGCACGATCGACCAGCGCTCCGGCAGCTGCCAGGAGGCGATCCGCTCGCCGAGGAAGGCCCGCAGCTCCTTCAGCCCGACGGTCGCGCCCGGCCGCAGCACCACGGTGGCCAGCGGGCGCTCGCCCCACTTCTCGTCCGGGACGGCGACCACGGCGGCCTCGGCCACGTCCGGGTGCGCCATCAGGGCGTTCTCCAGCTCGACCGAGGAGATCCACTCGCCACCGGACTTGATGACGTCCTTGGCCCGGTCGGTGAGGGTCAGGTAGCCGTCGGCGGTGATGGTGCCCACGTCGCCGGTGCGCAGCCAGCCGTCCTCGGAGAACTTGTCGTCCGGGCGGACCGGGTCCTGGCCGGCGCCGCCGTAGTACGCCCCGGCGATCCACGGGCCGCGCACCTCCAGCTCGCCCGCCGAGACGCCGTCGTGCGGCATCCGCTCGCCGCCCGGGCCGATCAGCCGGGCCTCGACGGAGGCCGGGAAGACGCCCTGGGTGATCCGGTACGGCCACTCCTGCTCGGGGGTGAGACCGCCCGGCGGCTGGGCGAAGCAGCCGAGCGGGGAGGTCTCGGTCATGCCCCAGGCGTGCAGCACCCGGATGCCGTGGCGCTCCTCGTAGGCCTTCATCAGGGACGGCGGGCAGGCGCTGCCGCCGATGACCACCATGCGCAGGCTGGAGGTGTCGTAGTCGCCCGCGTCGAGTTCGTCGAGCAGGCCGGCCCAGATGGTGGGGACGGCGGCGCTGACGGTCGGACGGACGGCGGCGATCATCTCGGCCATCGGCTTGGGCTGGAGGAAACGATCCGGCATCAGCAGGTTGGCGCCGGACATGAAGGCCGCGTGCGGGATGCCCCAGGCCTGGACGTGGAACATCGGCACCACCGGCATCGCGGTGTCGCGCGGGGTGAAGGCGAAGTTGTCGCCGGTGTTGACCTGGAGGCAGTGCAGGTAGACCGAGCGGTGGCTGTACAGCACGCCCTTCGGGTCCCCGGTGGTGCCGGAGGTGTAGCAGAGCACGGCCGCCTGCCGCTCGTCGATGTCCTGCTGCCACGGGTACTCGGTGGGCCGGCCGGCGATCAGCTCCTCGTAGTCGTGCACACCGCCCGCGAAGCCGACCAGCAGCGAGCGGTCGCCGGGGCCGCTCACCACGATGTGCCTGAGGGTCGGCGCGAGGTCCGGGAGGACGGCGGCGAGCAGCGGCAGGACGGAGCCGTTGACGAGGATCACGCGGTCGGCGGCGTGGTTGACGATGAACGACAGCTGCTGGGAGGGCAGGCGGAGGTTCAGCGTGTGCAGCACGGACCCCATCGAGGGGACGGCGAGGTACGCCTCCAGGTGTTCGGTGTTGTTCCACATCAGGGTGGCGACCCGGTCGTCCGCCGTCACCCCCAGCTCGTCGCGCAGCGCGCAGGCCAGCTGCGCGGCGCGTGCGCCGACCTCTGCGTAGGTCCGGACCACCGGCCCCGTGCCGTCCCAGGTGGTCACGGTCGACCGCCCGTGGATCGTGGACCCGTGCTCCAGGATTCGGGCGACGGTGAGCGGTACGTCCTGCATCGTGCTGAACACGGGTCCTCCTTGACCTGGCGGCACTGGCGGCTGCGCCTGCGGCACCTACCGGGCGGTAATGCGCGCCGACGTGCCCGATTGTGCCGCCCCCGCCCCCCGCTGTCAGCATCCCGTCCCCGTTGCACGGATCACGGCTCCGCCCCGGGCCCGCCCTCCGTCCCGCGCCCGGGTGGGGCGGTCAGGGCTGGGTGGGGGCGGCGGGGCGGGTGAGGCGGAGGGAGTTGGTGGGGTCGGGGGCGTAGGCGGGGTCGAGGGTCCAGCCCTGGGCGGCGGCGATACGGAGGGCCTGGTGGGCGCCGGCGCCGCGGTAGGTGGCGCGCTTGAGGTGGATGCGCAGGGCCAGGGTGCCGTCGGGGGTGCGGGTGGTGGTGGGGCGGGTGCGGTTGGAGTCGCGTTCGAGGATGCGGCGGATGTGGCGGTCCCAGTAGTCGGGCTCGGGGCGCTTCACCCAGCAGGTGAGCAGGCCGTACACCGGGGCGTAGACGATCTGCAGCAGGAAGACGAACGGCAGCAGCGGTGCGGGGCGGACCGGCTGCGGGCCCCACGGGGTGCCGGGGGCGGCCGGCGGGTCGTGCGGGGAGGGGGCGTTCAGGGTGGCCGGGGCCGGGAAGTGGCGGGCGAGCCGGACGTGCCCGGCGTCGGTCCCGGACGCCACCCCGTGCCAGCCGCGCGACTCCGCGAGCCGGACCACGCCGGCCGCGCCGAGGCCGCGGTAGAGCCGCAGGGCGAGCCGCACCCCCACCACCCGGCCGAGGTCGGGCTGCACCTCGCCGCCGCCGGCCGCGTACGACGCCTCGGCGGCGGCGATCCGGCGCTCCAGCACCGGGGCGACGTAGCGCTCCCAGTGCTCCGGCCGGCCGGTGAGCTCGGCCCGCAGCCGGCGCGGCGGGATGAAGCCGCGGTTGACCTTCAGCCAGCCGTCGGAGCTGGGGCCTCCGCCGTTGTAGTCCGCGAGGATCAGGACGACGAAGAGGAGCACCAGGCCGAGCACCCAGAGCGGGGCGTAGATCCACTGGAGGAGGAACTGGAGCAGCACGGCGAGGCGGTTGCGGCGCGGCGCCGGACCGGGGAAGCCGCCGGTCCCGCCCGCGGACGCCGGCGCGGCGCCGAACCGGGCGGCGGGGTGGGGCGGCTGGGGCTGCGGGACCGGGCGGGGCTGCGGGGCCGGGTGGGCCGGGTGGGCCTGCTGGGCCGGGTACGGCTGCTGGGGCTGGTACGCCTGCGGCGGCGGTACCGGCTGCGCGTACGGGTTCTGCGCCGCGTACGGGTTCTGCCCGTAGGGCGCCGGTCCGTACGGGTTCTGCGGCGGCGGCGCGCCGTACCCGCCGGTGCCGCCGTGTCCCTGGCCGTTCGCCATGCCGTTCCCCCCGTGCTTCGATCGGGGGCCACCCTACCGGCGGGGCTCAGCGGGCGGTCGGGCCGTCCACCTGGTTGCGGTCGACGGTGAGGGTGGCGCCGCCGAAGGTCTCCTCGACGTTGCCGTGGTACTGGTGGACGCGCTGGTGGAAGCTCCAGAGGTCGGGGGCGAGGCCGCCGGAGCCGTCGGTGTCGGCCCGGCCGTCCCAGCGGGCGTACCAGAGCGCGTCGGGCATCGGGGAGCTGCCGGCCCGGGCGGCGGCGGCGAGGTCCGCGATGCCGGAGTCGAGGCTGGAGTAGAAGCCCGAGCGGTAGCCGGCGGCGTGCAGGCCGGCGGTCCAGCCGAGGGTGAAGTCGACCACGGCCTGGCCGCAGGCCGGGTCGTGCGCCGGGTAGGCCTCGATGTCCAGGTAGACCGGGCTGCCCTTGACGAGTCCGAGCGAGCGCAGGGCCCGGGCGGCCTCGCCCGCCTCCTCCCGGCCCTGGTCGGCGGCCTTCGCCGGGTCGATCCGCTCGGGCTTGCGGCTCGGGTCCGCACACGGCGCCTGCCGTCCGACGTGCACCGGCAGGAACCGCCAGCCCGTCGCCCGCGCCTGGCGCACCCACTCGGCGGTGAGCAGCGGCTGGGCGCAGCCGCGCTGGGAGCCGCTGGTGTAGATGCCGACCGCACCGTACGGGGAGGTGCCGCGCCAGGCCGCCAGGGTGTCGAGCGGCGGGGCGGTGCAGGCGTCGAAGGCGGGGCCGCTCCAGATGTCGCGGGCCCGGGGCGGGCCGGGCCGGTCGGGCAGCGTGACGGCCCGGATGCGGGGGGTGGCGGCGGCGGCCGGGGCGGCGGCCGCGGCGTTCGCGCCCGTCCCGTCGGTGGCCAGCAGGAGCACGAGGGTGGCTGCGAGGAGGGCGGCGGGGCGGAGATGGCGCATCCCGCCTTGATACTGACGGACCGTCGGACGACGGCGGCAACCACGCCGCAGCCCCCTCGCGGGTCCACCCTTTCGGACGCACCCGTCCGTATCCGTCCCGATTTTTGTAACGAGCTTGCCCGTTCATCACTCCTTACGGCAAACTCACGAACATGCCCACCTCCCATACCAGCGAAACCCCCTCCGCCTCGTCGTCGGCCGCCGCCGTCGCCGAGGCCCTCGCCATGCCGCCCGCCCCCAAGGGCGAGCCTGCCGGTGAGCGGGGAAGCTGGCGACGAGGTGGGGCGTCCGGCTCCGCGGCGCCACCCGACGGCCGGCCCGGTCGGTCCACCGGCCGGTTCGGCAAGGTCCTGCGGCGCCCGGAGCGGATCCCGGCGCCGCTTCTCTGTCTGACCGCGATGTTCCTGGTGCAGACCGGCATCGCGCTGTCCAAGCCGCTGTTCGGCCCGCTCGGGGTCAGCGGCACGACCTTCCTGCGGCTCGGCTTCGCCGCCGTCATCCTGCTCGCCGTCACCCGGCCGAAGCTGCGCGACAAGCGCCCGCGCGACCTCGCCGCGGCCGCGCTGCTCGGCATGGCCTCGGCCGGGATGACCTTCCTGTTCGCCGGGGCGATCGACCGGCTGCCGATGGGCACCGCCGCGACCATCGAGTTCCTCGGCCCGCTCGCGGTCGCGCTGGTCTTCGCCCGGCGCGCCAGCCACCTGCTCTGGGCGCTGCTCGCGGCCGCGGGCGTGGTGCTGCTGACCCTGCTCGGCGAGGGGGACGGCGGCGGGTCGCTCGACCCGGTCGGCCTGCTGTACGCCTTCGGGGCGGCGGCCTGCTACGCCGCGTACATCCTGTTCACCGACAAGGTCGGCGCGGCCTTCCAGGGGTTCCAGGGCCTGGCGGTGTCGATGACGGTCGGCGCGCTGACGCTGGCGCCGTTCGGGCTCGGCCAGGCCTGGGACGGGCTGACCACGCCCGGCGCCTCGCCGCTCGGGCTGCTCGCCGCCGTCGCCGGGGTGTCGCTGCTGCTGCCGGTGATCCCGTACGCGCTGGAGATGACCGCGCTGCGACGGATGCCGCAGCGGGTGTTCAGCGTGCTGGTCAGCCTGGAGCCGGCGGTCAGCGCGCTGGTCGGGCTGGTGGTGCTGGGCCAGCTGCTGGGCGTGCCGCAGCTGGCCGGAATCGGCTGCGTGGTCGCGGCCAGCGTGGGTGCCACGCTGACCGGGCGGCGGTAGCCGCGCGGCGCGGGCCGTACGGCCTACGCGGCTCTACGGCGTCACCAGCTGCACCGGCGTCACGGCCCCACCGGTGTCACGGCGTCACCGTCGTCCCGGCCCCACCGGTGTCACGCCTCACGGCCAGAGCAGGGTGCGCGACCACTCCGGGGAGCTGACCGGGCCGGTGCGGGTGTAGCGCAGCCGGATGTGCCGGCGCTGGGCGTCGCCCTGCCAGAACTCGACCTCGTGCGCCCACAGGGTGTAGACCGCGTGCCCGGACGCGACCGCGTCCGGGTGCGTCTCCAGCCGGCGGCGGGCGACCGCCACCGCCTCGTCGTACTCGTCGAACGAGCCCAGTGGCTCGCTCTGCCGCCCGACCAGCGCGCCGACCCGGGCGGCGGGCGAGCGGGTGGCGAACTCGGCGGCGGCGACCACGTCGGCGGCCTGCTCGACGGTGCCGCGCACCCGGACCTGGCGGCCCAGCTGCGGCCAGTAGACGGTCAGCGCGGCGGCCGGGTGGTCGGCGAGCTGACGACCCTTGGGGCTGTCGGCGTCCGCGGAGAAGTTCCAGCCGGTGCCGGCCGCGTCGACGTCCCGCAGCACCAGCACCCGGGCGTCCGGCATGCCGTCGGCGTCGACGGTGGAGAGGGTGAAGGCCTGCGGGTCCAGCACCCCGGCGTGCAGCGCGGTGGCGAGCCAGTCCACGAACAGCGGGCCGGGCTCGGCGGGGGCGGCCTCGTGGTCGAACGACGGCAGCGGGCGGGCCATCGGCGGGCGGCCGAGCAGCAGCTCGGGGACGGACCGGGGGCCGGACCGGCGCTCGCGGACCGGCTCGGCCGGCGGCTCCGGGCGTGCCTCCGCCGCCGACGGTGAACCGGGCTCGGACCGGGGCTCCGGTGCAGGCCTGGTCTCGTCCGGGCCGCTCAGGCCCTCCTCCTCCGCCGCCATCGCGCGCCCTTCCTTCCGATTGCCGCGGTCGCCGCCCCGGCCGGGCCGGTCCATCCGGGCCCGGGCACGTGGGTGCGCTGTCGGAGCGCAACCGTACCGCCGTACACCGACGGCTCCGGGCGCGGGCCCTCGGTGGGCGGATCCGGGCCGGTCGGCGGGGGATTCCGGGGTGGTCGGACGGGGATTCCGGGTGGCCGGGCGGGGGGCCGGGCCGGGGCGCGGGAGGTCAGGCGGAGGCGGGTGCCGGGCGGTGGCAGGGCTTGCCGGCGCCGGACACGCTCGTGGGCGGTGCCGATGGCGGCACCGCCCAACGAGGCCGGTTTCGCGGTGACCCTTTCCGCCGACCGGTCGAATGCGCTGTTCCCTCTGGTGTGATGCGTCGGTACCCCGGTGTCCGTTCCGGCCTTCGCGATCCGCTCCGGGCCCTTCCGCGGCTGCTCAGCTCACCCGCGGCCACCCACGTCCGGCGCCCCCGCCTTCCGTGGTGGTGTGGTGCCCGGTGCCGTCACCCGGCCGGGCGGTCGGTCAGTTGAAGGTCGGAGCGAAGACGACGTTGACGTTCTTGCTGTCCTGACCTCCCTGGACGGTGCCCGCGTTGTCCTTCACCGCGAGGGTGTTGTCCTGGTTCGAGGCACCGGAACCGGTGGCGGTCTGCTGGGTGGAGACGTGGTTGCCGTCGACCCCGCCGAACACGTTGCCGGTCCCGGAGTCGGAGACCACACCGGCGTTGGCGGAGGGCTCGGCGCCCGCGCCCTCGTCCGCGGCGGCAGCACCGGAACCGACCAGCAGCAGTCCGGCCGCTAGTGGGCCGGCGAGGAGGAGTCCGGCCAATCGGCGGGTGTGGATGCGTGCCATGGATGCCTCCAAGGAGCTTTTTCGGGCAACGGTCGATCAAGGTCTGCACGGTTCGTCGGCCAGACGAAAACCTGCGGGCTGCGACGCCGGAGGACAGCCTTCCGCAACAAATCGACAAAGCGCCAGCTCCCACAGCGCATTTCGCCCGTTTGCGTGATATCCGTTCGGGCCGCGCATAACGGCTCGGAAAGCGGTCAGGGCGCACGTCCATACCGGCTGAGCTGCGGCTTTGCCCGGACGGCTGTCGGCCAGGACGCCCCGGACGGCAGCGCGGCGGCGTCACACGATCCGCTGGGCGCACCACCCCGGCGCATGCGAACCGTGAACGCGCCCCTGAAAAGTTCGGTCACCCTTCCGTATCGACTTTTCCGGCCGTTCACAGCGGGTCGGGAAAATCAGATCATCTTGCCGGGATTCAGGATTCCCAGCGGATCGAAGACCGCCTTCAGCTGTCGCTGCAGGTCCAACGCCACCGGGCCCAGCTCGCGGGCCAGCCAGTCCCGCTTCAGCAGCCCCACCCCGTGCTCCCCGGTGATCGTGCCGCCCAGCTCCAGTCCGAGCGCCATGATCTCGTCGAAGGAGCGCTGGGCGCGGGCCGTCTGCTCCTCGTCCGCCGCGTCGAAGATGACGATCGGGTGGGTGTTGCCGTCCCCGGCGTGGCTGACCACCCCGATGGTCAGCCCGTGCCGCTCGGCGATCACCGCTACGCCGTTCAGCATCTCCGCCAGCCGGGAGCGCGGCACCGCGACGTCGTCGATCATCGTGGTGCCCAGCCGGTCCAGCGCGGGCAGCGCCATCCGCCGGGCGGCCAGCAGCAGATCGGACTCCGCCTGGTCCTCGGCCGGCACCACCTCGGTCGCCCCGGCCTCCCGGCACAGCCGCGCGACCCGCGCCAGCTCGGCCACCCGGTCCGGTCCGTCGAAGGCCACCAGCAGCAGCGCCTGGGTGGACTCCGGCAGGCCCATCCGCCCGAACTCGTTGACGGCCCGCACCGAGACGGCGTCCATCAGCTCCATCAACGACGGGGTCAGGCCGCGCGCCATCACCTCGCAGACCGCCGCCCCCGCCGTGTCCGCGCTCGGGAACTCCGCCGCCAGCGCCAGCTGCGGAGCGGGCGCCGGCCGCAGCGCCAGCACCGCCCGGACCACCACGCCGAGCGTCCCCTCCGAGCCGACGAACAGCCTGGTGAGGTCGTACCCGGCCACGCCCTTCGCCGTCCGGCGGCCGGTGGACAGCAGCCGTCCGTCCGCCAGCACCACGTCCAGCCCGAGCACGTACTCGCTGGTGACGCCGTACTTCACGCAGCAGAGCCCGCCCGCGCCGGTGCCGATGTTGCCGCCGATCGTGCAGGACTCCCAGCTCGACGGGTCCGGCGGGTAAGAGAGGCCCGACTCCTCGACGGCACGGGAGAGTTCGGCGTTCACCACGCCGGGCTCGACCACCGCGATCCGGTTCACCGGGTCGATCTCCAGGATCCGGTTCAGCCTCACCAGCGACAGCACGACGCATCCGTCCACCGCGTTCGCCGCACCCGACAGCCCGGTCCGGGCGCCCTGCGGCACCACGGGGACGCGCAGCTCGGTCGCGGTGCGCAGCACGTGCTGCACCTGCTCGACCGTCTCCGGGAACACCACCACCGCGGGCTGCCCGGCCGCGCAGAAGCCCGCCATGTCGCGGCGGTACGCGGCGGTCACGTCCGGGTCCACCACGACGGCCCCGTCCGGGAGGCCCTGCGCCAGTCGGTCCGTCAGATCACTCATCGCCGCCTCCACTCGCCGCCCCGACCGCCTCCACCTCCGCACTCTGCCCGGACGGGAGGGGACGGGCAAGTGGGCCCCGGGGCGGGCGGGGTAAGGGAGGCGGACGGACTGTGAGCGAGGACGGAGAGGCGGACGGGCTGGAGGAGGCGGCACCGCCAGGGCGGGCAGGGAGGAGCCGCACGGCGGACGGGCCCGGGCACTGCCGCCCGAGCGGGATGCCCGGGTGGGCTCAGGCGCGGCGGAGGGTCGGGGTGGCCAGGGCGGTGAGGCCGGCGGCGGCGGTGGCGAGGGCGCAGAGCAGGGTGGGCAGGGTGGCGCCCGCCGTGTCCGCGAGCAGCCCCAGCAGGGCGTTCGAGAGCACCAGGGCCAGGCTCTGCACCAGCGTCAACAGGGCCTGGATACGGGAGAGGTGGGTCGCCGGCGCGCCGGTCAGCACCAGCGGGCCGAGGTGGCAGGCGAAGAGCCCCGAGCCGAGGCCCGCCACCGCACTGCCGGCCACCGCCGCCACCGGTCCCGCGGCCAGCGCGAGCACTGCGGTCCCCGCCGACGCCGTACAGAGCCCGGCCGCCGCCCCCACGCCGGCCCGGGCCAGCGCACCGCGCCGGGCGACCAGGGCGGCCACCACCAGCACCCCGGCCGCCTGCCCGCCGCCGACCAGTCCCGCCGTCCCGGCCGTCCAGCCGTGGGACCGGGCGAGCAGCGGGCCGAGCAGCGACACCACCGGCAGCAGCGCCCCGGCCGCAGCGCCGGTGAGCAGCAGCGCGGCCCGCAGCAGCGGGTCGGCGAGGGCGAGCCGGACGCCGGAGGCCGCCTCGCGCAGCAGGCCGGCCGACGGACCGGACGGCCCGTCCTCCCGGGGCCGCACCCGCAGCAGGACCAGCAGTACGACCCCGAAGCTCACCGCGTCCGCCAGCGCCGCGCCGGACAGCCCGCCGGCCGCGACCAGCAGGCCGCCCAGCGGCGCCCCGAGCAGGACGGCGCCCTGCCCGCCGGCCTGCCGCAGGGCGAGCGCCCGGGGCAGCCGGTCGGCGGGCACCAGCCGGCGCGGCATCGAACCGCTCGCCGGGAGGTGGAAGGCGTCGACCGTACCGATCACGGCCGCCGCCGCGACCAGCAGCCACAGCGGCGTCCCCCGGTCGGCCGCCACCAGTGCCAGCGCGACGGTCGCGACCAGCATCACCGTGTCCCCGACGAGCATCACCCGCCGGGCGCCGAACCGGTCCGCGACCGCGCCGCCCAGCAGGACCAGCGCGGTGCGCGGCACCGTGACCGCCGTCAGGACCAGCCCGGCCGCGCCGCCGCCGTGCGCGGAGGCGGCCCAGCCGAGGGCGAAGTACAGCGCGGCGTCGCCCAGCAGTCCGGCCTGGACGCCGGCCAGCCAGCACAGGTACGTCCGGGGCAGCGCCGCCGGGGTCGGGGCGCCGGAACCGGCGGTGGTACCGGTGGCGGTGCTGGAACGGGAGGCGGTGCCGGTGGTCATGCCGGGCGACGCTAGGGCCCTCGACCAGGTCGAGGGCAAAACGCGGCTACCGCCGGGCCACCGGCTCCTGGATCTCGGTGACCCAGCCCGCCGGGTCGTCCGGGCACTCCAGGTACAGCTCCCGGGCGTAGCCGGCCGAGCGGTAGCCGTTCTCGTCGATGAAGCGGGCCAACTCCTGGACGGTGCCCAGCACTTCGTCCATCGCGCCGCGGTGCACGATGGTCGCCGCCGCCTCGATCGGCGGCAGGTCGAGCACCTCGAAGTCGTGCCCGTCCGGCCGCACCGCCGGGCCGACCGGGACGGCGGCCAGCACCAGCACCGAGCCGCCGCCCTCCGGCGCCTCCCGGTAGTGGGCGACGGACGGGCCGGCCGCCTCGATCCCGGCCGCGGCCAGCCGCCGGCACAGCTCGGCGAACAGCGGCCCGATCACCGGTCCGATGTCCTCCGGCTCGTAACTCGCGGCCACACCGGCCAGTTGGGCCACCCGGACGGGCGGCACCGGCTTCACCACGACATCGTGCGCGGACATGGTCCCCTCGCTCTCGATCGTCCGGAGCCTCGCCTCCACCCGGGCCAGCCGCAGCTCGTCGGCCGCGATCGCCTCGGCGAGCTGGGCCCGCCGCAGCCGCAGCATCCCGCGCAGTTCGGCCGCGTCCACCCGCTCGTCCAGGACGTCCCGGACCTGCTGGAGGGTGAAGCCGAGTTCCTTGAGCGCGATCACCCGGTTGAGCCGGGCGAGTTGGGACGCCTCGTACGAGCGGTACCCGCTGACCGGGTCCACCCGGGCGGGCCGCAGCAGCCCGATCGCGTCGTAGTGGCGCAGCATCCGCACCGACACCCGGCCGTGGCTGGCGAAGTCTCCGATGTTCAACATGGTGCGACCACTCCACCCCCTGCCACCGTGTCAGGGTCAACCCCGACCGCCCGCCGCCCCCGGGAAACACCGAGGGCGGGTGCCGAACGATGTCGGCACCCGCCCTGAGCAGGTGGTTCCCTACCGGCGGAGAGCGTGGGATTCGAACCCACGGTACGGGGTCACCGCACGACAGTTTTCAAGACTGTTCCCTTAGGCCGCTCGGGCAGCTCTCCAGGCGGAGGTCAGCCTAACGGGTCCGGCGGGGTTCGGCGCACACGTTTGGGCACGGGCGGGGGTCACGGCTGGTCGCCGACCCGCTCGGCCAGCGTGACCTTGGTGTTGAAGTTCTGGCCGTTGCGGGTGTACTCGACGTCGACGGTCTCGCCGGGCTTGTGCGTCCAGATCCGGCTGACCAGGGCGGGGCCGTTGTCGATCGGGACGCCGCCGAGCTTGGTGATGACATCGCCCGGCTTGAGCCCCGCCTTGTCCGCCGCGCCGCCGGGGGTGACGGCGGGCTGGCCCTGGATGTCCTTGGTCTGGATCTGCGCGCCGTCGCCCTTGTAGTCGTCGTTGCGCAGCACGTCGAGCTTGGCGTAGACCGGCTTGCCGGTCTTGATCAGGGTGTCCGCGACCCACTTGGCCTGGTTGATCGGGATGGCGAAGCCGAGGCCGATGCTGCCGGCCCGGCCGTTGGACGAGGCGTTGGACTGGATCGCCGAGTTGATGCCGATCACCGCGCCGCCGGAGTCGAGCAGCGGGCCGCCGGAGTTGCCGGGGTTGATCGAGGCGTCGGTCTGGAGGGCGTTCATGTACGAGGCCTGCGAGCCGGTCTCGTCGCCGGAGGCCACCGGGCGGTCCTTGGCGCTGATGATGCCGCTGGTGACGGTGGACTCCAGGCCGTACGGCGCGCCGATCGCGACGGTGGCGTCGCCGACGTTGACCTTGTCGGAGTCGGCCAGCGGCAGCGGGGCCAGCTTGCTCTTGGGCGGGTTGTCGATCTTGATCACGGCGACGTCGTAGCCCTCGGCGTGGCCCAGCACGGAGGCGCCGTAGGAGCTGCCGTCGGCGAACTTGACGGTCAGTTTGCCGCCGTTGAGGGTCGGCGCGACCACGTGGTTGTTGGTGAGGATGTGGCCCTCGGTGTCGAAGACGAAGCCGGTGCCGGTGCCCGACTCGCCGTTGCCCTGCGCCTTGATGGTGACGACGCTGGGCAGCGCCTTCTGCGCGATGGCGGCGATCGAGCCGGGGGCGGGCTCGTTCTTCTGGGTGTCGCTGGCCTGGACGGTGGTGCTGCGGTGGTCGTTCGCGGAGCCGGCGCTGTCGGAGCGGTCGGCGACGGTCACGCCGAGCACGCCGCCGGCCACACCGGCGACCAGCGCGACGGCCGTCATCAGCGCGACCAGGCCGCCGCGCTTCTTGCGCGGGCCGCCGGGGCCGCCGGGGTGCTCCGCCGGGTAGCCGAGCGGGCCCGCCGGGCCGCCGGGGTAGCCCGCGCCGCCGGAGGCGGAGTCGTGGGGCCCCCAGCCGCCGAGCGGCTGGCCGGCCCCGAAGGGGTGGTGGCCGTGCGCGGCGGGGGCGGCGGGAACGGCCGGGGCGGCGCCGTACCCCTCGTGCGGACCGGCGGCGGGGACACCGTGGGTCGGGGTGGCGTACGGGTTGCCGGCCGGCGGCAGCGCCGGGGCGGCGGGCGCGGCGGCGGCCGGGGCCGCCGGAGCCTGCGGGGCGGGCGGCAGGACGGGCGGCGGCGCGTCGATGTACCCGGTGGCCGGGTCGACGGCCGGCTCCCCGGCGGCGGCCACGGGCGCGGCCGGGGCCTGCGGCGCGGACACCTTGGTGAAGGCGACGGTGGGCTTGTGGCCGCCCTCCGCCTGGACCCCGTCCGCCGGAACACCCGGCGCCGGGACGCCCTCGGCCGACCCGGCGTCGACGGGCGGAGCCGCCTCGACGGCAGCGGCCCCGGCCGCGCCCGCCTCCGGCTCCGGCACCCGCCGGAAGGCCATGGTCGGCTTGTGCCCGCCCTGAGCGGGGCCCTCGGAAGCGGACTCGGCCGCCCCCAGGCCTGCGGGCTGCTCCCCCTGCGGCCCGGTGGGCCCAACCTCGCGCTCGGTGCTCACGGACGACCTCCATAGCTGGCAGAACCAAGGACCATAGTTTTTCGCACTGTCGATTCGTTTGCCGTAAGGACCCCTCTGAAGAACTCATAAGAATCCTTAGCCCGCACCGACACCGACCCGGTACGGGCCCGGTACGGACACCGGCACCGACCCGGTACGGACACCGGCACCAGCACCGACGCCGGTACCGACGGCCGAGGCTCCCCTCCCCGCCGGGCGTCCCGCGATGCGGACCGCACGCCCTCGGCCTTGGGTGTTCGCCCCCGCGCCGGTTAGCCTGTCGCTCCAAACTGACACGCGGGAGCTTGGACCCACCAGGCTGAGAGTGCGCATGTCGACCGTACGCCACACGAGTGACGGCCGTTCGAGGGGGCGCTGACCGCCGGAACCTGTCCGGGTAATGCCGGCGTAGGGAGTATCGGCCATGCCGCCTGCTTCGCCATCCTCTTCTTCGGGCGCGAACGCCCCCGCTTCCGGTCCGGACGCCCCGCCTCCGGGCGCGACCGCCGTCCTGGAGCGCCCCGACCACGTCGAAGCGCCCCTGGTCCTGGACACCGAGCCGCCGCGCACGCTGCGCTTCCGGGACCACTTCGCGCTCTGGATGAACCTGGGCGTCAGCCTGATCGGCTTCTCCACCGCCGCCACCGTGCTCGGCGCCCCCGGCAGCGAGCTGTCGCTGGCCGCCGCGGTGACCGCGATCACGGTCGGCACGGCGGTCGGCACCGCGATGCTGGGCGTGGCCTCGCTGATCGGCGCCCGGACCGGCGCCCCCGCGATGGCGAACCTGCGCGGGCTGTTCGGCACCCGGCTCTCGTACCTGCCGACGGTGCTGAACATCGTCCAGTGCGTCGGCTGGGGCGTGTTCGAGCTGCTGACCATCTCGGCGGGCGCCCAGACCGTCGCGCACACCACCGGCTACCGCTGGCTGTTCGTCCTGCTCGCGGGCGCGCTGACCACCGCGCTGACCATCTGGCCGCTGGGCTCGATCGCGGTGCTGCGCCGCTTCGTGGCCGGGGCGGTCGCGGTGGCGATGGTGTACTTCACCGTCCAGCTGGGCCGCCAGGGCGTGCCGGACCCGGGCGCGGGCAACTGGCACGGCTTCCTGGGCGCCACCGACGCGATGATCGCGGTGTCGGTCTCCTTCGTCCCGCTGGCCGCCGACTACACCCGGCACTCGCGCACCCCGCGCTCGGCGTTCTGGGGCAGCTTCTCCGGCTACACGATCGCCCAGGTCTGGTGCTACGTGCTCGGCCTGATGGCGCTGCTGCAGTCGGACGGCGACCCGAACCGGATCTTCGACTCCTTCCTCGGGGTCTGGGCCGGCTGGCTGTTCCTGCTGGTGCTGGTGCTGCGCGAGACCGACCAGTCCTTCGCCAACGTGTACTCGACCGCGATGTCGGTGCAGAACCTGCTGCCGAAGGTCGACCGCCGGGTGCTCTCCGGGGCGATCGGCGCGCTGACCACCGTGCTGGCGCTGCAGATCGACGAGTTCACCGACACCTACTACGGCTTCCTCGGCCTGATCGGCTCGGTGTTCGTACCGCTGCTGGCGGTGCTCGCGGTGGACTACTTCCTCGGCGCCGGCCGGCGCGGCTGGAACCTCTCCGCCGACGCGCCGTCCCGCTGGCTGATGCTGCTGCCGTGGGCACTGGGCTTCGCGGTCTACCAGCTCATCGCGCCGACCGGGGTGGCCGACTGGTGGACGGAATTCTGGACCTCCGCCCGGCAGGCGCTGCACTTCAGCCCGCAGGAGTGGACCTCGGCCTCGCTGTTCGCCTTCGTGGTGCCGGCGCTGGTCACCTGGGCGCTCACCCCGCTCGGCCGCCGCACCGCCGGGCGCTGAACGGGAACCGCCGGGCACCGAGCGGACGGAGGCGGCCCCACAGGTTGGGGCCGTCTTCGTCCGCGCTTCACCTCCGCCGCCTATCGTTGGGCCCGTGACCAGCCCAGACCTGTCCTCGACGGCGGCGCGCACCGTGCCGCCCGTCCAGGTGATCGCCCACCGCGGTTCCTCCCACGCCCTGCCCGAGCACACCCTCGCGGCCTACCGGCGCGCGCTCGACGAGGGCGCGGACGCGCTGGAGTGCGACGTCCGGGTCACCGCCGACGGCGCGCTGGTCTGCGTCCACGACCGCCGGATCGGCCGGGTCTCCAACGGCCGGGGCACCGTCTCGGCCATGACCCTCGCCGAGCTAGAGGCGTACGACTTCGGCGCCTGGAAGACCGGCCGCCCCAGCACCGACCCGGAGCTGCGCGGCGTGCTGCGGCTGGAGCGGCTGCTGGAGCTGGTGGTGGAGTGCGGCCGCCCGGTGGACCTGGCGATCGAGACCAAGCACCCGGTGCGCTTCCGCGGCCGGGTGGAGACCGAGCTGCTGCGGACGCTGGAGCGCTTCAAGATCGGCGCGACCCGGGACGGCGACCGCCCGTCCGCCCGGATCATGAGCTTCTCCTCGGTCGCCCTGAGCCGGGTGGCCGCCACCGCACCGGAGTACCGGCGGGTCTTCCTGTTCGAGCGGACCGTGCCGCTGCTCGGACGGCTGCGGCCGGGCTCGCCGCTGCCGGGCGGGGCGCGGATCGCAGGCCCGGGCATCGAGCTGGTGCGGGCCCGCCCGCAGCTGGTGACCCGGCTGCGCGAGCTGGGGCACGAGGTGCACGTGTGGACGGTGGACGAGCCGGCCGACGTCGAGCTCTGCCTGGAACTCGGGGTGTCCGCGATCATCACCAACCGGCCCGCGGAGGTGTTGGCGCAGCTCGGCCGGTGATCCGCCGACGCACCGATCGCGGTACCCCGCCGATCCGATCACTCTGGTCGGCAGTCAAACCTTCCTCGCGCGATATTGCCGGAATTCTTGCGCCCGGGCGACGCAGGGTGAGCGCGGAATGACCTGATGTCGACGGTCGGGCGTCCCGCCCGAAATGGGCCCGCGGGATCGTCCGGTGCTCGTTTCCGACGCATTACCAAGGGGCATCTCTCCCTCGGCATACGCTGAAGGAGGTCCGGGGGTGGCGTTGATGGTGGCGCGTGAAGTGCCGACTTCATCGACCATGGCAGTGCCGCACGGCCCAGCGAGTGTCGGGGTCGCACGGCGCCGACTGCGTCGAGATCTGGGTGACCGGCAGATACCGGAACCGGTCATCGATGATGCTGTTCTGATCCTTTCCGAGCTGTTGAGCAACGCCTGTCGGTACGCCCGCCCGCTCGGCCCGCTGTCGGCCCTGGGCCGCAGCGCCCGGGCCGAGGTTCTCGGGCAGGTGCTGGTCGGCGTCCCGTCCGGGCCGCACTCCGCGCAGGGCGGCCGGAAGCCCGCCGAGGGCTCGGACGAGCCGGACGGCGGGGTGCTGGTCCGCTGGCAGATGCACGCCGACGGGGTGCTCACCCTGGAGGTCACGGACGGCGGGGCGGCCACCCGGCCGCTGCCCGCCAGTCCCTCGCTGACCTCGCGCGGCGGCCGCGGCCTGAGCATCGTCGACCAGCTGGCCAGCGACTGGGGCGTGCGCGACGCCCCCGGCGAGGTCACGGTCTGGGCGGCGCTGCCCGCCCGGGCCCGGCACGCCCGGCGCACCGGAGGCGATGCCCGTAGCGCGTGAGCCGAGCTCGGGGAATGTGTCGTTAGGCTTCCCGGGACACAGGACCACCGTTCCCGGGAGAGCCGCAGCATGGGCAAGAAGGCCGCCAAGAAGGCGCCGCAGCGCCAGTCCACCACCGCCGTCACGGGCGAGGTCCCCGTGGTCGGGGCCCGCGAGGACTGCCCCTGCGGCTCGGGCCGCCGGTACAAGGCGTGTCACGGCCGGGAGGCCTCGCACGCGGTGCAGGAGCTGGTGCACCGCCCGTTCGAGGGCCTGCCGGGCGAGGCGGACTGGGTGGCCCTGCGCGAGCTGGTGCCCGCCGCCACGGCGCCGCTGACGCTGGCCGCCGGGGTGGCCGAGGGCGCGACCGGTGACGTCCCGTCGGTGACCCTGGCCACCGTGCTGCCGCTGGCCTGGCCGGCCCTGCGCCGCCAGGACGGCTCGATCCTGCTCGGCCTGCAGACCCAGTCCGCCTCCGGCGACCTCAGCCGCGACCTCGCGGACGCCCTGGAGCTGGCCCTGGCCACCGAGCCGGGCAGCCCGGTGCCGGCCCGCCGGACCGTCCCGGGCGGGCGCCGCCTGCAGGACCTGCTGGACACCACCGCGGCGTTCGCGCCCACCGTGCACACCGGCTTCGAGTTCTGGCTGGAGGACGCCGAGGCCGCCACCGGTGAGGTCGCCGCCTCCCTGGAGCGCGCCAACGCCTCGGCCATCCCGACCGAGAAGCTCGCCGGCGTGGACGCCGCCTACTGGTGCGGCACCCCGGACAAGAACCACCTGCGCTGGGTGATGACCGTGCCCGAGGAGCGGCTGCTGGACGCGCTGGCCCGGCTGAACGCGGCCGGCGAGGCCTCGCTCGGCGCGGACACCCGCCTGGTGGGCTCCTTCCGCGCCCACGGCCTGACCGTCCCGGTGTGGGACCTGCCGCTCGCGATGACCGCCGCCGACTGCGAGAAGCCGGCCGCCGAGTTCGCCGAGCGGCTCGCCGCGGTGCTCGCCGACGGAACGCCGCTGAGCGCCGAAGAGCGGCGCGCCCGCGCGAACCTGGTGAACCGTCAGGTCACCTTGAACTAAAGCGCGCGGGATCCGCGTGATACGCGTCACATTGTCGCGGTGAACGCGCAATTTCCGGGCGTGGAGGGCGTCTTGGAAATTGGCGCGGGCGCAGATCCTTGTTACTGTCTAAAGAGTCCGGCCGCTGGTGCATCCCCCGTCGCCAGCGGTCGGATCTTTTGTTTTTCCGGGGCGCCCCGGTGAACCGCTCCGGCGTCCGCCCCGTTCCGGTGATCCTCAGTAGGCCGGACGTCCGCGATCGAGCCGGACCGTCGCCTCCACCAACTCCCCCAGCAGCGGCCCGACCTGCGGCAGCCAGACCCCGCCGCCGACGCCCGGTCGCGGCGCCATCACCCAGCGCACCCGACCGGCCGCGCCGCCGGGCGGCAGCGGCAGGAAGCCGCCCGCCCCGTGGTAGCGCAACGATCCCGGCACCCAGGGGAGTTGGGCGAGCATCTCGCCGAGCACGTCCAGCGAGTACGGGGCCACCAGCAGCGCGTAGCGGCCCGGCATCGCCAGCACCGGCCCGAGCGGCAGCCGCAGCGCGCCCAGGTAGCCCAGCGCCCGGGCGCCGGCCGCCGCGGGCAGGCTGACCGCCGAGACCGTGGAGCCGGTGGCGGCCAGCACCGGCGCGTCCGGACTCTGCCGCTCCCACCACCAGCGCACCATCCGGGCGTCCGTGGTGGCGGCCAGCAGCGAGGGGTCGTGCGGGTGCGCGCCGGGGACGGTGCAGTCCGGGTCGCCGCAGGAGCAGCGGCCGTCGCGCAGCACGGTGCCGGGCACCACGGGCCAGCGGTGGTCCACGGCGGCCGCCAGGGCCGCGGTCAGCCGGGCGGAACGCTCCTCCGACCGGTCCTTCGGGTTCTCACGCATGGCGCTCGTTCCTTTCCCTGACCGCTCGGTTCGCTCCGCTCCGCCGGCGTCCGTCGGGATCCTCCGTGCGGGCCCGCCGCGGCGGGGCCCCGGACTGCGCGAAGCGGGGCGGGCGGCAGGACGGGCGGCGCGGCTACGACGTGGAGCAGGTGTGGAGCACGACATGAAAGGGCCGAACACCGGCCCAGCCCTTGGAACGAGAATCCCGTACGCGACCGGATGGACGCCGCCCGGGCGCGCTTGGTTCCACCGTACGAGTGAGAGTGTTCCGGCCGGCGCGGCTCGCGGGCGGCACGGACATACGATCCGGACGGCCGCCCGGTCCGTCCTCCCGGTTCTGCCCGTTCGCGGCCCGCTCCATGCCTCCCGCCCACCCGGCGCGCGCACGGACCCCGCACGCCCCCTGACCGGGGCGCGAGCGATGTGGAACCGGCCACCGCGTCGTCCTGGATCTGGACATGCCCCGAATGGCCTGTGTAGAAGTGGTGGCATTGCTGTCGATCAATGACGAGTAGTAGCGAATCGAGGCGAAACACGCCCTTAGGCCGTGCTCGCTCCACATTGGCCGCATCTGGGGGTTTCGCATGGCACGTAGCACCGCGTCAGGAGTGACGGCATGAACGAGTCCCACCCGTCGGCGGCCCTCCCCCCGACGACGACCGCCGAGCCGGGCGAACCCGGCTGCGCCGGCGGGCTCACCGTCCTCGACCCGCCGGGCCTGCCCGGCCCCGTCGACGCCCCGGACGGCACGCCGGACGCCCGCGCGGAGCCGTCCACCGCGGTGCAGGACCGTTTGGCCGGACGCCTGTCCGATATCACCAGCCTGCACGAGCACACCGAGCGGCTCGTCCGCGCCCGCGGACTGGCCGCCGTCCTGGACACCGTCCTCGCCTCCGGCGCCGCCCTGCTCGGCGCCCGGCGCGGCGTCCTGGTCACCAGGCAGCCCGGCGGCGGGCCCGGACAGCCGGTCGGCTTCGGCCTCGACCGCGCCAGCCTCGGCGCCCTGGAGACCGTCCCGACCGAGCAGAGCATGCTGGCCCGGCTGCTGCGCGAACGGGACCGGCCCGCCCAACTGCACTCCCGCGACCTCGCCGAGGATCCGGCCACCGGCGCCCGGCTGCGCGAACTCGCCGTCCACCTCGGCCTCGGCGGCGCCTACGGCCTGCCGCTCGCCACCGTCGAGGACGGCCCGCTCGCCGCCGCCCTCTGGTTCTACGACGAGCCCGCCGAACCGACCGCCTGCCGGCGCGACCTGGCCCGCCACTACTGCGAGATCGCCGCCCCGCTGCTCGCCAAGCAGCTGGAGGCGGACCGGATCTCGCGCACCACCGAGGCGCTGCGCCGCGGCCTGCTGCCGGACCGGCTCCCCCGGGCCGCCGGGCTGCGGCTGGCCGCCCGGCTCGTCCCGGCCGGCCTGGAGCGCTCCTGCGGCAGCGACTGGTACGACGCGATCCCGCTGCCGGACGGCACCATCGGCCTCACCGTCGGCTCCGTCTCCGGCGACGGCCCCGGCGCGGGCCCCGGCTCCGCCCCCGGCGCGGCCGCCGCGATGGGCCGGATCCGGGCCGCGCTGCGGGCGTACGCGGTGCTGGAGGGCGAGGACCCGGTCTCCGTCCTGGGGGACCTGGAACTGCTGCTCAAGACCACCGAGCCGACCCGCACCGCCACCGCCGTCTACGCCTGGCTCGAACCCGAGGAGCGCCGGATCACCCTGGCCGGCGCCGGGCACTGCCCGCCCGTCCTGGTCGGCCGGCACGGCGCCGAGTTCGTGGAGACCTCGCTCTCCGCCCCGCTCGGCATGCTGGCCTGCTGGGAGGCCCCCGGGGTGGAGTTCACCGCCGAGCGCGGCGACACCCTGCTGCTGTACACCGAGGGCCTGGCCCGCCGCTGCGGCCCGACCCTGCACGCCGGCCAGGCCAACCTGCGCCGGGCCGCCGCCGACGCCCCGCGCGACGTGCGGATCGACCCGGACCGGCTCTGCGCCCACCTGCTGGCCGTCTGCCCGGACCCGGAGGCCGGGGGCGCGGCCACCGACGACCTGATGCTGCTGGCGGCCCGCTTCGAGTGACGGTTCGATCCCGGAACAACCGGGCGGCCGGTCGTCCGTACCATGGACGCACGGCCGCCCGCGCGTGTCGCGATCCGACACCTCCCCCGAGGGGCGGCGGTACCACCCCCCAAGGAGGCGTTGCACGTGACCGAGGACCGTACCCCCGCGGTGGCCGAGAACCCCGAGGCCGAGGGCGGCGAGGAGCCTGAGCAGTTCAAGGGCCGCAAGAACGGTCTCTACGGCGAGATCTCCGACGAGCTGGCCGCCTCGATGAAGTCCGGCTGGGCCGACACCGAGCTGCACGGCCTCACCCCGGTCGCCCAGGCCCCGTACGCGGCCGAGCGCCGCGCCAAGCTCTCCGCCGCCTTCCCCGGCGAGCGCCTGGTCGTCCCGGCGGGCAACCTGCGGGTGCGCTCCAACGACACCGACTACGCCTTCCGCGCCTCCAGCGAGTACGTCCACCTCACCGGCGACCGGACCGAGGACGCGGTGCTGGTCGGCGAGCCGACCAGCGCGGCCGGCCACGAGTTCACGCTCTACCTGCTGCCCCGCTCGAACCGCGAGAACGGCGAGTTCTGGCTCGACGGCTACGGCGAGCTGTGGGTCGGCCGCCGGCACAGCCTGAGCGAGCAGGAGCAGCTGCTCGGCCTGCCCGCCCGCGACGTGCGCAAGGCCGCCGAGGAGCTGGCCGCCAAGGCCGCGGACTCCGCCGTGCCGACCCGGATCGTCCGCGGCTACGACGCCGGCCTGGAGGCCGCGCTCGCCGACGCCCTGGACGCCGACAAGGACGCCGAGTTCAAGGAGTTCCTGAGCGGCCTGCGGCTGGTCAAGGACGAGTGGGAGATCGGCGAGCTGCGCGCCGCCTGCGACGCCACCGTCAAGGGCTTCACCGACGTGGTCCGCGAGCTGGGCCAGGCCGTCGCCACCTCGGAGCGCTGGATCGAGGGCACCTTCTGGCGCCGCGCCCGGGTCGAGGGCAACGACGTCGGCTACGGCACCATCGCCGCGGCCGGCCCGCACGCCACCACCCTGCACTGGGTGCGCAACGACGGCGACGTGCGCCCCGGCGAGCTGCTGCTGCTGGACGCGGGCGTCGAGACCAGCACCCTGTACACCGCCGACGTCACCCGCAGCCTGCCGATCGACGGCCGGTTCACCGGGATCCAGCGCCGGATCTACGACGCGGTCTACGAGGCCCAGGAGGCCGGCATCGCCGCGGTGAAGCCCGGCGCCCGGTTCCGCGACTTCCACGAGGCCTCGCAGCGGGTCCTCGCCGAGCGGCTGCTCGCCTGGGGCCTGCTGGACGCCTCGGTGTACGACGTCGAGAAGGTCCTGGAGCTCGGCCTCCAGCGCCGGTGGACCCTGCACGGCACCGGCCACATGCTCGGCCTGGACGTCCACGACTGCGCCCACTCGCGCCGCGAGGAGCACGTCGACGCGCTGCTGGTCCCCGGCATGGTGCTGACCGTCGAGCCCGGCCTGTACTTCCAGCAGGACGACCTGACCGTGCCGGAGGAGTACCGCGGCATCGGCGTCCGGATCGAGGACGACATCCTGGTCACCGCCGACGGCAACGAGAACCTCTCGGCCGGCCTGCCCCGCCGCGCCGAGGACGTCGAGGCCTGGATGGCCTCGCTCGCCTGAGCCACGGCACCGCGCAGGGCCCGGCCTCCCGAGCGGTGGGAGGCCGGGCCCTTCGGCTCCGCCCCGGGCTCAGCCCTGGCTGTAGGGCTGGACCAGGGCGTCCACGCCGTGGTGGCCGGCGGCCACCCCGCCGACCTCGATGGCCATCGGTCCGGCGTGCCGCGCCACCGCGACCCGGAAGGTGTACCGGACCGAGCTGCCCGGGAGGAGGTCCGCCAGCCCGGTCGGCTCCACCCCGACCCGGCCGTTGCAGTCCTGGACCGTCGTGAGGGTCTTCCACTCGCCGCCGACCTTCGTCTGCACCGTGACGTCCGACTCGGACAGCCCCTCGCTGTTCCGGGCGGACAGGAACACCGACGGGTGCATCCGGGTGACGCCGTCCGGCGAGGAGAGCGTGTAGGAGAACTCGGTCGGGGCGCCGCCGTAGACCAGGAGGGACGGCTCGGAGACCGCGCTCACCACCGGGCGGTGGGCGTCGACGACCTTCGTGGTCACCACGCTCTTCGCCATGTCCCGGTAGGACTTGTCGTACGGGGTCGGGGCGTCCGCCTCGACGGCGAGGCTGCCCGGGCGGTCGGCCACGTCGAGTGCCATCCGGTACTCGACGGTCCGGCTCTCGCCCGCGGCCAGGGTGAAGGCCGCGTCGTCGCCGCTGCCCGCGTAGTCCATCCCGCCGCCCTGGCTCAGCCCGGGCAGGGTCTTCCAGCCGGAGGCGTCCTTGCGCTCCAGCGTGCCCCGCGCCGTCGAGAGCACCAGCCGGCACGGCGCGCCCTCGTACTGCCGCGTCGCCACCACCGGCGCCACCGCGCGGCTGCCGGAGGCGTCGTCGTTCCTCCAGGTCACCGAGAACGAGACCTTGTCGCCCACCTGGATCCGCTGGCCCTCCCGCAGGCCGTTGAAGGTGATCCCGATGCCACCGGGCCTGGCGGTGCTGTCGGTGGCCGGCTTGGCCCCGGCCTTGGCGGCGGGCCCGGCCGCGCTCTTCGCGGCGGGTGCGGCCCCGGTCTTCGCGGCGGGTGCGGCGGTGACCGGTGCGGCGGCGGACGGCGCGGCGGCGGACGGCGCCGCCTCGGTGGTGGGCGCGGCCGGGGCGGTCGTGACCGGGGAGGTCGGGACGGAGCCCGCGCCGGGGGTGGCCGACGAGGTGGCCGCGGGGGTGGCGGTGGGAGCCGAGGCGGCGACGGACGCCCCGCCGTTCGTCGGGCCGCAGGCCGCGGCACCGACGGCGGCCACGACGGCCAGCGGGACGATCTTCGCAATACGGGCGATAACGGACGCGTTCATGTGACAGTCCCCCAAGGACACGGTGATGGTGATCGGAGTGGTCGGGCGCCTGCTGTCGCGCCCCGAGGAGCCGGCCCGAGCCCCCCGGCTCCGCCGGCTCGCTCTCCCCGCCTCTCACCCTGATAGACGTCCATCCCACCGGGGGGTTGCAGGTGGGTTCGAAGTTTTTTCCGCGGACTTCCCCCGGAACGCCGAAAGGCGCCGTGACCAGGGGAAACCCCGGCCACGGCGCCCCGAAGGCCCGCCTGGGACGACTACTTCACGACCATCACCGGGACGGTCAGCCCCTTCAGCGCGGCCAGCGGCGCGGTGCCGTCGTACGGCAGCGTCAGCTGGACGGCCACCGGCATCGTCCCCAGCCCGTCCACCGGGTCGAGGGCCATCCGGTACGTCACCTTCCTGGTCTCACCCGGCGCGAGCGGGAACCGGGCCTTGCCGCTCACCATCGCGTAGTCCATGCCGCCGCCCATCGAGAGCGGGATCTCCGTCCAGCCGCCGCCGTCCTGGCGCTCCAGCTTGCCCTTGTTCATCGGGAGCACGACGTTCGGCGGCGTTCCGGCGTACTCCGTCGTGTAGACCAGCGGCTGGAGCTGCGGGTAGGTCTTCTGGCCGGTGTTCCGGTACGTCACCGTGAAGGTCACCGGGGTGCCGTCGTTGGACACCTTCTGCCCGGCTCCGATGCCTCCCTCGACCGTGATGGAGAGGTCCTTCGCGGCCTGCTCGGCCGAGGACAGGCCCGGCGACCGGTGGCCGCTCACGTCCAGGCTGTTGACGATCGCCGTCAGGCCCGACTGGTAGTCGCTCTTCAGCCCGTTCGCCGACACGAAGACCTGCTCCCCGCCCATCCCCCACAGCTGGGCCGTGAAGGTGTCGCCGGGCTTGCAGGTGACGTTCCACTGGACCTTGTCGACCGCCTTGCCGGCCACCGTGGACTTGGTCCGCGCGGGGTCGCCGACCGAGGCGTAGCCGTTCTCGGCGACGTAGGGACGGCCCCAGAGCGGGCAGTTCGACTGGCGGCCCCAGCTCCCGGAGCCGGTCACGTCGGTCATCGTCGGCCAGGCCCCGCCTTCGAGTTCGGCCGGGCTGTCGTAGGCCACGACCAGGACGCCGTACGGCTCGCAGGTCGACTGCGACCAGCCCTGCTGCGGGTCCGTCGGCGTGCCCGGGCTCAGGACGCAGACCCGGTCGGCCGAGACCGGCACGGCCTTCCAGCCCGCCGGGACCTTGAACCTGACGCCCCGGAGGCCGGACGAACCCGCCGCGCCGCCGGTGGGGGTGGACGACGGGCTGCCGCCGTCGGCGAGCGGGGCCTCGGTCCGAGGGGCCTCGCCGGTGGGGGTGCCCGGGTCGGTCGGGGCGGCCGTCGCGCTGGGGGTGCCGGTCGGCTCGGGCGTCGGGCTCGGCGAGGTGGTCAGGGTGGCCGCCGGGGGCGGTACCTCGTCCTGGGCGACCGGATCGCCGTGGAAGGTGAGCACGCCGACCGCCACGGCCGCGGCCAGGCCGAGCGGCAGGGTGACGGCGTACACCGGGCGCAGCCGGCGGACCCGGCTCTTCGGGGGCGCGGCCGGACGCAGCCCGGTCGCCGTGACCAGGGAGGCCCGGGCCGTCATCGCCTCGCGGAGCAGCCGTTCGGTCGGTGTCTCGGCCGGTCCGTCGCCGTCGCCGCCGGTGCGGCCGGGGAGCTTGTCGGTCATCGAACCTTCTCCAGGTGCTTTTCCAAGGCGTCCAGAGCGCGGCTGGCGGTGGACTTCACGGCACCCCGGGACAGTCCCAGGGTCTCGGCTATCTGCGCCTCCGACATGTCGGACCAGTAGCGCAGCACCAGCACCTCGCGCTGGCGGGGGGTCAACTCCTGCAGGGCCGCCAGCACCCGGCGGTGCTCGTCGTTGAGCACCGCGTGGTCCTCGGCGGACGGGGCGTCGGCCACGTGCGGCGGCACGTACTCGCGGGCGGTCCTGCGGCGGCGCAGCATCGAACGGGCGCCGTTGACCACCGAGGTGCGCAGGTAGCCGAGCGCGTTGTCGAGGTCGTCCAGCTCCTCGCCGTGGCGCTGGTAAAGCTGGGTGAAGGCGTCCTGGACGACGTCCTCGGCCAGGTCCTGGTGGTCGACCAGCAGGACCGCCATCCGGACCAGGCCGAGCCGGTGGGCGTGGTAGAGGTCGGTCAGGGTGGGCCGGTCCTCGGCCGGCTTGCGGCCGCCGCGCAGCAGCCGGAACCCGGAGCGGCGCTGCTTCGCCTCCTGCTCGGTGACGACGGCGGCGAGCGGTTCGCCCGCCTCCCGCGCACCGAACAGCGCGGCGACCACTCCTCGGATGGAGAAGCCGCGAGCCCCTGACTGCGCGGCGGTCGGCCCGATGGCCATGGACATCTGCGTTTCCGCTTTCCCCCGGGACGGTGACGGCTGCCGCCGTTCCGTCAGGTCACCTGATCAAGATCGTGATCGGGGGGATCATCCCAGCCGTCCGCTGCCGGGCTCCCTCCGCCCCCGTACCGAGGACGTCTGACGGCGGTGGAGGTTGCGGGCGGGTTCGAGGAAAGTTCCGAGGTGGCCGGGACGGCTACACTCACCGGCATTCCGCCACCCGTGAGCAGGGGGTTCGCATGGCCGAGCAGAACGTCGACGGTCCGGTCGGGGCCGGCACCGGTCCGGCCGCCGGGCCGGCTCCGACCGGTACGGACGCCGGTACGGCTCCGACCGTCCAGGCCGCGGGCAGGGTCGCGGCCGGCGGCACCGCCGTCGGGTCGCGGCCGGTGGCCGTCGCCATCGGCCGGCGCCCGGAGCCCGTGCACGACGTCGCGGTGTACGCCTTCCCGGGCATGGCACCGTTCGAACTCGGCGTGGTGGTCGAGGTGTTCGGGCTGGCCCGGCCGGAGCTGACCGGCCTGCTGGCGGCGCCCTGGTACGGGCTGAAGGTGTGCGCCGACCGGCCCGGGACGGAACTGGAGGCGGTGGGCGGCTTCGCGCTGACCGCCCGGCACGGGCTGGACGAGCTGGCGGCGGCCGACACCGTGGTGGTCCCCGGGGTGCCGAACGCGTTCGGCGGTGTGGGGGCGAGCGTCTCCCCCGCCCTGGTCCAGGCGCTGCGCACCGCGCACGGACGCGGCGCCCGGATCGTGTCGATCTGCTCGGGCGCCTTCGCACTGGCCGCCGCCGGGCTGCTGGACGGCCGGGAGGCGACCACCCACTGGCGGTACGCCGAGCTGCTCCAGCAGCGCTACCCGGCGGTGCTGGTCAACCCGGACGTGCTGTACGTGGACAACGGCGACGTGCTGACCAGCGCGGGCAGCGCGGCCGGCATCGACCTCTGCCTGCACCTGGTCCGCCGGGACCACGGCGCCAGGGTGGCCAACACGGTGGCCCGCCGCTTCGTGGTGGCCCCGCACCGGGACGGCGGGCAGGCCCAGTTCGTCGAGGCGGCGGTCCGCCCGGTCGAGGAGGAGGACGACGGGGTCGCCCGCAGCATGCAGTGGGCGCTGGACCACCTGTCGTCCCCGCTGACCATCTCGCAACTGGCCGGTGCGGCCCGGATGTCGGACCGCTCGTACCTGCGGCACTTCACCGCCCGCAACGGGACCAGCCCGATGCGCTGGGTGGTCACCCAGCGCATCGCGGCCAGTCTGGCGCTGCTGGAGTCGCCGGAGGGGTCGGTGGAGGAGATCGCCGCGGCGGTCGGCTTCGAGAGCGCGGCGACCTTCCGCCACCACTTCGGCCGGGTGATGCGCACCTCCCCGACCGCCTACCGGCGCTCGTTCGGGCGCGGGGTGGCCTGAGCGCGGGTGGCTTGAGCACGGGCCCCGAGCGCGGGTGGCCCGAGCGCGGGGCCTACTGCCCCTCGCTCTTCTCCTCCCGCCGGTCCGCGTTGGCGACGATGGCGTCGTGCAGCCACTGGGCCAGGCCCGGCGCGATCTTCTCGTAGGTGTCGGTCCAGCGCGCGTCCGAGACGTACAGGGAGGCCAGGCCGCGGTGGATGGTGAACGTGCAGTCGTAGAAGTTCCGGCAGATGTGCTGCCGGTGCTCCTCGGCCAGGTCCGCGGCCACCGTGCCGTCGGCGGGCTCACCGGCGGTGACCGCCGCGGCCAGACGGTCGTTGAGCTCCGTCGTCTCGACCTGGATGCGCTGCCAGTCGGCCTTGGAGTAGCCGCCGGTGCGGCGCTGCGACTCGGCCCAGGCCTCGGTGTCGCCCCAGCGCTGCTCGGCCTCCTGCTCCCACTCCTCCTGGTAGTCCGCGCCGAAGATCTCGAACTTCTCCTCCGGGGTCAGCTGAATGCCCATTCTCCGTGCCTCCATGGCGTGTTCGACGGCTGAGGCGAGTTCCTGGAGGTGACTGATCCGGTCGGTCAGCAGCCGGTGCTGCCGTCGGAGGTGCTCGGTCGGGCTGACCGAGTCGTCGTCCAGGATCGCCGCGATCTCGTCCAGGGGGAACCCGAGTTCGCGGTAGAAGAGGATCTGCTGCAGCCGGTCGAGGTCGGCGTCCACGTACCGGCGGTAGCCGGACCGGGTACGGCCGGCCGGGGACAGCAGGCCGATCTCGTCGTAGTGGTGCAGGGTGCGGACGGTCACCTTGGCGATCTTCGCCACGGCGCCGACCGAGTAGCCCTCACTGGTCATCGGAGTTCCTCCCTGGTGCTGACCACCACCCTCGGCTCTCACGTCGCGTGAGGGTCAAGCGGTGAAACGGGAACGGGCGCGCGCCCGCCTCAGACCCCGGCGCCGGCCGGCGTCCGCTCGCGCCGCCGGCCGGCCCTGGCGGCCCGGGCGTCCCGCCGGCCACCGCCACCGCCACCGCCGTCGCCGTCACCCGGGGCGCCGGGCCGCCGCCGCCGGGACCGCCGGGTGGGCCAGAACAGCACGTACCCGGCGGAGAGCACCACGAAGGCGAGCCGGACGAAGCCCCGGGCCGCGTCGGACGGCAGGAACAGCGTGCCGCCGTACAGCGAGGCCAGCGCGATCCAGCTCCACCACGGGACGAGCCGCTTCTGCCCGACCGCGTCCCAGAGCAGGGTGCCGAGCAGGATCGAGGCCGTGTAGTAGGTGTAGACGCTCGGGTCGAGCAGGATGCGGGCGTCCGCGCCCAGCAGCACCACGGCCGGCCAGCGGCCGCGCCACACGGCGGCGCAGCCGAGCCCGATGCCGAGCGCGAACTGGGCCGGCCGGTCCCACCAGGGGGTGGCCGGGTCGGTGACCCCGAACCAGCGCAGCGCGGAGGCGGGCTGGTTCGGGATGGTGAACTTGGCGGCCGCCATGGTGTCCAGGTTGCCCAGGTAGAACGGCAGCCAGGCGATCGCCACCAGGGCGCAGAACCAGAGCGCGGTGCGCAGCCAGGCGGGCCGGGGCAGCGCCAGGACCAGCGGGGCGAAGGCGATCGCCCAGGGCTTGGAGTCCACCGCCAGCGCCAGGAAGACCGCGACCTGGACGGGCTTGCCGCGGGCCAGGGCGTGCGCGGCGAGGGTGGTGAAGAACAGCGCGAGGACGTCGTCCAGGTGCGCGAAGCGGACCGAGACCTCGACCCACATCGGGATGAACGCCAGCCCGGCGATCAGCAGCCGCTGCTGGAGCCGTCGGTGGTTGGTCCCGGTGCCGAGGTAGTACAGGGCGGCGGTGCGGCCGACCAGGACCAGCATCACCAGGCCCAGCCCGGCGCTCACCGCCTCGGCGATCAGCTCGCCGGTGTGCGGGGCGAACGGGGCGGTGAGCCGGGCCGCGGCCAGGCTCACCGGGCCGATCTGGAGCTCCGGGTGGTGGGCGTAGAGCGACAGGCCGCCGTCGGACTGACCGCTGAAGAGCAGCTGCTCGCCCTGGCGCAGGTAGTGCCAGGAGAAGCCGCCGCTGGGCTCGACCAGGAGGAACCAGAGCACCGTCCAGGCGGCCAGCAGGACGTGGTGCCTGCGCAGCGGCAGTCCGGCGATCCGCCCGGTCGACGCCTCGTAGTCGGTGGTGGCCCGTGCCGTGCGCGCTGTCCGCACCTGTCCTCTCCCCGCCGTTCCGCCCCCTCCGGCCGGACATCCTATGTGACGAAGGAGAACCGGCCGTGCCGCCCGCGGATCCGTCCGACGGGACGGTGCGGGCGGCACGGGGAAGCCGCCGGGGACGCCTGGGAACGCTCGGGAACGCCGCCCGGGCCGGGTCGGCGGCAGCCGTGGCCCGGCCCTCCCGGGCGGCGTCCCCGGAGTCGGCGCGCTCCTCAGCGGGCGCGCTTCACGATCGGCGCGCTCCTCAGCGGGCGCGTCTCACGCTCGGCGCGCCCCGGGGCGGCGCGCTTCGGCTCAGCCCTGCTGGGCGGACTTGCGGCGGCGCAGCACCACGAGGGTGCCGACACCGGCCACCAGCACGGCGGCACCGGTGGCCGCGATGGCGGTGGTGTTGTCACCGCCACCGGTCTGGGCCAGCGCCTTGTCGCTGCCGTCCGCAGCGGCCTTGGCCTTGTCGACGGCGGCCGGGGTCAGCGGCGGCGGGGTGATGACCGGGGGCTCCACCGGGAAGTCGATCGGGCCCGCGGTGTCGCCGCTGCTCTCGGCCGGGGCCGGGGCGGTGGCCGAGCCGGAGGGCTCACCGGTGGCCGGGGTGGTCGGCTTCTCGGTGGGCTTCTCGGTCGGGGTGCCGGTCGGCTGCCCGGTCGGGGTGGCGGTCGCGGTCGCGGTCGCGGTGGCCGACGGGGAGCCGCTCGCGGTCGGGGACGGCTTGCCCGTCTGGGTCGGGGTCGGCGTGGGGCTGGGCTTGCCGGTGTGCGACGAGGTGGGCGTCGGGGTCGGCTTGCCGCCGGCCGCCTTGATGACGAAGCCCACGCCGCCGTCGCAGCTGAGGTGGCCGTTGTCGACCGGCTGGTGGCTGGAGTCGTCGAGCTGGGCGGCGAAGACGACCGGGACGACGCCGGCCCGGCCGAGCGGGGCACCGTCGGTGAAGGACGCCCGGACCTTGATCGGGACGTTCTTGCCGCGGTTCACCCCGAGCAGGTCGTCGGCGACCGGGTTGCCGCTCGCGTCGAGGGTGCCGAGCATCATCAGGACGGAGTTGTTCTTCTCCCCGCTCTGGTCGGGGGCGACCACCGCGGTCTGCCACTCGCCGCCGGGGAGCCGGTACTGGACCTTGAGGTCCTTGGCCTGGAGCGAGCCCGCCTTGTTCTTGAACTTGAGCAGCGGGATGAAGACGAAGTCGTGCTTCGTCCGGTTGTCGATCTTGAAGGTGAACTCGCGGGCGTCACCGCCGGCGATGAAGGTGCCGGGCACGCCGTTCAGCGAGAGGTCGAGGCCGGCGTGCGACGCCTTGTCGGCCTGGGACGCGACGGCGGACGGGGTGCCGGTGGCGCCGACGGCCATGGCGCCCTGGGCGCCGGCCAGCACGAGCGAGGACGCGAGCGCGGCGGCTCCGGCAAGGGAGAGACTGCGACGTATGGACAAGGGAGACCTCACGGAAGAGTCCGGGCGAGGCCCGGGCGCGAGGGGGCGGCCGCAGACGCCGCGTACCCCCCGCGAAGCTGAAAGTCCGACGGAGAGTACCGAACGATCGGACCGGTCCGGAAGGCGGGTGGCACGCTTCGCCCCGGACCCGGGGCAGGCCTGTCCGAATCGTCCAACTCTGGCACCCCGTACGGCTTTTGCTCCGCACCGGAGGACCGCCGGCGGGTGACCGCCGACGGCGTCCGGCGGGTGACGGGTACACGCCCGGCGGGCGGTACCCCCGCGCCCCCTGGAGGATCAGCCCGCGAAGAAGGACTTGGCCGCGATCACCGCCCGCTCGTCGGCCAGCACGTCGCCCGGCCGGGTGCCGGTGCCGAGCAGCACCCCGCCCCAGCGCATCCCCATGTAGTCGGCGGTCAGCCGGAGCGTGCCGATCAGCGGCTCGGCCTTGTCGTCCTCGGTGGCGAGGGCGGTGACGCCCCAGACGGTGCCGCCGCGCATCGCGTCGCGGAACCCCACCCCGGGCACCCGGAACCAGGCCGACCAGTAGTCGAGGTAGAGCTTGGCGCTGGTCGGCAGCGAGTACCAGTACAGCGGCGCGACGAAGACCAGGTCGGTGGCCGCCAGGGTGGCGTCCAGCAGCGTCCGCTCGTGGCCGGCCGGCTCCGGGTAGCTGCCGTCACCGGTGTGCCGCAGGTCCCGGAAGGGCGGCAGCGGGTGCTCGTCCAGCCGCAGCCAGCGCTGCTCGGCACCGGCCGGCAGGCTCGACTCGGCGGCCAGCCGGGCGAGCCGGGCCGAGTTGCCGTCGGTGCGCGCGCTGGCGTCGAGGAACAGGAAACGGCGCGGCGCCTCGGCGCCGGACGGCTGATCGGCCATCAGGACTCCTCCGTCGTACGTACGGTGCGGACGCAGGGGTGAGCAGCCGTCGAACGCCGGTTTATTCCGCGCCGGTGGCGGTGGCGGTCCGGAGCCGGGCGGCACCCGGGAGCGGCCGGGCCGGCGGCCGGTCGGTCAGTCGGGCAGTCCGGCCCGGCGGCGGGCGACGGCGGCGACGGCCGCCCAGTCCTTGTCCCCGTCGCCGTGGGCCAGCGCGTCCAGGAAGGCGTCCCGCAGGATGCTGCCGAACGGCAGCGGGACGTTGCGCGCGGCGCCCGCCTCCAGCGCGAGGCCGACGTCCTTGAGCCCCAGCGGCAGCCGGAACCCGGCCGGCTCGTAGCGGCGCTCGGCCACCATCGCGCCGTAGCCGCTGTGGATCGGCCCCGGGAAGAGCGTGCCGGTGAGCATCTCGACCAGGTCGGTCGGCCGGACGCCGTTGGCCTCGGCGAGGCTGCACGCCTCGGCCATCGACTCGATCGCGCAGGCGATCAGGAAGTTGGTGCTGATCTTGGCCGTGTTGGCCTGCCGGGGGCTCTCGCCGAAGTGCCAGGTGCGCTCGCCCATCGCGGCGAACAGCGGATCGGCCCGCTCCAGCAGCTCGGGCGCGCCCGCGACCAGGAGGTTCAACCGCCCCGCCGCCGCGACCGGCGGCCGGCCGAGGACGGGGGCGGCCACGTAGCCGATGCCGTGCTCGGCGTGCAGCGCCTCGGCCCGCTCGGCGAGGGCGAGCGAGACGGTGGCCATGTTGACGTGCAGGGTCGCCGAGGCGCCGGCCAGCAGCGCGGGGTCGAGCAGCAGCTGCTCGACCGCCGTGTCGTTGGCCAGCATGGAGACCACCGTGTCGGCGGCGAACACCTCGGCGAGCGAGCCGGCCGCCTCCGCGCCCTCGGCCACCACGGCGGCCACCGGCTCGGGCGAGCGGTTCCAGACCCGTACGGTGTGGCCGGCCCGGAGCAGGCTGCCGGCCATGCCGCGCCCCATCGCTCCGAGCCCCACGAAGCCGATCGTCCGCCCGGTCATCCGCCCGCTCCCCTCGTCACCGCCGCTCGTGTGCGACCGACTGTACGTCAGGGAGGCGGCGGCCCCGTGGGTGGACCGGTCGGCGTACCGCTGCCGGGGCACGGCGCATCGCGGCCGGGCCACGGCTCACGCGCAGGCGCGGGCGGCCCGCATCCGGGGGCGGTCGGCGGCCGCACCGCGCTGCAGTTCGGCGACCACCCGGTCGCGCAGCAGCTCGTACTGGGCCTGGAGCCGGCCGGGGCGGGCCGGGCGGGCGACCGGTCGGCCGGGGCCGACCAGCTCGTCCGGTCCGAACTGCTCACGGGTGAGGTCGATCTCGAAGCCGGTGGCGAAGCGGTTCCACCAGTGGAGGTCCGTCCGCACGCCGTCGACGTGCACCTCGCCCATCATCAGCTCGCCGCCGAGCAGGTCGTGCACCACCATCGCCGTCACCCCGCACTGGCCGCGGGCGGGGTTGTCGGGACGCCAGTGGGCCAGATCCTCGGGCGCACAGGTGTCAACACCCCAGGAGGAGCGGATCGCACGTTCGATGTCGTTGAGGGTCCACGCCGTCATACCGGGAAGCCTGCCACGCGCCACTGACAGCGGCACCGGCTTTTCGAAGGGTCATCCCGTGTTCTGCGGCGACCCTCCTGTCGTTCACCCGAACGAGACCGTGGCCCGGCCGGCCGGTCCGCCCGGGTTGCGGGAGGGGCCGGCCGGCCGGGCCCGGCGTCACTTCGCCAGCTCGGCGACGCCCGCCTGCGCGAACTGCTCGTCCAGGTCCCCGCTGGGCGCGCCCGCGACACCGACGGCCGCGATCGGCGCGCCCTTCGACTGGATCGGGGCCCCACCCGCCAGGAACAGGGTGCCCGGGATGTCCTTCAGGTTCGGGGCCTGGGCCAGCCGCTTGGCCAGCTCCGAGGTCGGGGCGTTCCAGGACACCGCGGTGAAGGCCTTGCGCTCGGCCGAGACCGGGGCCTGCGGGCCGGCGCCGTCGCCCTTCAGCAGCACCCGGGTGACACCGTCCCGGTCGACGACCGCGACCGACACGTGCTGGCCGGCCTTGGTGGCCGCGTCCAGGGCGGCCTGGGCGGCGCGGGTGGCGGCGTCGATGGTCAGACCGCTGCTCTGGGCCAGGTTCTTGTTCTGGGTGTCGGCCTTCACGGCGGCCGGGGCGGCCGGGGTGTCGGTGGACTCGGCGCTGGCCGAGACGGCGCCCACGGTGGCGGCGGCGAGCGCGGCGGCGGCGACGGTGCCGGTCAGCACCCGGGTGCGCACGGAGGTCTTCTTCATGGTCCAGCTCCTCAGCGGATCTGCGGGGTGGGTGGGGCGGGGGTTCGGGGGGCCGCCGGACCGTTGCGGGGATCGTCCGGCGGCGTGCTTCGATCCTCCGCCCGGGGCAGGGGCCGCCACATCGGCGGTCCGGCGCGGGCGGCCGGGCACGATGGTGGACGGGGGCGTCAACCGATCGGCTGATGCGGACCCGGGCCGGACGGGTCACCATCGAGGGATCGGCGCAGGTCGACGCGGGTCGACGCCGGTGGCCGCGGGTAGCCGCGGCTCGGAACGGACCGGCGCCGACCGCGCACGCACCACCCCGTTCAGCCAGGAGCCACCCGTGCAGCAGCCCCGCCCGACCGCCGGCCGCCGCGCCGCGGACCGCACCGGCGCCGCCCGTCCCGGCGTCCTCGGCCACGACGCCGGCGACCCGGACGCGGGCCGGCTGGCGCTGCTGCTGGACTCCGCCTTCCTGCTGCTGCTCGCCGCCTCGCTCAACCGCTACCTCAGCCACCACTCCGGCAGCGCCCAGGCGCCCTGGGTGATCGGGTTGAGCGCGGCCCTCGCGGTCGCCCAGCCGGCCGGGTCCTGGCTGGACCACCGCCGGCCGCCCGCCCCGGGCCGGCACCGCCGGTGGCCGCCGGCGGTGGTGGTGGCGCTCTGGGTGGTACTGGTGCTGCTCGCGCCGAGCTTCGCCTGGTGCGCCGTCCCGCTGATCTACACCGCGCTGCGGGCGCTGCCGGCGAAGGCCGCCATCCCGCTGGTCGGCGCGCTGACCCTGCTGGTGGTGATCGCCGAGATCCGGCTGCCGGGCGGCACCGACGCCACGCTCGTCCTGCTGCCGCCCGCGGTGGCCGGACTCGCCACCGGCGTCTTCCTCTTCATGGCCCGGCAGGCCGCCCGGCAGCGCGCGCTGATCGCCGACCTGGTCCGCACCCGGCGCGAACTCGCCGCCACCGAGCGGCGGGAGGGCACCCTGGCCGAGCGCGAGCGGCTGGCGATGGAGATCCACGACACCCTGGCGCAGGGCCTGTCCAGCCAGCAGATGCTGCTCCAGGCCGCCGAACGCACCTGGGACACCCACCCGGCGACCGCCCGCACCCACGTCCGCACCGCCGCCGAGGTGGCCGCCCGGAACCTGGCCGAGGCCCGCCGCTTCGTCCACGACCTCGCCCCGGCGGAGCTCTCCGACGGCCGCACGCTCGACCAGGCGCTGCGGGCGCTGGCCGAGCGGGAGTCCGCGGAGAGCGGGCTGCCGGTCCGCTTCCACCTGGACGGCACGCCGGTGCCGCTGCCCGCCGCCGCCCAGGCCGCGCTGCTGCGGATCGCCCAGGGCGCGCTGGCCAACGTCCGCGAGCACGCCGGGGCCTCGGCCGCCGCGATCACGCTGTCCTTCCTCGGCGACCAGGCCGTGCTGGACATCGCCGACGACGGGCAGGGCTTCGACCCGGAGGCGGCCGGCACCGGGGGCGGGCGCGGGTACGGCCTGCCGGCGATGCGGGCCCGGCTGCGGCAGCTGGGTGGCAGGCTGACCGTGGAGAGCACGCCCGGCGAGGGCACCGTGGTCTCCGCCGCGATCCCCCTCCAGCAGCGGTGAGCCCGGCGACGCCCCTGAATCCGTGACGACCCTGGAACTGCGATGACCCTGGAGCAGCGATGACCGTGGAGCAGCGATGAGCACGACTCCCGTACCGGCGGCTCCCGTCCGGCTGCTGGTCTGCGACGACCACGCCGTGGTGCGGGCCGGACTGCTGGCGCTGCTGGCGAGTGCCGGCGACATCGAGGTGGTCGGCGAGGCGAGCACCGGGGAGGAGGCCGTCGCGCTGGCCGCCCGGCTGGCACCGCAGGTCGTGCTGATGGACCTCCAACTCGGCGACGGCATCGACGGGGTGGAGGCCACCCGGCGGATCACCGCCGTTCCGGACGGGCCGCACGTCCTGGTGCTCACCACCTACGACACCGACGCCGACATCACCCGGGCGATCGCCGCCGGCGCCACCGGCTACCTGCTGAAGGCCGAGCGGCCGGAGGAGCTGTTCGCCGCCGTGCACGCGGCCGCACAGGGCCGCACGGTGCTCTCACCGCCGGTCGCCTCCCGGGTGATGGCGCAGATGCGGGCGCCCGCGCCGCAGCTCACCGAACGCGAGCAGGACATCCTCGAACAGCTGGCGCAGGGGCTGGGCAACCGGGAGATCGCCCGGGCGCTGTTCATCAGCGAGGCCACGGTGAAGACCCACCTCGGCCGGATCTACGACAAGTTGGGCGTGGACACCCGGGCGGGCGCGGTGGCGGTGGCCAAGGAGCGCCGACTGCTGCGCTGAGCCCGTCGGCTCCCCCTTCCCCCCGCCTGGGCTGAGCCCACCGGCTCGCCTGCCCCTGGCTGCGCTGGGCGCTCGCCCGGTGTCACTGCGTGCTGCCATGATGCTTGGAATGTCGGATTCCAGGCCGGTGTCCACCGCCGCCCGCCCCCGCCCCGGCACGGGCGGTTCGGGCGGCGGCCGCCCCTGCGGGGCCGTAAATCCCTGGCCCTACGGGCTTTCCGGTCGTCGCCGAGGGTCCACCGTGATGTAAATGTTTCGTGGATTCCGCTATTGACAAACCAACCACGCGGTTTGTTAGTTTGAGATCAACGACGTCCCCGGAGGTGGGGGCTCGCCGGGGCCTGTGCGGACCGCTCTCGCCGGAGGGTGTGGCCCAGGGGGGAACGGCGGGTTTGCCGGGGTGTCGGGGGGAGCGGCAGCGCCGAAGCCGCGCGACGAGGCGGCGTGGGGGGGGGGCGGGGGGGGGCGCGCCCCCCCCCCCCCCCCCCCCCCGCCCCCAGGCGCAACCCACCCCCCCCACAAAAGGCAACAAACAAA
>NZ_JBIAVL010000005.1:0-118011 GCF_042894165.1 Kitasatospora sp. NPDC001547 | reverse complement strand
CGCGGGGGGGGGGGGGGGGGGGCGCCGGCGCCCCGCCGGGGGGGGGGGGGGGGGGGGGGGGGGGGGGGGGGGGGCCGGCCCCCCCCCCCGCGCGGGGGGGGGGGGGGGGGGCGGGGGGGGGGGCCCCCCCCCCCCACGCCTCCCCCGGTCCCCGGGCCCTTCGGCTACACCAGCGCGCTCCAGTACGGACAACTGACGTACGGCAGTGGCGGCGCGCAGTGGTCGACGCCCCCGGACAGCACCGGGCCCCGCTCCGAACGGGCCACTCCCGGCGAGGTCGCGGTCAGTCCGGCCTCGCCCAACTCGCCGAAGCGCAGGGCCAGTCGATAGCCCTCCGGGGTGGTCGCGGTGACCCTCGGGCGCTCCCGGCCGGCGTCCAGCGAGGTGATCGTCCAGCCGCGCCGCCGCCAGTGCCGCTCCACCACGCCGACCAGTGCCGTCCGTCGGGGCAGCGAGACGACGGTGAGGAGGTCCCGGCCCCGGGTGACGTACCAGAGCAGCTCCGACTCGCGCCCCGGCAACGACAGCCGGGCCCCCGCCCGCGCGGGCGCGCCCTGCCAGACCGGCGCCGGGCGGACGGCGTCCAGGGTGTCCTGGAGCAGCGTCTCGCAGCGTTCGGCCGCGTCGAGTTGATCGACCGTCGCCGCACCCGTCCCGGACCCCGGTCGCCGACCCGGCGCGACCCGCGCGCCCCCGGGGCCGCCCGGGCATCCGACGTTCAGTTCGGCACCACCTGACTGCACAGGGCCCCTCCGTACTCCTCCCGGTGTTCAACCCGGGCAGGCATTCCGTCACTGCTTGGACGGCGGGCGGGTACGGGCAGTTCCCCTCCCGGTTCCGTCCCTCACCGTTCCCACACCTCCAGATTGCACTGCACGGTGCAGTTGAATGACTGCTCTGCACTGTGTAGTTTACTTCTCGTGCCGACCGGCCGGGCCGAACCAGCCGACCGGCCCCTTCCCGCACGCCTTCTGACCCGCCATCGAGAGGACCCGCCGCCATGCCCGTCATCACCGTCGGCACCGCCCGCATCCCCTACCGCGTCGTCGGCGACGGCCCCGACACCCTCGTCCTGGTGCACGGCACCGGCCCCGGCTCCGCCATGTGGGACGGCCTGCTGGACTCCTTCACCGACCGCTACACCGTGCTGCTGCCCGACCTCTCCGGCAGCGAGACCGCCGAGGACGACGGCGCCCCGCTCACCCTGGAGGCCATGGCCGCCCAGGTCGCCGCCGTGATCGAGGACGCCGGGCGCGGCCCCGCCGACGTCCTCGGCTTCTCGCTCGGCGCCGTCGTCGCCACCGCGACCGCCGCCCTGCACCCCGAGCGGGTCCGCCGCCTGGTCGCCGCCGCCGGCTGGATCTGCGCGGAACAGGACGAGTACCTGCGGCTCTCCATGGCCACCTGGCTCTCGCTCGCCGACGACCCCGCCGCGTTCGGCGGCTACGCCACCCTCACCGCCTTCAGCGGCGGCTTCCTCAACCGGATCGGACGCGCCGCCGTCCAGGCCAACACCGCCTACATGCGGCCCACTCCGGGCACGCTGCGGCACATCGCCCTCAACCTCGACCTGGACCTCGGCCCGCTGCTCCCCCGCGTCCAGGCCCCCGCCCTGGTGATCGGCTGCACCCAGGACGCCACCGTCCCGGTGGAGAACGCCCGCCGGCTGCACGCCGCCCTGCCCGGCAGCGCCTACGCCGAGTTCGACACCGGCCACATCGTGCTCGCCGAGGAGACCGAGGCCTTCACCGGCGCCGTCCGGGACTTCCTCCTCGCCGCCGCCGCGCGGACGGCCGCCTGACCGGCCGGTCGGGCTGCCTCCCGGAGCACACCATCGCCCCCGGGGCAAGCCCTGCCGCAGAAAGGCTGATTACCGCGCATGGTGATCGAAATCAAATTGACTGAACGTCAACTCCAAAGGTGAGACTGCCTTGTTCGCGACATTCGCAAGGAGACGACCATGCGCATACTCTTCACCGGCCCCACCGCGGCCGGTCACCTCTACCCGATGGTGCCCACCGCCCAGGCGCTGCGCGCCGCCGGGCACGAGGTGCTGTTCGCCGTCGGCCAGCCGGTCGACCTGATCCGGTCCGCGGGCTTCCCGGTCGTCGAGATCGGCGACGGCCGGACCCTGCGGGAGATCATCGAGGAGCTCCTCGGCGGCAAGGTCGAGTACGTCAACCACGACCGGACCCAGGAAGAGATCTTCGACATGGCGGCCGCCATGTTCGCCCGCGCCTCCCGCCACGACCTGGACGGCCTGCTGGCCGCCGCCACCGCCTGGGGCGCCGACCTGATCGTCCACGACTCCTTCCACGCCGCCGCCCCGGTGGTCGCCGGCCTGCTCAAGATCCCGTCGGTGGTGCAGAACTTCGGCGCCAGCCCCGGCCGTCCGATGGCCGAGCTGGTGGCCTCGCACGTGCCCGACCTGTACGAGGAGCACGGCCTGACCGGCCCGGACATCGCCGCGGTGCTCAACATCGGCCCGCTCGGCGGCGACCCGGACGGCCTCGCGATGCGCTACGTCCCGTACAACGGCGGCGGCATCGTCCCGGCCGAGTTCCTGCGCAAGCCCGAGCGCCCGCGGGTGGTCGTCACCCTGGGCACCGTGCTCGCCGAGCTCGACGGCGTCCGCTCGGTGGTCCGCCTGGTCGAGGCGGCGGGCGAGGTCGACGCCGACTTCCTGCTCGCGGTCGGCGGCGCCGACCTCGACCCGCTCGGCGCCCTGCCCGCCAACGTCCGCGGCCTGCCCTGGGTCCCGCTCAACGAGCTGCTCAGCCGCGCCGACGCGCTGATCCACCACGGCGGCGCGGGCACCATGCTGACCGCCCTCCAGGCCGGTCTGCCCCAGCTGCTGCTGCCGCAGGGCGCGGACCACTTCGTCAACGCCGAGGCCATCACCGCCACCGGCGCCGCCCTGAGCTCGACCTCCGACGCCGTCGACACCGCGCTGCTCGACCGCGTCGTCGCCGACGCCGAGCTGCGCGACGCCGCCCGCCGGCTGCAGGCCGACAACACCGCCCTGCCCACCCCGACCGCCCTGGTCCCCGCCCTGGAGGGCCTCGCCGCCCGCCACTGAACCCGGCGCCGCCTCCGGCGCACCCGAACGAAGCGCGGCAGCCGCGGGTCGACCGACCTGCGGCTGTCGGCCGTACACGCCCGGTACCAGCTGGAGACGCCCCGGAACCAGATCGATCTCGGCCACTTCGAACACACTGCCGATCCGGGCGCGGTGGGGCCCCTCGCCGCCACCGCCCGGTCAGCCGGCCCGCAGCAGGGCCCGCAGCCCGGCGGTGTCGACAACGCCGGCCCGGGAGGGGAGGACCCGGTGCAGCAGGAGGTGGTGGACTTCCGGGTCCGGGTCGGCGACGCCGTCGGACAGGACGTACAGCCGGTAGTCGCGGTCGGCCGCGTCGACCACGGTGGACAGGACAGCGCCACCGGTGCTGAGCCCGGCGACGACCAGGGTGGTGATGCCGCGCTCGCGCAGCCGCCGGTCGGGGCCGGTGGTGGACAGGGCGCCGTAGCGGGTCTTGCGCACGACGATGTCGCCGGCCCGGGGCGCCAGCCGCTCGTGGACGGCGGCGGCCGGGTCCTCGTGATGCATGGCGCGGTGCCGGGCCAGCGGGGCGAAGGACCGGTTGGCGGCCGGGACGGCGTCCCAGTCGGCCTCGGTGAAGCCGACCCGGGCGTAGGCGACGGTGCCGCCCGCGGCGCGCACGTCGGCGACGGCTCCCGCCACCCGGTCGAGCAGGGCCTCGCGGTCCCCGGCCTCGGGCAGCGCGGCCGGCACCGCGGGTTGGCAGTCCAGGACCAGGAGCGCGGTGTGCGCGGGGTCGAGTGCCGGCTCGGTGTTCATGCGGGTGTCCTCCGTACGGGTGACGTGCCTGGTGGTGGGCCCGGCGGTGGGCCCGGCGGCGGCTCTGCCGGTGTGCCCGGTCCGGCCTCCGCTCGTGCCCGGTCCGGTCGGGGCAGCAGGAGCGGGGTGGCCAGGACGAGCAGCCCGGCGGCGGCGAGGGCGGTGCGCGGGCCGGTGGCGGCGGCGAGCAGCCCGCCGAGCGCGGTGCAGACGGCGATGGCCGCCTGCTGCCCGATCGACCAGGCCGTCAGGGTGCGGGCGACGAGGTGCGCGGGCGTGCGTTCGAGCCGGTAGGTGGCGAGCACCGGGTTGAACAGGCTCATGTTGACGATGATCGCCAGCTCGACGGCCATCACGGTGACGAGGCCGGCCACGCCGGGGCGGACGAAGGCCAGGCCGATCAGCCAGACGGCGCGCAGGGTGCCGACGGTCCGGAGCACCCGGTCCCGGCCGTGGCGCTCCACGACCCGCCGGGCCAGCCGGGAGCCGACCAGTCCGCCGAGGCAGGGGGCGGCGAAGGCGAGGCCGTACTGCCAAGGGGCGAAGTGGAGTTGGCCCAGCAGCAGCACGGCGAGCACCGGCTCGGTGGCCATGATCAGGCCGGCGACGAGCATGTTGTTGAGGTGGAGCGCCCGCAGGCCCGGATCGCCGGCGATGTGCCGCCAGCCGTCGAGCACCCCACCGGCCCGGGACGGGCTCCCGTCGGCCCGGAGCGGGCTCCCGCCCGTCCGCCGCGGTGCCTCCTCCCGGCCCCGGATCGCGAGGACGCACAGCGCGGAGAACAGGTAGCCGAGCGCGTCCGCCACCACGGTGGTGACCGGCCCGAACCGGCCGACCGCCGCCCCGCCCAGCGGCGGCCCGATCGCGATGGAGCTCCAATTCGTGGACTCGAAGCGCGCGTTGGCCACGAGCAGGTCCTCCGGCCGGACGAGCGCCTTGAGGTAGGCACCGCCGGCCGCGCCGAACGCGATCTTCGCCGCGGCGACCACGGTCGAGACCACGAGCAGCTGGACGAAGCCGAGCCGCCCGAAGGCGTAGGCGACCGGGATCGTCGCCATGGCCGCGAACCGGACCAGGTCCATCGCGACCATGACCGGACGCTTGCGCCGGAACTCCACCCACGGCGCGAGCGGCACCGCCACCAGCGCGCCCACCGCGGGCCCCACCGCGGACAGCGCGGACACCTCCGCGGGGCCGGCGTGCAGCACCAGTACGGCGATCAGCGGCAGCGCCCCGAACCCCAGCCCCGACCCGTACGCGCTCACCGCGTACGCCGCCCACAGCCGGCCGAACGGCCTGCCCAGCCGTCTCTCGCCCGTCATGCCCGGTGCCCTCCCTCGCCGTCCCGCCCTCGGCCGCACAAACCGAGGTTGACCGGGGCGAGCCAACCGGGCGGCGCGGCGGCGGGTCAAACAACCGGTTCACCCACTCCGCACAACCACGGGTTGTTCCCTAAGGTGGGCCGACGTGGACCTCGAAGCAGTGCGCACCTTCGCCGCCATCGCGGAGGCCGGCCAGTTCCAGCGGGCCGCCGTCGACCTGGCGATCACCCAGCAGGCCGTCTCCAAGCGCGTCGCCGCACTGGAGCGCGACCTCGGCGTGCGGCTGTTCACCCGCACCCCGCGCGGCGCCGAACTCACCATCGACGGGCAGGCGTTCCTCCCCCACGCCCGCGAGCTGCTGCGCGTCGCCGAGCGCGCGGTCGCGTCCGTCCGCGCCGGCCGCCGCCCGCTGCGGGTCGACGTGATCGCCTCGCGCGGGGCGGCCTCCGGCCTGATGCGCGGCTTCCACCACGCCCACCCCGGGATCGACCTCGACGTGCTGATGCTGCTGGAGATCGAGACCGCCGTCGCCGCCCTCCGCTCCGGCACGATCGACGCGTCCTTCCGCGCCGTCGCCATGCCCGGCCGGCCCCTGCCCGAGGACATCGCGTCCGTCCGGGTCCTCGACGAACCGCTCCAACTCCTCACCGGCCCGGCCCACGCGCTGGCGGGCGCCCGGTCGGTGACCGTCGCCGAGCTGGTCGGCCACCGGATCTGGATGCCCGGCATCCTCCCCGGCAGCGAGTGGGGCGCCTACTACGACGACCTGGTCGCCGAGTTCGGCCTCACCATCGAGGCCACCGGCCCCAACTTCGGCTCCGACGCCCTCCTCGACACCATCGCCGACACCCCGGCCCTGGCCACCTTCATGAGCGAGCAGACCCGCCTCGTCTGGCCGGCCGGCCACGGCCTGCGCCGCATCCCGGTGACCGACCCGACGCCCGTCTACCCCCACTCACTCCTCTGGCACCGCGACAACCCCCACCCCGCCCTGCCCACCCTCCGCACCCACCTCGCCACCGCCGCCCCCACCCCCGCCACCCCCGAAACCTGGACCCCCGCCTGGGCCCTCCCGCACTGACCACCGGCCACCCTGAACGGCCCGGACAACGCGAAAGCCGCAGGTCATATGACCTGCGGCTTTCGGTAGTGGAGCGGGCGACGAGAATCGAACTCGCGCTCTAAGCTTGGGAAGCTCATGTTCTACCATTAAACTACGCCCGCCTGATGAGCCGTCAGAGACCGCTCGATCCAGTGTCACTGTACCCCATTCGCGACGGTGGTTGCACGGGGGGCCGGCGGACGTGGCGGAGCGCCGTGGGGCGGGTGTGGAGGCGTACTGTTTGGGCCGCGTGCGAGTGCTCCGGTGGGTGGGGGCCGAGGCGGCGAGCCATGGTGAGGAATGTCCGGAACATCCCCTAATGTGACGCTGTCCCGGGGCTCGGCCGCCGGGGCGCGTGAGTACGGGTGAGTACTGGGTTAGGGATGGGAAGGGGATCGATGGAGCAGCGCGCCGTCGTTCGTTGTGCCGAGGGGCACCTGTTCAGCACCACCACGTTCCCGATGCAGAACCTCGGTCCGGGCCGGCTCGGCCCCGGGCGGTTGATCCGCTGTCCGCAGTGCGGACGGCTGCGGAGTTCGGTGCTGGCCGACGTGCGGGAGCTGTCGGAGCCGCAACTGGCGCGGGCGATGCGGCTGGAGGCCGCGGAGTTCCTGGCCTGACCGCGGACGGACGCGGAGGTGGGCCCCGGACGGATTCGTCCGGGGCCCTTTCTTGCACGTAACCTCGAAGCGTGCTGCTCTCTGACAAGGACATCCGGACCGAAATCGACCTGGGCCGGGTCGTCATCGACCCCTTCGACCCGGCGATGGTCCAGCCGTCGAGTATCGACGTGCGCCTCGACCGCTTCTTCCGCGTGTTCGAGAACCACAAGTACCCCCACATCGACCCCTCGGAGGAGCAGCCGGACCTGACCCGGCTGGTCGAGCCCGAGGGCGACGAGGCGTTCATCCTGCACCCCGGCGAGTTCGTGCTGGCCTCGACGTACGAGGTCATCACGCTGCCCGACGACGTCGCGTCCCGGCTGGAGGGCAAGTCGAGCCTGGGCCGGCTGGGCCTGCTCACCCACTCCACGGCCGGCTTCATCGACCCCGGCTTCAGCGGCCACGTGACGCTGGAGCTGTCGAACGTCGCGACGCTGCCGATCAAGCTGTACCCGGGCATGAAGATCGGGCAGCTGTGCCTGTTCCGGCTCTCCTCGCCGTCGGAGCACCCGTACGGCTCGGAGCGCTACGGCTCGCGCTACCAGGGCCAGCGCGGCCCGACGCCGTCCCGTTCGTTCCTGAACTTCCACCGCAGCCAGGTCTGACCCCGGGAGACCGGAGACCCGCGGAGCCGCACGCAGCCGGGCGGCCACCCCTCACCCACCGGTGGGGGTGGCCGCCCGCGGCGTTCTCAGGCCCGCTTGGGGCTGGTGACGGCGACCAGCTCGGTGCCGTCCTCGGACAGCCGCAGCTCGGTGCGCAGCTCGGCCAGCTCGCCGAGGTGGTGCAGGTGGGTGCCGCCGCAGAAGATCCGCGCGCCGCCCTCGGGCAGCTCGCAGTGCCACTGGCGGCGGGCGGTGAGCTCGGGGCCGGGCACCTCGATGCGGACCGGGGCGTCGGCGGCGACCCAGGCGGCCAGCCGGGCGTTGACGGCCTCGGTGAGGGCCGGCAGGGCGTCGGCGAGGGCCGGGAACTCCTCGGTGGCGTCCGCCGTGAAGCCCTTCTTCTTCAGCGACTTGCCGAGCCGGTAGGTGTCGGTGCTGGCCTCGGTGTCCATCACCGAGCTCGCCATCGCGAGGCTGTCGAAGTCCGGGTTGCCGAAGGCGTCCGAGCGGCCCGGGTCCTTGCGCCAGCGCGGGGCGAGCGCGGCGTTCAGGGCGAGGGCGAGCAGGTGGCAGCCGCTGTGCGAGGCGCTGAGGGCGCCGCGGCGCCGGGCGTCGACGGCGAGCGCGGCGGTGCGGCCGACGATGTCACCGGGGTCGGTGTCGAGGACGTGCAGGACCAGCCAGGACCACTCCTCGTCGCCGCGCCGGACCGGGATGTCGGCGCCGACCGCCGGCTCCCCGCCCTCCGGGCCGACGGCGCCGGTCAGGCAGTCGACCACGGCCAGCTCGGTGCCGTCCACGGTCAGGGTGCCGAGGTCGGCCGGCTGGTCGGGCCAGGTGTGGTCGAGCGGGTGGAACGGGGTCGCCTCGGTGACGACGGCGTACCGGCCGTCGGCCAGCGGGTGCACCGCCAGCACCGGGGACTCGCCGGTCACCGCCCCGGCCGGGAAGCTGACGTGGGTGGTGGGGAGGGTCATGCCTGGCTCCGGTGAAGGTGGGACGACGAGGGTGGGGCGGGCTCGGCGCTCGGCCGCGGCCCGCCCCCATTCTGCCCTTCGCCCGTCGGAGCCCTCAGCCCAGCGTCGGCAGCTTGATCAGCACCAGCAGCGCGACCAGCTGTATCGCCGAGGCGGCCGCGGCCTTGCCCCAGGGCAGGTCGTGCAGCCGCCGGACCATGCTGGTCAGCAGGTACCCGCAGAGCATCCAGGTGGCCCAGCCGACGACCTGGACGACGGCGCTGCCGGAGGGCAGCACCAGGTCGAGCAGCAGCCGGGGCGCGTCGGTGAGCCAGCCGATCAGGGCGGCCAGGCCGACGGTCGCCTTCCACGGGCCGTCGCCGCCCAGCTGGCGGGCCAGCCCGTAGGTGACCCCGCCGAAGAGCGCGCCCGCCACGGTGAAGCCGACGGCGGCGGCGAGCAGGCCGGTCACCGCCACGGTGAAGGTCGAGTTGACGATGTCGTCGCGGGTCAGCCCGATGCCGAGCACCGCGAGCGCGCCGTACAGCAGCGAGACGGTGAGGGCGGGCAGCCAGACCTGGTGGTCGCGGGTGCGGTCGAAGATCGCGGTCGGGCTGCGGAACAGGCCGGCGAACAGCTCGCGCCAGTGCGGCCGGGGGCCCGCGACGTGCGGGGCGGACTGGCCGCCGGCCCGGTAGACGGCGACGTTGTCCTGGCCGTACGGCTGCTGGTCGTAGCCCGCCTCGGGGCCGTACCCCCCGTCCGGGCCGTAGCCCTGGTCGGGGCCGTAGCCCTGCGCGGCACCGTACGGCGGCTGCTGCCCGTGGCCGTCGTCGTAGTAGCCGTGCTCCGGGCCGGGGTGCCCCTGGTACGGCGGCTGCTGCCCGTACGGACCGCCGGCCGCGTACGGGTCGCCGGCCGGGAAGGCCCGGGTGTTGCCGGGCCGGTCGGCCGCGTACGGGTCGTACCCGTGCCCCGCCGGGTGCCCCGGGCCGCCGGACGTGCCGCCCGGGCCGCCGGGCGGTGCCGTGTGCGGGGCCGTGAAGTACTCCGGCCCGTCCGTCCCCCCGGGCGACGCCGGCGGCGGAGGGGCCGACCACCCGCCGTGCGGGCGGTCCGCGCCCTGACCGCTGTCGTATCGATTACCAGCCACGGTCCGAAGGTACCCGCCCCGCCCCGCCCGCGTCGGCCCCGGACGGAGCCGGGGCCGGTTTGCAGCGAGGCTGAGACGAACGGGGCCGAAAACCCGCCGGAACGGGCCCGGAGCGCCGCGAACCCGCAGACCCGCGAAGCCGCGCGAACCCGACGCCCGGAGGCGCTACCGCTGGGCGCCGACCGACGGCGCGTGCACCGCCGCGGCCGCGCTGGTGCCGGCCGGGCAGCCGCCCGGGCCGGCCGAGGTGCGGACGGCGCCGACCGGCAGCAGGGTGCCGCAGGCGATCCGGATCCCGGTCGGCAGCTCGTTGTCCGACTCCACGATCGCGCCGTCGCCGATCACCGCGCCGTCCAGCGCCGAGCGGTCGCCGACGGTGGCGAAGGCGCCCACGATCGAGTCCTTGACCAGGGTGTCCGGGCCGATCACCGCGCCCGGCAGGATCACACTGCCCTCGACGATCGCGCCGGCCTCGACCACCGCGTCCTCGGCGACCACGGTGCCGCCGCTGAGCACCGCGCCCGGGTGGACGGTGGCGCCGGGCAGCAGCAGGGCGTCGCCGGTCGGGCCGGGGACGGCCGGGGAGTCGACCTTGCCGAGCACCAGGTCGGCCGAGCCGCGGACGAACGCCGCCGGGGTGCCCAGGTCCAGCCAGTACGAGGTGTCGACGACGCCGCGCAGCAGCGCGCCGGTGGCGAGCAGCTCGGGGAAGGTCTCGCGCTCGACGGACACCTCGCGGCCGACCGGGATGCGGTCGATCACGGACCGGGTGAAGACGTAGCAGCCGGCGTTGATCTGGTCGGTGACGATCTGCTCCGGGGTCTCCGGCTTCTCCAGGAACTCCAGCACCCGCCCGTCCTCGTCGGTCGGGACGAGGCCGAAGGCCCGCGGGTCCTCGACCCGGGTCAGGTGCAGGGTGACGTCGGCCCCGGCGGCCACGTGGCCGTCGCGCAGGGCGGCGATGTCGACGCCGGAGAGGATGTCGCCGTTGAAGACCAGGACCGGCTCGTCGGGGCCGCAGGTCAGGCCGGAGGCGGCGTTGCGGATGGCTCCGCCGGTGCCCAGCGGCTCGCGCTCGGTCAGGTAGACCAGCTCGATGCCGTACGGGGTGCCGTCCTGGAAGTGGTCCTCGAACACCTCGGCCAGGTATGACGTGGCCAGCACGACGCGGGTGACGCCGGCGGCTGCCGCGCGGGCCAACTGGTGCGCGATGAACGGGACGCCTGCCACCGGCAGCATCGGCTTGGGGGTGTGGGTGGTCAGCGGACGCAGTCGCGTGCCCTTACCACCGACCAGCATGATCGCCTCGGTCATGGTCTGCGCTGTTCCCCTTGTGGTCTCTGCGGCCCCGGCCCGGCGGGCCGACGCCTCGTCGTCGGTCTGGACCCGGCCGGCCGGCCGGCGCGGGTCGCCACCCGTCCGGGGCTTCCGTCCGGAACGGGTGGACCGGCACGAAGCCGGTCCGGGCCTACTGTATTTGCTTCCGACCGAATGCCCGTCCGGCGCCTGTGCGATCGCCGTCACCCGCCGTCCGCCCGCCGTACCGGCGCAGGCCGTCCGGGCCGCCCAAAAGCCCGGCCCGGCGGGCGCGTTCGCGGCGTCCACCGGGCCGGGCGGTTGTAGCAGAACTGTCGAACAGCGGGCTCCGCGAGGGCTGTTACGCGTCCACCGTCGCGGGCTGCTCCTCGTTGTCGGCCGGCGGGACGGCCTTCACCGAGTCGAGCAGCAGCTGGGCCACGTCGACCACCTTCAGGTGCTCCTTGGCCGCGCCCTCGTTCTTCTTGCCGTTGACCGAGTCGGAGAGCATCACCAGGCAGAACGGGCAGGCGGTGGAGACGATGTCCGGGTTGAGCGACAGCGCCTCGTCCACGCGCTCGGTGTTGATCCGCTTGCCGATGCGCTCCTCCATCCACATCCGCGCGCCGCCGGCGCCGCAGCAGAAGCCGCGCTCCTTGTGGCGGTGCATCTCCTGCTGGCGCAGACCGGGGACCTTGTCCATGATCTCGCGCGGCGGGCTGTAGACCTTGTTGTGGCGGCCCAGGTAGCAGGGGTCGTGGTAGGTGATCAGGCCCTCGACCGGGTTGACCGGGATCAGCTTGCCCTCGTCGATGAGGTGCTGGAGCAGCTGGGTGTGGTGGATGACCTCGAAGTGGCCGCCCAGCTGCGGGTACTCGTTGGCGATGGTGTTGAAGCAGTGCGGGCAGGTGGCCACGATCCGCTTGACCGGGGCGTCCTCCAGGGCCGCGTTGAGCGTCTCCACGTTCTGCGCGCCGAGCATCTGGAACAGGAACTCGTTGCCCAGGCGGCGGGCGGAGTCACCGGTGCAGGACTCCTCCTTGCCGAGGATCGCGAACTTCACGCCCGCGGTGTGCAGCAGCTCGGCGAAGGCCTTGGTGGTCTTCTTGGCGCGGTCCTCCAGGGCGCCGGCGCAGCCGACCCAGTAGAGGTACTCGACCTCGGCGGGGTCGATGTCCTCGCCGATCACCGGCACCTCGATGCCGGTCTCCTTCTTGAGCTCCTTGACCCAGTCCAGGCGGGCCTTGGTGGCCATGCCCCACGGGTTGCCCTTGTTCTCCAGGTTCTTGAGCATCGTCCCGGCCTCGGTCGGGAACGAGGACTCGATCATCACCTGGTAGCGGCGCATGTCGACGATGTGGTCGATGTGCTCGATGTCCACCGGGCACTGCTCGACGCAGGCGCCGCAGGTGGTGCAGGACCACAGCACGTCCGGGTCGATGACGCCGTTCTCCTCGGCGGTGCCGACCAGCGGGCGCTCGGCCTCGGCCAGGGCGGCCGCCGGGACGCCCTCCAGCTGCTCGGAGGTCGCCTTCTCCTCGCCCTCCATGTCCTTGCCGCCGCCGGCCAGCAGGTACGGCGCCTTGCCGTAGGCGTGCTCGCGCAGGCTCATGATCAGCAGCTTCGGCGAGAGCGGCTTGCCGGTGTTCCAGGCGGGGCACTGCGACTGGCAACGGCCGCACTCGGTGCAGGTGGAGAAGTCGAGGATGCCCTTCCAGGAGAAGTGCTCGACCTGGGAGACGCCGAACACGGCGTCGTCGGCCGGGTCCTCGAAGTCGATCGGCTGACCGTTGCTGGTCATCGGACGCAGGGCGCCGAGCGCGGTGCCGCCGTCCTCCTCGCGCTTGAAGTAGATGTTGAAGAACCCGAGGAAGCGGTGCCAGGCCACGCCCATCGAGGGGTTGAGGCCGATGGTGGTCGCCCACGCGAACGAGATGCAGATCTTCAGCATCGCGAACAGGTAGATCAGGTTCTCCAGCGTGCCGTGCGACAGCCCGCTCAGCGCGGAGACCAGCGGGTACGAGACCAGGTGCTCCGGGCCGTACGAGTCGACGCCGTTGAGGGCGCCCTCCAGCGCGCGCAGCATCAGGATGCAGAGGCCGATGCCGAGGATCGTGTACTCGACGTAGAAGGCCTGCCACGCGATCGAGCCGGCGAACCGGGACTTGCGGCCGGACCGGGACGGCAGGCTCATCAGCCGGATCACGATCAGGACCAGGATGCCCAGCGTGGTCAGGGTGCCGATCAGCTCGACGAAGAGCTGCCAGACCATCCAGTGGCCGATGACCGGCAGCGCGAAGTCGGCGTCGAAGAGCTGGCCGAAGGCGTTGACGATGGTCAGCACCAGGCTGAAGAAGCCGACCGCGACGAACCAGTGGGCGATGCCGACGATCCCCCACCGGTTCATCCTGGTGTGGCCGACGAACTCGGTCGCGAGGGTCTTCACCCGCTGGGCGGGCTGCCCGAAGCGGGTGGAGTCCGGCGCACCGGTGCGGACCACCTTGTAGATGTACAGCGCCGCACGGGCGGCGAGCGCGGTGCCGATCACGAATGTGACCAGCGAGATGACGATCGCTGCTAGCTGCATCGGCTCTCCGTCTCCTGCGGCTTTGCGGTTGAGCAGGCTCTCTGCGGTCCTACGGTCTTCGGACTGAGTGTACTGGTCGGTAACTTGCCGGGCCGACGGCCCGGACATTACCGGTGGGCAACAGTTCTCCAGAAGATTCCCAAGCTATGGCGGCAGTCACGTGGGCGCACCCCCGCCACGGCGTGGCGGGCGCCCGGGAGCCCTGGCCGCGCGATCAGCTCAGCAAAGTTGAGCGACCGGCACTCATACCTGTTGACGCCACCCCTCGGGTCGTGCATCCTTGAGCCTGTAAAGCTCAACTCTTCCGTGGAGGTATCTACGATGGCACGCGCGGTCGGCATCGACCTCGGTACGACGAACTCGGTCGTCAGCGTTCTGGAGGGTGGCGAGCCCACCGTCATCACGAACGCCGAGGGCGCTCGGACCACGCCGTCCGTCGTCGCCTTCGCAAAGAACGGCGAGGTCCTGGTCGGCGAGGTGGCCAAGCGCCAGGCGGTCACCAACGTCGACCGCACCATCCGCTCGGTCAAGCGCCACATGGGCACCGGGTGGAAGATCAACATCGACGGCAAGGACTTCAACCCCCAGCAGATCTCGGCCTTCGTGCTGCAGAAGCTGAAGCGGGACGCCGAGGCGTACCTGGGCGAGACCGTCACCGACGCCGTCATCACCGTCCCGGCGTACTTCAACGACTCCGAGCGCCAGGCCACCAAGGAGGCCGGTGAGATCGCGGGCCTCAACGTCCTGCGCATCGTCAACGAGCCGACCGCGGCCGCCCTCGCGTACGGCCTGGACAAGGACGACCAGACCATCCTGGTCTTCGACCTCGGCGGCGGCACCTTCGACGTCTCCCTGCTGGAGATCGGCGACGGGGTCGTCGAGGTGAAGGCCACCAACGGTGACAACCACCTCGGTGGTGACGACTGGGACCAGCGCGTCGTCGACCACCTGGTCAAGGTCTTCCAGGCCGGCCACGGCGTCGACCTGTCCAAGGACAAGATGGCCCTGCAGCGTCTGCGCGAGGCCGCCGAGAAGGCCAAGATCGAGCTGTCCTCGTCCTCCGAGACCTCGATCAACCTGCCGTACATCACGGCCTCCGCCGAGGGCCCGCTGCACCTGGACGAGAAGCTCACCCGGGCCCAGTTCCAGCAGCTGACCGCGGACCTGCTGGAGCGCTGCAAGGTCCCGTTCCACAACGTCATCAAGGACGCCGGCATCTCGCTCTCCGAGATCGACCACGTCGTCCTGGTCGGCGGCTCGACCCGCATGCCGGCCGTCGCCGAGCTCGTCAAGGAGCTGACCGGCGGCCAGGACGCCAACAAGGGCGTCAACCCGGACGAGGTCGTCGCCATCGGCGCCGCGCTCCAGGCCGGTGTCCTCAAGGGCGAGGTCAAGGACGTCCTGCTGCTCGACGTCACCCCGCTGTCCCTCGGCATCGAGACCAAGGGCGGCATCATGACCAAGCTGATCGAGCGCAACACCACGATCCCGACCAAGCGCTCCGAGATCTTCACCACGGCCGAGGACAACCAGCCGTCCGTGCAGATCCAGGTCTACCAGGGCGAGCGCGAGATCGCCGCGTACAACAAGAAGCTCGGCATGTTCGAGCTGACCGGCCTGCCGCCGGCGCCGCGCGGCCTGCCGCAGATCGAGGTCACCTTCGACATCGACGCCAACGGCATCATGCACGTCGGTGCCAAGGACCTCGGCACCGGCAAGGAGCAGAAGATGACCGTCACCGGCGGCTCCTCGCTGCCGAAGGACGAGGTCGACCGCATGCGCCGCGAGGCCGAGCAGTACGCCGAGGACGACCACAAGCGCCGCGAGGCCGTGGAGACGCGCAACTCCGCCGAGCAGCTCGTCTACTCGACCGAGAAGTTCATCGCCGACAACGCCGACAAGCTGCCGGGCGACGTCAAGACCGAGGTCGAGACCGCCGTCGGCGAGCTCAAGGAGGCCCTGAAGGGCGAGGACATCGCGAAGATCCGCGAGGCCTCGGAGAAGGTCTCCACCACCGCGCAGAAGCTCGGCCAGGCGCTGTACGCCAACGCCGACGCCCCCGCCGGTGCCGCCGCCGGTGACTCCGCCCAGGCCAAGGACGACGACGTCGTCGACGCCGAGATCGTGGACGACGAGAAGCCCAAGGGCGGTGCGGCATGACGGACAAGCCGCAGGGCGGCAAGCCCGGCGACGACTCCGCCGCCGACGAGGTGATCAAGGCCGCCGAGGAGGCCGCCGCGGCCGGCGCCGGGGAGTCCGGTTCGGACGACCTCGCCGCCGCCAAGCGGGAGCTCGCCGAGCGCACCGGCGACCTCCAGCGCCTCCAGGCCGAGTACCAGAACTACCGCAAGCGGGTCGAGCGCGACCGGCTGACCGTCCGCGAGATCGCCGTCTCCAACATCCTGGAGTCGCTGATCCCGGTCCTGGACGACATCGGCCGCGCCCGCGAGCACGGCGAGGTCACGGGCGGCTTCAAGTCCGTCGCCGAGTCGCTGGAGACGGTCGTCGCCAAGCTGGGCCTGCAGCAGTTCGGCAAGGAGGGCGAGCCCTTCGACCCGACCATGCACGAGGCGCTGATGCACAGCTACTCCTCGGACGTCACCGAAGACACCTGTGTGCAGGTGCTCCAGCCCGGCTACCGCATCGGCGAGCGGATCATCCGCCCGGCGATGGTGGCCGTCGCGGAGCCCCAGCCCGGCAGCCAGGCGTCCTCGGGCGCCGAGGCGAAGCCCGCCGACACGGACAAGTCCGACGGTGGCTCGGACAGCTGACAACCTGTGACAGCTGACAACCAGTGCGCTGCGGAGTCGTACGCCGGCCAGTACGGCGGCCGGCTCCGCAGCGCGTTGTCAACCGCCGTTTCTTCACCGGCTGTTGACAGCGCAGTGACGATGGACATCGGGAGGTGGCGGAAGCCGTGAGCGAGCGCAGCGGGCGAACCATCGGGGGACGCGTGTACCGCTCAGCGGCTGCCCAGCGCAGCGAGGTGGACGCCGTGAACGAGCGCAGCGAGCGAACCGTTGGAGGGCGCGTGTACCGCTCAGCGGCCGGCGAGCGCAGCGAGGTGGACGCATGAGTGGCAAGGACTACGTGGAGAAGGACTACTACAAGGTCCTCGGCGTGCCCAAGGACGCCACCGCCACCGAGATCAAGAAGACCTACCGGAAGCTCGCGCGCGAGTTCCACCCCGACGCCAACAAGGGCGACGCCAAGGCCGAGGAGCGGTTCAAGGACATCTCCGAGGCGTACGACGTCCTCTCCGACGAGAAGCGCCGCAAGGAGTACGACGAGGCCCGCAGCCTCTTCGCCAACGGCGGCTTCCGGGCCGGCGGCCCCGGCGGCACCGGCAGCTACAGCTTCGACTTCGGCGACCTCTTCAGCGGCAGCCAGGGCGGCGGACAGGGCGGCGGCCTCGGCGACGTCTTCGGCGGCCTGTTCAACCGCGGCGGCACCCGGCAGGCCCAGCCCCGGCGCGGCGCCGACGTCGAGACCGAGGTGACGCTCTCCTTCGAGGAGGCGGTGGACGGCGCGACCGTCCCGCTGCGGATGACCAGCCAGGCCCCCTGCCGCGGCTGCAACGGCACCGGCGCCAAGTCCGGCACCACCCCGCGGGTCTGTCCGACCTGCGTCGGCGCCGGCACCGTCAGCCGTGGCCAGGGCGCCTTCGCGCTCTCCGAGCCGTGCAAGGACTGCCGCGGCCGGGGCATGATCGTCGACGACCCGTGCCCCGACTGCCACGGCAGCGGCCGCGCCAGCTCGGCCCGCACCATGCAGGTCCGGATCCCGGCCGGCGTCCAGGCCGACCAGCGCATCCGGCTCAAGGGCAAGGGCGCCCAGGGCGAGCGCGGCGGGCAGCCCGGCGACCTCTACGTCACCGTGCACGTCGACCCGCACCCGGTCTTCGGGCGCAAGGGGGACAACCTCACCGTCACCGTCCCCGTGGCCTTCCCCGAGGCGGCGCTCGGCGCCACCATCGAGGTGCCGACCCTGAACGGCCCGGCCGTGAAGCTCAAGCTGCCCCCGGGCAGCGCCAACGGCCTCACCATGCGCGCCCGCGGCAAGGGCGCCACCCGCAAGGACGGCACCCGCGGCGACCTCCTCGTCACCGTCGAGGTCGTGGTGCCCCAGCACGTCACCGGTGACGCGCTGAACGCCCTGGAGCAGTACCGCGAGGCCACCGCCTCCGACGATCCGCGCGCCGCCCTGTTCCGGGCGGCGAAGGGAGCGTGACGACCAGATGTCCCCGATGAACCCGATCGACCCCGAGACCGCGATCGGTCCCGGCCTCGGCGAGGGCCTGCCCGGAGCCGGCCCCCGCCGCGCCCGCCGGGCCGCCGCGGGCCCGCCGCCGTACGTCCTCACCGAGGACACCCCGGTGTACGTCATCTCCGTGGCCGCCGAACTGTCCGGCCTGCACCCGCAGACCCTGCGCCAGTACGACCGCCTCGGCCTGGTCTGCCCCGACCGCACCGCCGGCCGCGGCCGCCGCTACTCCGCGCGCGACATCCAGCAGCTGCGCGAGGTCCAGCGGCTCTCCCAGGACGAGGGCATCAACCTCGCGGGCATCAAGCGGATCATCGAGCTGGAGAACCAGGTCACCGCCCTCCAGTCCCGCGTCGCGGAACTGGTCGACTCCCTGGAGGGCGCCGCCGCCGCGCTCCAGCAGCGCGAGGCCGCCGTCCACGCCTCCTACCGCCGCGACCTCGTCCCGTACCAGCCCCCCACCCCGCAGTCCAGCGCCCTCGTCGTCTGGCGTCCCCGGCGCTGACCGTCGTACGCACCCGAGCCGCCGGCCCCTCCTCCCGGGGGGGTGCCGGCGGCTGCCGTGTGGTGAGAGAGTGCTCTGCCGGGCCCGCACGGTCGATCCGCGGGCGGCAGGGCACCCGGTTCGCGCCGCCTAGGATTCTTGCCACGGAAGACGACAGTCGCGTTGACTACTTCCCGGTCAACACTAGGAGCCGAGATGAGTGGGCGAGAGCACGCGGGAGCTGCATCCAGCGGATCGCGCGTCCTGTCCGAGGGCGCCCGAAAGCTCTATCTGCAGGCCGTGAACGAGAACGGTCGTCTCACCAAGAGCGCTTGCCCAGCCGCCGGCTCCCCCGCCCTCGAAGAATTGTTGAAGCTGGGACTTCTCATACCCGACAGCGACGAACCGGGCGAACTGCTCGCCGTCGATCCGACGCAGCTCGCCCACAGTCTGAGTTCGACCTGGCAGCGGCAGGCCCTCGAGCTGCTTTCGAAAGCGGTGACACTACCCGCCGATCTCAGCGAACTCGCCGAGGCATTTCACGCCCCGGACACCACGGGCGGCGCCATCGAATACATCCACGGGAAAGCGCGAATTAATCAGAGACTTCAGCAGTCGGCCGCGGCGGGAGTAACGGAGGGGCTGGCCATGCAGCCCGGCGGCCCCCGGCCGGCGGAAATGCTCACGTCATTCCTGGCGCGCGACCTGGAGATTCTCCGGCACGGCGCGTCCATGCGGACCATCTACAACGCGAGCACCCGCTACCACCAGCCGACCCGGGACTACGTCGCGAAGCTGACCGAGGCGGGGTGGCAGTTCCGCACCCTCGACGAGCCGTACGCCCGGCTGATCATCGTGGACCGCAAGCTCGCCGTGATCCCGGTGGTGGACGACGACCTGGCCGCGTTCATCCACGACCCGGCCATCGTCAACTTCCTCATCGAGGAGGTGTTCGAGCGCAGCTGGAACCGGGCCCTGGAATTCGACGGGGACCGGTCCGTCCCGCAACAGGTGGTGTCCAGACTGCGCCAGACGATAATCGACCTGATGCTCGCCGGAACGAACCACCGGGTCATCGCCCGTCGGCTCGGAATCAGTGAGCGGACCCTCGCCCGCCACATCGCGGAACTACGGGAGGAGTACCACGTCGACTCCCTCTTCCAGCTGGGCTACGCGCTCGGCCGGTCGGCGAGACCGGACCTGGGCTGAGGGCAGCGGTCGAAACCCCGCCCCGCCCGGCGCGACAGGGTTCACCCCTACTGTCCGCTTCGTCCCGACCGGGCGTCCGGCGGGATTCAGCCCCAGTGGAGATCGTCCGCGACAGCCTCCACCGCGCGGGTGGTACCAGCGGACTGCCCGCTGTCGGAGGAAACGGACACTCCGGTCACCACCGCTATACCGATGAGGATCGGAAGCGCAGCCTTGCAGACGAGTCGACGCACAGACACGGACCCACCCTCCCACTCTCTAACACTGTGGACTGAATCAATAGCACTAGCGTCCACATGATGCCGTACGTTCCGCGAGAGTGCCATCCCCCCTCACCTCGACCGGAGCGTCATCTCTCTGCCAGGCATCCAGATGACAGGGCGGGACGCTGGACGCGGCCGCGTGCGCTGATAGACGATCAATTCGCTCCCAATGGTCCAGCACGGATAGCGAACTTGCCGCTGTACCGTCAAATATCCTGCCAGATCTCTTCAGTCCTCGGACTGGAAAACCACCGTCCTCAGCGCCCGCCGGCACCACTTCGCAACCCGGTCGGCCTTTCCCCGGAGTCGACATGACCGAGCCCTACCTGCGTCACCACGACAGCCAGGCCCCTGAGGGTCGGCGTGCACGTGTGTTCCTGGCCGCCCCGCTGATGCGACTGACCGGGCCGGCCGACAGTGTGGTGACGCTCGCCAGCCGGACGCGGTTGACGACGCTCCGCACGACCCTGCTCCGCAGCGGTGCCGCCGTGTACAGCGCGCACCACAGCGACGCCTGGACCATCTCCGGCCGCGCTCCGGAGCCCCGCGTCCCCTCCGACTTCCGCGCCCTGCAGTCCGCGGACCTCGTGTTCGCCTACGTCGGGGCCCCGCTCTCGGCCGGTGTGAGCCTGGAGCTCGGCTGGGCGTCGGCGCTGCGCAAGCCGATCGTCCTCCTCGTCGACGAGGCCATCACCCACAACCCGCTGATCGCCACCATCGAGCAGGTCGCCCCCGTCCTGCCGCTGGTCTTCGACGACACCTGGTCGCAGGAGGCGCTCAACCACACGGTCGAGACCGCCCTGGACTGGGCCGGCATGGCTCTCTCCCTGCGCGAGGGCTTCTGGACCGCCCCCGGCGAGCAGTTCAACGTCCCCCGGCAGCAGCCCCCGGTCCCCGGCTACTGGCCGACCGGCGCCGCCACCGGCTGAGCCGCGGCCACCCACCGGACTCCCCCGCCCGGCCTCCCCCCGCCCGGGCTCCCCTGCCCCGCTTTCCCTCGCCCGGACTCCCGACGTCCACCGGCCCCCTCGGAACAGCGCCTCCGCGCCGTACGGCTCCCGCAGCCGGGCGATGTGACCGGCCACCGCACCATGTGCCCGCTCAAGCCCGTCCGGCCGGCCGTTCGCCCGCCGCGTGAGCCCGCGGACGAACGGCCGGCCGGCCCACTGGTACGGCGCGCCGCCGCAGGACCGCACCGACCCGCCCGCCGACCGCCCGGGACCGCCCGCGCCGAACCGGCCGCCGGCTCCGGAAGCGGCGGCCCGGGTTCCACCGATCGCCCTGGCGCCGGCCGGTCCGTCAGTCATGGCGCTCGCCCCGGAGCTGCCAGCCGAGGTGGAACAGCGTGTGGGCGCCGTAGCGGTCGCGCAGCCGGGAGATGTGGGCCGCGACGGTGCGTTCGCTCACGCCCAGCCGGGTGGCGACGGCCCGTTGGGTGAGGCCGCGGGCGAGCAGCCGGCCGATCCGCACGGTGGTGACGGACGGCGGGTCGAGGTGGCGGCCGGCGGGCGTGGCGCGGGCCCAGTCGCGTTCGAACTGGGCGGCCAGGTAGGCGACGGTGGTGGGATCGGTGAGGAAGACCGCCCGGCCGCGCTCCTCGTCGGCGGGGATGACCGCCACCGCGCGGTCGAAGACCAGCATCCGCTCGTACGGTTCGGCGAGGACCCGGACCTGGGCGCCCTGTCCGGTGCGCAGGGCCACCTGGCTCTGCACGGCCGGGTCGGCGAGGGCGGCCGGCTGGTAGACGGTGCGCAGCGAACAGCCGCGGCGGAGCAGCGAGAGGTCCTGGGCGAGGACAGTCCGGAGGCCTTCGACCGGACGCGGTCCGGGCTGGGCCGCCAGGACCTCCTGCCGGCACTCCGAGACGAGTTCGGCGATCCGGCGGCGCACCTCGGCGACGTCGGCGACGGTGCCGGCCCCGGAGTCGACGGCCCTGGAGTCCACGGCACCCGAATCCACGGCCCCGGACGGCCGGTCCGTGCCCGCCCCCGGGTGGCGGGCCTCGTCGTAGGCGCGGGCCAGCGGCCCCAGGGTGCCCGGGAGCCGTTCGGCGTACCGCAGCAGGCGGACCGCGCGGGTGCGCAGGTGGAACCCGATCCGGTCGCCGACGGCGCGCGGACTGGCGGCGGTCCAGCCGGTGGCGGTGGGGGTGAGCAGGCCGCGGGCGACGAGGGCGGCCAGGGCGGGGCGGTCGGCGGGGGCGAGGTCCTCGGGGAGCAGCCGCCCGCCGCTCCGGACGGCGGCGAGGTAGAGGGCCCGTTCGGCCGGGCCCGGCTCATCGGTCATCGCGGGCGCCCCGCATCAGCCAGCCGAGCTGGAAGAGGGTCTGCGCGCCGTAGCGGTCGCGCAGCCGGGAGATGTGGGCGGCGACGGTGCGTTCGCTCAGGCCCAGCCGGGTGGCGACGGCGCGCTGGGTGAGGCCGCGGGCGAGCAGCCGGCCGACCCGGTCGGGAACGGTGCGGGCGGGTGCCTGGCCGGGGGCGGCGGCCTCGGCGGTGTCGGCCCGGGCCCAGTCGCGTTCGAAGGTGCCGACCAGGTAGGTGATGGTGGCCGGGTCGGTGATGAAGGCGGCGGTGCTGTTGTCGTCGTTGGCGGAGATCACGGCGACGGACCGGTCGAAGACGATCAGCCGCTGGAAGGGCTCGTCGAGCACCCGGATGAGCGAGCCGTGCCGGGTGACCTCCTCGGCGTAGGCGAGGGCGGGCGGGTCGGCGAGGGCCACCGGCTGGTAGATGGTGCGCAGCGAGCAGCCGCGCTGGAGCAGTTGGACGTCCTGGAGCACGGCGACCTGGAGCATGTCGGCGGGCCGGTGGCCGGGCTGCGCGGTGAGGACCTCGGAGCGGCAGTCGGAGACCAGTTGGGAGATCCGCTGGCGGATGTGGACGTGCCCCTCGACGTGGACGGCGCCGCCGGCCCGGTCGGTCGGGCGGGGCATCGCGTCGTAGGCCCGGGTGAGGCCGTCCAGGGCACCCGGGAGGTTCTCCGCGCGGACCAGCAGCCTGGTGGCCTCGCTGCGCAGTTCGGCGCCGAGGCGGTCGCTGACCGAGCGCGGGCTGACCGCGGTGTAGCAGCGGTCCATCCGGTTGACCATCAACAGGCCGATGTCGATGAGCTGTTGGAGGGCGTCCCGGTCGGCGTCCGCGACCTCGCCGGTGGGGACGCGGCCGCCCGCGGCGATGATGGCCAGGTAGAGCTGTCGCGCGGCCTCGTCGGGCTCCTCGCCCAACGGCCCGTGATGCGGTGTGACCGCCGGTTCCGCCGTCACGTCGCACTCTCCCTGCCGGACGCCTCTCCTGGTGCTGCCCGTGCTCCCCGCCGCGCGGGCCGCGGTACCGGTGGGCCGGGCGGGCGCACGGTACCGGTGGGCCGGTACGGCGTGACCACGGATCAGGCGGTCACCGTACCGGGTGGGACGGCGGGCCCCCGGGTCCGGGTGCCGTCGCACACCGGGTCGTCCGGGGGCCGCCGTCGTACGCCAATGCCAAGGCGCTCCCGTCGAGGCGGAGCAGCAACGCCTCGACGGGTCCGGCAGGAGGCCATCACCACACATGGCCCCCGGCCGGCGCTCTTCGCTCCCCCGTTCCGCCGGCGCGAGACGTGTCGCACCCGCGGTCCGTTCGAAGAGCCAGTCGCCACCATCAGGCTGCGGTGCCTGGACGACTTGACGTGCCTCCACCCTCACAGCGTGACGGCCGGTGAACAAGTGCCGCCCGAGTGCAGGTTCGCGCAATTGCAGCTATCTGCATCCCGGGGCGGACGCGGCGGTTCGGACGGCGGGGCGGGTTCCGGTGGGAACCGGGACGGGCGCCGGTAGTCGGCGCCGCCCGGGCACCACCGCCGGTCGGCGGTCGGCGGCGCTCCGGCCGTGCACGTTCCTGCACCGGCGGCGTGCTCCTGGGCTGCGCGGCCGCGCCTGCCGGGGCGCCCGCCGCCGTCAGCGGGCCAGCAGCCGGCGCCGCGCCAGCCCGGTCGCGGTGCCGCCCGCGGCGAGCACCCAGGCGGACGCCAGCAGCAGGTAGAGGCCGACGGCCAGTGCGTCGAAGCCCCCGAAGCCGGTGTGCCGGGCGAGCGCGGAGGCGCCGGTGACGCAGGTGCCGACCGGGAAGGTGTACGCCCACCAGGTCATCGCGAACGGCATCCCGGCCCGTCGGGCGCGCAGGTTGGCGGTGAGCGCGACGGCCAGCCAGAGCATCGCGACGCCGATCACCGCCACGCCGTACAGCGCGGCGAGGTCGGCCATGGCGGGCGCCAGCGCGGGCAGCACCGGGCGGGCGGCGTCGGCGAGCTGGTGGACCGCGGTGACGGACTGGCCGAGCGGGCCGAGCACCAGGAACAGCGAGGGGGTGAGCGCCAGGGCGGGCAGCTTGCTGTGGAACAGCCCGGTGAACACCACCGGCAGCAGCACCAGGGTGGCCAGCAGGCCGACCCCGAACAGTGCCCAGCAGCCGTACAGCATCGCCTCCCGGGCCGTCCCGGCCGGCAGGTGGGGGACGAGCGCCGGGCCGCAGGCGGAGGCGACCAGCGGGGCGACCACCGGCAGCAGCCAGGTCGGGTTGGCCTCCAGCGCGGAGAGCGGGTGCCGGGTGATCATCAGGTACGGGATGCCGCCGGCCACGGCCAGCGCGTACAGCGTGCCGAGGCTCCACAGCACCGCGTCCAGGGCGACCGCCGGGCCGGTGCCGATCACCCGGGGGCCGAGCAGCAGGGTGCCCAGTCCGACCGCCAGCAGCGCCATCGGCGGGCAGCCGTAGAAGACCGCGGTGGCCGGGTCGTCCAGCAGCTGGGCGCGGGCCGCCTCGCGGTGCCGGGTCAGGTGGACCAGCCGGGCCCCGGCCAGCACCAGCAGCGCGGCCAGCGCGAGCGCCCACATCACCTCGCCGAAGCCGGTCAGCCCGGGCAGCCGCACCGGCAGGACGGCGGCGCCGTTGGCCAGGATCGCGGTGCCCATCACGGCGGCGTACCAGTTGGGGCCGAGCTGGGCGAGGTCGAACCGGGGGCGGACGGCGGGGCGGGCGAGGGGGCGGATTCCGGCCAGAGTGGACATGCTCCCACCGTCGCCCGGACGGCCCGGCGGCCGGTAGCGCCCGGGCTTCTATGGGGGCATAGCCTGAACCTATGCCCCTCTCCCCGCACGTCCCCGAACTCGGCGCCCTGGAACTGCTGCTCGCGGTGGCCCGGCTGGGCAGCGTCGGACGGGCGGCGGCCGAGCTGGGCGTCAGCCAGCCGACCGCCAGCGCCCGGATCAAGGGCATGGAGCGGCAGATCGGCGTCCCGCTGCTGGACCGCTCGCCCCGGGGCAGCCGGCCGACCGAGGCGGGCCGGCTGGTGGTCGAGTGGGCCCGGCAGGTGGTGGAGGCGGCGCAGGCGCTGGACGCCGGGATCGACGCGCTGCGCGAGCGGCGGGACGCCAAGCTGCGGGTGGTGGCCAGTCTGACCGTCGCCGAGTACCTGATGCCCGGCTGGCTGCTCGGCCTGTCCGAGGCCAGCCCGGGGACGGCGGTGACGCTGCGGACGGCGAACTCGGCGGACGTCGCCGGGCACGTCCTGGCCGGGGAGGCCGACCTCGGCTTCATCGAGGGCCCGTCCGCTCCGCCCGGGCTGGCCTGCACGGTGGTGGCGGCGGACCGGCTGGTGGTCGTGGTGGCGCCCGGCCACCCGTGGGCGCGCCGCCGCGCCCCGCTGACCGGGGCCGAGCTGGCGGCCGTCCCGCTGGTGCTGCGCGAGCCCGGCTCGGGCACCCGGGAGGTGCTGGAGACGGCCCTGCGGCCGTACGGGGGTGCGGCCCGGCCCCGGATGGAGCTGGCCTCGTCCACCGCGCTGAAGGCGGCGGCGATGACCGGGGCGGGCCCGGTCTGCCTGAGCGAGCTGGTGGTGCGGGAGGAGCTGGCCACCCGGCGGCTGGTCGAGGTCCCGCTGGCGGAGGAGCTGGACCTGCGGCGGCCGCTGCGCGCGGTCTGGCCGGCCGGACAGCGGCCGGGCGGGCCGGCCCGGGAGCTGCTGGGGCTGACCCGGCGGTCCGCCGAGCGTTCACCGGGACGTCGCGGGACGAACGGAGTCGGAAAAGGTTGAGCGGAATAGACTCAACTTAGTGCATGCTGTACATGGCAGTGCTGCTCGCCAGCCGCCGCACGTGGCAGTAGTGAACGACGACGAGGGAGGACCCCCCAGCAGTGGACGCCAGCAAGTTCACCACCAAGACGCAGGACGCCCTGTCCGCCGCGATCCGGCAGGCCGGCACGGCCGGCAACCCGGACGTCAGGCCGGTGCACATCCTGATCGCCCTGCTGGAGCAGCCCGAGGGCATCGCCCGGCCCCTGCTGGAGGCGGTCGGGGCCGACGTCGCCCGGGTCGACGCCGAGGCCCGCCGCCAGGCGGCCGCGCTGCCCAGCGCGATGGGCTCGACGGTCGCCGCGCCGCAGCTCGCCCGGGACACCATCGCGGTGCTCACCGAGGCCGGCCGGCGCGCGAACGACCTGGACGACCAGTACGTCTCCACCGAGCACCTGATGGTCGGCCTGGCCGCCGAGGGCGGGCAGGTGGCCGAGCTGCTGGTGCAGCAGGGCGCCACGCCCAAGGCGCTGGTCGCCGCGTTCAAGGACGTGCGCGGCAGCGGCCGGGTCACCTCGCCGGACCCGGAGGGCACCTACAAGGCGCTGGAGAAGTACGGCACCGACCTCACCCAGGCCGCCCGGGACGGCAAGCTCGACCCGGTGATCGGCCGCGACCACGAGATCCGCCGGGTGGTCCAGGTGCTCTCCCGCCGGACCAAGAACAACCCGGTGCTGATCGGCGAGCCCGGCGTCGGCAAGACCGCCGTGGTCGAGGGCCTGGCCCAGCGCATCGTGGCCGGCGACGTGCCGGAGTCGCTGCGCGGCAAGCGGCTGGTCGCGCTGGACCTCGGCGCGATGGTCGCCGGCGCCAAGTTCCGCGGCGAGTTCGAGGAGCGGCTGAAGGCCGTCCTGAACGACATCAAGGCCTCCGACGGCCAGGTCGTCACCTTCATCGACGAGCTGCACACCATGGTCGGCGCGGGCGCCGGCGGCGACTCCGCGATGGACGCGGGCAACATGCTCAAGCCGATGCTGGCCCGCGGCGAGCTGCGGATGGTCGGCGCCACCACGCTGGACGAGTACCGCGAGCGGATCGAGAAGGACCCGGCCCTGGAGCGCCGCTTCCAGCAGGTGCTAGTCGGCGAGCCCAGCGTGGAGGACTCGATCGCCATCCTGCGCGGCCTCAAGGGCCGGTACGAGGCGCACCACAAGGTGCAGATCTCGGACGCCGCCCTGGTCGCCGCGGCCACCCTGTCCAACCGCTACATCACCTCCCGCTTCCTGCCCGACAAGGCGATCGACCTGGTCGACGAGGCGGCCTCCCGGCTGCGGATGGAGATCGACTCCTCCCCGGTCGAGATCGACGAACTCCAGCGCGCCGTCGACCGGTTGCGGATGGAGGAGCTGGCCCTGGAGAAGGAGTCGGACCCGGCCTCGGTCGACCGGCTGGCCCGGCTGCGGCGCGACCTCGCCGACAAGAACGAGCAGTTGAGCGTGCTCACCGCGCGCTGGGAGCAGGAGAAGAAGAGCCTCAACCGGGTCGGCGAGCTCAAGGAGCGGCTGGACGACCTGCAGGGCGCGCTCGAACGCGCCCAGCGCGACGGGGACTTCGAGCGGGCGTCCAAGCTGATGTACGCCGAGATCCCGGCCGCCGAGAAGGAGCTCGCCGACGCCCAGGAGCGCGCCGCCACTGCGGACACCGAGCCTGGGTCCGCCGCCGCCCCGATGGTCAAGGAGGAGGTCGGCCCGGACGACGTGGCCGACGTGGTCGCCTCCTGGACGGGCATCCCGGCCGGTCGTCTGCTGGAGGGCGAGAGCGCCAAACTCCTGCGGATGGAGGAGGAGTTGGGCAAGCGCCTGATCGGCCAGGCGGAGGCCGTGCAGGCCGTCTCGGACGCGGTGCGGCGCACCCGCTCCGGCATCGCCGACCCGGACCGCCCGACCGGCTCCTTCCTCTTCCTCGGCCCGACCGGTGTCGGAAAGACCGAACTCGCCAAGGCCCTGGCCGACTTCCTGTTCGACGACGAGCGGGCGATGGTCCGGATCGACATGAGCGAGTACGGCGAGAAGCACTCGGTCTCCCGGCTGGTCGGCGCCCCGCCCGGGTACGTCGGCTACGAGGAGGGCGGCCAGCTCACCGAGGCGGTCCGCCGCCGCCCGTACAGCGTGGTGCTGCTGGACGAGGTGGAGAAGGCGCACCCGGAGGTCTTCGACGTCCTGCTCCAGGTGCTGGACGACGGGCGGCTCACCGACGGCCAGGGCCGCACGGTGGACTTCCGCAACGCCATCCTGATCCTCACCTCCAACCTGGGCAGCCAGTACCTGGTCGACCCGACCACCCCGGAGGCGGAGAAGCGGGAGCTGGTGCTCGGCGCCGTCCGGTCCGCGTTCAAGCCGGAGTTCCTCAACCGGCTGGACGACATCGTGGTCTTCGAGCCGCTGGGCACCGGCGAGCTGAGCCGGATCGTCGACCTCCAGGTGGCCCGGCTGGGCGAGCGGCTGCAGGAGCGGCGGCTCACCCTGGAGGTCTCCGAGGCCGCCCGCGACTGGTTGGCGCTCACCGGCTACGACCCGGCGTACGGCGCCCGCCCGCTGCGCCGGCTGGTGCAGTCCGCGATCGGCGACCAGCTGGCCCGGGCGATCCTGTCCGGCGCGGTGCACGACGGGGACACCGTCGTGGTCGACCGGGACGAGACGGGCGACCGCCTCACCGTCCGCGGCCGGGGGCCGCTGGAGAAGTAGCACCGCCGGGCGTCCGGCGCACGGGCCGCCCCCTCCGCTCCGGCGGCAAGGGGGCGGCCCGGTCCGCGCTCGGCCCGGTCCGCGCTCGGGGCCGGTTCGCGCCCGGGGCCCGGTTCGGCTACTCCGCGGCGGTCACTCGGCCGTCGCCCCGCCGCCCGAGCGCAGCAGCCGCCGGGCCCGGTCCCGGCGGCTGCGCGCCAACCGGTGCAGTTCGGCCACCTGGGCGTCCGGCAGCCCCCAGGTCTGGGTCAGCAGCCGCAGCGTGGTCACCCGCGGACAGGACACCTCCCGCTCCAGGTCCCGGATCGACCGCACGCTCAGCCCGGTCGCCTCGCCCAACTGCTCCTGTGTCATCCCCCGGTCCAGCCGGATGCTCCGCAGCAGCGCCCCGAGCGTCGCGCCGTCCCCCGTCGCTCCACCCATGCCCGTTCCCTCCCTGATTCCGGGCCGTCCGCCTCAGGACGGCTCAACTCTCCCGGCAGTAACGGTGTTTGACCGACGCGTGTTCCTCGGCGCGCCGATGCCGACCGCCCGGCGGGGCCGCCGGACCAGCGCGCCGGGCTGCGTGCCCGGCTCCCGCCCACCCCTCCGTGCGGCCCCGCGCCCCGGTCCGGCCCCATGCCGCGCACCCTGCGTGACCACCACCCGTTCGGCCCCCGCCGGAGGCAACGCAGGACGCCGGAAAGAACGCCGGACGAAGATCGACGCACCCCTCGGCTGCCCCTGTGAGCGGAGCCCCGGATGAGGCAGGATGGGAGGTGGAAAGGGCGGCCTCTCATTGCCGGCCACCACGTGCACTGAGGAAGAGGACCCCCATGAGCATCGACCCGTCGTCCATCCCGTCCTTCGGCGTCCCCCAGGGCGGCCAGCCCGGCGGCCAGGGCGGGCGGCCGGCCGGCCCGCCGCCGATCGTCGTCCCGGACCAGGCCCTGGTCGCCCAGCTGCTGGACCAGATGCAGCTCAAGCACGTCGTGGACGAGGAGGGCGACCTCACCGCCCCCTGGGAGGGCTTCCGCGTCTACTACATGTTCCGCGGCGAGCAGAAGGAGCTCTTCGCGGTGCGCGCCTTCTACGACCGCTCGTACCCGCTGGAGAAGAAGGGCGAGATCCTCGACCTGATCGACGAGTGGAACCGCGAGACCCTCTGGCCCAAGGTCTACACCCACACCCACGAGGACGGCGTGGTCCGCCTGATCGGCGAGGCCCAGATGATCGTCGGCACCGGCGTCAACCTGGACTACTTCGTCACCACCACCGCCAACTGGACCCAGGCCTCGGTCGGCTTCGAGCAGTGGATCGTCGAGCGCCTCGGCCTCCAGAACGAGATCGAGGGCGAGGACGGCGAGGGCACCGAGGGCACCGACGAGGCCTGATCCCGCCCCGCGCCCCCGGGTACGGCCCGCCACCGCCTCAGCGCCGGTGGCGGGCCGTTCTTGTCCCCGGCTCCCGGCTGACCCAGGATGGCCCTGACGACGAGCCGTGAGGGAGCCACCGATGGGTACCAGGCCACTGCTGAACCGCCGACTGGCCGGGATGGGCACGACGGTCTTCGCCGAGATGTCCGCCCTGGCCACGGCCACCGGCTCGATCAACCTCGGCCAGGGCTTCCCGGACACCGACGGGCCCGAGGAGGTCCGCGAGGCGGCCGTCCGGGCCCTGCGCGAGGGCCGCGGCAACCAGTACCCGCCCGGCCCCGGCATCCCCGAGCTGCGCACCGCGATCGCCGAGCACCAGCAGCGCCTGTACGGCCTGTCGTACGACCCGGACACCGAGGTGCTGGTCACCGCCGGTGCCACCGAGGCCATCGCCGCCACCCTGCTGGCCCTGCTGGAGCCCGGCGACGAGGTGATCGCCCTCGAACCCTTCTACGACTCCTACGCCGCCTGCATCGCGATGGCCGGCGCCACCCGCCGCCCGCTCACCCTGCGGGCCCCGTCCTTCCGCCCCGACCTGGACGAGCTGCGCGCGCTGGTCACCCCGCGCACCCGGCTGCTGCTGATCAACACCCCGCACAACCCGACCGGCACCGTCCTCACCGCCGAGGAGCTCGCCGCCGTCGCCGCGATCGCCGTCGAGCACGACCTGCTGGTCGTCACCGACGAGGTCTACGAGCACCTGGTGTTCGGCGCCGTCCACCGCCCCCTCGCCGCCCTGCCCGGCATGCGCGAGCGCACCGTCACCATCTCCTCGGCCGGCAAGACCTTCTCCTTCACCGGCTGGAAGGTCGGCTGGGTGACCGCGGTCCCCGAGCTGGTCGCGGCCGTGCGCACCGCGAAGCAGTACCTCACCTACGTCAGCGCCGGCCCCTTCCAGTACGCCGTCGCCGAGGCGCTGCGGCTGCCCGACGCGTACTTCGACGCCCTCCGCGCCGACCTGCTGCGCAAGCGGGACCTGCTGGTCGACGGCCTCACCTCGGCCGGCTTCCGGGCGTTCACCCCCGAGGGCACGTACTTCGTCACCACCGACATCACCCCGCTCGGCGAGCAGGACGGCATCGGGTTCTGCCGTGCCCTGCCCGGCCGTTGCGGCGTCGTCGCGATCCCGAACGCGGTGTTCTACGACGACCCGGAGGCCGGCCGTAGCCTGGTCCGCTTCACTTTCTGCAAAAAGGACGAGGTCCTCCAGGAGGCCGTCACCCGGCTGCAGCGCCTGTGAGCGGCCGCACGCCCCCTTTCGCGCCCCTCGAACAGGACCGCCGGTGATCCGACACCAGTTCTGATTGATCACCAACTCACTTGATCCGCTTGCCCTTTTGGTGCCACGGTGGCAGTCCGTCCGCCGCGCCGGCACTTCCCCGCCGCCCTCCGCGCCCCGCGTTCGGAGGGCGGCGGTGCGTGATGCACCCGAACGGCGCACACCCGGCGCGCACGGCGCACGATCCGGTGGCAGGGGCGCGCGCTGTGCAGACTCGCACATGGGCTCGATCAGACCCGGGAAGCAGGTGTGCTCGAAACGGTGAATGCTTGACAAAGTTGGGTAAATCACCGGCGGACCCGGCGTATTCGTGCTTCTCTGCTGCTGAATCTCCAGCCGGAATCCTTCCTTCCACGGTCGGCCGCGCCCAGGGCCGGACAGCCACGAACAGCCTCGCCATCGCCTAGGCCTACTCGCTGCTGCCCGACGGGCGCGCACGGAGCTGAAACGCGGAGCCGAGCATGCTCACCACACTGCAGACCTCCTACACGGACACCCGCGCCGGTGACCTCGCCTGGTGCCTCGGCGGCGACCCGCTGCCCGCTCTCGCCGTCCGCGACCTGAGACTCGACGGAGCCGGCCGCCCGGGCACCTCCGGCGCCCTCCAACTGCGCCTGCTGGGCGCCTCCCACCAGGTGGTGATCGACGCGGGCCCGGGCCAGTGCCTGGAGACCGTCGCCTGCCTGCCCGGCCGCCGCACCCCGCTGCCGGCCCGGGTGGCCAAGCAGGTCGGCGGCTGGGAGTACGAGTTCGCCGCCCGGATCGAGGCGCTGCCCCCGCACGACTTCGCGGCCCGCGCCCAGGAGCTGCTGGCCCTGGTCGAGGGGCACCCGCGGGGCCTGGCCGGGGTCTTCCCGGGCGACCCGAGCGCCTTCACCGCGCTGGTCACCCAGGGCGGCGCGGACCGGCTACTCTGGCGCACCTGGCACGCCTACCCCCAGGAGGGGCAGCTGGTGTGCACCCGCTCCTCGCTGGTGGTGTCCGGGGCATGACCGCCCGAAGCCCGGAGCGGTGCACCGATCCGGCCGCAGGCCGCCCACCACAGGCCTACGAATCGTACGCAGGAACGGTTCGTCAATCCGACGTCGCCCACTGTCCGTCGGATGGGCGCAGCCATCCGTCCCGCACGTCCCCTAGCGTTTGTTCGTGATCAACCATCCGGCCGGTCCGCCCGCACGCCCGCGAGTGGACCTCGACGACGGCACCCCGCTCCGGCCCGGGCGAGGCCTCGCCCCACTCCCGCCCACCCGCCGTCGGTCCCGGCTGCGCTCCAGCCCCCGGCTCGCCCGCCTGACCGTCCTGCTGGCCGCGTTCGTCTGCGCGGCCTGCGGACTCGTCTACGAGCTCGAACTCGTGGCGCTCGGCGACTACCTGCTCGGGGACACCGTCACCCAGACCTCCGTCGTGCTCTCCGTCATGGTGTTCGCGATGGGCCTCGGCTCGCTGCTCGCCAAACGGTTCACCAGTCGGCCCGCCACCGCCTTCGCCCTGGTCGAGTGCGCGCTCGCGCTCACCGGTGGACTCTCCGTCCTCGCGCTCTACTCCTGCTGGGCCTGGATCGGCCGCTACCAGGCCGCCATGGTCGGCCTCACCTGCCTGATCGGCGTCCTGATCGGCGCCGAGATCCCGCTGCTGATGACCCTCATCCAACGGATCCGGCGCGAGGACGCCGGACGGGCCGTCGCCGACCTGTTCGCCGCCGACTACGTGGGCGCGCTGATCGGCGGCCTCGCCTTCCCGTTCCTGATCCTGCCCGCCCTCGGACCGGGCGACGGCGCCCTGCTCACCGGCGCCGTCAACGCCGTCGCCGGAGCGGCCGTGGTGCTCTGGCTGTTCCGCGAGGAACCCGCCCCCCGGATACGACGGCTGCTCTGGGGCGGCTGCCTGCTCGTCCTCGCCCTGCTCGCGGCGGCCGCGGCCGGCTCCGACGCCGTCGAACGCGCCGCCCGGCACGCCCTGTACGGCGACCAGGTCCGCTACGCGACCCGCGGCCGCTCCCAGGAGATCGTGCTCTCCGGCCCCGCCGAGGGCCCGCTGCGGCTCTACCTGGACGGCCGGCTCGCGGTCTGCGGGCCCGACGAGTACCGGGGCAACGAGGGCCTGGTCCATCCCGCCATGGCGGCCGGCCCGGACGCCCGGGTGCTGCTGCTCGGCGGCGGCGACGGCCTCGCCCTGCGGGAGGTGCTGCGGCACCGGGGCGTGCGCACCGTCCGGCTGGTCGACGCCGACCCGGCCCTCCCCCGGCTCGCCCGCACCGACCCCGGGCTCGCCGCCCTCGGCGGCCACTCGCTGGACGACCCCCGGGTCCGCACCACCGCGGCCGACCCGATGGCCTGGCTGCGCGGCGCGGACGCCTCCGGCGGGGACGGCCCGTACGACGTGGTGCTCGCCGACCTCCCGGCACCGGCCGACGGCGGGCCGGTCAAGTTCCACTCCCAGGAGTTCTACGGCCTCGCCGGCCGGCTGCTCTCCCCCGGCGGCCGGCTCGCCGTCCGCGCCGGCAGCGACCTGGCCGGGCTCTGGCAGATCGAGTCCGGCCTGCGGACGACGGGCCTGCGGACCGTCCCGTACGCCGTCCCGGGCAGCGCCACCGCCGGCTGCCGCCCCGGGCCGCCGGACGGCGCCGAGAACTTCCTCCTCGCCGCCGCCACCCCGCCCCCGCTCACCCTCGCCCCCGACGCCCCGCCGCCCCGCGCCCTCACCCCCGAAACCCTCCACGCCGCCGCCACCCGCCTCACCCCCCTCCGCCCCGCCCACCCCCCGGCCGCCCTCACCCTCCTCGGCCCCCGCTGACGCCGCGGGGGCGGGGCAGGGGCGAGGTTGCGACGCCAAGGGAATCAGAGGGGGCAGGAAACGCCCGGCCCCTCGGCCCCCGCCGACGCCACAGGAGCGGCGACAGGACGGAGGGGGCGAGGTCGCGACGCCAAGGGAACAAGAAGGGGCAGGAAACGCCCGGCCCCTCGGCCCCCGCCGACGCCGCGGGGGCGGCGGCAGGGCTCAGGAGACGAGATCGCGACGGCCAGGAAACAGTCGCGACAGGGAACCGCGCCCCGCCCCCGGCCGCCCTCACCCGTGCGGCCCCGCTGCCGCCACCGGACCAACGGCCAAGGCACGGCGCCGCCAGCCCCGCATGGGTCGGAAGGCGCGGCGGTGGTGCGACCGCGCCCCACCCCCCTCCCGGCTGTTCTCACCCACTGAGGCCACAGGAGCGATGACCTGGCGCCAGCCGTGCGGGGGTGGCCGGGGAGGGGGAGGCAGGGCTGCGACCGCCAAGGGCCCCACCGTCCCGCGTCCTCGCCCCCGCTGCCCGTCCGCCCGTCCGCCCGTCCGCCGACGACCGGGCACGGCCGGGGGCGGCCCGGCGGTGGTGCGACGGCCGGGGGAACAAGCGGGGACCCGGAAAATCTGGTGGTGGTGGGTAGGGACCGTGCGGGGCCCAGTCGGTAGGCTCCGTTGCATGGAGCATGAGGTTGTCGTCCCGATGTCCGCCGAGCTGGTGCGGCAGGCCTTGCAGGATCCGGCGCTGTTGGCCCGGAGCGTGCCGGGGCTGAGCACCGAGCCGGCCGCGGTCGGGGCCGGTGCGGCCGAGGAGATCAGCGGCCGGCTCAAGCTGCGGATCGGCGGCTCCACGATCACGTACAAGGGTGTGCTGTCGCTGATCGAGGGCCGGGAGGGCGTGCTGACCGTGCTCGCCGAGGGCGAGGAGGCCCGGGGCAGCGGCGAGGTGACCGCGACCGTCCGGGTCAGCGTCGCGGACGGCGCCGAGGACGGCACCGCGGCGATCCGCTTCACCGGCGACCTCAGCGCCACCGGTCGGCTGACCGAGTTCGACGCGGAGACCCTCGACGCCACCGGCCGCCGCCTGCTGGACAGGTTCGCCGCCGCGCTGGTGGCCCCGGAGGGCGAGCAGCCGCAGGACCAGGACCAGGAGGACGCCTCGGCGGCCGACTCCGCCGCCGAGGGGATCGAGGCCGGGGTGGTGTTCATCGAGGAGCGCCAGGACCAGCCCGGCGACGACCTGGACGACGACCTCTCCGACCTGATCGCGTTCTCCGACGCCGACGCCGAGCGCTTCGGCCTGCCCACCGGCTCCGCCGACGACGACGAGGACGACGTCGACGGCGAGGGGGTCTCCGCCGAGCAGGACGGCGTCGCCGAGGAACTCCCCGCCGAGCCGCTCTTCGCGTACGAGGAGGAGCCGGCGCTCAGCGGCCCGGTGCGCCGCAGCATCGTCGGCCGGTCCGCCGAGGAGGTGGACCACGCCCCGCCACGCGGCCCGTACGCCCCGGCGCTGCCCGCCCGCAGCGCGCGGGCCCGGGCGGCGTCCCGCTGGGGCGGCGAGGCCGGCGGGATCGTGGTGCCGGGCACCGGCGGCCGCAACGCGGTGCCGTGGGTGATCGGCGGCTCGGTGGCCCTGCTGGGCGGTGCCGTGGTGCTGGTCAGGGCGCTGCGCCGACGCTGAGGCCGGGGCGCCGCGTCCGTGCGCAGGGCCTAGACTGAACGCTCATGAGCAACGACCGCGACGCCCTGCTGGCACAGATCAAGGACAAGGCCGTCGTGCACGGCAAGGTCACCCTCTCCTCCGGCAAGGAGGCCGACTACTACGTCGACCTGCGCCGGATCACGCTGGACGGCGTGGCCGCCCCGCTGGTCGGCCGGGTGATGCTGGACGCGACCTCGCACCTGGAGTACGACGCCGTCGGTGGTCTGACCCTGGGCGCCGACCCGGTGGCCGCCTCGATGCTGCACGCCGCCGCCGCGCGCGGGCGGCAGCTGGACGCCTTCGTGGTCCGCAAGACCGGCAAGGCGCACGGCCTCCAGCGCCGGATCGAGGGCCCCGAGGTCAAGGGCCGCCGGGTGCTGGCCGTCGAGGACACCTCCACCACCGGCGGCTCGGTGCTGACCGCCGTGGAGGCGCTGCGCGAGGCGGGCGCCGAGGTGGTCGGCGTCGCGGTGATCGTGGAGCGCGGCGGCGCGGCCGCCGTGGAGGCCCAGGGCCTGGAGTACGTGACCGCGTACACCCTGGACGACCTGGGCCTCTGACCCGGCCCGGCACGAGCCCGGCACGACGAACGACCGAGGGCCGGTGCTGTTTCACGTGAAACAGCACCGGCCCTCGCCGTGTCCGGGGCGCCGGGCGCTCAGCCGCGCCGGTGCCGGCCGCCACCGGCCTGGACCTGGTTGTCGTCGGCGGCCTCGACGCCGCCGGCCCGCTTCTTCCGCCGCTCGCGCACGACCTCGACCAGGATCGGCGAGATCGACAGCAGGACGATCAGCAGCACCGCCGGGATCAGGTACTTGTCGATCACCGGGGCGAGCGCGTCACCGAAGAAGTAGCCGATCAGCAGCATGGACTCGGTCCACAGCACGCCGCCGACCACGTTCCAGAGGAAGAACGTCCGGGCGGGCATCTCCAGGGTGCCGGCGACCGGGTTCAGGAAGGTGCGGACGATCGGCATGAAGCGGGCCAGCACCACCGCCTTGCCGGAGCCGAACTTGTTGAAGTACTCCTCCGCCTTCACCACGTACTCGCGGCGGAAGATCTTCGATTCGGGCTTGTCGAACATCTTCGGTCCGACCTTGGCGCCGATCAGGTGCCCCAGCTGGGCACCGGCGATCGCCGCGATCGGGCAGCCGATCAGCAGGACGGCGATCGGCAGCTTGGCCCCGTCGCCGAGCACCGACGAGGCGGCGTTCGAGGCGGCGACGCCCGCGAGGATCAGCAGCGAGTCACCCGGGAAGAAGAAGCCGACCAGCAGGCCGGTCTCCGCGAAGATGATCGCGATCAGCCCGATGGCGCCGAGGGACGAGATCAGGGATTTGGCGTCGAGCAGGTTGACGGCCAGCTGGTTGTAGTCCACGGGCGCAGGATAGCGGGCGCACCTCGCCGACGGAGCGGGCGTCCCGTGCCGGCGGAGCCCGGCCGGGACCGCTCCCGCCCCCCGCCGGGGCCGCCCGGGAACCGCCGTGCGCCCGTGCCGTGCGCCGTTCCGCATGGCGGGCTCCTGCTGACCTGCGGGCACGAGTCTGGGAAGATGGCACAGGCGTCCGGTCCGCAACGGCACACCACCCTCATGGCCGTACCGCGGAGGTCGCCTCGAACGTGCCGGAGAGCCACACCGCAACGCCGCGCGTCGGCGGGCCGGCACGGAGTCGTCACGAAGGCGTACACAGCGTCGGACAGCACCGTCCGTACGCCGCAACCCGACAGGAGCGGATCGCATGCCCATCGCAACTCCCGAGGTCTACAACGAGATGCTGGACCGGGCCAAGGCGGGCAAGTTCGCCTACCCGGCCATCAACGTCACGTCGTCGCAGACCCTGCACGCCGCGCTGCGTGGTTTCGCCGAGGCCGAGAGCGACGGCATCATCCAGATCTCGACCGGTGGCGCGGAGTTCCTGGGCGGCCAGCACAACAAGGACATGGTGACCGGCGCCGTCGCGCTCGCCGAGTTCGCCCACATCGTGGCCGCCAAGTACGACGTCACCGTCGCGCTGCACACCGACCACTGCCCGAAGGACAAGCTGGACGGCTACGTCCGCCCGCTGCTGGCGATCTCCGCCGAGCGCGTGGCCAACGGCCGGGACCCGCTGTTCCAGTCGCACATGTGGGACGGCTCGGCCGAGACCCTCGCCGACAACCTGGCCATCGCCCAGGAGCTGCTGGCCCAGGCCGCCGCCGCCCGGATCATCCTCGAGGTCGAGATCACCCCGACCGGTGGCGAGGAGGACGGCGTCACCCACGAGATCAACGACGAGCTGTACACCACCGTCAACGACGCCGTGCGCACCGCCGAGGCGCTGGGCCTGGGCGAGCAGGGCCGCTACCTGCTGGCCGCCTCCTTCGGCAACGTGCACGGCGTGTACAAGCCGGGCAACGTCGTGCTGAAGCCGGAGCTGCTGCGCGAGCTCCAGGACGCGATCGGCAAGCAGTACGGCAAGACCGACCCGTTCGACTTCGTCTTCCACGGCGGCTCGGGCTCGACCGCCGAGGAGATCGCCACCGCGCTGGAGAACGGCGTCGTGAAGATGAACCTGGACACCGACACCCAGTACGCCTTCACCCGCCCGGTGGCCGGCCACATGTTCGCCAACTACGACGGCGTGCTGAAGGTCGACGGCGAGGTCGGCAAGAAGAACACCTACGACCCGCGCACCTGGGGCAAGCTGGCCGAGGCCGGCATGGCCGCCCGCGTGGTCGAGGCCGCCGAGCAGCTGCGTTCGGCGGGCAAGCGCCTGAAGTGAGGCCCGCGCCCCGCGCAGGGCACACGCCCGGCGTAGGGCCGCGCTCGGCGTAGGGCCGCGCTCGGCGTAGGGCCCGCGCCCGAGCGCGGAACACGGGTGCCCCCGGCGGAGACCGCCGGGGGCACCCGTGTGTCGGGGGGTGTCTACTGCTTGAGCTCCGCGTACGCCTCAGCGCTGCTGTCCTTCAGGAACTGCCAGCAGCGGGTCTCCTCCTCGGTCTCCTTGATCGCGCCGGCCGCCCGGGCGAGCGCCGCCAGGCAGCGCAGGAAGCCGCGGTTGCCGCGGTGCTCCCACGGCACCGGGCCGTGCCCCTTCCATCCGCTCCGCCGCAGCGCGTCCAGGCCACGGTGGTAGCCGGTACGAGCGTAGGCGTACGACTCGACGTAGCGGCCGGCCGCGTAGGCGTCGTCGGCGAGCATCGCCCATGCCAGGCAGAAGGCCGGGAACTCGGCCGCCACCTGGGTCGGGGAGGCCGACTCCTCCGCCAGCATCCGGTAGGGCCGCTCCTCCTCCGGGAGGAGGGTCGGTTCGGGACCGTCGAGAAGGTTCCTGTGAATCGCCATGCCCTGAAGTCTGCCACCCGAGACGCAGGGGTCAACCGCCGTCCCGTGCGGTTCACCGCCACCGGCGCACCGCCGGCCGCGTCCGGGGTGTGTGGACATTCACCCGTTCGTCGTGCCAGTGTGAAGATCATGTCCGCAGCCCGATCCGTCGGCCGGCGCACCGCACCGCCCCGGAAGGGCGGTCGCCGACGCCGCCGGCCGCGGCGCGGACCCGGTCCTGGCATGCTCACGGCACTGGCGCTCTCCGTCCTGGTGCTGGGCGCCACCGCGATCGCGCTGACCCGCCCGGGCGGGACGCCGGCCGCCGCCCCGTCGACCACCCAGGCGAGGGTCGCCCCGCCGGCCGAGCAGGCCGCCACGGCGGCGCCGGCGCCCGAGCAGGCCCCGCCCCCGGCCGCCGCCCCCGCACCGGTACCGGCGGGAGCCCCGTCACCCGCACAGCCCCCGACACCGGCCGCACCGCCCACCGCGCCCCCGGCCGCACCGCCCGGCCCCGCCGGGCCGGACCCCGGGCCCACCAAGGGCGCGGGCACCTTCGCCGTCGCCCCCGCCACCGCCAAGCCGGTCGGGCGCGGCAACGTGCGCCGCTACCGGGTCGAGGTCGAGGACGGCATCGGCATCGACGCCCCGACCGCCGCCGCGCAGATCCACGGCATCCTCGGCGACCGGCGCGGCTGGACCAACGACCGCAGGAACGGCTTCCACCTGGTCGCCGACGGCCCGTACGACTTCACCGTGAAGATCGCCTCACCGGCCACCGTGGACCGGATCTGCGGTGCCTCCGGCCTGGACACCCACGGCGAGGTCAACTGCAACGTCGGCAACCAGGTGCTCGTCAACTCCAAGCGCTGGAACACCGGTTCGCCCCAGTTCAGCGGACCGCTGGACGAGTACCGGGCGCTGATCGTCAACCACGAGGTGGGCCACCGGATCGGCCACGGGCACGAGGGCTGCCCGGGCGACGGCAAGCCCGCGCCCGCGATGATGCAGCAGATCTACGGCCTCAAGGGCTGCGCGCCCAACGCCTGGCCGTACTCGGCGGAGGGCGCCTACCTCAGCGGGCCGGCCGTCCCGTGAACCGGGCCGCGGAACCGGCCGCAGGGCTGGCCAACCCGGCTGGAACAGTCCATAGTCTGCGGTCATGACCACCGCCCGACGCCGCACCCTCGCCGCCCTGTTCGCCTCCGCCGGGGTCCTGCTCGGCACGGCCGCCTGCACGTCCTCGTCCGGGAGCCTGCCCGGTTCGGGCGCCCTCTCGTACGACGCCGTCCGCTCGACCGCCGAGAAGCTCCGGCAGAACCAGGGCGGGCAGGACGTCTGCCCCTTCGGCCTGGACCTCGGCAAGGCGCTCACCGCGGCCGGGATCCCCGGCACGGCCACCCCGGACACCGGGGACGGGCGCGCCGTGGACGGCGACACGGGCTCCGGCGCGCCACCGCAGCCGTGGCCGTCCGGTTTCACCCACCCGCCGGAGATGCCGTCGGTCCCGGCCCGGCCCCCGCACGCCTCGGTCGGCTGCGACTGGCGGGTGGACGGGACCCCGGTGAGGGCCGAGCTGGTGGCGACCACCCAGCGCGGGGTCGCCGTCAACCTGGTGCTGCCGCTCATCCAGCGAGCCGCCGGTGCCGGGGTCGACCAGCTCCAGCAGATCTCCACCGACCAGCCGGCTGCCGGTCAGGCCAAGCTGGTCCCGGGCACGGGCGGGGCCGCCCTCGCCCGGGTGCCGATCAAGGGCGACGGCGACCTCATACTGCTGGTCTCCCAGGACCGCACCGGCGCCGAGCTGGACCGCGCCCTCGCCGGGGAGCCGCTGCGCAGGGCCGCCGAGGCCCTGGCCGGCCAGCTGCGGTAGCCGGGGGCTACCGCAGCACCGGCAGGTACTCCCTCAGGTCGCTGCGCTCGCCCGAGGCGGACACCTCGCCCGCCTCCACCGCCGCCGCCCAGTCGGCCCGGCCGGTGGCCAGCCGGATCCAGGTCAGCGGGTCGGTCTCCACCACGTTGGGCGGGGTGCCGCGGGTGTGCTTCGGCCCCGGCACCGCCTGGACCACCGCGTACGGCGGGATCCGCAGCTCGACCGCGCCGCCGGGCACCTGTCCGGCGAGGGCGTCGGCCAGCATCCGGGTGACGGCGGCGACGGCCTCGCGGTCGTGCGGGAAGGCGTCCAGGCCGAGCGCGTCGGCCAGGTCGTCGGCGTGCACCACGGTCTCGACCAGCCGGGACACCAGGTAGTCGGTCAGGTGGAGCGGATGGCCGCTCAGGAAGGTGACCCGCCGGTCCGGCTCCAGCGCGGCCGCCCGGCCGAGCACGGCCCGCACGGTGTCGAGCGCCTCGTCGAACGCGGCGGCCACCTCCTTGGGCGGGCCGGCGAAGCCGATCGCGGTGTGCTCCGTGGTCGCGGCGTCGACGAACTCGGCCATCGACGCGGCCAGCGCCGCGTAGTCGGCCAGCGGGAGCGGCGGCCCGTCCACCTCCGCGGCGTCCAGCACGGCCCGCATCTGGCTCAGCGCCAGGCTCACATGGGTCACCAGCTCCCGCACCCGCCAGGAGCCGAGGCGGGTCGGCCGTTCCAGGTCGGACTCGGTCAGCTGGTGCACGACGTCGCGCACCGCCTCGCACTGCGCCACCAGCGCGGCGCTCGTCTTCTGCGGCTGATACGTACGGGACTTGGCAGGCATGGGCGTCAACATACGCCCAGGGGCGGGTGGTTCACCAGAGAACCACCCGCCCCGGAGGGAACCGTGACGTCAGGCCAGCAGGGCCTCGATGACGCCGGTGTGGGCGTCCTTCAGCTCGGCCAGCGAGACGCTGAACTGGCCCTGGACGTCCAGGCTTTCGCCGTCCACGACACCGATCCGGGTGGCCGGCAGGCCGCGCGCGGTGCACATGTCGTTGAACCGGAGCTCCTCGCTGCGCGGCACCGCCACGACGGCGCGGCCGGCCGACTCCGAGAACAGCAGGACGAACGGGTCCTGGCCCTCGGGCACGATGATCCGCGCACCGTGGCCGCCCTTGAGGCAGCTCTCCACCAGCGCCTGGCCGAGACCGCCGTCGGACAGGTCGTGCGCGGCGTCGATCATGCCGTCGCGCGAGGCGGCGATCAGGATCTCGCCGAGCAGCCGCTCGCGCTCCAGGTCCACCTTGGGCGGCAGGCCGCCGAGGTGGTCGTGGACGGCCTGCGACCAGGCCGAGCCGCCGAGCTCGTCCGCCGTGTCGCCGAGCAGGTAGAGCAGCTGCCCCTCCTCGGCGAAGGCCAGCGGGGTGCGCCGGGTGACGTCGTCGATGACGCCGAGCACCGCGACCACCGGGGTCGGGTGGATGGCGACGTCGCCGGTCTGGTTGTACAGCGAGACGTTGCCGCCGGTGACCGGGGTGCCGAGCACCAGGCAGGCGTCGGCCAGGCCGCGGGTGGCCTCGGCGAACTGCCACATCACGTCCGGGTCCTCGGGGGAGCCGAAGTTGAGGCAGTCGGAGACGGCGAGCGGCTTGGCACCGCCGGCCGCGACGTTGCGGTACGCCTCGGCCAGGGCCAGCTGGGCACCGGTGTACGGGTCCAGCTTGGCGAAGCGGCCGTTGCCGTCGGTGGCGACCGAGACGCCGAGGTTGGTCTCCTCGTCGATCCGGATCATGCCCGAGTCCTCGCCGACCGAGAGCACGGTGTTGCCGAGCACGTAGCGGTCGTACTGGTCGGTGATCCAGGACTTGGAGGCCTGGTTCGGGTGGCTCGCGACCTTCAGCAGGTCGGCCTTGAGGCCCTCGCCGGTGGTCGGGCGGGCCAGCCGCTCGGCGGTCGGGGCGTCGGCCTGCAGCGCGTCCTGCCAGCTCGGGCGGGCGTACGGGCGCTGGTAGGTCGGGCCCTCGTGGGCGACGGTGCGCGGCGGGACGTCCACCACGAGCTCGCCGTGCCAGAAGATCTCCAGGCGCTCGCCGTCGGTCACCTCACCGATGACGTTGGCGATGACGTCCCACTTCTCGCAGATCTCCAGGAAGCGGTCGACCTTGTCGGGCTCCACGATCGCGCACATGCGCTCCTGCGACTCGCTCATGAGGATCTCCTCGGGCGAGAGCGTGTGGTCGCGCAGGTGCACGGTGTCGAGCTCGATCCGCATGCCGCCGGAGCCGGCCGAGGCCAGCTCGCTGGTGGCGCAGGACAGGCCGGCGCCGCCGAGGTCCTGGATGCCCTTGACGAGCTTCTCCCGGAAGATCTCCAGGGTACACTCGATCAGGAGCTTCTCCTGGAACGGGTCGCCGACCTGGACGGCCGGGCGCTTGGCCGGCTTGGTGTCGTCGAAGGTCTCGGAGGCGAGCACCGAGACGCCGCCGATGCCGTCGCCACCGGTGCGGGCGCCGTACAGGATGACCTTGTTGCCGGCGCCGGAGGCCTGCGCGAGGTGGATGTCCTCGTGCTTCATGACGCCCACGCACAGCGCGTTGACCAGCGGGTTGCCCTGGTAGCAGGAGTCGAAGACGACCTCGCCGCCGATGTTCGGCAGGCCCAGGCAGTTGCCGTAGCCGCCGATGCCCGAGACGATCCCGGGCAGCACGCGCCGGGTGTCCGGATGGTCGGCCGCACCGAAGCGCAGCGGGTCCATCACGGCGACCGGGCGGGCGCCCATCGCCAGGATGTCGCGCACGATGCCGCCGATGCCGGTGGCCGCGCCCTGGTAGGGCTCGATGTACGACGGGTGGTTGTGCGACTCGACCTTGAAGGTGACCGCGTAGCCCTGGCCGACGTCGACGACGCCGGCGTTCTCGCCGATGCCGACGAGCATCGCGTCCGAGTCGGGCTTCTTCTCACCGAACTGCTTCAGGTGGACCTTGCTGCTCTTGTACGAACAGTGCTCCGACCACATGACCGAGTACATCGCGAGTTCGGCGCCGGTCGGGCGGCGGCCGAGGATCTCCCGGATGCGCGCGTACTCGTCCTCCTTGAGGCCGAGTTCGGCCCAGGGCTGGGCGGCGTCCGGGGTCTGCTCGGCGTTCTTGACGGTGTCGAGGCTCATCAGGCGTTCACCAGCTGCTTCAGGACGGAAGTGAAGAAGCCCAGGCCCTCGGTGGTTGGACCGGTGAGCGGCTCCACGGCGTGCTCCGGGTGCGGCATCAGGCCGACGACATTGCCGGCGGCGTTGGTGATGCCGGCGATGTCGCGGTACGAACCGTTCGGGTTGACGTCCAGGTAACGGGCGACCACCCGGCCCTCCGCCTCCAGTTCGTCCAGCACCCGCTCCTCGGCGACGAAGCGGCCCTCGCCGTTCTTCAGCGGCACGACGATTTCCTGGCCCGCCGAGTAATCCCGGGTCCAGGCGGTGCCGGCGTTCTCGATGCGCAGCTTCTGGTCGCGGCAGATGAAGTGCAGCGAGTCGTTCCGGGTGAGCGCACCGGGCAGCAGGTGCGATTCGCAGAGCACCTGGAAGCCGTTGCAGATACCGAGGACCGGCATTCCGAGCTTCGCCTGCTCGATGACGGTCTCCATCACCGGCGAGAAGCGGGAGATCGCACCGCAGCGCAGATAGTCGCCGTAACTGAATCCGCCCGGCAGGACGACGGCGTCGACCTGGTGGAGATCCTTGTCACGGTGCCAGAGGGCGACCGGCTCGGCGCCGGCGAGGCGGACCGCCCGCTGGGCGTCGCGGTCGTCGAGCGAGCCGGGGAAAGTGACGACGCCGACGCGGGTGGTCACTTGCCCTCCTCCTCGACGCGGACGGTGAAGTCCTCGATCACGGTGTTGGCGAGAAAGGTCTCGGCGGCTTCGCGGATACGGGCGAGCGCCGCGTCGTCGACCGGGCCCTCCACATCCAGCTCGAAACGCTTGCCCTGGCGGACGTCGGCGATCCCGGTGAATCCGAGACGGGGCAGTGCACGCTGCACCGCCTGTCCCTGGGGGTCGAGGATCTCCGGCTTGAGCATGACGTCGACTACGACGCGTGCCACTGGCACTCCCGGTGGTGTCTTCGGTGAGGCGGGGGAACTCCAGACTACCGGTGGTTTCGGGCAGGATTGCTGGCCGGGGATAGCGACGCGCGTAGACCCGAGACCCTTACGCCGCAAGGGATCCGGGCGGGTCCCCACCGGACCGGGTCGGCCGGTTTCCCCGGATTCGGCGCTCGGAACGGCGCCGTCCGGAGAACACCCGAATACGGCACTTGGGGACAGATCCGCCCGTCCCGCACGCCGGTATCCAGGAGTCCCGCGAAGAGACGTGAATATCCGGAAAAGAATGCCGGACTCTTCGATTTCGGCCCCCTTCGGGTGCAGAATAGGGCCACCTGTCGCGGCAAGTGCTGCGTATCAGGCGAGCCGTCCGGCCCGCCCGTACGCGCTTGCGCGAGTTGGTGCACATCAGGCCCCGGTACCCCCTCGGACCGGGGCCGAATTGCCCGAGAGGATTGACACCCATGGCTCAGCGTGTAGTTGTCACGCTCTCCGACGACCTGGACGGCGGCGCCGCCGCGGAAACCGTCCACTTCGGCGTCGACGGGAAGTCGTACGAGATCGACCTGTCCGTGGACAACGCGGAAAAGCTGCGGGAGGCCCTCGCTCCGTTCGTCGCCGCCGGCCGCCGCCAGAGCCGCACCGGAAAGTCGTTCCGCCGCACCGCCCTCACCCCCGACCCGGCCGCCGTCCGCGCCTGGGCGCTGTCCCGCGGGATGGAGCTGCCGGCCCGCGGCCGCATCCCCAAGCACGTGTACGAGGCGTTCGCCGAGGCGAACTGAGCCCTGCGGGAGCCCGCTCCCGGTCGCCCCGCCCGCCCGGACCGAAAGGGTGGGGCGACCACCCCGAACGATGCTGTAGAGTATTCCTCGTCGCCGCAACGGAGAGATCCGAAGAGGCGGCGGGTGCCCCACCAGGCACCATGCGGACGTGGCTCAGTTGGTAGAGCATCACCTTGCCAAGGTGAGGGTCGCGAGTTCGAATCTCGTCGTCCGCTCGCAGTGCGCGAGCACAGCACAACTCAATAGTTTGACCTGCGGACGTGGCTCAGTTGGTAGAGCATCACCTTGCCAAGGTGAGGGTCGCGAGTTCGAATCTCGTCGTCCGCTCCGATACGAAGGGCCCCCTCGAATGAGGGGGCCCTTCGGCATTCCCTCCCCGGCGCCCGCGGAACCCGCCCCGGCTGTCGCGATATCGCCCATGACGTTTGTCATCGCCGACCCGTGGATCCCCACCGCGAGGTCATGACGGCGCGCACTGCCCCCGCGGCCCGGCCGACGGGAGGCTTGGGGCATGGAAACGAGCCGGCCCTCCCGCCCCAGCGAAGACGTGATCGAGGTCACCGACCTGCACCGCCACTACGGCGGCGGCACCTCCGGGTACCACGCCGTGCGCGGCGTCGACCTGACCGTCCGCCGCGGCGAGCTGTTCGCGCTGCTCGGCACCAACGGGGCCGGCAAGACCTCCACCATGGAGGTCATCGAGGGCCTGGCCGCCCCCACCGGCGGCACCGTCCGGGTGCTCGGCCGGGACCCCTTCGGGGAGCGCGCCGCCGTCCGCCCGAGGATCGGCATCATGCTCCAGGAGGGCGGCTTCCCCGGCGAGCTCACCGCCGCCGAGACCGGCCGCGTCTGGGCCGGGATGACCAGCGGCGCCCGCCCGGTGGCGGAGGCGCTGGAGCTGGTCGGCCTCGGCCACCGCGCCAAGGTCCGGGTCAAGCAGCTGTCCGGCGGCGAGAAGCGCCGGCTGGACCTCGCGATGGCCCTGCTCGGCCGCCCCGAGGTGCTCTTCCTGGACGAGCCCAGCACCGGCCTGGACCCGGAGGCGCGCGCCGCCGTCTGGCAGCTGGTCCGCGAACTGCGTGCCCAGGGCACCACGGTGCTGCTCACCACGCACTACCTGGAGGAGGCCGAGGAGCTGGCCGACCGGCTGGCCATCATGCACGGCGGCCAGGTCGTCACCACCGGCACCGTCGCCGAGGTGATCGCCGGCCGGCCCTCCCGGATCACCTTCGAGCTGCCCGCGTTCACCGGGGCCGCGCTGCCCGTACTGGCCGGAGCCGAGGTCGGCGTCGACGGCCGCAGGGTCACCGTCCAGACCCTCGGGCTCCAGGACACCCTCACCGACCTGCTCGGCTGGGCCCGGCAGCACGGGATCGCGCTCGGTGCCCTGGACGCCCGCAGCGCCTCGCTGGAGGAGGCCTTCCTCGCGATCGCCTCCGAGGCCGCCCACCGGAACCCCCCGCAGGCGCCCGCCGCCACCCGCCCCGCCCGCCGCCGCCTGATCGGATCCGCCCGATGACCACCACCGCCGTCCCCGCCGCCACCGCCGGTCCGCGGAGCACCGCCGTCCGCCGGCTGCTCGCCCTCGGCCGGGCCGAGGCCACCCTGCTGCTGCGCAACCGCACGGCCCTGTTCACCGCCCTGGTGCTGCCGCTGGTGCTGGTCTTCACCCTGCGGGGCACGCTGTCGGCGCAGGCCGAGTCCCACCCCGGGCTGGACGTCGACTCGCTGCTGGTCTACGGCTCGGTCGGGATGATCCTGGCCTTCGTCGTGTACTACAACCTGACCGCCGCGTACGTCGGGCGGCGCGGCGAGCTGGTCCTCAAGCGGCTGCGCACCGGCGAGGCCCGGGACGTCGAGATCCTGCTCGGCACCGCCGTCCCCTCGCTCGCCCTCGGCCTGCTGATGGCCGCTCTGATCGGGATCGGCGGCAGCCTCGGCCTGCACCTGGCCGTGCCGGTCAACCCGCTGCTGATGCTGGTCGGCCTGCTGCTGGCGCTGGCCACGATGATCGCCCTGGCCGCGCTGTCCAGCGCCTTCACCAGGACCGTGGAGAGCGCGGGCATCACCACCCTGCCGGTCATGCTGGTCATGCAGCTCGGCTCCGGCCTGTTCGTCCCGCTGGAGGTCATGCCCTCCCAGGTGGCCGACGTCTGCCGGCTGCTGCCGACCACCCCCGCCTTCCAGCTGATCCGGATCGGCTGGTTCGGCACCGACGGCTCGGCCCCCGCGACGGACTTCATCGGCTCCTGGGGCGCGGCCGGCTCGCACCTGGTCACCGGGACCATCTGGCTGGGCCTGGCGGTCTGGGGCGCGGTGCGCTACTTCCGCTGGGAACCGCGCCGCTGACCCGAAGGACGTGCCCCCCGGAAGGCGCTCATCCGATGGATGGGCGCCTTCCGGGCCTCTGATATGAAGACACCGGCAAGATCGTGATCGAACTGGGGCGGAAGAATTGAGAATGCGGTCACCGCTTCGCAGCTGGACGGGCCTGAGCAAACCCCAGCGCACCGAGCTGTACCTGCGCTGGTCGCTCTACCTGATGGCGCTGTTCGTCCTCCCGAGCGTCCTGATCGCCGCCGGGAGCGCCGCCGACCAGCCCGGGAACCTCCCCGCCGTCCGGATCTCCGTGCTGATCGGACTCGCCGTCACCCTGGTGCTGCTGCGGGCCTACCGGGCCGCCCTCGACCACTATCTGGGCCGCCCCGCCGACCACCGGGTCTGGACCGCCCTCTCGGTCGGCCTCGCGGTGGCCGGCTCCTGGACCGTCCTGCTGTTCGGGCCCACCGGCGGCAGCGCGGAGAGCCCGGGGCCGCCCTTCACCCTGTTCGTCGCCAGCAGCCTGCTGCTCTTCTCCCACGGCCAGGTCTGCGTGGCTTTGACCCCGCGCGGGGCCACCGCCGTCGGGCTGGGCATCCTGGCGGCCGTCGTCCCGGCCGCGACGCTGGCCGGGCTCGACACCGCGAGCACCGCCGGATACCTGACCGGGCTCACCATCGGCATGGCCTTCCTCGGCTCCAGCTGCCGCAGCTTCGCCTGGCTGACCTCGATCGTCTGGGAGCTGGACGCCGCCCGCGAGGCACAGTCCCGGCTGGCCGTCGCCGAGGAGCGGCTGCGCTTCTCCCGCGACCTGCACGACGTGATGGGCCGCAACCTCACCACCATCGCGCTGAAGAGCGAACTCGCCGTGCAGCTCGCCCGCCGGGGCCGTACGGAGGCCGCCGACCAGATGGCCGAGGTGCAGAGGATCGCCCAGGAGTCGCAGCGCGAGGTCAGGGACGTCGTCCGCGGCTACCGCGCCGCCGACCTGCACGCCGAGGCGATCGGCGCCCGGGCGGTGCTGCGCTCGGCGGACGTCGCCTGCGAGATCGACCTCGGCGAGCACGCCGACGAACTGCCGGCCGCGGTCCAGTCGGTGTTCGGCTGGGTGATCCGCGAGGCCACCACCAACGTGCTGCGGCACAGCGAGGCCGACCGCTGCCTGATCCGGCTGCGGACCGAGGACGGACGGGCCGTGCTGGAACTGGAGAATGACGGGGTGCCCGAGATCCCGTTCCCCTCCCAGGGCAGCGGCACCGGGCTGCGCGGACTGCGCGAGCGGCTCGCCGCCCACGACGGCGAGCTGACCGTGGCCCCCACCGGGGCGGGCGTCTTCCGGATGCTCGCCACCGTCCCGCTCGCCGGCTGAGGAAGAAGGACCGCCCGATGACCGAGAACACCGCACCCGTCCGCGTCCTGCTCGCCGACGACGAGCACCTGATCCGGGGCGCGCTGGCCGCGCTGCTCTCGCTGGAGGACGACATCGAGGTGGTCGCCCAGGCCGGCTCCGGCACGGAGGCGCTGGCGATGGCGCAGGCGCACCGCCCGGACGTCGCGGTGCTGGACCTCCAGATGCCGGGCAGGGACGGCATCGAGGTGGCCGCCCAGCTGCGGCTGCAGCTGCCGGACTGCCGCTGCATGATCGTCACCGGGCACGGCCGCCCCGGCTACCTGAAGCGGGCGCTGGAGGTCGGGGTGCGCGGCTTCCTGCCGAAGACCGTCTCGGCGGCGGACCTGGCCGGCATCATCCGCACCGTGCGCTCCGGCGGCCGGTACGTGGACCCGGAGCTGGCGGCGGACGCGATCAGCGCCGGCGAGACCCCGCTGACGCCGCGCGAGACGGACGTCCTGGAGCTGGCCGCCGACGGCACCTCGATCGCCGAGATCGCCGAACGGGCCTCGCTCTCCCAGGGCACCGTGCGCAACTACCTGTCCGCGGCGGCCACCAAGCTGGGCGCGGAGAACCGCCACGCGGCGGTGCGGATCGCCCGCGAGCACGGCTGGATCTGAGGCCCGCCGTCGAAATCGCGTCCGCGTCGGCGAGTTCGACGACGGGCCAGGCCCGTGCCCGCGGGCGGTCCGGGGCGGCTCAGGCCCAGGTGGTCCCGGTCAGCCGCTCGTAGACCTCGATGTACTTGGCCCGGGTACGCTCGACGATCTCGGCCGGCAGCGCCGGCGGCGGCTGCTCGCTGTAGCGGTCCCAGCCGGAGGCCGGGGAGACCAGCCAGTCGCGGATCAGCTGCTTGTCGAAGGACGGCTGCGAGCGGCCCGGCTGCCACTGGTCGGCGGGCCAGTAGCGGGAGGAGTCCGGGGTGAGCACCTCGTCGCCGATCACCAGCTCGCCGTCCAGCAGGCCGAACTCGAACTTGGTGTCGGCCAGGATGATGCCGCGGTCGCGGGCGATGTCCCGGGCCCGGGCGTAGACGTTCAGCGTGGTCTGCCGCAGCTGGGCGGCCAGCTCGGCGCCGATCCTGCGGGCGGTCTCCTCGTAGGAGACGTTCTCGTCGTGCTCGCCGACCTCGGCCTTGAGGGCCGGGGTGTAGATCGGGGCGGGCAGCTCGGAGCTGTTCTCCAGGCCCTCGGGCAGCGCGATGCCGCAGACCGTACGGCTCTCCTGGTACTCGGACAGGCCGGAGCCGGCCAGGTAGCCGCGGGCGACCGCCTCGACCGGGACCATCTCCAGGCTGCGGCAGACCAGCGTGCGGCCCTTCCAGTCGGCCGGGGCGCCGGCCGGGACCTCGGTGGAGATCACGTGGTTGGGCACGATGTCGGCGATCCGCTCGAACCACCACAGCGACAGCTGGGTGAGGACGCGGCCCTTGTCGGGGATCTCGTTCGGCAGCACCCAGTCGTGCGCGGACGTCCGGTCGCTGGCCACCATGACCAGCTCACCCGACCCGGTGCGGTAGAGGTCGCGCACCTTGCCGGTGTGCAGGTGGACCAGGCCGGGTACCTGGACCGGCTCGGGCTTGGTGACAAATCCGCTCAAGGTGTTCAGTCCTCAGGGGTCGTTCACGGGCGGGGGCACCGCGAAAGGGGAGGTCACTGCCCCCGCAGTCTTTCACGCCCGCCGGACGCCGCTCCTCCGGCCGTCGGTCACTCGTTCTTGCAGAGCCGGTCCAGCAGGTTGGCGGTGGCCCGTTGGATCCGCTCGTCGGTCAGGCCCGGGCGGCCCAGCGCGGGCGACCAGGCGAACGTCCCGGCCGCGAAGACGTACGCGCCGCTGGGCGCCCGGTACAGCGAGGTCTCCTGGTAGCGGGTGCGGCCGGCCGGGTCCTGGTAGGGCGAGTGCGCCAGCAGCACCCGCTCGACGTGCTCGGGCAGCGCCACCTTGGGGTAGTAGCGGTCCGCCTCGCCGGCGACCAGCCCGGGCAGCTCGTCGCCCTCCTGGAGGCCGGTGCCGTCCCAGAGCCAGTGCGCGGTGTGCCGGGCGACCAGCGGGACGGGCGCGGCGACCCGCCCCGAGTACTGCACCCCGAGCAGGTGCTGCTCGGGCTCCCCGGCGTCCCGCCACAGCGCGCTGGCCGCGCCGGGCGCCCCGGCGGCCGGGCTGCCCGGGCCGACCTTCTGCCGCTTGCGGCAGTTGAGCAGCCGGTTGGGCTCGCCGGAGGCGGCGGCGGTCAGCTCGACCCGCCAGTACATCGTGTTGGCGGAGAGGAACACCAGCGAGGTGCCGCCGTCCCGGGCCCGCTCGGCGGCCCGGCGCATCGGCTCCGACCAGTACTCGTCGTGGCCGGGGAAGACCAACGCCCGGTGCCGGGAGGCGTCCACCAGGCCGGCGTGCAGGTCGGTGGCGGTGGCGTAGGAGAGGTCGTAGCCGTAGCGCTCGGCCCAGCGGATGAAGTCGTACGCGTGGCCGACGTGCAGCGGCAGTCCGGCGGTGGCGTGCGGGCGGTCGAAGGAGACGGTGACGGCCGCCTCCGGCTCGCCGACCAGGCCGCCCCGGCCGTCCCAGGCGTGGTAGAGGCTGGCGCCGGTGCGGCCGTCCTCGGGGAACAGGTTGTACGCCTGCCAGGTCACGTCCGGGAGCACCAGGAGCAGCTCGGCGGTGCGCCCCTGCTCCTCGAAGTCCCGGACGGTGAACGGGATGTGGCTGCGGTGCAGCATGTCGGCGGTGGTCAGCACGGCGACGTACGCGCCGGGCTTCCAGTGCGCCGGGATCTGCTGCCGCCAGGAGTGCCACCAGTGGTGGCAGGAGACCGTCCGGTCGACCACCAGCGGGGCGGGCTGGGCGAGGCCGGCGATCAGCGGGCTGGAGGTCATGTGGCGGGCGCCGTCGCCGCCGTAGTGGCCGATCCGGAAGATGTTCACGGTGAACTCGCGGGGCGGGTTGACGGTGACCCGGAAGTCCACCGAGCCGCCGGGGCGGACCACCCCCGCCGAGGCGAAGCCCTTGATCTGCTGGTCCACGTCGTTGGCGCCCTGCGGGGAGCCGACGGACGGCTTGCGGCGGACCCCGGCCGTCAGCGACTGCTGGCCGGGCGCGTCCACCGAGACGTACCAGGGCACGGCGCCCTCCGCGCCGGCCAGGTACTGGTCCGGGCTGCGCAGCCAGGGCAGCGGGCCCTGCCCGAAGGGGTCGGAGACGCTGTAGGCGTGCGTCCCCGACTCCCAGCGGCGGTTGAGTTCGGTCCCCACGCGCCCCTCCCAGGTGCACTTCCGCCCGGTTGGCACGTGCCCCCCGGATGTGCGTGCGGTCTAATACACCACAGAGTGCTGGCGCAACGTCACCCTCCGGTAGCAATTGGTGCAGGGAATCTCGCGCGCCTCCCGGGCAGGGCCTCCGGCCTGCGAAGACGCCCGGCAGTCGGCCGGTTTGGGGGCGCGCGGCGGGATGCCGAGCGCCCTTCCGGTACGCACGGGACGTCAGAGGCGGACGGGTTTCTCGAGGCGGACGTCGGCGGCGTCCAGCCAGGTGCGCAGCGGACCGTCCTGGCCCTGTTCGACGGCCTGGGCGACCGGGCCGGCCAGGTCGGTGCGGCGCACCCCGCCGAGCAGCAGCACCGGGCCGTCCAGCCAGTCCAGGCCGGGGGCGCCGCCCGCGGTGTCCACGGCGGCGCAGCAGACCATCGCGGTGACGTGGTCGACCAGCAGGTCGCGGCCGCCGCGGTCGGGTTCGAGCAGCGGGGCCGGGGCGGTGGTGCGGGCCAGCTGGGCGGCGAGCGCGGCGGCCAACAGCTCGCCGTCGCCCTCGGCGAGCCGGCCGAGCAGCCGGGTGAGGGTCGGGGCGCCGGGACGGGACTGCGGGGCGAGCCGGTCCAGCGCGGTCTGCAGGGTGGTGGCGCCCGCCCGCCAGCCGGCGTCCACCACCTCGGCCGGGTAGTCGGCCCACTCCAGCTCGTGCCAGGCGCCGGCCGCCGGGCGGCCGAAGAACAGCTCGGCGGCGAGCCGGGAGACCGCCCGGTCGACGGCGCCGGGCTCCTCCAGCAGGTCGCAGGCGGGGCGGTCGCCGAGCCGGCTGCCGTAGCCGTCGGCCAGCCGGTCGCGCCGGGACAGCTCGGTGAGCGCGGAGACCACGCCGGCGTTGAGGTGGACCGGGTGCCGGCCGAGCCGCCAGGCGGGCAGCGCGACCCGGGTGAGCAGCCGGTCCCAGCCCGCGTAGGCCAGGCCGACCTGCTCCTGGGCGGCGATCCGCAGGCCGTAGTCGACCGCCCTGGCCTGCTCGGAGGCCCAGCCCGCGACCGAGCGCTCCAGCTCGGCGGAGTGGCCCCGGCAGGCGCCGAGCAGACGGCGGACGATCCTGCGGACGATCCGGTCCGCGAGCGCGGCCGGACCGCGCCGGGGCGGCCGGGGCGGGGCGGCCAGGGTGCCGCCGCCGAGGCCGGGGGCCGCGCCGCCGCCGGAGTCCAGGCAGGCGTCCAGGCCGCGCAGGAAGCGCCGGGCGGCGGCGATCTCCGGATCGGCGGAGGCGGCGGTGCCGGCCACCACCGGGGCGAGCAGGGCGCGCAGCTCCCCCGCCCGCATCCACCACAGGAAGGGCGAGCCGATCACCAGGACGGGGGCGGGTGCCCCGGCGTCCGGGCCCCGCCGGTGCGGCCGGGCCGGCCGCCCCGCCGACGGGACGTCCTCCAGCCAGCTGTCGCAGTCCGGGGTGAGGGCGACGGCGGAGGGCGCGGGCACGTCCAGCCGGTCCGCCAGCTCGTCGATCAGCCGGTACAGCTCGGGGGCCTCGGCGCGGTCCAGCGGGACGGCCGGGGTGCGCGGCGGCACGGCCCGGCGCACGGCCCGGGCGGTCAGCCCGGCCACCGCCAGGGTCAGCGCGGCGACCGCGCAGACCACCCAGCGGGCGGCGTCCCAGCCCGCCGCGTCGGCGGCCCCGGGCGCGCCGATCCGGCCGGTGAACCGGCCCGCGAGCAGGACCACCGCGACGGCGGCGGGCAGGGCGGCGGCGGCCCGGGCGAGGCCTCGGACCCGCAGGACCGCCTGGGCGTGAGCGCGCGCGATGTCGACTGCGGCCATACGGTGCGGCACCCCCTTCGGAGCCCTCGGGCGCCCGGCTTCGGGCCCTGAGCCGACTCGAAACGATCAGTTCCGACCGGGAAGCGGAGGCGTCCGATCCCCGGTAGTGCATGCTGCGTGGCGCTACTGACATTTTCGACGCCCCGGTCCGGGCGGGTGTTCCGGATCGCCCCGGTTTCCACTCGTCCCGGTGACACCGCCCGGTCGTTCCGGTGACGCGGTCGTTCCGGTGACACCACCCGGACTCCGGCGGCCGGTCCGGTGCGAAGCACCCGGACGACCACCCGGCCGGACGCCGTCCAGCATCCCCCCGTGGGAGCACCGCTACCCGGCGGCGACCCCGGCGCACGGACCCCGCGCACCGCGATCCAGCGCACCATAAGGCCGCACGGCCGGTTGCGTCAGCCGGATGCGGACGCTGTCACCCGATGGGCTGGAATCCGTCGGCCGAACGGGACGTCCGCCCCTGCGGCCGCTCCGCTCCCGAAACGCCCGGGACGCTGCGCCCATGGGGGTTGACCGGTGGGCTCGGGCGTTCGATTCCCGCTCGCCCCGCCGAGGTCCGCTGTCCCCGCGCCGCGCCCGTCCCCGCGCCGCGCCCGTGCCCACGCCACGCCCGTCCCCGTCGGGACCCGCCCCCGCCCCGTGCTCGTGGGCGCCACGCACCGTGCTCGTGGGCGCCACACGCACCGCGGCCCCCGTGCGAGCGGTTCGCACGGGGGCCGCGGGCAGCGCGGACGCGGTCGCCTCAGGCGGTGGCCGCCTTCAGCGCGATGTCGGTGCGGTGCTGGCCGCCCTTGAGGGAGATCCGGTCCACCGCGGCGTACGCGCGCTCGCGCGCCTCGGCCAGGTCGGTACCGGTCGCGGTGACCGACAGGACGCGGCCGCCGGCGCTCAGCACCCGGCCGTCCTCGCCCGTCCTCGTCCCGGCGTGCAGCACGAACGCGGTGCCGTCCGCCTCGGCCTCGGCCAGGCCCTCGATCGGGTCGCCGGTGCGCGGGGCGGCCGGGTAGCCCTCGGAGGCGACCACCACGGTGACGGCCGCGCCCTCGTCCCAGCGCAGCGGCTCCAGCTGGTCCAGGGTGCCGTTGGCGGAGGCCAGCAGCACGCCCGCCAGCGGGGTGCGCAGCCGGGCCAGCACGACCTGGGTCTCCGGGTCGCCGAAACGGGCGTTGAACTCGATCACCCGGGTGCCGCGCGAGGTGAGCGCCAGGCCCGCGTACAGCAGGCCGGAGAACTCGGTGCCCCGGCGGCGCAGCTCGTCGACGGTCGGCTGGAGGACGGTCTCCAGGACCTCCTCGACCAGCCCGGCGGGCGCCCACGGCAGCGGCGAGTAGGCACCCATGCCGCCGGTGTTGGGGCCCTCGTCGCCGTCCAGCGCGCGCTTGAAGTCCTGGGCGGGCTGGAGCGGGACGACGGTGGTGCCGTCGGTGATCGCGAACAGCGACACCTCGGGGCCGTCCAGGTACTCCTCGATGACCACGCGCTCGCAGGCGGCGGCGTGCGCCAGCGCCTCCTCGCGGTCGGAGGTGACCACGACGCCCTTGCCGGCGGCCAGGCCGTCGTCCTTCACCACGTACGGGGCGCCGAAGGCGTCCAGCGCCTCGGCGGCCTCGGCGGCGGTGGTGCAGACGTAGGAGCGGGCGGTGGGGACGCCGGCCGCGGCCATCACGTCCTTGGCGAAGGCCTTCGAGCCCTCCAGCTGCGCGGCCGCCGCGGACGGGCCGAACACCGGGACGCCGGCCGCGCGCACGGCGTCCGCGACGCCGGCGACCAGCGGGGCCTCCGGGCCGACCACGACCAGGGCGGCGCCGAGCCGGCCGGCCAGTGCGGCGACCTGCGCACCGTCCAGCTGGTCGACCGGGTGGACCGTCGCGACCTGCGCGATCCCGGCGTTGCCCGGGGCGCAGTGCAGTTCGGTCACTGCGGGATCTTGGGACAGAGAGCGGCACAGGGCGTGTTCGCGGGCGCCGCCGCCGATGACGAGGACCTTCACGCCTGGCAGCGTAGTCGGTGGCCGGTTCCGGCCGCTCTCCGGTCCCGTCCGATCCTCCAGGAGGGCGGCTCCGCAGGGCGAGCGCGTCGGAGGATCCTCCAATCCGGACGCCGCCGGTTCGGCGGTCGGTGGCCGGGTCACGACGTCGGGTCACCGGGCCCTCGCTCGGACGGGTGAAATCTCGCCGCCTCCCGCAACCCGCCCACCTCGGGTTCCGTTGGCCGAAACCGGTAACGATCAGCGGAGAAGCGCCCCCACGGTCAGCCATTTGGCGGTAAGAAGTGCTGTTGGAGAACCACCGGCGGACACCACGTCAGCCGTTGCGCCGACAGACCAGCAGTCCGCCCGCCACAGGGAGCCCCACAGGTGAGCCAGCCGGAAATGCAGCCCGAGGAGAGTGCCTGGGGCAAGGAGATCGGTGAGGAGGACCAGCCCGTCGCCGCCGTCGTCCGACGGGCCTCCACCAGCCGCCGGACCGATCTGAGCACCCGCCAGTTCCCCCTCGGGGACTGGGGCGAGCCCGCCGAGCGGCTGGAGGAGCTCTACCGCTGGTCCGAGGAGCGGGCGGTGGAGGCGATCGAGTGGTACCGCCGGGACCGGATCTGGAAGCGCCGCTGGGCGCGCCTGCTGCGGTTCGGCGCGGCCGGCTTCGCGGTGGGCGGGGTCGTCGCCCCGCTGGTCGGCCTGGCCGGCGCCTTCGCGCACGGCACCGGCTGGGGCTACGTCGGCTTCGCGCTCTCCGCCGCCTGTCTGGCCGCCGACCGGGTCTTCGGCCTCACCTCCGGCTGGATGCGGGACATCTCCACCGGGCAGGCGCTGCAACGCCGTCTGGAGGCGTTCCAGTTCGACTGGGCGTCGGAGTGCGTGCGCGAGGTGCTCGGCCCGACCGAGGGCACCGCGGGCGAGGCCGCCGAGCGCTGCCTGGGCGTGCTGCGCCGGTTCTGCGAGGACGTCTCGGACATGGTCCGCACCGAGACCTCGGAGTGGATGCTGGAGTTCCGCGCCTCGATGACCCAGCTGCCCACCCAGTCCGGCGGAGCCTGGGGCGGGCGCAGCGAGCCCGGTGTCGGCGCCCAGGTGCGGGTGCTGCCGCCGCCCGGCACCCGGCCCACCATGCCGCGCCAGCGGCCGCCGGAGGGTCCGCTGCGGTAGCGCCCGGGACCCCGGCGGGACTCGGGACCGGGACGTGAGGACTCGGGGCCCGGCCGCGAGGGCCCGGGCCCTGGCCGCGGAGGGGGCTCAGGCGAAGACGATCATCGAGCCCTGGGTGACGCTCCTGGTCGCCGCCGCGTACAGCCCCGACCAGGCGTGCCGCTCCCGGGCGAAGGGGTGGACGTCGTCGATCGGCGGCCCGAACGGCTGCTCCAGGCCGGTCGGGCCGAGCGGCCGGGTCGGGTCCGGCGGGTTGAGCGGGTCGATGCCCAGCGCCGGTGCGACGGCCTGGAGTTCGCGCAGCAGCCCGTGGCTGGAGCCGAGCGGGCCGCCGGAGGCCAGCAGCGTGTCGTCCACCAGCGGCACCGCGAACTCGACCGGCACGTACGCGCCGGCGTGGTCGAAGTGCCAGACCAGGTGCGACTGTTCGGCGCTGCTCTCGAACATCTCCAGCAGCTGCTCGTAGTCGCCGCCGAGCGCGTCGACCGGGGTGATGTCCAGCCCGGTGAGGCCCAACAGGTAGGCGCGGCGCAGGAAGTGCAGCGAGTCGTAGTCGAAGGCGGCTATCGGCTCGACCGCGCCGCTGACGCCCGGCACGAACCGGTAGACCGGCACCTCGGGCAGCCCGCGCGAGGCCAGCACCGAGTTGTAGAGCGCGAGGTCGTCCCGGAAGGGGTTGTCGGTGCTGTGGCTCAGCACGTCCACCAGCGGGACGAGCCAGAGGTCGCAGGCCATGGCCGGCAGTTCCTCTCCGGAGGCGGGGATCGCCCGCGCGGACGGGGCGACGACGGGGCTGGGTCGGTGCCCGGACGGCCCTTCGGCGGGGCGCCCGGTCCGACGCCCGCCCACCCTACCGGCCCGGCGCGGCGTGCGGGTCGGGCCGTCCCCGCCCGGCCTCCGGGGCCGGCTCGGCCAGCCGCCGGCCGAACCGGCCGTACGGCAGCGTGCGCGGCTGGGGCACCAGGCCGAGGCCCAGGCCCAGCTCACGGCCGAGTTCCCGGCCCACCTCGTCGCCGCGGCGGCTCCGCTCGGCGCGGGCCGCGCCGGGCTCCGGACCGGGCCCGGCGGCGGGCTCGACGGCCGGTGCCGGCGGCGGCTCGACCGGCACCGGCGGCAGCTCCTCGCCGACGTACTCGGTGAGCAGCCCCAGGACGGTCACCGACTCCAGCGGCTGCCCGGCCAGCCCGGCCAGCAGCCGGACGGTGTACAGGTTGTACTCGCAGATGATCCGGTGCGCGCCGACCGAGTCGCGGGCCTCGATCGCCCCGACCAGGTCCGGGTGGCGCTCCCAGCAGATCCCGCCCAGTGCGGGCAGTTCCCGCAGGTAGCGCGCGGCGAACATCCAGGACTGCACCCGCAGCCAGTCCAGGTAGTCGGCGATCCGGCGGTTGCCGAGCAGCCCGCCGACCTCCTGCCAGAACCGGCGGTCGCAGCCCACCATCACGTCCAGGTTCCCGGCCCGGGCGGCCCGCACCGCCGCGTCCGCCCGGCGGTGCAGCGAGGGCAGCCGGCTGAGGTCGGGCAGCGACCGGCGGGCGACGAACTGGCGGTGGAAGCTGTCGGTGATCAGCACCCGGGACTCGAAGATCTCCAGGAAGTCGTCCCACCCCAGCTCGGGCACGGTGAAGCCGCGGTGGTGCTCGGCCCGCAGCAGGCCCTGCGCACCGAGGTCGACCAGGGCCTCGCGGGCCGGGGTCGCGGAGACGCCGTACAGCTCGGCGATCTCCTTGACGGTGAAGTTGCGGCCGGCCGCGAGCCGGCCGGCCATCATCTCCTCGCGCAGCGCTCCGGCGATCTGCTCGCGCAGGCTGTTGCGGTGGATGACGGGGCGGGGGGTGTCGCCTGCGCCGTCGCCAGGCATGGACGCGACCTCCTCGGGCGGCCTACCGTGCCGGCCCTCGTCCGGACCGGTGGGGAACACGACGAGTGCTCATCTTCTCAAACCCGACCGGCCCAGGTACGAACCAACCCTCCGAAACGCCGTCCCCGCGCCCCGGCCCCGCCCCGGCTCAGCGCTGGACCGGCGCCGGGATCCCCAGCAGGCGGTCCCGCAGCACCGGGAACTCCTCCCGCGCCTTGGCCACCTCGGCCGGGTCGAACTCGACCGTCAGGACCTCCTCGTCCGGCCCCGCCTCGGCCAGCACCCGGCCCCACGGGTCCACCACGATGCTGTGCCCGGCCTGCTCGACCCCGGCGTGCGTCCCGGCGGTGTTGCAGGCCAGCACGAAGGCCTGCTCCTCCACCGCCCGGGCCCGGGCCAGCAGCGTCCAGTGCTCGCGCCGCCGGGCCGGCCAGGCCGCCGGGACCACCAGCAGCTGCGCGCCGGCGTCCAGCAGCGCCCGGAACAGCTCCGGGAAGCGCAGGTCGTAGCAGGTGGCCAGGCCCAGCGTGGCGAAGTCGACGGGCGCCGTGACGATCTCCTGACCGGCCCCCATCACCACCGCCTCGCCGCTGTCGAAGCCGAAGCGGTGGATCTTGCGGTACGTGTGCACCAGCTCGCCGTCCGGGGAGAACAGCAGCGAGGTGTTGTAGATCGGCCCGTCCGGATCGCGTTCGACGATCGAACCGGCGTGCAGCCAGGCCCCGGCGGCCCGGGCGGCGGCCGACATCGCGTCGGAGGTGGGCCCGTCCAGCGTCTCCGCGCCGTCCGACCAGAGGTCGTGGGCGAAGCCGCCGAGCGGCCACAGCTCCGGGAGCACCACCAGGTCGGCGCCCTGCTGCGCCCGCACCAGGGACGCCGCCCGAGCCCTCCGCTCGGCGGGCGGCTCCGCGTCGGAGACCGCGAGTTGGATCAATGAAGCGCGCACAGTACCACCGTCCACGGCAAGAGACCTACGATCGTCACCCGAAAGCGCTGCCCAGCTGTCTCCCGGCAGCGTAACGTGCGGTTAGCGTGTGCGCCCGGAAGCCGGACCATCCCGGTCGGCGTGACGGCGGGGCCGCAGAGGCAAGGAAGCTGACGGAGGGCCGGAGATTCCCGTGACGGACAACCAGACCGTGCAGGCTTACACCGAGGCGTGGACCCAGACCATCGAGTCCATATCGGAGCTGGTCGCCCCCCTCCCCGAGGACTCCTGGAACCGGGCCACCGAGTGCCCCGGCTGGTCCGTCCGGGACGTCGTGTCCCACGTGATCGCGGTCGAGTCCGACCTGCTCGGCGACCCCCGCCCGATCCACTCGCTGCCGCGTGACCTCCGTCACGTCACCACGGAGTTCGCCCGTTACGTCGAACTCCCGGTCGACAAGCGCCGCTGCCACACCGCGCTGGAGATGACCAGCGAGCTGGAGTACACGATCATCCGCCGCTCCCGGGCGCTGCGGAACGCCAAGCAGGCGCCCGAGGAGCCGGTGCGCTGGCCGGCCGGACCGCTGGCCAGGGACGTCCCGTACCACGAGCTGCTGCGGATGCGGGCCTTCGACGTCTGGGTGCACGAGCAGGACCTGCGCCGGGCCCTGGAGGCTCCGGGCAACCTGGACGCCCCGGCCGCCCTGATCACCCGGGACCTGCTGCTGGAGCTGCTGCCCAAGGCCGTCGCCGACAAGGCCGGGGCACCGGCCGGGACGGCCCTGGTGCTGGACGTCACCGGCCCGGTGGAGTTCCTGCGCACCGTCCGGGTGGACGCCGCCGGCCGCTGCACCGTGGACGAGTCGATCAGCCTGGCCCCCGACGTCCAGCTCACCATGGGCTGGGAGACCTACCTGCGGCTCGCCTGCGGGCGCGGCCGGCCCGGCCCGGTCTCCGTCGAGGGCGACCAGGAGCTGGCCGAGCGGGTGCTGGCCAACTTCTCGGTGACCATCTGACGGCCGGCGCCCGCCGCCCCGGGCCCCGCACGGGCCCGGGGCTCAGCCCGGCTGCGCCGCGACCTTCCGGCGTAGCCGCAGGATCATCGCCGTGCCCACCGCCAGCGGGACGTACTGCCAGCAGAACGCCCAGCGGAAGGCGGCGGCCGAGTAGGACCCGGCGCCGTCCGGGGAGAGCAGGTCCAGCAGCACGCCGATGCCGAACAGGGTGATCATCGTGCCGATGAAGCCGCCCATGTTGACGATCCCGGAGGCGGTGCCGAGCCGCTCCACGGGGTTGCGGGCGCGCGCGTAGTCGAGGCCGACCAGCGAGGCCGGGCCGTTGCTGCCCATCACCAGGATGATCCCGACCAGCAGCCAGGCCGGCGGGTGGCCGCCGGGCCAGGCCAGCACCAGCGCCCAGCCGAGCGCGGTGGTCACCACGACGGTCAGGACGATCGGCATCCGGGCCCGGGCCGTGGCGGAGAGCAGCCGGCCGAAGACGAAGCCGAAGGTCATGTTGCTGAGCACCAGCAGGGTCAGCAGCCCGCCGGCCCCGGCCCGGGACATGCCCTGCGCCTGCACCAGGTAGGGCAGGCCCCAGAGCAGGCCGAAGGCGTTGCCGGGGAACTGGGTGGTGAAGTGGATCCAGAGCCCGAGCCGGGTGCCCGGCTCCCGCCAGCAGGCGAGGACCTGCCGGCCGACCTTCGGCCGCGCCCCGACCGGCTCCGGCCGGGCGCCGGCCTCCTGCCGGGGCGGCGCGTCCCGGAGCAGGAACGCGACCGGCACGAACACCCCCGCGCCGAGCAGCGCGATCGCGGTGAAGGTGGGCGTCCAGCCCTCGCTGTGCAGCGCCCGGGCGAGCACCACGGTGGTGACCAGGTTGCCGCCCATCCCGACCAGGCCGGTCAGCTGGGCCACGAAGGGGTTGCGGGCCGCCGGGAACCACCGGGCGGCGATCCGCAGCACGCTGATGAAGGTCATCGCGTCACCGCAGCCGAGCACCGCGCGGGAGGCCAGCGCGGGGCCGAAGTCGGCGCTGAACGCGAAGGCCAGCTGACCGGTGCTCAGCAGCACGATGCCGAGCATCAGCACCCGGCGCGGCCCGAACCGGTCGACCAGCAGGCCGACCGGGATCTGCATGGCCGCGTAGACCAGCACCTGGAGGATCGAGAAGGTGGAGAGGGCCGAGGCGCCGATGCCGAAGCGGTCGGCGGCGTCCAGTCCGGCCACGCCGAGGCTGGTGCGGTGGATGACGGCCAGGACGTAGACGCTCACCCCGACGGACCACGCCAGCCAGGCCGCCCGGCCACCGGGCGGCGCGGCGGGCGCGGGCGCGGACAGCAGTACGGGGACGGGCTCGGCGGTGGACCGGGGAGCGGGGACGGACGGGGACGGGGCTGGACGGGCGGGCTCCACGGTCATAGTCCGACCAGATTAGTCATCCCATGATCGGATGCCCGGAGCCGGGGTGCGCGGACCGGGGCCTCAGCCGGTCAGCGTCCAGGACACCGAGCGGGTCATGTAGCGGTCCCGGAAGGCCTCGTCCCGCACCCAGTCGGTGGTGTCCCGGACGGTCGCCGTCACGGTGGCCGTCCGGCCCGGGGCCAGTTCCAGCCCGGCGGTGTCCAGCCAGGAGCCGTCGGGGGACTGCGGCGTCACCGGGACGCCGTCCACCTTCCACTCCACCTGCAGCCGCCGCGGGCCGGTCAGCGGCAGCGGCCGGACGTCGAGCCGGGGCCGACCGGCCACCTCGCCGGGGGCCGGCACCGGGGCGTCGGTCGGCCGGACCCTGCGGTACAGCTCCTCGATGATCGCCTCCCGCGAGGGGAGGTTGTACGCGCTGCCCAGGGTGCGCATCACCGAGTCCGGCGTGGGCCGGTAGAGGCCGTTGGCGCTGCGGTACGCCCCGATCACGCCGGCCCCGTCCGGGGACTCGGCGCCCAGCCAGCGCCACCACTTGAGCTGCTTCCGGCGCATCTCGTCGGCGTTGAGGGTGGCGAGGTTCGGGTAGTCGGCGTCGTCCGGGGCGCTGTCGTACTCGTCGCCGAGGTCCCCCACGGTGTGCCCGATCTCGTGCTGGAGGATCCGCCCGGCGTCCGGGTTGCCGCCCGCCAGGGTGGTCACTCCGGTGCCGCCGGCGCCGCCGTACTCGGTGGAGTTGGCCAGCGCGATCAGGTACTGCGGGCCGGCGCCGTCCCCCGCGTACCGGGCGGTGGCGGCCTCGTCGGCGCAGAGCAGCCGGGCGGTGCCCTCGCACCAGAAGTGCATGCCGAGCGGGGTGGCGGTCCTGCGGCCGTGCTTCTCGGACTCGGCGATCCCGGAGACCGGGGAGACCACCTCCACCCGCCTGATGTTGAAGAAGGCCTGGTAGGTGCGGAAGGGCTCGATGTCCATCAGGGCGCGCCAGGCCTTGTCCGCCTGCAGCCGGAAGAGGTCCTGCTCGTCGGCCGTGTAGCCGTCGCCGAGCAGCACCAGGGTGATCCGGTTGGCCGGTTCGCCGGTGCGGCGTATGTCGACGGTCGGGGCGACCTCGGATATCCGCTGGTCGGCGCGGAGCGCCGTGTGCGGCGGCACCGCACGGTCGGCCGGGGCCCCCGGCCCGATCACGCCGAACGGCGAGGGGCCGGCCAGCTCCAGGGCGGCCGGGAGGGCGGCGGCGGACACCAGCACGAGTGCGGCCATGCTCCGCACGAGACGGCCAGGGTTGCCAGGCGGCATACGGGTGCGTCCTCCGGGCTCCGGCACCCGGCGTCGCCCGGGTGGTGGAGCGGAGACGTACCCGGACGGGTGGGGTCCGCCTATCCGGGCGCGAAAATGTCACCGACCTGGCCGAACGATCCACATCCCCCCTGTCATACGGGTCATACCAACCACACCGCCGCTCAGCCCCTCCGGAAGCCCAGCACCAGGTGGGTGCCGAGCCCGAAGAGCAGCCCCCAGAAGGCCGAGCCGATCCCGAACAGGCTCATTCCCGAGGCGCTCGCCAGGAAGGTCACCACCGCCGCGTCCCGTCCCCGCTCCTCCGCGACCGCGGCCGCCAGGCTGCCCTGCAGCGAGGCCAGCAGCGCGACCCCGGCGATCACCGCGATCAGCTCCTTCGACAGCCCGGTGAACAGGCTCACCAGCACTCCGCCGAAGCTGCCCACCAGCACGTACAGCGCGCCCGAGGACATCCCGGCGACGTACCGGCGGCGCGGGTCCGGATGGGCCTCCGGGCCCGAGCAGATCGCCGCCGTGATCGCCGCCAGGTTCACCCCGGGCGAGCCGAACGGCGCCATCAGCATCGACACCGCGCCGGTCGAGCCGATCAGCAGCCGGTCGTCCGCCCGGTAGCCGAACGCCCGCATCACCCCGAGGCCCGGCGCGTTCTGCGAGGCCAGCGCGACGATCGTGAGCGGCAGCGCCAGCCCCACCAGGGCCGCCCCGGAGAACGCCGGCACCGTCAGCACCGGCACGGTCGGCCCGCCCGGGCCCAGGTGCAGCGGCAGTCCGACGGTCAGCGCCGCCAGCGCCCCGCCGACCAGCAGCGCGACCGGCACGGCGTACCGCGGTGCGAGGCGCTTGGCCAGCAGGAAGGCCGCGAAGCTGCCCAGCACCAGCACCGGCGCGCTGTGCACCGCGCCGAAGATCCCGGCGCCGAAGGAGAACAGGATGCCCGCGAGCATCGCGTTCACGATCCCGACCGGCACCGCCGCGATCAGCCGGCCGAACCAGCCGGTCACCCCGAACAGCGCCACCACCGCCGCGCTCACCAGGAACGCCCCGACCGCCTCCCGGTACGGGTAGTCGCCCAGACTGGTCACCAGCAAGGCGGCGCCCGGGGTGGACCAGGCGGTGATCACCGGCGTGCGGGTCCACCAGCTCAACGCGAAGCCGCTCACCCCGCTGCCGATCGCCACCGCCCAGATCCAGGACGCCGTGTGCGCGGCGCCCAACCGTCCGGCGGCCGCCGCCGCGAGCACCACCACCAGCGGTCCCGAGAAGGACACCGCGACGCACACCAGCCCCGCCAGCAGCGCCGGCCCCGACGCGTCCCGCCGCAGCGACCGACGCTCCCCGCTCCCGGTCGGCGTCGTTTCCGGTCTGACCGTCAGCTCATCCGTCATCCCGGCAGTATCCCGAAGCGGCGCCTCGGAAGCGCCCGAAAAAACTTCCGGCCCCGACTGCAACCCCCGCCGGGGACGCGCGTCTATACGGATGAAGGCACGGAGAGCGAGACCGGCGGAGCCGGGGGGCGCTTCCGCTCACCAGGAGCGGAGCAGGCCGGTCGCCTTCACACCACACCGTCAGTCACACGGCCCTGGGGAGTCACGCCATGCGTACGTCCGTTATCACCCGATTCACGAAGAACGACCGCGCGCTCTCCGGCCGCCGCCGCATCGCCACCGTCGCCGCCACCGTGGTCCTCGCCGGCGGCGTGCAGGTCCTCGCCACCGACACCGCCTGGGCCTGCGGGGACTACCGGGTCACCGGCGCGTACAAGGCCCCGGCCGGCGCGCCCGGCCTCTCTCCCGACACCGCCATCGTCTCCGCCGGGTCCACGGTGGCCGCGGACGGCAGCTGGAACGAGGTCTCCCTCAAGGTCACCAACAGGGCCGCCGAGGACGCCCACGGCATGGAGCCCGTACTCGGCCTGGTCACCCCGGGCCCGGGCGCCGCGGCCCGCGGCAAGGACGTCAGGGTGCAGTTCCAGGACCACACCGGCGCCTGGAAGAACCTCCAGCTGCGGGACGGCTGCACCCGCGTCCTCGACGTCACCGGCTCCCAGCGCCAGCGGATGGCCGCCCACAGCACGATGACCTTCAAGTTCCGGTACGCGCTGGCCCCCAGCACCCCGGCCGGGGTGACCTCGATCAACCTGCTGGCCTCGACCGAGATGGCCGGCTCCCAGGGGCCCGGCGACTCGGGCTTCAAGCCGGTCAAGGTGACCCACCCCCAGGACGCCGGCACCGCCACCGCCAAGCCGGCCGCCCCGACCGCCGCGGCCAAGCCCAAGCCCGCCCCGACCAAGGCCGCACCCGCCAAGGAGGCGCCCGCCGAGGCCGCCGAGCCCGCGACCGACCGGAGCCAGACGGCCGCCCCGGCCGCCGAGGCCCCGAAGGCGTCGGCCCCGTCCGCCGCCCCGGCCACCACCGCGCCGGCCGGCACCCCCGAGCTGGCCCGGACCGGCTCCTCCGCCACCAACACCCTGCTCGCCGCAGGCTCCGCCTTCCTGCTCGCCCTCGGCGCGGGCGTCCTGGTCGCCGTCCGTCGGCTCCGGCCCCGGCGGTAGTCGATCGGGCGGTCATGACGAAGGGGCCCTCCCGCGCACGGTGCGCGGGAGGGCCCCTTCTACGTGCTGCCGGACCGTCAGCCCCAGGTGATCAGGCGCTTCGGGCGCTCCAGCAGGGCGGCCACGTCGGCCAGCACCCTGGAGCCCAGTTCCCCGTCCACCAGGCGGTGGTCGAAGGAGAGCGCGAGCGTGGTCACCTGCCGCGGGACGACCTTGCCCTTGTGCACCCACGGCAGTTCCCGGACCGCGCCGAAGGCCAGGATGGCGGCCTCGCCCGGGTTGAGGATCGGGGTGCCGGTGTCGACGCCGAAGACGCCGACGTTGGTGATGGTGACCGTCCCGCCCTGCATGTCGGCCGGCGAGGTCTTGCCCTGACGGGCGGTCTCGACCAGCTCGCCGAGCGAAGTGGCCAGCCCCGCGAGGGTCTTGGACCCGGCGTCCTTGATGTTCGGGACGATCAGGCCGCGCGGGGTGGCCGCGGCGATGCCGAGGTTCACCTGGCCCTTGAGGACGATCTCCTGGGCCGCCTCGTCCCACTGGGCGTTGATCCCGGGGTGCCGCTTGATCGCGGTGAGCAGCGCCTTGGCGACGATCAGCAGCGGGCTGACCCGGACGTCCCGGCCCAGCTCGCCGCTCTCCTTGAGCCGGCGGACGAACTTCATCGTGCGGGTCACGTCGACCTGCACGAACTCGGTGACGTGCGGGGCGGTGAAGGCCGAGGCCACCATCGCCTGGGCGGTCGCCTTGCGGACGCCCTTGATCGGCACCCGGACGTCGCCCGTGGTGGGCACCGGCGCCTGCGGCGCGGCCGGCTCGGCCACGGCGGCCTCGGCCACCGCGACCGCCGGGGCGGCCGCCGGAGCGGCCTGGGCGGCGGCGTGGGCGTGCACGTCCTCGCGGGTGACCACGCCGTCCCGGCCGGTCGGGGTGACCGCGCGCAGGTCGACGCCGAGGTCCTTGGCCAGCTTGCGCACCGGCGGCTTGGCCAACGGCCGTTCCCCGCCGGGTGCTTCGGCCACCGGCGCGGGAGCCGCGGGCGCCGGCGCGGCGGCCGGGGCCGGAGCGGCGGCGGCGACCTTGGTCGTGGTCGTCCGCCGCGCCCGGCGCTGGGCGGCGCCGGTGCGCGGGCCGTACCCGACCAGCACCTCGCGCCGCTCGGGCTCGGACTCCGCGTCGGACGCCGGGGCCGGAACCTGGGCCGGCGCCGCGGCGGGGGCGGCCGGAGCCGCGGCCCCCGCTTCCCCGGCGACCGCGACCGAGATGATCACGGTGCCGACGTCGACCGTCGCGCCCTCGGGGAAGTGCAGGTTCTCGACCACCCCGTTGAACGGGATGGGCAGCTCCACTGCCGCCTTGGCGGTCTCCACCTCGCAGACGACCTGCCCGTCGGTGACGGTGTCACCGGGCTTGACGTACCAGCTGAGGATCTCGGCCTCGGTGAGGCCCTCGCCCACGTCGGGCATCTTGAACTCGCGGAGCGAGCGAACTTCGGTGGTCATCTTCGCTCCCCTGGATCAGTACGCGAGCGCGCGGTCGACGGCGTCGAGCACGCGGTCAAGGTCGGGGAGGAATGCCTCCTCGACGCGGGACGGCGGGTACGGCGCGTGGTAGCCGCCGACCCGCAGGACCGGCGCCTCCAGGTGGTAGAAGCACTTCTCGGTGAGCCGGGCGGCCAACTCGGCGCCCATACCCAGGAAGACGGGTGCCTCGTGCACCACCACGGCGCGGCCGGTGCGCCTGACCGACTCCTCCAGGGCGGCGAAGTCCACCGGGGAGAGCGAGCGCAGGTCGACGACCTCCAGCCGGCGGCCGTCCTCCTCGGCGGCCGCGGCGGCCTCCAGGCAGACCTTGACCATCGGGCCGTACGCGATCAGCGTCGCGTCGGTGCCGGGCCGGACGATCCGGGCGTCGTGCAGGCCCAGGTCGGCGGCGTCGCCGACCTCGCCCTTGTCCCAGTAACGGCGCTTGGGCTCCAGGAAGATGACCGGGTCGTCGGACTCGATCGACTGCCGCAGCATCCAGTGGGCGTCGTGCGCGCTGGCCGGGGTGACCACCCGCAGGCCGGCGGTGTGGGCGAAGTACGCCTCGTGCGACTCGCTGTGGTGCTCGACCGCGCCGATGCCACCCGCGTAGGGGATGCGCACGGTGACCGGCAGCTTGACGTGGCCCAGCGCACGGGCGTGCATCTTGGCCAGCTGGGAGACGATCTGGTCGAAGGCCGGGTAGACGAAGCCGTCGAACTGGATCTCCACGACGGGGCGGTAGCCGCGCAGCGCGAGGCCGATCGCGGTGCCCATGATGCCGGACTCGGCGAGCGGGGTGTCGATCACCCGGTCCTCGCCGAAGTCCTTCTGCAGGCCGTCGGTGATCCGGAAGACGCCGCCGAGCTTGCCGATGTCCTCGCCCATCAGGACGGTCTTCGGGTCGTTCTCCAGCGACTTGCGCAGCGCTCCGTTCAGCGCCTTGGCGATGCTCAGCTGACCGGCCATCAGTGGGTCTCCCCCGCCTCGAAGGAGGCCGCGTACTCGATGTACTCGGCCCGTTCCTCATCGACCAGCGTGTGCGGCTCGCTGTACACGTGGTCGAAGATCAGGGTCGGGTCCGGGTCCGGCATGCCGCGCACGCCCTCGCGCACCCGCAGCCCCAGCTGCTCGCTCTCGGCTTCGACGGAGGCGAAGAACTCCTCGTCGGCCAGGCCCTCCTTCTCCAGGTGGGCGCGGAGCCGGCTGATCGGGTCCTTGGCCTTCCAGGCCTCGGTCTCCTCGGTGTGCCGGTAGCGGGTGGGGTCGTCGGAGGTGGTGTGGGCACCCATCCGGTAGGTGAACGCCTCGATCAGCACCGGGCCGTTGCCGCTGCGGGCGTGGTCGAGCGCCCAGCGGGTGACCGCCAGGCAGGCCAGCACGTCGTTGCCGTCGACCCGGACGCCCGGGAAGCCGAAGCCGGAGGCGCGGCGGTACAGCGGGATCCTGGTCTGGGTGGTGGTGGGCTCGGAGATCGCCCACTGGTTGTTCTGGCAGAAGAACACCACCGGCGAGTTGTAGACCGAGGCGAAGGTGAAGGCCTCGTTGACGTCGCCCTGGCTGGAGGCGCCGTCACCGAAGTACGCGATCACCGCGTCGTCCGCGCCGTCCTTGCTGATGCCCATCGCGTAGCCGGTGGCGTGCAGGGCCTGCGCGCCGATCACGATGGTGTACAGGTGGAAGTTCTTCTCGTTCGGGTCCCAGCCGCCGTGGTTCACGCCGCGGAACATGCCGAGCAGGTTCAGCGGGTCGACGTCGCGGCACCAGGCCACGCCGTGCTCGCGGTACGTGGGGAAGGCGTAGTCGCCGGGGCGCATGGCGCGGCCGGAGCCGACCTGGGCGGCCTCCTGGCCGAGCAGCGAGGCCCACAGGCCGAGCTCGCCCTGGCGCTGCAGCGAGGTGGCCTCGCTGTCGAACCGGCGCACCAGCACCAGGTCGCGATAGAGGGCGCGCAGCTCCTCGGGAGTGGTGGTGAGGGGGTAGTCCGGGTGCTCGACCCGCTCGCCTTCCGGCGTGAGCAGCTGGACGAGCTCCGGCTGGGCGTTCTCGCCCTTGGCGCGGAGGGTGTCAGGGACGCCGGGGGCCGCCTTCTTGCGGGCCCTCGCCGTGCTTTTGACGGTCACGTTCACTCCTCGGTCTGTCCGGCCGCCCGGGGTCGCCGGTGACCGGTCCGGTCACCGCCTCGCGGGGCGCGCGTGGGTGTGCGCTTCCCCTACGGGGCAGGTGGTGATCCTGTTCCGACGGCGTCCCTCACGAGAACGTTACCCAGCGTCCGCCCTCGACGCGCTTGCGCTAGGACGTCCTACTTGTTCAGGGTCTACAACCCCGAGGGTGCCGCGCTCGGCTCGCCGTCGGAAGGGTGGGGGTGACGGACGGCGTGACGCAGCTCTCAATTCGAGCGCCTTCAGGACACCAGCGCACGTTATCCGGGCGGACGCCCGTACGTAAGGGGGTTCTCGGTATCGGTTTCGGACGGTCCTGGCCGGATCACGTCGTTGCAGAGGTCCGGGTGATAGGTCTTTCGTACGGTGATATGGGAGGCTTTGGACGTGACTGATAACGGACAAATCAGGGTATTCCTGCTCGACGACCACGAGGTCGTCCGGCGGGGCGTGCACGATCTGCTCTCGGTCGAGGGCGACATCGAGGTGGTCGGCGAGGCCGGCACGGCCGCCGAGGCACTCACCCGGATCCCGGCGGTCCACCCGGACGTGGCGGTGCTCGACGTCCGGCTGCCGGACGGCAACGGGGTCGAGGTCTGCCGCGAGATCCGGTCCGGGCTGCCGGAGATCAAGTGCCTGATGCTGACCTCGTTCTCGGACGACGAGGCGCTGTTCGACTCGATCATGGCCGGCGCCTCCGGCTACGTGCTGAAGGCGATCCGCGGCAGCGACCTGATCACCGCCGTCCGCGACGTCGCGGCCGGGCGCTCGCTGCTCGACCCGGTCGCCACCAGCAGGGTGCTCGCCCGGCTGCGCGACGGCGGCGAGAAGGAGGACGAGCGGCTCGCCCAACTCACCAAGCAGGAGCGGCGGATCCTCGACCTGATCGGCGAGGGGATGACGAACCGTCAGATCGGCAACGAGTTGCACCTGGCCGAGAAGACGGTGAAGAACTACGTCTCCAGTCTGCTCGCCAAGATGGGCATGGAGCGGCGCACCCAGGCGGCCGCCTTCGTGGCGCGGCACCAGGTCGACCACCAGTACTGACGGACGGATTCACAGAACTGACGGTTTGTCAAGGGCCCCCGCAAGGGGGCCATAACCTCTTCACGTGACTTTCAGCCAGACCCTCGCCTGCGCACCGGCCCGCCCCGACCTCTCCGCACCGCCGATGGGGACCCTCAGTCCACCCGTCCCACTGGGAGCGCTCGCCGAGGTCCTGACCCGCTACCGGACAGGACGGCTGCTGACCGCCGAACCGGTCGCCGAGGGCCTGCTGAACCGGGGGTACCTGGTCACCACCGAGGCCGGTCCGTACTTCCTGAAGTGCTACGTCGACTCCGCCACCGCCAGCCGTCCGAAGATCCTCGCCCACCACCGCGCGATGGCCGCGCTGAACACCCTCGGGCTGCCCGTCGCACCCCCGCTGAGCTGCGCCGAACGGTCCGGCACGGTGGCCGCCTGGGGCGGCCGGCTGTTCGCGCTGTTCCCCTGGGTCGACGGCCGGCACCGGCACGGCGGCGAGCTCGACCCGTCGCAGTGCGACGCGCTCGGCACGCTGCTCGGCCAGCTGCACGGCGCGCTCGACGACGTCTGCGCCCCCCTCGTCCAACCCGCCGGCTACCGGAGCGCCGACCCCGTCGACAGCGCCGCGCTCGCCCGCGACCTGCGGCGCCGCGCCCGCACGCACCACCCGGCCGGGGAACTGGACGCACTGGTGGTCGAACGGCTCACGGAAAGGCTGGAACTGCTCGCCGAGCACGCCCACCGCCGCCCCGCCCCGGAGGTCGCGCCGCCCACCGGCTGGACCCACGGCGACTTCCACGGCCTCAACCTGCTGTACGGCGACGGCCCGGAGGGCGGCCGGGTCGCGGCCGTCCTGGACTGGGACAAGCTCGGCCCGCAACCACGCGCCGAGGAGGCCGTCCGGGCCGCCACGCTGCTCTTCAACGACCGCTCGTCCGGCGTCCTCGACCTGGTCCGGGTCCGCCGCTACTCCCAGGCCTACCGGGCCTCCGGCGCCGCCACCGCCGAGCACCTGGCCGCCGCCGTCCACCGGGTCTGGTGGGAGCGGCTGAACGACTTCTGGATGCTGCAGTGGCGCTACCAGCGGGCCGACCACCGGGCCGACCCGCTCTACCCCGCCTCCGCGGGGCAGCTGGCGTGGTGGTGCCAGGAGTACGAGCAGGTCCTGGACGCCTTCGCCAACTGACCCGGTCAGTTGCCGCCGGGCGTGGCCGGTGCGGTGACCGGCAGCGACGGCTTGGGCGTCTGGGGAGGCACCGGCTGCCCCGAGCCGCCGCCGGTCGGTGCCGTCGTCGGCGCGTTCGTCGCCGACGACGTCCCCGTCGGCGTGCGGGTCGGGCCCCCGGTCGGCGTCGGGGCCTGGGTGTGCTTGCCGGTGTTCGGCGACGGCGACATGTTGTTGCCGCTGTTCCCGGTGTTGTTCCCGGTGCTGTTCCCGGTGTTGGTGCCGGGGTCGGTCGGCTGCTGCGGCTTCTTGCTGCCGGAGGACGAGGGCGGCGCCGTCGTCGGACCGCTCGGGACCGGCGCGGTCGTCTCGGTGCTGGTGACCACCGGGGCCTGCGTCGGGGGCACCTTGGAGTCGGGGTGGTCGCCGCCGCTGAGCGCGAACGCGATGCCCGCACCGGCCGCGACCAGCACGGCGACCGCGCCGGCCACCCAGGCCCACGGCCCGCGCCGCCGGCCGGAGCCGTCGCCGTCCTCGTCCGCGCCGTCACCGCCGTACGGGCCGCCGGCCCCCGGGTAGGGCGCGGCGGAGGAGTGCGCGCCGCCCGTCGGGTACGGCAGCACGGAGGTCTGGTCGCCGGGGCCCACCGTTCCGAAGGCCGTGGTGGCCGCGATCCGGTCCGGCCGGATCACCTGGGTCGCGCCGGTGTCGCCGGCCGCGGCGCCGCCCCAGCCGGGCCCGGCCGCGCCGTGCATCTCGCGCAGCGCGTGCTGCACGTGGGCGCGGAACTCGTCGGCGTCCTGGAAGCGGTCGTCCGGGTTCTTGGCGAGCGAGCGCAGCACCAGCGGGTCGAGGCCGACCGGCACCCGGCCGTTGGCCTGCGAGGGCGGCACCGGCGGGTCCTGGACGTGCTGGTAGACCACCGAGAGCGGGGTGTCGCCGGTGAACGGCGGGCGCAGCGTGAGCAGCTCGTAGAGCATGCAGCCGGCCGCGTACAGGTCGGAGCGGTGGTCGACCGGCTTGCCGAGCGCCTGCTCGGGCGAGAGGTACTGCGGGGTGCCCATGACCATGCCGGTCTGGGTCATCGTGGTGGCCCCGCCGGTCAGCGCCCGGGCGATGCCGAAGTCCATCACCTTGACCGCGCCGGTGTTGGTGATGATCACGTTGGCGGGCTTGATGTCGCGGTGGACGATGCCGTTGCGGTGGCTGTAGGCGAGCGCCTCCAGCACCCCGGCGATGATGATCAGCGCCTGGTCGACCGGCGGCGCCTCCTCGTCCGCCAGCAGCTCGCGGACGGTGCGGCCCTCGACCAGCTCCATCACGATGTACGGCGTGGACTCGTCCCCGACGTACTCCTCGCCGGTGTCGTAGACCGCGACGATCGAGTGGTGGTTGAGCGCCGCGACGGCGTGTGCCTCGCGGGTGAAGCGCAGCCGGGCTACGTCGTCCTGGGCCAGCTCTCCGCGCAGCAGCTTGACCGCCACGGTGCGGCCGAGCCGCACGTCCTCGGCGGCGAACACCTCGGCCATGCCGCCGCGCCCGAGCCGGTGGGTCAGCCGGTAGCGGCCGTCGCCGACGGTGCTCAGCGGCACGGCGGTGCCGCGGCCCGGGGTCTGCGGGCCGCCGGGCTCGGGGACCCTCGGCGTTCCGCCGGTCCGGCCGACCGCTCGGACACCCGCGTCGTCGTCCGGCTGCTGCGTCTGTGCCATCGCTCCTCGCCCCGGGCGTTCGCTCGGATCGCGGTGCCCTGTCGCTTACGTATCCCCGAACGCTACCGCCTCCGGCGGACGACCGTGATACCCCCGAACCGGCCGGAACCCGTCAGAGCAGGCCATTGCGGTCGGCGGGGAGGTCGAGGACCAGGACGTGGGCGGGGCGCTCCGAGGTGCTGAACTTGCCGCCGGTCTTCTCGTTCGCCTTGTTGACCACGATCGCGATGATGATGCCCGCGAGCACCAGCACGCCGACGATGATCCCGATCACGACCACGGCCGTCGAGCAGCCGCCGCCGCTGGTGGGCGCCTTCGGCTGCTGGTACGGCGGCATCGGCTGCGGCGGCGGGGTGTGCGCCTGCGGGAAGGGGTGCGGGGTGTGCGGCGCCTGCGGCCGCGGGGCCTGGAAGGCCGGCGGCGGGGTCTGGTACTGCTGCTGCGGGAAGGGGTGCGGGGTCTGCGGCGCCTGGTAGGCCGGCGGCGGCGTCCGGTACTGCTGCGGCGGCTGCGGCTGGAAGGGCTGCGGCGTCTGCGGGGCCTGCGGCGCCGGCGGGGCGGCGTGCACCGAGCGCGGGCCCTCGTTGATCACCAGCGGGGTGCTGGCCTGCAGCCGCTGCCCGTTGGCGCCGCCCTTGGCGGCCTCGATCAGCCGCTCCGCCTCGTCCCGCATCGCCGCCGCGCTCTGGAACCGGTGCGCCGGGTCCTTGCGCAGCGCCTGGGCGACGAAGGCGTCCACCTCGGGGGTGATCGAGCGGTTGAGGGTGGAGGGGGCCGGCGGCTCCTCCTGGACGTGCTTGTAGGCGATCGAGAACGCCGAGTCGCCGTCGAAGACCAGCTGCCCGGTGATCATCTCGAAGAGCATCACGCCGACCGAGTACAGGTCGGAGCGGGCGTCCACCGGCTTGCCGAGCGCCTGCTCGGGCGAGAGGTACTGGGGGGTGCCGACCACCATGCCGGTCTGGGTCATCGACGTGACGCCGGACTCCAGCGCGCGGGCGATGCCGAAGTCCATGACCTTGACGTTGCCCTTGCGGTCGAACATGACGTTGCCGGGCTTGATGTCGCGGTGCACCAGGCCCATGTCGTGCGAGGCCTCCAGCGCGTTCAGCACGCCGATGGTGACCTTCAGGGCCTCCTCGGCCGGCATCGCGCCGTACTGGCCGATCGCCTCGTTGATCGCCTCGCGCAGGCCCTTGCCGTCGATCAGCTGCATGACGATGTACGGCGTGCTGGAGCCGTCCGGGGCGACGTCCTCGCCGCTGTCGTACACCGTGACGATGTTCGGGTGCTCCAGCCGGGCCACGGCCTGGGCCTCGCGGCGGAACCGCTCCTTGAAGGAGTCGTCCCGGCCCAGCTCGCTGTGCATGCTCTTCAGTGCGACCTGCCGGTCGAGCACGCTGTCGTAGGCGAGGTGCACGGAGGCCATGCCGCCCTCGCCCAGCAGCCGCTGCAGCACATAGCGGCCGTTGCCCAGGGAGAAGCCCTCGACCGCGTTGCCGTGCTCGCTCATGGTCCTCTGCTCCCCCTCGGCGCGGCCGTGCTGCCGCAGCCTGACGTTCGGTCTCGTCCGTGCGTGGTGGGCCCGGCCCGCTGGCCTGGCGGGCCCCTGCCGCGGCGGTTCCACCGGCCGGCGACAGGGGTCAGGGTATCGGCTCCCGCCGACGGTGATCGGCCCAGGGCCGGGACGGGCCCCGGGCCGGCGGCCCTGCGGACCCGGTGGCCCGGGGCGGGGAGGATCGTCGCGGTACGTCCGGTCCGTCGGCGGTCGGGACGGACCGGACGCCCCTACCGGCGGGTACTGCCAGGTGTGCTCCGGTGCGGCTACAGGTACGGGCCGGAGCGGATGCCGCGGCTCTGGCCCGGCTCGTCCTCGTCCGGCTCACCGCTGTTCAGACCGGGCGGCAGCGCCCGCCGCATCTGCTCCAGCTGGGCCCGCGCCGCCATCTGCTGCGCGAACAGGGCGGTCTGGATGCCGTGGAACAGGCCCTCCAGCCAGCCGACCAGCTGGGCCTGGGCGATCCGCAGCTCGGCCTCGGTCGGGATGGTGTCGTCGGTGAACGGCAGCGACAGCCGCTCCAGCTCGGCGACCAGCTCCGGGGCCAGCCCCAGTTCGAGCTCCTTGATCGAGCTCGCGTGGATGTCCTTCAGGCGGACCCGGCTCGCCTCGTCGAGGGGAGCCGCCCGGACCTCCTCCAGCAGCTGCTTGATCATGCTGCCGATGCGCATGACCTTGGCGGGCTGCTCGACCATCTCGGTCACCGGGAGCTCGCGCGGCATGTCGCCCTCGTCGTCCCCGTCACCGGCCGCGCCGGCGAACCCCTGGCCCACGGGCAGGCCGTCCGGTCCGACGATCAGCACCTTCTGGCCGTCCTGCGACTGCCCGCCGGCGGCCCGGAAGGGCTCCTGCGACGGGCGCTCGTTCATCGGATTCGTCATGAACAACATTCTCTCTCACTGGGGTTGGTCGGGCGGAAGCCCCCGGTCGTCCCGCCGTCCTGCGCCACCCACGACGAAGGTACGCCCCCGGGCGCCGCACGGGTATCCGTACGGATACTCAGTTCCCGCGCCCCGCGCCCCGCGCGCCGGCCGTGGGCGTGCCTGGGCCCCTGCGCGCCGGCCCGACGCCTCGGCCCCTTCGCCTCGGCCCCTGCGCGGTCTCAGCCCTTGCGCAGCCGCAGGCCGACCAGGCCGAGGCCGCAGCCGATCAGGCCCAGGCCGACGCCCAGCGGGAGCTGGGTGGTGGAGGCGTCCCGCCAGCGGGCCGGGAGGATCGCGGGCACCGCGGCGACGGCCGCGACCGGCCGGCCGGCGGCCGTGACGGTGTCCGGCGCGGCCGGGCCCGCGGCGTCGCCGGGGGCACCGGCCTGCGCGCCGTCTCCGTCGCTCTCCGACGGCTCGGCCTCGACGCCCTGCTCCGGGGCCTGCTCCGGCACCTGCTCGGGAGCCTGCTCGACGGACTGCTCCAGCGCCTGCTCCGAGGCCTGCTCCGGCACCTGGTCGGGGGCCTGTTCCACGGCGGCGTCCGGGCGCTCGGGCAGCGAGGCCGGGTGGTGCCGGTGGACCTGCGGGAAGCCGCCGCCCTGGTGCGGACGCGGCACCGGCCGCCAGGGCGGCGCGGCCGCCGGCCTGGCGGCGCCCGGCAGGACGTCGGCGCCGGCACCCGACCAGGCCTTGGACTCCGCCCCCGACGGGGGCGTCCCCGCCGACGAGGGCAGCGCCACCGCCGCCGAGGCGGCGGCCAGCGGGAGCGTGAGCCCCAGCACGGCCGCCGCGAACAGTCGCTGGGCGCGGCCCGGCGATCGGCGGCCCGGGGACGGGCGGGAAGCACGACGGTGGTGCGGCGCGACGGGCAGCGGCCCGAGGGAGACGTGCGGTGATGCGGCCACGGTCGGAGTCCTTCCGACGGCCGACGGCGCCCGGGGGCGGGATCGGCGGCGGGACAGCTCCGGACCAGATTCGCACGCCCCGGCCGTTGCGGCACTTCGGGCGGTTCACGCCCTCCCGCCGTCGCCCACCGCCACCCGACGTCACGCCTCGTCGCCCGCCGCCCGGTCCCCCGGCTCAGGCCCGCAGGACGATCTTCCCGACCTGCTCCCCGCGCTCCAGCGCCCGGTGCGCCTCGGCCACGTCGGCCAGCGGCAGCACCCGGTCCACCACCGGCTTCACCACGCCGGACTCCACCAGCGGCCAGACGTGCTCCCGCACCGCCGCCACGATCGCCGCCTTCTCCGCCAGCGGCCGCCCGCGCAGGTTGGTGGCGATCACCGCCCCGCGCTTGCGCAGCAGCGCGTTGAGGTCGAGCTCGCCCTTCACCCCGCCCTGGAGTCCGATGATCACCAGCCGCCCGTTGACCGCCAGCGCGTCCACGTTCCGCTGGAGGTACTTGGCGCCCATGATGTCGAGGATCACGTCCGCCCCGGCCCCGCCGGTGGCCTCCCGGAGCGCCTCCACGAAGTCCTGCTCGCGGTAGTCGATCAGGATGTCCGCGCCCAGCTCGGCGCACCGCGCCAGCTTCTCCGGGCTGCCCGCGGTGACCGCGACCCGGGCGCCGACCGCCTTGGCCAGCTGGATCGCCATCGTCCCGATCCCGCTCGCGCCGCCGTGCAGCAGCACCGTCTCGCCGGGCCGCAGGTGCGCGGTGAGGAAGACGTTGGACCACACCGTGCAGGCGACCTCGGGCAGCGCCGCGGCCTGCTCGACGGACAGCCCCGCGGGCAACGGCAGCAGCTGCCCGGTCGGCACCGCGACCCGCTGCGCGTAGCCGCCGCCGGCCAGCAGCGCGCACACCTCGTCGCCGACCGCCCAGCCGGCCACCCCGGGCCCGAGCGCGACGATCCGCCCGGCGCACTCCAGCCCCGGGTAGGGCGAGGCGCCGGGCGGCGGGTTGTAGAAGCCCTGCCGCTGGAGCAGGTCGGCACGGTTGACGGCGGTGGCCGCCACCTCGACCAGGACCTCGCCCTCCGCGGGCACCGGGTCGGGCACCTCGGCCCAGACCAGTGCCTCGGGACCGCCGGGTACGGGAATCGTCATCGCATGCATGCCCCGAACCTACTGCGGGCCGGGGCGGTTGCGCGGCGCGGCTCAGCCGGTCGGCGCGACTCCGCTGGACCTGATGACGATCACCCGGTCGGTGAGCTGGAGCACGGCGGCCTCCGGCTCGGTGTAGTTGAGCACCCGTCGGCCGCGCACCACCGCGACCACCAGCTCCTCACACTCGCGCGGGCTGTGCCCGGCCTCGGCCCGGGTGACCGGGCGCTCCACCACGTCCAGCCCGTTGCCGTACGTCAGCAGGTCCTCCATCACCGCCCCGGCGTGCGGGCTGAGCATCGACAGCCCGAGCAGCCGCCCGGCCGAACTGGAGCTGGTCACCACGACGTCGGCGCCGCTCTGCCGCAGCAGCGGCGCGTTCTCGTCCTCCCGGACGGCGGCCACCACGGTGGCGGCCTTGTTCAGCTGGCGGGCCGTCAGTGTGATCAGTACGGCGGTGTCGTCCCGCTCCGGCGCGACCACCACCCGCGCGGCGGTGGGCAGTGCGGCGCGCACCAGGGTGTCGGTGCGGGTGGCGTCGCCGACCACCCCGACCAGGCCGTGCTGGGCGGCCTGGTCGATCACCTTGCGCTGCGGGTCGACGACGACGATCTCCTCCTTCTTCACCCCCTGCCCGAGCAGGGTGTCGACGGCGCTGCGGCCCTTCGTCCCGTAGCCGATGACGACGGTGTGCTCGCGCACGGTGGACCTCCAGCGGTTCAACCGCCATTGCAGGCGGGTCCGTTCGGTGAGCACCTCCAGCGTGGTGCCGACCAGGATGATCAGGAACAGCACCCGCAGCGGGGTGATCACGAGGATGTTGGTGAGCCGGGCGCTGTCGCTGAACGGGGTGATGTCGCCGTACCCGGTGGTGGAGAGCGTCACGGTGGCGTAGTACGCCGCGTCCAGGAAGCTGAGCCCGCCGCCCGCGTTGTCGTTGTAACCCGCCCGGTCGACGTAGACGATGAACGTGGTGGCGACCAGGACGGCGAGCGCCAGCAGCAGCCGGGAGCCGACCTGCCGGACGGCGGGCGCGGCCCGTCGGGCGGGCAGCACGACCCCGGCGTCCGCCCACGGCTCGGTGCCTGGCGCCGGATTGCGTCGGATCCGGTTCACGGCACCTCCAGGAGTTCGACCGGCTCCCCCGCCGCCGCCCCGCCGGGCGGCACCACGGCCAGCGCCTCGGCCCGGGCGAGCCCGCGCAGCATCGCCGGTCCGTCGAAGGCCAGCGGCAGCACGCCCCCGGCGGTCCGCCGAACCGGCTGGAGCCGGGTGTCCGTGCCGTGTCCGGGCAGGGCGGCCGCGGCGGGGGCGAGCGCGGGGGCGCCGACGGTCCGCCCGCTGCGCGCGTGGAGCAGCGGCAGCGCCAGGGTGACCATCCCGGCGACGGCCGCCAGCGGGTTGCCCGGCAGGCCCACCAGGTGGCGGCCGCCGGGGAGTTCGGCCAGCAGCATCGGGTGCCCGGGCCGGACGGCGACACCGTCCACCAGCAGCCGGGCACCGGTCTCGGCGAGCGCCCGGTGCAGGAAGTCGACCGGTCCGGCGGCCGTTCCGCCGGTGGTGACCACGAGATCGGCGGTGGAGTGCCGCAGTGCGTCCCGGAGCAGCCCGAAGTCGTCCCGGACGTACCCGGCTTCGGCCGGATCGGCGCCGGCGGCCCGCAGCCAGGGCGGCAGCAGCGGCCCCAGCGCGTCCCGGACCAGGCCCGGCCCGGGCACCCCGGCGGTGAGCAACTCGTCGCCCAGCACCAGCAGCTGGACCTCGGGACGGCGGTGGACCGGCAGCCGGTCGTGGCCGCAGGCGGCGGCCAGGCCGAGCACGGCCGGCCCCACCGGCGTACCGGACGGCAGCAACTCCTCGCCCCGGCGGCACTCCTGGCCGCGCGGGCGGACGTCCTGGCCGGTGGTCAGCGGCTGCGGCCCGCAGTCGTGCAGCAGCGCGCCGTCCGTCCGCCCGTGCTCACGGCGCAGGACGGCGGTGGCACCGGACGGCAGTTGGGCGCCGGTGGCGATCTCCACGGCGGTGCCGTCGGCCAGCGGCGCCGGCGCCGTCCGTCCGGCCAGCACCCGGCCGGCCACCCGCCACGGGCCGGGGCCGGCGACCGCCCAGCCGTCCATCGCGGAGGTGTCGAAGGCGGGCAGGTCGGTGAGCGCGCCGAGCGGCTCGGCGAGGGTGCGGCCGAGCGCCTCGGCCAGCGGGACGGGGACCCCGGGCAGCGGGCGCGCCCCGGCCCGGCGCGCGGTCTCGCGGGCCCGGGACCAGCTCAGCACGCCGGGACCGGTGGACGGTGCGGCCACGACGGTCTGTCCGACCGCACTCACGACTCGCCCGGCCGGGCGGCGGCGCCCCAGCCCTCGACGAGGGCCTCGGCCCGCCGGGCCGCCTCCGCGACGGCCTCCGCCCCGCCGCCCCGCTGGGCGGCCGCGTAGCCGATCAGGAAGGCGGTCAGCGGCGCGGCCGGCCGGTCCACCCCGTGCGCGACCACCCGGGCCGTGTCGAGCAGACCACGGACGTCGACGTCCAGGTCGATGCCCAGGTCGGCCTTGACCTCGGCGATCCAGTCATCCAGCGTGCGCTCCATGCGCCCATGCTGCCCGATCGGCGGTTTCCCCGGGGTGTTCGCCCCGTGTGCGGGGCGCGTCGTTTCGCTCACACCCAGGTGACGGCAGCGGTGAGGTTCAGGCCCGGTCGCGCTCGCGGGCCCGCTCCAGGTCCTCCCAGGTGTCGCAGTCGTGGGCGACGTCGTCGGTGTCGGCCACCCGCAGCCGGGTCAGCCCGCCGACCAGACGGCGCAGCGGCCGGCCGGCCGGGTCGCCGAGGGCGGCCAGCGCGGCGCGCAGCGGGGCGGTGCGGTAGGCGGCGGCGAGCGGCTGCTCGCGCCCGCCCGCGTCGACCAGTACGGCGGCGTCCGCCCGCGCCCCGGCCCGGTCGAGGGCGGTGACCAGCCGTTCCACCGTCCGCCGGTCCAGGAAGGGCAGGTCGGCGGCGAGCAGCAGCACGGTGTCCGCGGTGACCAGGTCGAGCCCGGCCGCGACGGCGGCCACCGGTCCGCCGCCGGGCGGCTGCTCCCTGGTCCAGCGGACGCCGCCGTGCGCGGTCGGCCGGGCCGGGCCGACCACGACGGCGGTGCGGGCGCCCGCGCAGGCGGCGAGCACCCGGTCGAGCAGGGTGGTCTCGCCCACCGTCAGGCCGGGTTTGTCGGCGCCGCCGAGGCGCCGGGCGGCCCCGCCCGCCGGGACGATCACGTCGTACGGCGTCATACGGCCAGTATCCGGCCTACTCCGGCGCGCTCCCGCCGTTCTCCGCGGGCTCCGGGCCGTCCTCGGCAGGCTCCGGCCCGTTCTCCGCGGGGCCCCGCCCGTTCCCGGCGGGCTCCGGCCCGTCCTCGACCGCCGCGTCGGGCCGGGCCGCGCGGGCGGTGTTGGCTTCCGCGCCCAGTGCCAGGAAGGACGGCAGGGTCAGCTCCCCGTACCGCTCGTTCATCGCCGTGACCAGCGCCTCCGGGTCGTCCGGGTGCGCGGCCAGCAGCCGGTCGAAGTCCTGGAGGTACTCGCCGGTAAAGGCCAGCACCCGGGCCGCGTCGTCGCCCTGGCCCGGGGCCCGGTGCCCGGCGATCACCCGCTCCACGCCGAGGTCGGCGATCCGGCCGAGGTTGTGCCCCCAGGTGACGCGCTGGGCCGGGGTGGTGTCGGCGGTCCAGACGTGGGTGCCGTTGTGGACGAAGTCCCCGGCGATCACGGTGCGCACGCTCGGCACGTGGACGACCGTGGAGTCCCCGCAGTCGGCCTGGCCGAGCAGCAGCACGGGGATCACCTGGCGGTCCAGCATCAGCGGCTGGGGCAGCAGCGGGGAGGGGACCAGCGGGTGGTCCGGGATGTCGTCGCCGTACACCGGCTTCCACTGGGCGACCTTGGCGGCGACGGTGCGCCGGATGCCCTCGACCACGGCCGGGGCGGCCAGCAGCTGCGCGTCCGGGAAGAGCCGCAGCACCTCCTCGGCCCCGAAATAGTGGTCCGGGTGCTGGTGGGTGACCACGACGGCGAGCAGCCGTCTGCCCTTGCCCGCGACCCACTCGGCCAGCTCGCGCCCGGCACTGCGGGTCAGCTGGGCGTCCACCAGGATCGCGGTCCGCTCGCCGAGGATCAGCGTGGAGGTGGCGAAGAAGGCCGACTCGGGGCCGGTGAAGACGGCGACCTCCAGCGGCCGGGCCGGCTGCCCGGGCTCCGGCGGCTCGGCGCCCGCGCCCGGCCCGGGGGCCTCGCCGGGCCCGCCGGGGACGGCCGGCCCGGCCTGGGCACGCTCCGCGCCGGCGCTCTCCTCGGACGGGGACGTCGTCACGGGCTGCTCCCTCTGGTCGGCGGTCGGATTCCCTGCGCCCTACAGCATGGGAGCACCGGCGGCCGAATGCGCGGAAGGCGCGCCCGGCGGGGCACGCCTCCGGCGCACGTCACACCGCGGCTCGGACGGCCAGTTCCTTGGCCCGGCGGGCGGCCTCCTCCAGCGCCCGGGCCTTGGACTCGGCGGCGTTCGGGACGAACTCGGCCATCGCCGGGACGACGCTCGCCAGGGTGAACTCCGGGACGATGAAGTCGACCTCCAGCCCCAGCATGCCGGTCAGCACCTTCTCCAGGTAGGTGGTGACGAACTCGTACGGCTCGCGCGGGGCGCCGGGCGCGTACGAGCCGCCGCGCGAGGCGACCACGGTGACCGGGGTGCCCTTGGCGGACGGCGTCTCGCCGGCGGTGCGGCCCATCAGGATCACCTGGTCCAGCCAGGCCTTGAGGCTCGACGGGATCGTGAAGTTGTACATCGGGCTGCCGATCAGCACGGCGTCGGCCCGCTCCAGCTCGGCCATCAGCTCCTCGCGCAGCGCGTAGGCGGCGGCCTGCTCGGCGCTGTGGGTCTCGGCGGGGGCGAATCCGGCGCTGATGCCGTGCGCGTCCAGGTGCGGGACCGGGTCGAGGGCGAGGTCCCGGTAGATCACCGTGCCGTCGGGGTGCTCGGCCTGCCAGGCGGCGCGGAAGGCGGCGGTGACCTCGCGGGAGACGGAGCCGTCGTGGACCGCGGAGGAGTCGAGGTGCAGGAGAGTGGGCATGGCAGGGCCTCCAAGGGATTAGTAGCTGCCTATTTCGCTGCAACTGCGAATACCGTAGCAGCTTACTTTTCTGCAGTCACTAGGGATCGGTCGAGTAGGCTTGTCCCATGGCCGAGCACGAGGCAGTGACCGACGGAGTTCCGATCGCCACCGACTCCTGCGCCGCGGCGGACCCGGGCCCCTGCGGGAACATCGACCTGGCCCTCAACCGGGTGTTCACCCTGCTCGGCAAGCGCTGGACCGGCATGCTGCTGGGCGTGCTCAACACCGGCGGCCCCGCGTACTTCTCCGAGCTGCGCCGCACCGTCCCGGGCATCAGCGAGCGGATGCTCTCCGACCGGCTGACCGAGCTGGCCGAGGCCGGGCTGGTCGTCCGCGAGGTCGACGCCGGCCCGCCGCTGCGGGTCAGCTACCGGCTCACCGAGGGCGGCGCCGCGCTCCGGCCCGCGCTCACCGAACTGGCCGTCTGGGCCGACCGCTACCTGCCGGAGGCCGCGCTGAGGAACGGCTGCTGAGCCGCCCGCGGCCTCCGGACTTCCGGACATGCGAAAGGGCCCGTCCGCCGGTTCCGGCGGACGGGCCCTTTCGGCCGACAGGAGTTCGGACGGTCAGCGCTTGGCGGCGCCCCCGCGCAGCCGGGCCAGCCGGTCGGTGACGCCCCAGGTGGTCACCCGCCACAGCGCCTCGACCACGATGCCGCGGTTCATCTTGGACGCCCCCAGCTCGCGCTCGACGAAGGTGATCGGCACCTCGGCGACCTTGAACCCGGCCTTCACCGTGCGCCAGGCCAGGTCGACCTGGAAGCAGTACCCGGCCGAGGCGACCTCGTCCATGCCCAGGCCCAGCAGGGTCTCCTTGCGGAACGCCCGGTAGCCGCCGGTGACGTCCCGGATCGGCACGCCCAGCATCAGCCGCGAGTAGGTCGAGCCGCCGCGGGAGAGCAGCAGCCGCGACTTCGGCCAGTTCACCACCCGGCCGCCCGGCACCCAGCGCGAGCCCAGCACCAGGTCGGCGCCGCGCAGCGCGCCCAGCAGCCGGTCCAGCTCCTCGGGCTGGTGCGAGCCGTCCGCGTCCATCTCGACCAGGACGTCGTAGCCGTGGTCGATGCCCCAGCGGAAGCCCGCGAGGTAGGCGGCGCCCAGGCCCTCCTTGCCCTTGCGGTGCATGACGTGGACGTGCTCGTCCGCGACGGCCAGCTTGTCGGCCAGCTCGCCGGTGCCGTCGGGGCTGTTGTCGTCGGCGACCAGCACGTGCGCCTCGGGCACGGCGGCACGCACCCGGCCGACGATCCGCTCGACGTTCTCCGCCTCGTTGTAGGTCGGGATGATCACCAGGACCTTGCCGAGATCAGCAAAACTCTGCTGGTTGACGGTCACGTGCAAACCTCTCGGCCGATGGCGGGGGGTCTCGGAACACCGGCGCCCGCACTCTGGAACGCGGCTCCGCCGGCAGCCCGCCGGGGAGGACCTCGGTGGCGAACTGCGCGCAGGGCGGAGGCTACTGCGTCCTGGCATCCTACTACCGCGCCGGGAACCACCGGTCCGGCCGTGGCACTCCCACCCGATGACCACCGTTTCCCCCTGGGTGACGCCGTTCGGCTAGGGTCGTTTCCCTTGCCCGTGCCCGGGCCGCCCGCACCGCCGGGCCCCCGGCGATCCGGACTCGGGACGTCCGGGGCCGCCCAGACTGCGAAGGAGTAGGACCGCGCGCATGGACAGGCTCGTCAACACCGTCCGCCCGTACGCCTGGGGGTCGCTCACCGCCCTGCCCGAGCTGCTCGGGCAGCAGCCGACCGGGGAGCCGCAGGCCGAGCTGTGGATGGGCGCCCACCCCGGCGCCCCGTCGCGCGCCGACCGCGGCGGGGGCCCGCGCCGACTGGACGAGCTGATCGCGGCCGACCCCGAGGGCGAACTGGGCGCCGCGAGCGTGGCCAGGTTCGGCCCGACCCTGCCGTTCCTCTTCAAGGTCCTGGCCGCGGGCATCCCACTGTCCATCCAGGCCCACCCCACGCTGGACCAGGCCCGGGCCGGCTTCGCCGCCGAGAACGCCCTCGGCATCCCCCTGGACGCCCCCGAGCGCAGCTACCGGGACGCCAACCACAAGCCCGAAATGATCTGCGCGCTGGGCGACTTCGAAGGCCTGTGCGGCTTCCGCCCGCCCGCCGGGGCGGCCCGGCTGCTGGCCGGACTCGCGGTGCCCGGGCTCGCCCCGGTGATCGAGCGGCTGGCCGCCGGCGGGGGCACCTCCCGGCCGGAGGACGGGGGGGAGTCCGCGGCGCTGCGCGGCGCCCTGACCGCCGCCCTCGCCCTGGACGGGGAGACCGTCCGGCGGACCGTCGAGGCGCTGGCGGCGACCGACCCCGACGGGGAGTACGGCCCGTACGCCCGGATCGCCGAGGACTTCCCGGACGACCGCGGCGTGATCGCCGGCATGCTGCTCCACCACGTCCGGCTGCGTGCCGGCCAGGCGCTCTACCTGGGCGCCGGGGTGCCGCACGCCTACCTGTCCGGCGCCTGCGTCGAGCTCCAGGCCAACTCCGACAACGTGCTGCGGGCCGGTCTCACCCCGAAGCACATCGACGTGCCGGAGCTGCTGAAGGTCGTGGTCTTCGCGGCCGGCGCCCCCGAGGTGCTGGAGCCGGTCCCGGTCCGGGACACCCCGGGCGAGGAGCTCTACCCCGTCCCGATCGACGAGTTCCGGCTCTCCCGCTTCGTGCTGGACGGCACCGGGCGCGAGATCGACGGCCGCACCCCGCAGATCCTGCTCTGCACCGAGGGCACGGCCCGGCTGACCGCCGCCGACGGCACCGTCCTGGACCTGGCCCGCGGCCAGTCCGCCTTCCTCCCCGCCACGGGCACCCCGACCCGCCTCTCCGGCAGCGGCGGCACGCTCTTCCGCGCCACCGTCACCGTCTGACGCCCCCGGCGGGGACGTCAGGGCCGGGCCTCAGTCCCGGGTCATGTCGACGAAGCGCGAGTAGTGGCCCTGGAACGCCACCGTGATGGTCGCGGTCGGGCCGTTACGGTGCTTGGCGACGATCAGGTCGGCCTCGCCCGCGCGCGGGGACTCCTTCTCGTAGGCGTCCTCGCGGTGCAGCAGGATGACCATGTCGGCGTCCTGCTCGATCGAGCCGGACTCGCGGAGGTCGGAGACCATCGGCCGCTTGTCGGTGCGCTGCTCGGGACCACGGTTCAGCTGGGAGAGCGCGATGACCGGGACCTCCAGCTCCTTGGCCAGCAGCTTGAGGTTACGGGACATGTCCGAGACCTCCTGCTGGCGGTTCTCGGCCCGCCGGGAGCCGCCGGACTGCATCAGCTGGAGGTAGTCGATGACGATCAGCTTGATGTCGTTGCGCTGCTTCAGCCGGCGGCACTTGGCGCGGATCTCCATCATCGACAGGTTCGGCGAGTCGTCGATGAACAGCGGCGCCTCGCTGACGTCGGGCATCCGGCGGGCGACCCGGGTCCAGTCGTCGTCCGTCATGTTCCCGGAGCGCATGTGGTGCAGCGCGACCCGGGCCTCGGCGGAGAGCAGGCGCATGGCGATCTCGTTGCGGCCCATTTCGAGCGAGAAGATCACGCTCGGCAGCTTGTGGTGGATCGAGCAGGCCCGCGCGAAGTCCAGCGCGAGGGTGGACTTGCCCATCGCGGGGCGGGCCGCGATGACGATCATCTGGCCGGGGTGCAGCCCGTTGGTGAGCTGGTCGAAGTCGGCGAAGCCGGTCGGCACGCCGGACATCTGGCCCTGCCGGGAGCCGATCGCCTCGATCTCGTCGAGGGCGCCCTCCATGATGTCGGCGAGCGGCGCGTAGTCCTCGTTGGTGCGCTGCTCGGTGACGGCGTAGATCTCCGCCTGGGCCGCGTTGACGATCTCGTCCACGTCGCCCTCGGCCGCGTAGCCCATGCCGGCGATTCGGGTGCCCGCCTCGACCAGCCGGCGCAGCACCGCGCGCTCGTGGACGATCTGGGCGTAGTACTCGGCGTTGGCCGCGGTCGGGACGGAGTTGACCAGGGTGTGCAGGTAGGAGGCGCCGCCGACCCGCTGGAGCTCGCCGCGCTTGGTCAGCTCACCGGCCACGGTGATCGGGTCGGCCGGCTCGCCGCGGGCGTAGAGGTCGAGGATCGCGCCGTGCACCATCTCGTGCGCGGGCCGGTAGTAGTCGGCCGGCTTGAGCACCTCGACCACGTCGGCGATGGCGTCCTTGGACAGCAGCATGCCGCCGAGGACGGACTTCTCGGCGTCCAGGTCCTGCGGCGGGACGCGCTCGAAGCCGTCCACGCCGCCCCCGCCGTCGCCCTCGCCCCGGCGCGGCCAGCCGCCCTCCGGCCGGCCGCCCTTGCCGCCCTTCTGGAAGCCGTCCTTCTGGAAGCCGTCGCGGCCACCGCCCTGGCGCCCCTCGCCGCGGGCGCGCGAGACCGGCAGCCGGTCGCCGGGGCCGTCCGGGAAGGGCGCGTCGTCGAAGGCGCCGGCCGGGAACGGGTCCTCGGCGTGCTGCCAGTCCTCCTCCGGCGGCGGGGCGTCGTGGTCGTCGTACTGGGGGCCGGTCACGCGTGTTCCCCGATCAGCGAGTGGTGCGAAGTTGGAGCGGGCTTGCCGGTGGCTGGATGGAGCGGATCCGCTCCTCTTTGTACGCCACAGCTCCGACAAATCGGACGCCGGGGCGGCGGGAATGTCGGGCGGAGGGCCCACGCTAAGGCGCCGGACGCCGTTGCGCCAAGGCGGTTATCCACAGGGGGTGTGGATGAAGCGCCCCGTCCTGTGGAGAACTGCCGCAAAGCTGTGGACACCCCTGTGGACGCTCCTGTGGATAACCGGACGATCGATCCACCGTCAACCGGTTGACCTGGGATTACCTCTTCCCGGGCCTGTGCATGAGAAATTCTTCACACACCTCCGAACGGCTGTGGGCACAGAGCGGGCGAACAGCGACGCTCAAGATTTCGAGTAATAGGCAAAGGCCACTTACGTCCATTACCTGTGGATGAGTAGCCTGGACCCCATGACCGCCTCGCCCCCGACCCCGGCCCCGGTGCCCCCTCGACGCCGGCACGACCGGGAGATCCTCGCCCTGGCCGTCCCGGCCTTCGGCGCGCTCGTCGCCGAACCGCTCTTCCTGATGGCCGACTCGGCGATCGTCGGCCACCTCGGCACCCCCCAGCTGGCCGGGGTGGGCGTCGCCTCCGCGGCGCTCTCCACCGCGACCGGCGTGTTCGTCTTCCTCGCCTACGCCACCACCGCGGCGGTCGCCCGCCGGATCGGCGCCGGGGACCGCCGGGGCGCCGTGCAGCAGGGCATCGACGGCATCTGGCTCGCCCTGGGCCTGGCCGTCCCGGTGGTCCTGCTCACCCTGCTGCTGGCGCCCTGGGCGGCCGACGCGCTGGGCGCCTCGGCGACCGCCGCGCCGCACGCGGTGACGTACCTGCGGATCAGCTCCCTGGGCATCCCGGCGATGCTCATGGTGCTGGCCGCCACCGGGGTGCTGCGCGGCCTCCAGGACACCCGGACGCCGCTGGTGGTGGCCGTCGCGGGCTTCGCCGCCAACATCGGCCTGAACGCCGGCCTGGTGTACGGCGCCGGGCTCGGGGTGGCCGGCTCGGCCTGGGGCACCGTGCTCGCGCAGAACGGGATGGCCGCCGCCTACCTGGTCGTGGTGGTCCGCGGCGCCCGCCGGGAACACGCCTCGCTGCGGCCGGACGCGGCGGGCATCCGGGCCGGCGCCAGGGCCGGCGGCCCGCTGCTGGTCCGGACGATCAGCCTGCGCGCGGTGCTGATGACCGCCACCGCGGTGGCCGCCCGGCTCGGCGACGACCAGGTGGCCGCCCACCAGATCACCATGGCGGTGTTCAACTTCCTGGCCTTCGCGCTGGACGCCATCGCGATCGCCGGCCAGGCCATCATCGGCCGCTACCTGGGCGCCTCGGACGCGCCCGGCGCCCGGGCCGCCACCCGGCGGATGGTCGAGTGGGGCATCGTCTCCGGGCTGGTGCTCGGCCTGCTGGTGGTGGTCGCCCGCCCGCTGTACGTCCCGCTGTTCACGCCCGATCCGGCCGTCCGGGCCCAGCTGGGCACCGCCCTGCTGCTGCTCGCGCTCACCCAGCCGGTGGCCGGGCTCGTCTTCGTGCTGGACGGCGTGCTGATGGGCGCCGGGGACGGCCCCTACCTGGCCTGGGCCGGGCTGGCGACCCTGGCGGTGTTCGTCCCGGTGGCGCTGGCGGTGCCGGCCACCGGCGCCGGTCTGGCCGGGCTGTGGTGGGCGATGAACCTGTTCATGCTGGTGCGGGCCGGCTTCCTGGCCTGGCGCGCCCGCGGCGGCAAGTGGCTGGTCACCGGAGCGGTGCGCGGCTGAAACGTTTCCGGGCCGGTCCGGAAGGGACCGGCCCGGAGGTCGCCGGCTCGGGACGCGCCGATCAGACAACGCCCGGCGCGGGAACGCCCGGCGCGGAAAAGACCGAGGGCCGGACTCCCGGAGGAGTCCGGCCCTCGGGCCGTGCTACGGAACTCAGGCAGCCACGACGGCGACGTCGAGCTTGGCCACGACGTCCGAGTGCAGCTTGACCGAGACCTTGTGGGAGCCCACGGTCTTGATCGGCGAGGCGATCGCGACGGCGCGCTTGTCCACCGCCGGGCCGCCGGCGGCCTTGATGGCCTCGACGACGTCGGCCTGGGTCACCGAGCCGAACAGACGGCCGGCCTCGCCCGAGCGGACGGCCAGCTTGACCTGGACGCCCTCGAGCTGACCCTTGACCTCGTTGGCGGCCTCGAGGGTCTGGATCTCGTGGATCTTGCGGGCGCGACGGATGGCGTCGACGTCCTTCTGACCGCCCTTGGTCCAGCGGATGGCGTAGCCACGCGGGACCAGGTAGTTGCGGGCGTAGCCGTCCTTGACCTCGACGACCTCGCCGGCGGAGCCGAGACCCGGCACCTCGTGCGTGAGGATGATCTTCATTACTTGGTCACCCTCTCTTAGCGCGCGGTGCTGGTGTAGGGCAGCAGCGCCATCTCACGGCTGTTCTTCACGGCCGTGGCGACGTCGCGCTGGTGCTGGGTGCAGTTGCCGGTCACCCGACGGGCACGGATCTTGCCGCGGTCGGAGATGTACTTCCGCAGCAGGTTCGTGTCCTTGTAGTCAACGTAGTTGACCTTGTCCTTGCAGAAGACGCAAACCTTCTTCTTCGGCTTGCGAGCAGGCGGCTTCGCCATTGTGTGCTCCATTTGGGGTTCACGGCCCGGCGGGCGTCCGGAGACGCCGGCCGCCGGGCCGCACGAAATCTGTCAGCTCTTAGAACGGGGGCTCTTCCGAGTAGCCGCTGCCACCGGACGGGGCACCCCAGCCGCCGCCCTGGTTTCCACCGGACGGGGCGCTGGAGGCCCAGGGGTCGTCGGAGGGGCCGGACTGGCCGCCACCGGAGTTTCCACCCCAGTTGCCGCCGCCCTGCTGGCCGCCACCGCCGCCGCCCCAGCCGGCACCGCCCTGGCCGCCGCCCTGCTGGCCGCCGAACCCGCCACCGGGGCCGCCGGACCGGTTGGCCCGGGTGACCTTGGCGGTCGCCGAGCGCAGGCTCGGGCCGACCTCGTCGACCTCGACCTCGAAGACCGTCCGCTTCTCGCCTTCCTTGGTCTCGTAAGACCGCTGGCGCAGTCGGCCCTGCACGATGACGCGCATGCCGCGCTGCAGCGACTCGGCCACGTTCTCCGCCGGCTGCCGCCAGACGTTGCACGTGAGGAAGAGGCTCTCGCCGTCCTTCCACTCGTTCGTCTGACGGTCGAAGGTGCGGGGGGTGGACGCGATGCGGAACTTCGCGACCGCCGCACCCGACGGGGTGAAGCGCAGCTCGGGGTCGTCGACGAGATTGCCGACGAGGGTGATGACGGTCTCGCCTGCCATGGTGGTGATGACCTCTCGGGAAGATGTCCGTTCACCGCTGTTTCACGTGAAACAACGGACGCGAGCTACCCGAGACCCGAAGGCCTCAGAGGTGGCTCAGTGGGTGTCCGGGCGCAGGACCTTGGTCCGCAGAACCGACTCGCTCAGGCCCAGCTGGCGGTCGAGCTCCTTGACGACCTCAGGCGTGGCCTTGAGGTCGATGACCGAGTAGATGCCCTCGGACTGCTTGTTGATCTCGTAAGCCAGACGGCGACGACCCCAGGTGTCGACCTTCTCCACCTTGCCGCCGGCGTTGCGGACGACAGCGAGGAAGCTCTCGATCAGGGGGGAGACAGCGCGCTCCTCGACCGAGGGGTCGAGGATGACCATCAGCTCGTAGTGACGCATGAGTAACCCACCTCCTTTGGACTCAGCGGCCACGGTCTCTCCGTGGCAGGAGGGTTGTGCGTAGCGTCGGCACCGGTGCGGTGACGACTCCGGCCCACCGTAACGGCCGGGTCGGACAGTCGGCCCCCGCTCCGCCCGAAGGCGGGACGTCATCCGGAAGAGGACACAGAGGGGGCACAACTACACCAGTGCAGACGGCACAGCCTACCTGCACCCGGACGGCCGAACAAAACGCATAGGGGTTGTGAGAGCGACCCAAGCACCGCAATCTGGACGGAACGGGATCCCTGCCCGTTCGTCTCCACGCCAGGAGGTGGGACCCATGGCCCAGTCCGTCCACCGCATGCCCGCCCTCACGCTGAACACCGACGGCCACCCGCACCCCCGCGAGAACACCCTGGTGGGCATCACCGCCCTCCTGGGCGTGATCGCCTTCACCACCTCGTTCTTCCACAACCTGCACCTGCTGACCTCGTGGACCGGCCTGTTCGGCATCGTCACGGGCCTGTGGGGCATGTTCGTGTCGGTCACCACCGCCGAGCGCTTCGTCCTGATGGTCACGCTCGGCGCGGCCGCGCTCGGCTTCTACCTCGGCATCGCCCGCGGCGGCCTCTGGGGCTGACCCGCCCCCGGTCGTCCGCACCGTCCCCGACCGCCCCACCACCGCCCGCGCCGACCCCCGACCGGCTCCCGCCGGCCCGCTGGGACCGAGCCCACAGGGGCCGCCCGGAACCCTCGCCGCCCCCGTCGCGTATCTGCAGGAGGAGACAGGTACCCGACGGGGGCGCCGCCGTGCCCGCCGCGACGGGCGCCCGGGCCCCGGACGATAGGGTCAGCCCGAGAACCTGGGGCCACCGCAGCCCGACCGACGAGGAGCACCGAGCAATGAGCCTGCGCCTGAGGACGATCACCCGCGAGGAGCACCTCGCCTTCATCAGGAGCCGCGCCTCGGCCAGCCACATGCAGGTGCCGTCGTGGGGCGACGTGAAGGCCGAGTGGCGGTCGGAGTCGATCGGCTGGTTCGACGACGCCAACCAGCTCGTCGGCGCCGGCCTGGTCCTCTACCGCCAGCTGCCCAAGCTCAAGCGCTACCTCGCCTACCTGCCCGAGGGCCCGGTCATCGACTGGTTCGACCGCGACCTCGACCGCTGGCTCTCCCCGATGCTGGCGCACCTCAAGTCGCAGGGCGCGTTCTCGGTGAAGATGGGCCCGCCGGTGGTCATCCGCCGCTGGAACGCCCCCACCATCAAGGAGGCCATCGCCGCCAAGCAGGCCAAGCGGCTGCGCGACGTCGAGGCCGACTGGTACGAGGCCCGCGCCTTCGAGGTGGCCGACCGGCTGCGCAAGGCCGGCTGGCTCCAGGGCGAGGACGGCGGCGCCGGCTTCGGTGACGTCCAGCCCCGCTACGTCTTCCAGGTTCCGCTGGCCAACCGCTCGCTGGACGACATCCAGAAGGGCTTCAACCAGCTCTGGCGCCGCAACATCAAGAAGGCCGAGAAGAGCGGCGTCGAGGTGATCCAGGGCGGCTACGACGAGCTGCCGATCTTCCACCAGCTCTACCTGGTCACCGCCGAGCGCGACAAGTTCACCCCGCGCCCGCTGGCCTACTTCCAGCGGATGTGGAAGGCCCTCGTCGCCGAGGACCCGAACCGCATGCGGCTCTACATCGCCTACCACGAGGGCGAGCCGCTGGCCGCCACCACGATGCTGGTGGTCGGCGAGCACGTCTGGTACTCCTACGGCGCCTCGGCCAACCACAAGCGCGAGGTCAAGCCGTCCAACGCCATCCAGTGGCGGATGATGCGCGACTCCTACGCCCTCGGCGGCGGGGTGTACGACCTGCGCGGCATCAGTGACACCCTGGACGAGGACGACCACCTGTTCGGGCTGATCCAGTTCAAGGTCGGCACCGGTGGCCAGGCGGCCGAGTACCTCGGCGAGTGGGACTTCCCGCTCAACAAGCTGCTGCACAAGGCCCTCGACCTCTACATGTCCCGCCGCTGAGGAGGCTGACCCGATGACGCTGTCGCTCTACCTCGACACCGAACGCTGGCGCACCCACCAGCGCTCCGTCCTCGCCGAGTTCCCCGGCCTGGTGCCGGTCGCCAAGGGGAACGGCTACGGCCTGGGCAACCACCGGCTGGCCGAGGAGGCGACGCTGCTGGGCACCGGGGTGCTCGCCGTCGGTACCGCGTACGAGGCGGCCGACGCCGCCGAGTGGTACGGCGGCGAGCTGCTGGTGCTCACCCCCTACCGGGTCGGCGAGGAGGTGCTCCCGCTGCCGCACGCCCGGGTGATCCGGACGGTGGCCGGCGTGGACGCGCTGCGCGCGCTGCACGGCACCCGGGTGGTGCTGGAGTGCATGACCACCATGCGCCGGCACGGCGTGAGCGCGGCGGACCTGCGCGCCGCCGCCGCCGAGCTGGAGGGCGTCAGCTTCGAGGGCCTGGCGCTGCACCTGCCGATGGACCGGCCGGACGGCTCCAGCCCGGTCGAGGAGGTCGCGTACTGGGTGGACACCGCCCAGGCCGCCGGCATCCCGGTGCACACCGTGTTCGTCAGCCACCTCGGCGCGGCCGGCATGGACCAGCTGGCCCAGCGCTACCCGCGGACGGTCTTCCGGGCCCGGATCGGCACCCGGCTCTGGCTGGGCGACCACGCCGCGCTGGAGGTCCGGGCCACCGTCCTGGACGTCACCCCGCTGCAGAAGGGCGACCGCTACGGCTACCGCCAGCACCCGGCGCCCTCCGACGGCCACATCCTGGTGGTCGCCGGCGGCACCGCGCACGGCATCGGCCTGGAGGCGCCGAAGTACGTGGCGAGCATGGGGGCGCGGGCCAAGGGCATCGCCCGGGCCGGCCTGGCGACCGTCAACAAGACCAAGTCGCCGTTCCACTGGGCCGGCAAGCAGCTGTGGTTCGCCGAGCCGCCGCACATGCAGGTCTCGCTGCTGTTCCTGGACGGGGAGACCAAGCCCCCGGCGATCGGCGAGGAGCTCGGTCTCCAGGTCCGGCACACCACCACGCACTTCGACCGCGTGGTGGACCGCTGAGCGTTCCGGCGCTCGGCTCGCGGCCCTACGGCTTCTCGGCCGGCTCCGGCAGATCGGGCTCGTCCAGCCACTGCTCGGGGCCGGCCGGCGCGTACGCGGCGTAGCTCTCCTCCTCGCGCAGCCGGCGGGCGGTCCCCAGCACGAACACGTCCGGGGCGTGGTCCAGCACCCCGCCGGAGGGGTCGTCGCTGCCGTCCCAGCGGACCGGGTCGCGGTCCGGGTGGAGGACGTCCCGGACCACCAGGGCGACCAGGTAGAGCGTGCCCAGCAGGTGCAGCCCGATCGCGAAGTGGTACCAGCCCTCGCCGAGCCCCTGCTGCTTGGAGCCGGTGACCAGGCCCAGGTGGGACCAGATGCCCAGGGTGTAGAGCACCTCGCAGGCCTGCCAGACCAGGAAGTCCCGCCAGCGCGGCCGGGCCAGTACCGCGAGCGGCAGCAGCCAGAGCGCGTACTGGGGCGAGTACACCTTGTTGACCAGCACGAACAGCGCGACCACCAGGAAGGCCAGCTGGGCGAGGCGCGGCCGGCGCGGGGCCGAGAGGCCGAGCCACGCCACGGCCAGGCAGCCCAGCACCATCAGCACGCCGATGTAGACGTCGAGGTCGGCCAGCCCGGCGCCGCGGCGCTGCATCAGGATCAGCCAGAACGAGCCGTAGTCCTCGCCGCGGTGCTTGCTGAACACGTAGAAGGTCGACCAGCCCCGCCAGTTGGCCAGCATGATCGGCAGGTTGACCAGCAGCCAGGAGCCGACCGCGCCGCCCAGCATCACCCGGAAGTCGCGCCACCTGCCGGCCCGCCAGCAGAGCACCAGCAGCGGGCCGATCAGCAGGAGCGGATAGAGCTTGGCCGCGGTGGCCAGGCCGATGAACACACCGGCCCAGCCGGGCCGGGCGCCGGACCACCAGGCCATCGCCACGGCGGCCAGGGCGACCGCGAGCAGGTCCCAGTTGACGGTGCCGTTGAGCAGCAGGACGGGGGCGAGCGCGAACAGCAGCGCGTCCCACGGGCGGCGCCGGTGGGTGCGCGAGAGCGCCACCACGGCGACCACCGCGCAGGCCATCAGCATCCCGGCGTTGATCGCCCAGAACCACTGCTCCTGGCTCTGCTGGTCCCCGCCGCCGGGCGTCAGCCAGGCCGCGACCTGCATGAACAGGCCGGTCAGCACCGGGTACTCCAGGTACTGGAGGTCCCCCGAAGAACCCGGGATGCGGTCCACGTACGGGTGCAGCCCGGCCGCGAAGCCGCGTCCGGAGAACAGGTGCGGGACGTCGCTGTAACAGGCGTGGACGTACTGCGGGGAGCCCGGCTGGAACCAGGCCTGCTCGTAGCAGGGCAGCTTCTGCACCATGCCGAGCACCGACACCACGATCACCGCGAGCGCCAGGAAGCGCGCCGGGATCCACCAGGAGACGCCGAGCAGCGCCCGGCGGCCCGGGGGCCCGCCGATCACCTCGCTGCCGGCCGCCGCCACCGGGTCCTCGTCGGCCGGGACGACCACGGTGTTGGCCGGCGGCGCGGCCGTGGCGACGGCTGCCGGGAGGGGCCCTGCGGCGGCGCCGGCCCCGACCGGGCCGGCGGTTTCGTCACGATCGCTCGACGTCATGCCGGACATCCTGCCGCACCGATCCCGCCGGGACGAGGAGGACCCCGCAACGGTCCGTGCCCCCGCACGGCGGCCGGGCTCGCCGATCACGGCGAAACGGCCGCCCGGAGCGGCCGTGACGGGGCCGCGGCGGGCCGGGCGGGAACGGTGGTGGCGTTCCCCGGACCGGAACGGCGGTGGCGGCCCTCCTGGCACGAGAACGGCGGTGGCGGCCCTCCGAGGAGGACCGCCACCGCCGTTCCGGGTTCCGCCGGGCCGGGCCGCGGGCTGCGGGCTACGGCGTGGTCGCCCCGCCCTGCAGACCACCGGTGCTGGTCGGCGACGGCTTGCCGCCACCGCCACCCGGCTTGCCGCCACCGCCGGGCGACGCGCTGTCCGTCGGCCCCGGCGGCTGTGTCGGGCAGCCGAACACCGGCAGGCAGCTGTTGGACGGGCGCGGGTTCTTGGTCGGCGTGCTGGTCGGCTGGTCACCGGGGCAGTCCACGCCGGGCACGCAGGTCTGGGTGGGCTGCGGCTGCACCGGCGCCTGCGGCGCCTGCGTCTGGGTCTGCGCCGGGGCCGTCGGGGTGTCGGTCGCGGTCGGGACCGCCGTCGGGCTGGCCGTGGAGGGCGCGCCGGAGGAGTCCACCTCGGTGCCGACCGGCTGCGGGGTCGGGAAGTCCATCTTCTTCTCGTTGGCCAGCGCGGCCTTCATGTACCGGGTGAAGACGTCGGTGGGGATGTCGCCACCGTGGATGGACTCCTTGCCGCCGGTGCCGTTGAGCGACTGCCGCTCGTGCTTGGCCGGGTCCTCGCGCCACATCGCGACGCTGGTCACCAGCTGCGGGGTGTAGCCGACCCACCAGGCCGACTTGTTCTGGTCGGTGGTACCGGTCTTGCCGGCCACCGGGCGGCCCAGGTCCTTCGTCTTCTTGCCGGTACCGTTCACCGCCACGTTCACCAGCACGTCGGTGACGTTGTCGGCGACGGCCGGCTCCAGCGCGACCTTGGCCTCCTTCTTGCCGAAGCCCGGGCGCTCCACGCCGCTCACCTCGACCTTGGTGACCGAGTAGGGCTCGGCCTCCTTGCCGCTGGCCGCCAGGGTGCCGTAGGCGGTGGCCATCCGGATCGGGCTGATGGTGGAGGTGCCGAGCGGGAAGGTCGCCGTCTTCGGGTCGGCGAGGCTCTCCCTCTTGATGCCCATCTGCACCGCGATGTCGGCCACGTTCTGGCCGCCGACGTCCTGGTTGAGCTGGACGAAGGGCACGTTGTACGAGTACTGCATGGACTGCCGCAGCGAGACGTAGCCGCGCTTGCCGGAGTCCTCGTTCTTCTGCCGGTACGGCTTGCCGTCGTCGCCGATCACCAGCGAGCCGTCCGGCTTGCGGATCTCGGACATGTCGTCGGCCAGGTAGCGGCTGTCGGCGTTGATCCGCTTCGGCTTGCCCTTGTCGTCCTTCGCGGTCTGCACGCCGACCTGCATCGCGGTGGCCAGCACGAAGGGCTTGAAGGTCGAGCCGACCTGGACGCCGGTGGCGTCGGCGTTGTTGTCGAAGTGGCCGTTCTCCACGCCGTCACCGCCGTAGAGGGCGACGATGGCGCCGTCGCCGGGGCGGATGCTGGCGGAGCCGAACTGGATGTTGGTGTCGTTGTCCGGCCGCTTCTGCGGGTTGAGGTTCTCCGCCTTGACGTCGTCGACGGCCTTCTTCAGGGCGTCGACCTTGTCCTTCTCGAAGGTGGTGAAGATCTTCAGGCCGCCCCGGTCGATCATCTGCTGGGTGATCGTCTTGTCGGTGGCCATCACGTACTTGTTGGCGGTGTCGACCAGGTAGCTGATCTCACCGTTCATGTTGGAGCTGGGCTTCTGCGGGACCGGGTCCGGGAAGGCGGTGCACTTGGCGCGCTCGTCCGGGGTGATGGCCTTGGTGTCCACCATCTGGTCCAGGATCCAGTTCCACCGGCCCAGGGCCCGTTCCTTGTTGTTCGGGTTGGTGGGGTCGTAGTACGTCGCGCCCTTGAGCAGGCCGGCCAGCATGGCGCTCTGGCAGACGTTCAGGTCCTTGGCGTCCACCCCGTAGTACGCCTGGGCGGCCGCCTGGGCACCGTTCGCACCGCGGCCGAACCAGCTGGTGTTCAGGTAGCCCGTCAGGATCTCGTCCTTCTCCTTGTCCTGGTTGATCTTCAGCGTGATGAAGAACTCCTTCACCTTGCGGCTGAGGGTCTGCTCCTGGCTCAGGTAGGCGTTCTTCACGTACTGCTGGGTGATCGTCGAGGCGCCCTGTGTCTCACCGCCCTTCGCCATGTTGTAGACGGCGCGGAGCATGCCCTTGGGGTCGATGCCCTTGTCGGTGCGGAAACTCTTGTTCTCCGCGGCGATGACGGCGTTCTGGAGGTTGGGGCTGATGTCCTTGAGCTCGACGATCTGCCGGTTGGTCTGGCCCTTGCGGGTCATCTCCGTGTTGTCGGCCCAGTAGTAGATCGTGTTCTGGTTGTTCACCAGCTGGTTCAGCTCGGGGACCTCGGTGGTCTGGTACAGGTAGAACACCAGGCCCACGAAGGAGCCGAAGACCAGCACGAAGCCGCTCAGCCACTGCCGCCAGGACGGCAGCCAGCGCCGCACGCCGGTCTTGCCGAACCGCGGGTAGTCGATGAAGCGCTTCTTGCCGGGGCCGGCGGCCGCGGCGGAGGCGGAGGCCGTGGCGGCACCGCGCCGACCGCCCCCCTTGCCCTTCTTCTGGGCGGCCTTGCGCATCTCCGCACGGGTCATCCGGGGCTGTTGTGCGGTCTCCCTGACCCCCGGCGGGCGGCGTCGGCCGACACCTTCCGAGCGCAGCTCGTCGGGCCCCGGCCCGTCGCCCCGACGGCCGCCGCCTCCCGGGGGCTGCTGCCCCTCACCGCCCGGGTTGGGCGTCCTTCGCCGTCGCTCGCTCATCTTCCAGCCACTCCTCGCCAGGCGTTTCCAGCCTGAAGGCAGGGTTCACGTCCGATGCCCGCAAACCGCCCTGATCCCGGAGGTGGTCCTCGTGCACACGCGACAGCGTACGCAGCACGGAAACCCAACTAATCGGACATCAGTTGCAACTACCCACAAAACGCCGACAGATCATTACACGCCCGTTGCCAACCCCACCCGCGCGTCGGCTTGTGATCACATTCACGCGTGCCCCCCTTGCCGGTTCCGGGGGTCGGGTTTACTGTTCTCGATATATCGAGCCGATACATCGAAGCGGAATACCGCCGGATGCAGCGGCCGGTCGGACACCGAGCGGGAGGAGGACGACGGCAGTGGGCAGACGCTCAGGAGTGCTGGAGTTCGCCGTCCTCGGACTGCTCCACGACGCCCCGATGCACGGTTACGAGCTGCGCAAGCGGCTGAACATCCTGCTCGGGACGTTCCGGGCGCTCTCCTACGGGACGCTCTACCCGTGTCTGAAGAGCCTGGTCGCCCAGGGCTTCCTGGTCGAGGACAACCCGGACGTCGAGTACGTCCCGGCCACCGCGCTCAACGGCAAGCGGTCCAAGATCGTCTACCGGCTCTCCGCCGAGGGGAAGCAGCGCTTCGAGGAGCTGCTCGCCGACTCCGGCCCGGACGCCTGGGAGGACGAGCACTTCGGCGTGCACTTCGCCTTCTTCGGCCAGACCGACCGGGCCGTGCGGATGCGCGTCCTGGAGGGCCGCCGCAGCCGGCTGGAGGAGCGGCTGGAGCGGATGCGCAACTCACTGGCCCGCGCCCGCGAGCGGTTCGACGACTACACCGTCGAACTGCAGCGGCACGGACTGGAGTCGGTGGAGCGCGAGGTCCGCTGGCTCAACGAGCTGATCGAGACCGAGCGGTCCAACCGCACCGGGCGGACCGGCCCCGACGCCGGCGGCAGCACCGCCGCCGGCCCCCGCAGGACTTCGGACGGCCGTGGCCAGGAGACCGGGTCCCCCGACCCGTCCGGGCAACCGTACGACCGCCCGGGGCGCTCCGACCAGGAGCGCTGACACCGCGCCAGCCCTGTGCCGCGCGGCAGGACTGGGCGCCTCGCGCCCGCACATGCAGTCATCGAAGAAGCAGGACGAGTTCCGCCGACCCCGGCGGTCCTCATGAGATCACAGGGAGCAACCGGAATGGGTTCGGTTCGCGTAGCCATCGTGGGCGTGGGCAACTGCGCCGCGTCGCTGGTGCAGGGTGTCGAGTACTACAAGGACGCCGACCCGGCCGGCAAGGTCCCCGGCCTGATGCACGTCCAGTTCGGTGACTACCACGTCCGTGACGTGGAGTTCGTCGCCGCCTTCGACGTCGACGCCAAGAAGGTCGGCTTCGACCTGGCCGACGCCATCGGCAACAGCGAGAACAACACCATCAAGATCTGCGACGTGCCGCCGACCGGCGTGACCGTCCAGCGCGGCCACACCCTCGACGGCCTGGGCAAGTACTACCTGGAGACCATCGAGGAGTCGGACGACGCCCCGGTCGACGTCGTCCAGGTCCTCAAGGACCAGCAGGTCGACGTCCTGGTCTGCTACCTGCCCGTCGGTTCCGAGGACGCGGCCAAGTTCTACGCCCAGTGCGCCATCGACGCCAAGGTCGCCTTCGTGAACGCCCTGCCGGTGTTCATCGCGGGCACCAAGGAGTGGGCGGACAAGTTCACCGAGGCCGGCGTGCCGATCGTCGGTGACGACATCAAGTCCCAGGTCGGCGCGACCATCACGCACCGCGTGATGGCCAAGCTGTTCGAGGACCGCGGTGTCATCCTCGAGCGCACCATGCAGCTGAACGTCGGCGGCAACATGGACTTCAAGAACATGCTCGAGCGCGAGCGCCTGGAGTCCAAGAAGATCTCCAAGACCCAGGCCGTCACCTCGCAGATCCGCGACCGCGAGCTGGGCTCCAAGAACGTCCACATCGGCCCCTCGGACTACGTGGCCTGGCTGGACGACCGCAAGTGGGCCTACGTCCGCCTCGAGGGCAGGGCCTTCGGCGACGTCCCGCTGAACCTGGAGTACAAGCTGGAGGTCTGGGACTCCCCGAACTCCGCCGGTGTCATCATCGACGCCGTCCGCGCCGCGAAGATCGCCAAGGACCGCGGCATCGGTGGCCCGATCCTGTCGGCCTCCTCGTACTTCATGAAGTCCCCGCCGGTGCAGTACTTCGACGACGAGGCCCGCGAGAACGTCGAGAAGTTCATCCGCGGCGAGGTCGAGCGCTGAGCAGCTGACCGCTCGTAGCGCGTAGGAAGGGCCCACGGTCTGCGGATCGTGGGCCCTTCACGTTCCCGCAGCCAATGTTTCACGTGAAACGGCGGCCGGTTCCGTGGCACCCTGGGCGGGTGGCGATCACCGAGAACGGCAGCACCCACCAGTCCGCGCACCGCGCCACGGTCCTCGACCTGATGAAGGGCCGCGACTTCCGGCGGCTGCTGACCGCCCGGGTGCTCTCCCAGCTCTCGGACGGCGTCTTCCAGGTCTCGCTGGCCGCGTACGTGGTCTTCTCCCCCGAGAAGCAGTCCTCCCCCGCCGACATCGCCTCGGTGCTGGCCGTGATGCTGCTGCCGTTCTCGGTGATCGGCCCGTTCGCCGGTGTGCTGCTGGACCGCTGGCGCCGCCGCCAGGTGCTCTACTTCGGCAACCTGGCCCGGTTCGGGCTGGGCCTGGGCACCGGGGTGCTGCTGCTGGTGGAGGCGCCGACCTGGCTGTTCTTCGCCTCCGCCCTGCTGGTCACCGCGCTCAACCGGTTCATCCTGGCCGGCCTGTCCGCCGCGCTGCCCCGGGTGGTGGAGCAGGACCGGCTGGTCACCGCCAACGCCCTCTCCCCCACCCTCGGGACGGTCGCCGCCGCCTCGGGCGGGGGCATCGGCTTCCTGCTGCACCAGCTGATGGCCCCCGGACCGAGGGCCGACGCCGCCCTGGTCACGGTGGCCGCGCTGCTCTACCTGTCGGCCGCGCTGGCCGCCCGGCGGATGGACCGCGACCTGCTCGGCCCCGAGCAGCACGAGGACCGCCCCGGGCTCGGCCAGGCGCTGGTCCGGGCCGCCCTCGAACTCGGCGCCGCGGTGCGCCACCTGGTCCGGGACTGCCGGCCGGCCGTGCACGCGCTGGCCGCCGTCACCGCGGCCCGGTTCTGCTACGGCGTGCTGATCGTGGTCGTGGTGATGCTCGCCCGGTACACCTTCAACGACCCGGCCGACAGCGCGGCCGGGCTGGTCACCCTCGGCCAGGCGGTCGGGCTGTCCGCCGCCGGGTTCTTCGTCGCCGCGCTGGTCAGCCCCTGGTGCACCCGCCGGCTCGGCCTGGCCGGGTGGATGACGGCCTGCCTGGTCGCCCCGGTGGTGTTCGTCCCGGCGCTGGGCCTGAGCTTCGCCCTGGTGCCCTGCCTGATCGCCGCCCTGCTGCTCGGGGTGGTCACCCAGGGCACCAAGATCTGCGCCGACACGGTGGTGCAGGAGTCGGTCGAGGACGAGTACCGCGGCCGGGTGTTCGCCATCTACGACGTGCTGTTCAACGTCGCCTTCGTGGCCGCCGCCCTGGTCACGGCGCTGGTGCTGCCGCTGTCCGGCCGCTCGGTCGCGGTGGTGCTCGGGGTCGCCGGGGTGTACGCCCTGACGGCGGTCCTCTACCTGGGCGCCGCCCGCCGGAGCCCGCTCCCCCGGTGACCAGGCCGCCCGGGAGACCCCGGGGGCTCGGGGCTCAGGGCGTCCGAGCGACTCGCTAAGGTACTCGAACCTGTCGGAACGACAGAACTCTGCCTCGGGGGACGAACTGATGAGCACACCACCCAATCCGTACGGATCCGCACCGATGGGCCCGCCCGCGGCGCCGCCGTACGGGGCGCCCGTCCCGCCGCCGGCCGCGCCGTACGGCCCGCCGCCGGCCTACGGGCAGCCCGCGCCGCAGGCCCCGCCCGGCTACGGCCCGCCGCCCGGCTACGGCCAGCAGCCGCCTGGCCCGCAGCAGTACGGGCAGCAGCCGTACGGACAGCAGGGCTACGGCCAGCCGGCCCCCGGGCCGTACGGGCAGCAGCCGCCGCCCGGGCCGTACGGCCAGCCGCAGCCGGCCCCGGCGATGCCGCCCGCGCCGGCCGCCAAGAAGCGCGGCCTGCGGTCCAAGCTGCGGATCGTCGGGGTGGTCGGCGGCTGCGTGGCGCTGGCGGTCGGCTACTTCGTGGCCGGGCCGAGCGTCAGCAGCGCCAAGCCCGGCGACTGTGTGCGGGCGAGCGGCTCCCGCGACATCGACATCGTCAAGTGCACTGACAGCAAGGCGAATTACCGGGTGCTCGCGAAGTTCGAGGGCACCACGGACACGACCCGCTGCAAGCAGACGCCGCAGACCACGAGCGTGGTCTCGGGCAAGAGCGGCCGCCGCTGGAACAAGAAGCGGTACGTGCTCTGCCTCGGCCCGCTGGCGCCCACCACCACCGGCGTCCCGCCGGTGAAGAAGTCCTGACCTCTTCCGCCTCTCCTTCCCGGGGGACCTCCTTGTCCGCTCCGCCTCCGCCCCAGATGCCGTACGGCCCTCCCCCGGGCGACGGCAACCCGTACGCCTCCGGCGGCTCCTACGGCGCTCCGCCCCCGCCGCCCCCCGGGTACGGCTACCCGAGCGCCCCGCCGCCCGCACAGCCGTACGCCGCCCAGCCCGCGCCCGCGCAGCCGTACGGCGCCCAGCCCGCGCCCGGCGGCTACGGCTACGGGTACCCGACGCCCCCGCCGGACGGCACCACCTGCCGGTTCTGCGGCGGGTACCCGGCGGTGGACGCCACCGTCCGCGGCCACCAGGGCATGATCGTCATGTACCGGATGCTGCGGATGACCGGCCCGTTCTGCCGCACCTGCGGCACGGCGACGGTGCGCGACATGTCGGCCCGGACGCTGGTCCAGGGCTGGTGGAGCCCGGTGTCCTGGCTGTTGACGCCCATCACGCTGCTGCTGAACCTCGTCCCGCACAACAGGTTCAAGCGGCTGGTGCCGCCCGTCCCGGGCAGCCACGGCCCGCAGCTCGACCCGGGCGTCCCGCTGACCAGCCGGCCGCACATCGCGATGCTGCTGGTGCCGGTCTCGCTGGCGGTCGCCCTCACCCTGGCCGCCACCGGGGTGCTCGGCCCGAAGAAGGGCGACCCGGTCGCCGACCCGAAGCCGGCCCCCACCGTGCTGACCTTCGCGCCCACGCCGCTGCCGATGCCGACCTACACGCCGCCGGTCATCCCCTCGCCGACCATCACGGCGCCGGTGCCGACACTCACGCTCCCGCCGGTCACCACCCCGACCGACTCGGACACCAAGGTGGACTCGGCCGGCCCCGGCGACTGCCTGCGCAACGCGAACGGCACCAGCGAGACCACGGACACCAACCCGAAGATCACCGTGGTGCCCTGCACCGACGCCAAGGCGCAGTACAAGATCGTCTTCAAGTACCTCGCCACCTCCGACGAGAAGTCCTGCGAGAAGCAGCCGAAGTCGGACAGCTGGTACACCAGCAAGCACCCCAACTTCCCGGCCCTGGACTACGTGCTCTGCCTCAAGCAGATCAAGTAGCCCGGGACGGACGAGGGGTGGCCCCGGCGCTCGGCCGGGGCCACCCCTTCGTCGTCCCCGGAGCCCTCCCCAGGGCTCCGGAGCCGGGCTCAGCCCTGCTGCCCGGCCCACCAGGCCCGCAGCGCCGCCACCGCCTCGTCGTGCTCCATCGGCCCGTGCTCCAGCCGGAGTTCGAGCATGTGCTTGTACGCCTTGCCGACCAACGGGCCGGGCCTGAGGCCGAGCAGCTCCATGATCTGGTTGCCGTCCAGCGCCGGGCGGACGGCGTCCAGCTCCTCCTGCGCCCTCAGCTCGCCGATCCGCGCCTCCAGACCGTCGTAGGTGCGGGAGAGCGCGGCCGCCTTCTTCTTGTTGCGGGTGGTGCAGTCCGAGCGGGTCAGCTTGTGCAGCCGCTCCAGCAGCGGCCCGGCGTCGGTGATGTAGCGGCGCACCGCGGAGTCGGTCCACTCGCCGCCGCCGTAGCCGTGGAAGCGCAGGTGCAGCTCGACCAGGCGCGAGACGTCCTCGGTGAGCTCCTTGGAGTACTTGAGCTCGCGCATCCGCTTGCGGGTCATCTTGGCGCCGACCACCTCGTGGTGGTGGAAGGAGACCCGGCCGTCCGGCTCGAAGCGGCGGGTGCGCGGCTTGCCGATGTCGTGCAGCAGCGCGGCCAGCCGCAGGGTGAGGTCCGGGCCGTCCTGCTCCAGGTCGATGGCCTGCTCCAGGACGGTCAGCGAGTGCTCGTAGACGTCCTTGTGCCGGTGGTGCTCGTCCCGCTCCAGCCGCAGCGCGGGCAGCTCGGGCAGCACGTACCCGCCCAGGCCGGTGTCGACCAGCAGCCGCAGGCCCTTCACCGGGTGCTTGGCCAGCAGCAGCTTGTTCAGCTCGGCCTGGATCCGCTCGGCGGAGACGATGGTGATCCGCTCGGCCATCGCGGTCATCGCGGCGACCACCTCGGGCGCCGGGTCGAAGTCCAGCTGGGCGGCGAAGCGGGCGGCCCGCATCATCCGCAGCGGGTCGTCGGAGAAGGACTCCTCGGGGGTGGCGGGGGTGCGCAGCACCCGGGCCTCCAGGTCGTCCAGGCCGTGGTGCGGGTCGACGAAGCCGCGGCCGGGCAGGTCGACGGCCATCGCGTTGACCGTGAAGTCCCGGCGGACCAGGTCCTCCTCGATGGTGTCGCCGTAGCTGACCTCGGGCTTGCGCGAGGTGCGGTCGTACGCCTCGGAGCGGTAGGTGGTGATCTCGATCAGGAAGGAGCCCTCGGGGGTGTCCTTGCGGGCGCCGACCGTGCCGAAGGCGATGCCGACGTCCCAGACCGCGTCCGCCCAGCCCTTGACCAGCTTGAGCACCTGCTGCGGGCGGGCGTCGGTGGTGAAGTCCAGGTCGTTGCCGAGCCGGCCGAGCAGCGCGTCCCGGACGGAGCCGCCGACCAGCGCGAGCCGGTGGCCGGCCGCCTGGAACCGACGGGCGATCTCGTCGGCGACCGGTGACACCCGCAGCAGCTCTTGGAGGCCGAGCGTCTGGGCCTCGCTCAGGCCTGGGACGACCTGGACGGCGGTGCTGGAACGGTCGGTGCGCGCGGTGGGCTCATTGGCAGTGGACACGGCTCACAAGGGTACGTGCCCCGACAGGTCAACCGCCCGCGCGTTCTGGGCGTCTCACCCCACAGCCCGCAACACTGCACCGCGGGCCGCATCGTTACCATGCCGGTGGACGGGTCTCGGGCACCGGACAGGGGATGCGGTGCCGCGTGCCGCCGCCACCCGCGGAACTCCGGCGGCGGCGGTGCCGGACGAACGGTTCCAAGAGGGTCAAGCGAAGAGCGTCGGGCGGACCGCGCCGGACGGACAGCATCAGCAGCGAACGATCGAGAACGGCGAGGGCGAAGCGAGTGAGCGAGCCGGCACGGCACTCGGGCCTGGGGGCGCACCGACAGCCTGGACGGGCCGAGCGCCCCGCCGGGGGGCGCCATCGGGCGCGCCGCGCGGGCCTGCGCCTGGCCGCCGCATGCGCGGCCGCCCTGACCCTCCTCACCGCCGCCCCGGCCGGTGCGCTGCCCGCCGGCGGCAACGTCCGCCCGGCCGCCGACTCCTCCGGCACGGCCGAGTTCCCGGTGGTGATGACCATCGACACACTGAGCCCGCAGGTGGCCACCCCGAACGGCATCGTGACCATCACCGGGCAGGTCACCAACGCCGGCAAGTCGGCCGTCAAGGGCGCCCACGCGGCCGTCCGCAAGCCGTACAAGCCGCTGGACCGGCGCAACGACCTGGCCATCGTGGCCGACCGCGGCACGCCGGACAGCAAGGACGGCGTGGAGCTGGACAGCCCGCAGTACGCCCTGCCCGAGCTGAACCCGGGGCAGAGCCAGCCGTACACCCTGAGCGTCGCGGTCAGCGACCTCGGGCTCTCCGCCGGCGGCGCGTACGAGCTCGCGGTGGACGCCTGGGGCGGGACGGCCGACAACCCGCGCGACCGCGCCCTGGGCATCGCCCGGACCTTCCTGCCGTACAACCCGGCCGCCGAGGCGCAGCCGACGAAGGTCGCCACGGTCTGGCCGCTGGTGCACCCGCCGGTGCTGGCCGCCCAGACCGTCGCCGGCAGCGACAGCGACCAGCCGGTCCCGGTGCTGCGCGACGACAGCCTGGCCACCGAGTTCGCCCCGGGCGGCCGGCTGTACGAGCTGGTCGACACCGGCGCCAAGCTGAACGGCCTGACCTGGGTGGTCGACCCGGACCTGCTGGACGCCGCGCTGGCGATGACCAAGACCTACCGGGTGCAGAAGCCGGGCACCGAGGGGTCGGGCAAGTCCGCCAAGGACGACAACACCATCCAGGTCCAGGGCGGCTCGCCCGCCGCCGTCGCCTGGCTGGACAAGCTGCGGGCCGCCGTCGCCAAGCCGGGCAGCCAGGTGGTCGCGCTGCCGTACGCCGACCCGGACCTCGCCTCGATCGCGCACAACGGCTCCGACCTGGCCGGGATGACCACCGCCCTGAGCAAGGCGGCCACCGCCGGCCGGCTGACCGTCGAGGGCCGGCTCGCCGTGGACACCCGCTCCGACGTCGCCTGGCCGTACCAGGGCCACGTGGACCAGCAGATCGCGGCCCTCGCCCAGCAGTCGGGCAGCGGGCTGGTGCTGGTCAACGGCGGGAGCATGCCGGAGCCGGACTCGCTCAACTACACCCCGACCGCGGTCCGCCCGATCGGCAACGGGCAGAGCGCCGTGGTGGCCGACGAGACCGTCTCCGCGCTGTTCTACCAGGACCTGAGCAGCCCCCAGGCGCAGACCCGGGCCACCCAGCGCTTCCTCGCCGAGACCTTCGCGATCACCCACGAGCAGCCGCAGAACCAGCGCGGGCTGCTGGTGCTGCCGCCGCGGGAGCTGAGCGCCGCCAACGCCAAGGCGCTGGCGAGCGCCCTGCAGACGGCGGACGGCAAGTGGATCTCCTCGGTCAAGCTGGACACGGTGGTGCAGTCCGCGGCCGACCCGAAGGCCAACACCGCCGTCCCGGCGCCCACCGACTACCCGACCCAGTCCCGCGCCTCGGAGCTGCCGGCGGCCGACCTGAGCCGCACCGACGACATCCAGCACGACCTGGACACCCTGATGCGGGTGCTCACCCTGCCGCAGCGGGTGCGCGGCCCGTTCAGCGCCGCGATGGTCCGCTCGCTGTCCACCGAGTGGCGCAGCCGGCCGCCGGCCGGGAGCGCCTACCGCGCCGGTGTCACGGGGTACCTGAAGGAACTGACCAACGCCGTCCAGGTGCCGAAGAAGAACAGGGTCACGCTGGCCGGCAACACCGGTCTGCTCCAGGTCAGCGTGCGCAACGACCTGACCCAGACGGTCACCAACCTGAAGCTGGTGCTCACCTCGGCCCAGCCGAACAGGCTGCGGGTGAGCAAGGAGGAGGAGCTGGTCCTCCCGGCCTCGCAGAGCGTGACCCTCCGCTTCAACGCCGAGGCGCACAACAACGGGCCGGTCGCGATGACCGCCCAGCTGTGGACCACCGGCCCCGACTCCAGGCCGTACGGCGAGCCGCAGAAGTTCCGGGTGGAGGTCACCTCGGTGACCAACGGCGTGCTGTACGTCTTCGCGGGCGCCGGCCTCCTGCTGCTGCTGGCCGCGCTGCGCTTCGTGCGCCAGCGCAAGCGCCGCGGCGGGCAGCCGCACGAGGACGGCGACCAGCCGGTCGGCGACGGCCCGGCGGCGGGCGACGGCGGAGCGGCGGGGAGCGCTCCGCGGCCCGCGGCGGACGGTGCCGAGGGGGGCGCCGCGCAGGAGTCCGCCGCGGATCCCGCCGGGGCCCCGGCACCGGACGGGACCGGCGGGACGGACGACACCGCTGGTGGCGGTCCCGCGCAGACACCGCGCGGCAGCAGCCCGGATGGCCGGGATCGGGCCGCCAGTGATGAGAAGGTTGGTCCTTGACACCGCCGACCCCCAGCACCGCCGGGCCGGTCTCCCCCCACGACAGCGAAGAGGTGACATGACCGGGCGCAGCGAGGAGCGGCCGCCGGGCCGCGGTGAGAGCCGGCCGGGTGCCGAGTCGCCGTCCGGCGACTGGTACGTGGCCGACACCTACGCCCAGGACCCGTACGCGGCGGACGCGTACGGGCACCCGCAGGACGGCCAGGACCCGTACGGTCTGCGGGCCGCTCGGCCCGCCGCGCCCCAGCCGCCGGCCGCCGCGTACGACGTGCCGCCGCAGCTGCCGCCGCAGGGCGGCGGCTACCCCACGCCGGTGCCGCCGGCCCCGTACCAGGCCCCGGAGCGGTTCCCGGAGCAGTTCGCCGCGCCGGTGCCGCCGGTGCAGCCCGGCTGGGACACCCCGGCGCCGGCCGCCTGGCCGCAGGGCCAGGCCCCCGCGCAGGCCGCCGGGGGCCACTGGGGCGGCGTCGAGCAGCCCCGGCCGCAGTGGGAGCCGGGCCCGGCGCACTCCGCCTGGGACACCGAGACCACCGAGTACGTGGGGGTGGACGCGCTGTTCGGCGGCGCTCCGGCGCAGGCCGCGGCCCAGCCGCCGGTCCCGCCGCCCGCCCCGGCCCCCCAGCCGGGCCCGCCGGCCGCCCCTGGGGCCGGCCCCGCGCCGTACCCGGCGGCGGGCGGCTACCCGGGGCAGCCGCAGCACGGCGGCGCTCCGGGCGGGCAGCACCACTTCGTGCCGCCGATCGAGTTCGACCCGCCGCTCTCCGAGGAGGAGGCCACTCTGCAGGTGGCCGCCGTCGCGGTGCCCCCGGCGGTCGAGCCGCTCGCGGACGTCGCCGCCGAGGAGCGGGCGGCCGGGCAGGCGCCCGGGCCGGCCAAGTCGGCCGGCGGCGGCAAGGTCTCCAGCCTGCTGAACTCCAGCGCGATCATGGCGGCCGGCACGCTGGTCTCCCGCGGCACCGGCTTCGTCCGGACCATGGTGATCACCGCGGCCATCGGCGTCGGCGTGATGGGCGACTCGTACAACGCGGCGAACACCCTGCCGACCCTGCTGTACATCCTGATCGGGGGCGGCGCGCTGAACGCCGTCTTCGTGCCCCAGCTGGTGCGCAGCATGAAGAACGACGAGGACGGCGGCACCGCGTACGCCAACCGGCTGCTCACCCTGGTGATGGTCGGGCTCGGCGGCGTGGTCTTCCTGGCCGTGCTCGGCGCACCCGTGCTGGTGCAGCTGATCGCCCACCCGATGATGGCCAACCCGGAGCGCGCCGAGACCACGGTGGCGATGGCGCGCTACTGCCTGCCGACCATCTTCTTCATGGGCATCCACGTGGTGATGGGCCAGATCCTCAACGCCCGCGGCCGCTTCGGCGCGATGATGTGGACCCCGGTCCTGAACAACATCGTGGTGATCTTCACCTTCTCCGCCTACATCTGGGTCTACGGCGGGTTCGGCACCACCCACGTCACCCCGGAGGGCATCTCCCCCGAGGGCGTGCGGCTGCTCGGCCTCGGCACCCTGATCGGGCTGGTCGTCCAGTCGCTGGCGATGATCCCGTACCTGCGGGCCGCCGAGTTCCGCTTCCGGCCCCGCTTCGACTGGCGCGGACACGGCCTGGGCAAGGCCGCCCGGCTGGCCAAGTGGACGTTCTTCTTCGTGCTCGCCAACCAGGCCGGCTACCTGGTGATCACCCAGCTGTCCACCAAGGCGGGCGACGCCGCGTCGGCGTCCGGCCACGGCGGCGTCGGCCTGGCCGCGTTCTCCAACGCGCTGCTGATCTGGCAGCTGCCGCAGGCCGTGATCACCGTCTCGATCATGAGCGCGGTGCTCCCCCGGCTCTCCCGGGCGGCGGCCGACGAGGACGCCGGCGCGGTGCGCGACGACATCTCCCACGGGCTGCGCACCACCGCGGTGGCGGTCGTCCCGGCGGCCTTCCTGTTCCTGTCGCTCGGCCCGGTGGTCGGCCGGTCGATCTACGCGGTCGGCGGCAACGACACCGTCCTGAACGACGCCACCAACATCGGTCTGATGCTCTCCGCGTTCGCGCTGGGCCTGATCCCGTACTCCGCCCAGTACGTGATGCTCCGCGGCTTCTACGCCTACGAGGACACCCGCACGCCGTTCTCCAACACCGTCTGGGTCGCGGCCTGCCAGGCGGGCTTCGCGCTGCTGTGCTGGCTGGTGCTGCCCGCCGAGTGGACGGTGACCGGCATCGCCTTCGGCTACGGCCTGGCCTACGCCATCGGGGTGATGGTCGCGATGCCGAAGCTGAAGAAGCGGATCGGCGGGCTGGACACCAAGCGGATCGGCCGGACGTACAGCCGACTGGCCGCCGCCTGCGTCCCGGCCGCCCTGGTCGGCCTCGGCGCCAGCCTGGGCGTCCAGCAGGTGCTCGGCGGCTGGGCGGGGAACGTCCTCGCCCTGGTCGTGGCCGGCGGCCTCCAGCTGGCGGTCTTCGTGCTGGTCGCGAAGCGCCTGCGGATCGAGGAGCTCAACTCCATGCTGGGCATGGTCCGCGGCCGACTGGGCCGCTGACCGTCCGACCACCGGCCGGACGAGCGGGCGCCCTGACCGGGCGTCAACCGGAGCGCGGCGCTCCTCCGCTCGTCCGGCCGAGTGCTGGAGCACCGGTCGGTTCGGGTCCGCCCGACCGCCGGATGGCGACCCGGTGTCGGATCTGCACCACATCTCTCCACCCGTATGCAACCGAGCGGACGCCTCAGCGGTCGTACCCGGTGGAGAAGAGTGGGCACAATTGTCCTGGAGCACAGGGCCGCCGACCCTACGGCTCCAGCGACTCTCTCAGGCCGGGGCGACACAAGGGGAGGCAGGACCACGGTGGCTGATGGCACCAAGGCGGTCGTCGACACGTCAGCAGCTGACGCGGCGACGGACGAGGCCGCGCTGGCCGCGGCGATCGACGAGCTCGCGGGCTCGGAGGACGCCGCCGGGAGCACCCCCGCGGACGCCCGCGAGGACGCCACCGCCCCCGGGCGCACCGAGGCGGACGAGGAGGAGGACGGCGCCCCGGACACGGGCCAGGGGTCCGCCGGCGGCGAGGAGACCTCGGAGATCACCGCCCCGCTCTCCGTCCAGGAGCTCCGCGCCGAGCTGGCCGCCGGCTCCCCCCGGAAGAAGCCCGCCCCCGAACCCGCCCGCCCCGCGCGCCGCCCCACCGATCCGCAGCCCACGGTCGACCCGCGCGACACCGCCACCCTCCCGCGCACCCTCCCCGCCCCGCAGCGCCGCAGCGGCGACATGATCGGCCACCGGTACCGGCTGGAGGAGTGCATCTCCCAGACCGAGACCTTCAGCAGCTGGCGCGCCGTCGACGAGAAGCTGCGCCGGGCGGTCGGTGTCCACCTGATGGCCTCCGGCCACCAGCGGGCCCGCAAGGTGCTGGCCGCGGCCAAGTCCGCCGCCCTGCTCGGCGACCCGCGCTTCGTCCAGGTGCTGGACGCCGTCCACGAGGGCGAGCTGGTCTACGTCGTGCGGGAGTGGCTGCCGCACTCCTCCGACCTGGCCAGGCTGCTGGCGAACGGCCCGATGGAGCCGCACGAGGCGTACCAGATGGTCCGCCAGGTCGCCGACGCCGTCGCGGCCGCCCACCGGCGCGGCCAGGCCCACCTGCGGCTCACCCCGCGCTGCGTGCTGCGCACCGACAGCGGCCAGTACCGGATCAACGGCATCGCGGTGGACGCCGCCCTGCGCGGGCTGCCCGCCGAGGACGCCGAGGACGCCCAGCGGGCCGACACCCGCGCGATCGGCGCACTGCTGTTCGCCGCGCTCACCCACCGCTGGCCGTACCCGGAGGACCGCTACGACCTCCAGGGCCTGCCCAAGGGCCTCCAGAACGCCGCGCCGGACCAGGTCCGCGCCGGCGTCCACAAGGGCCTGTCCGAACTCGCCGCACGGGCCCTGTTCGACCAGCCGCCGCACCACGCCGAGCCGATCACCACGCCGGAGGAGCTGGTCCGGGTGATCGCCCGGATGCCCCGGATCCGCCAGCCCGAGCCGGAGCTGCCCGCCTTCCCGACCCCGCCCCGGCACAACACCCACGCGCTGCCCACCGCGCCCAACCCGGCCCGGGTGGCCGACACCAGCGTCGCCCCGCTGCCCGCCTCGTCCCGCCCGACCTCCTCCCGGCGCGCCCGGCGGCGGCTGCGCCGGGTGGTCAAGGCCACCGCCTGGACGGTCGCCCTGGGCGCCATCGGCGTCGCCTCCTGGCAGTTCGTCGACAGCCTGCGCCACACCGGGTCGGCCACCGCGTCACCGCTCCCGTCGGTCAGCAGCAGCAGCACGCCCAGCCCGCAGGCCAGCACCCACAACCCGGCGCCGATCACGATCAAGGGCGCCCAGTCGTACAACCCGCTGGGCGAGGGGTCCGACGGGAACGCCGCGAAGGCCGTCGACAACGACCCGAGCACCACCTGGAACACCCAGTGGTACAACGACCAGTTCGGTACCAAGCCGCCCGCCCTCAAGTCGGGCACCGGCCTGATCATCGACCTCGGCTCGTCGCAGACGGTCTCCTCGGTGGCCGTCCAGTTCGTCGGCGAGCACACCGCGGAACTGCGGGTGCCCACCGCGGCCGCCGCCGCCAACCCGTCGCAGGCCCGGCCGGAGGGCTTCACCGTGGTCGGCAAGCAGACCGGGACCAACGTCGAGTACGCCCTCGACGCCCCGGTCACCACGCGCTACCTCTTGATCTGGCTCACCGCCCTGCCGAAGGATAACGTCGGCCACTACGTCGGCCAGGTCGCGGAGGTCAAGGTCTCCGGCTGACCGGCACCGGCGGACCCGGCACGACGGCGAGGGGTCGAGGGGTGACAGGAACGGACGACGACGCGGCGCTGCTCGCCCGGCACGTCGCGGGTGACCCGGAGGCCTTCGGCCTGCTGGTGGACCGCCACCGCGACCGGCTCTGGGCGGTCGCCCTGCGCACCCTGGGCGACCGCGAGGAGGCCGCCGACGCCCTCCAGGACGCCCTGGTCTCCGCCTTCCGCGCCGCCGCCGGCTTCCAGGGCCGCTCCGCGGTCACCACCTGGCTGCACCGGATCGTGGTCAACGCCTGCCTGGACCGCGCCCGGCGCACCGCCACCCGCCGCACCGCCCCGCTCGACGAGGACCCGCAGCGGCTGGACACCCTGGTCGGCACCGCCGAGCCGGCCGACTCCCCGGTGGTCCGGGCCGAGCTGCACCGCGAGGTGACCGCCGCGCTCGCCGAACTGCCCGCCGAGCAGCGGGCCGCGCTGGTGCTGGTCGACATGCAGGGCTACCCGGTGGCCGAGGCGGCCGAGCTGCTGGGCGTCCCGGTGGGCACCGTGAAGAGCCGCTGCGCACGCGGCCGGGCCCGGCTCCTCCCGCTGGTCCGCCACCTGCGCGAGCCGGGTGTTCCACGTGAAACACCACCCGCCCCCGGCGCGGTCCCGCCACGCCGGAACGCCCCGGGGAACCCGAAGCGCCCCGGCCCCGTCACAGGGACGAGCACCGGTCGGACGGTCCTGGAAGGAGACGCGAGCACCCGATGAACGCCCACCCCTCCTTCCCCGACCCCGCCGACGACCACCCCCCGGTCGAGCGCCTGGCCGACCTCGCCGAGGGGCTGGTCGACTCCCCGGAGACCGCCGGGGTACTGCGGCGGCACCTGGACGGCTGCGCCGAGTGCCGGGAGACGGTCGACGCGCTCGCCGAGGTCCAGGCGCTGCTCGGCGACGTCGAGACGCCGCCGATGCCGGCCGACGTCGCCGCCCGACTGGACGCCGCGCTGGCCGAGGCCGCCGAGCGGGCGCAGGAGGCCGCCGCGGCCGACCGACGGCCCGAGGCCCCGGCCCGGCCCGCAGCCGCCGCCACGGCACCCGCCACGCCGCCCTCCGCCGTCCCCTCCCGCCCCGCCGACCGCGTCGGTGCCCGGCCCGCCGGCCGGTCCGGCTCCGCGACCGGTCCCGGCCGCGCCCGCGCCCGCCGACGGGGGTTCGCCCTGCTGCTCGGCACCGCCGCCGCCCTGGCCGCGCTCGGGCTCGGCGGACTGCTGCTGCAGCACCCCGACGACCGGTCCGGCGCCGTGACGGCCAGCGCGGGCGGTGCCCCGACCACCACCTCCGACAGCCACGACGCCCGCGCCCCGCACACCGCCGTCGCCGGCACCGACTACCGCGAGGACGCGCTCGCGGCCCAGGTCCAGCAGTTGCTGGCCCGCTCGGAGAACACCCCCGGGCTGTGGGCCACCGGGCCCGCCACGGCCGAGGGCGCCCTGCCCGCCGACGGCGCCCGGCCGGAGCCCGAGTCCCCCTCCCCGACCGGATCGGACTGCCCGGCCCCCGCCCCCGGCACGCCGCTGGCCACCGACCGGGGCGGCTACCACGGCGCGCCGGTCGACGTCCTGGTCTACCCGCTGCCCGGCCGGCCCGGTCTCGTCGACGTCTACCTGCGCTCCCCCGGCTGCGGTCCGGTCCTCCTCCACCAGGCCGTTCCCAGCCACTGACCGACGGTTCCCATGCGATCCACGCCGACGGCGGCACGCCGCTTCCGGAGTTCGGGCGCCTGGTACTGATCCGCCTGGGAATGCGAGACACTGGTCAGTCGTTGTCCCGAGCGGCGGAGCAGGACCGCCCTCCCCGCAGCAAACGCGGGTCGCGATGCGAACCAGGAGAAGCAGTGAGCGACGTCCGTAACGTGATCATCATCGGTTCCGGCCCCGCCGGCTACACGGCAGCGCTCTACACGGCCCGTGCCTCCCTCAAGCCGCTGGTCTTCGAGGGGGCCGTCACCGCCGGTGGTGCGCTGATGAACACCACCGAGGTCGAGAACTTCCCGGGCTTCCGGGACGGCATCATGGGCCCCGAGCTGATGGACAACATGCGGGCCCAGGCCGAGCGCTTCGGCGCCGAGCTGATCCCCGACGACATCGTCGCGGTCGACCTCACCGGTGACATCAAGACCGTCACCGACTCCGAGGGCAACGTGCACAAGGCGCGCGCCGTGATCGTCACCACCGGCTCCCAGCACCGCAAGCTCGGCCTGCCGAACGAGGACAAGCTCTCCGGCCGCGGCGTCTCCTGGTGCGCCACCTGCGACGGCTTCTTCTTCCGCGACCAGGACATCGCGGTGGTCGGCGGCGGCGACACCGCCCTGGAGGAGGCGACCTTCCTCTCCCGCTTCGCCAAGAGCGTCACGATCATCCACCGCCGGGACACCCTGCGCGCCTCCAAGGCGATGCAGGAGCGCGCCTTCGCCGACCCGAAGATCCGCTTCGAGTGGGACAGCGCGGTCGAGGCCATCCACGGCGACCCGAAGCTGAGCGGCGTCACCCTGCGCGACACCACCACCGGCGAGACCCGCGAGCTGGCCGTCACCGGCCTGTTCATCGCGATCGGCCACGACCCGCGCACCGAGCTCTTCAAGGGCCAGCTGGACCTGGACGCCGAGGGCTACCTCAAGGTCGAGGCCCCCTCGACCCGCACCAACATCCCCGGCGTGTTCGGCGCCGGCGACGTCGTGGACCACACCTACCGCCAGGCCATCACCGCCGCCGGCACCGGCTGCTCCTCCGCCCTGGACGCCGAGCGCTACCTGGCCTCGCTCGACGACCTGGAGGCCAAGGCCGCCGCCGTCGCGGTCTGAGCCCCCTCCCCGCTCCACCCCGCGGGGGTGTTCCACGTGAAACACCCCCGCCCCGGCCGGGCAGAAACAGAACGGGCCCATCCGTTGTTCTCCTGGCAGCAGCCCCCTCCGTCCGATCCCGAGGAGTTCCCGTGGCCGGCGCCACCACCACCGTCACCGACGCGACGTTCGAGAACGACGTCCTGAAGAGCGAGAAGCCCGTACTGGTCGACTTCTGGGCCACCTGGTGCGGCCCGTGCCGCCAGGTCGCCCCGGTCCTGGAGGACATCGCGGCCGAGCACGGCGACAAGATCACCATCGCCAAGCTCGACGTGGACGCCAACCAGCAGACCGCCGCGCAGTACAACGTCATCTCGATCCCGACCCTGATCGTCTACAAGGACGGCGAGCCGGTGAAGTCCATCACCGGTGCCCGTCCGAAGGCCGCGCTGCTGCGCGAGCTGGCCGAGTTCATCTAGGCGCTCCGGACGTCGACCACACGGCGGCGGGGGGGCCCCACCCGGGGGGGGCCCCCCCCCCCGGGGGGTTTCGCGGGTTCCTTATTGGGCGCGCCGGCGGGGACCAGGGGCCCCCGCCCCCGACCCCCGCCAGCGGCCCCCCCCCGACGCCC
>NZ_JBIAVL010000004.1:348442-594473 GCF_042894165.1 Kitasatospora sp. NPDC001547 | reverse complement strand
CCCCCCCCCCCCCCCCCCCCCCCCCCCCCCCCCCCCCCCCCCCCCCCCCCCCCCCCCCCCCCCCCCCCCCCCCCCCCCGGCCCCCCACCCTCCCGGAAGCCCCCCACCCCCGAACACCCCCCATTGCCCCCCACCCCCCCAAGGCGCACGCTGGACCCAAGGGAGGTCCCCACCCCATGAGCACCCTCGAGGAACAGATCGACATCGCCGCCCCCGTCCTCGCCGCCTGGGAGCAACTGCACCGGGTGCACGAGTACCCCCGTTTCGTCGACGGCGTCCGCAGCGCCCACCCGCACGGCCGGAACCTCGCCCACCTCGGGGTGGAGGTCGCCGGCGCCGAGCGCGCGGTCGACGCCGAGATCACCGACCGCGGTCGCGGCCGGGTGATGGCCTGGCGGACCCTGGACTCGCTCCGGCTGCGCGGCGCCTTCGCGCTGCGGCCGCTGGACGCCCGGCACACCCGGGTGCAGATCCGGGTGGAGTACGACCCGGAGGCGGTGCACCGGGAGTTCGGCGGGCCGCGCGGTTTCGCCCAGGCCGGGGCGATCGAGCGGGCGGTGCGCGAGGACCTGGAGCACTTCCGGGAGCTGGTCGAGGCCCGGGTGAACGCCGCCGACGACAAACCCGTAAGTGCCGGATAAGCCCAGCTCAGTGCGGGTGGTGAGGCTCTTCACAGCACGCCGCCCGACAGAACGTTCCAGTTTCAACCTGTGGCAGACTCGGGTCCCATGGACATCGGCCCGGTCACCAGGACGCTCCGCGCGGCGGTCTTCGCCGCGCTGGTCGTGCTGCTCGCCGGGCTGGGCCAGGTGCTGGTCACCGGCCGCGCGCTGCCGGTCGGTCCGATGCTGCCGGCCGGGGCCGCCGTGTTCGCGGTGGCCTTCGCGCTGGCGGGCCGCGAGCGCGGCTATCCGGCGGTCGCGGCGGTGTTCCTCCCGCTGGAGCTGGGCGCCGGCGCGCTGTTCGACCTGGCCCAGAGCAGCTGTCCCTCCCTGCCGCCCGGTGCCGGGCACGGCCTGCAGCCGCTGCTGTGCGGCGGCGGCTCGCTCGGCGGCTTCCTGCTCGGCCACGGCGTCTCGGCGCGGACCGGGGTGCTGCTGCTCCTGCTGCTGCACACGGTGATCGCGCTGGCCGGCGCCTACTGGCTGCGCCGCGCGGACGCCGCGCTGTGCGGCCTGGCCGGCGCCGTCCGGATGCTCGGCGAGTTCCTGCAGCGCCACCTGCCGGCCGCCGCCCGCTGGCTGCGGCTGCTGGCCGCCCCGCTGCCGGTCCGTCCGCCGGCGCGGGTGCCGTTCCCCCGGGCCAGCCGCGTGCTGGTCCCCGCCGAGGACGTCGTCGTCCGTCCGGCCGTCCGGCGTGGTCCGCCGGTGTTCGCCCTGGCCGTCTGAGCGGCGGGCCTCCCGCCCGGTACCGCTCGGCCGGCTGTCTCTCTCTCCCCCCCCCCGCGGGCCCCGACCGGGCCGCGCGCCCTCCCGTACGCCCGAGAGCACAGGACGACACCCCATGAGCAACACCCGCAGGACCGCCCAGAAGACCTCCGCCGCCGACCGCATGCGCGCCGCCCGGGCCCAGGCCGAGCGCTCCGAGCGCGTCCGCCGCCGGGTGGTGGTCGGCGGCGTCTCCGCCGCCGTGCTCGCCCTCGCGGCGGGCGTGGCCTTCGCCGTCGGCGGCGCCTCCGGCTCCGGTTCGAACGCCGCGAGCGGCCCGCTGGTCGTCCCGGCCAACGCGGGCGGCGGCAACGGCACCGTGGTCACCTACGGCAAGGCCGACGCCCCGCACACCCTGGAGGTCTACGAGGACTTCCGCTGCCCGTACTGCGAGCAGCTGGAGACCACCACCGGCAAGGCGATCCAGCAGCTCGCCGACGACGGCACGTACAAGGTCGAGTACCACCTGGCGACGTTCCTGGACGACAACCTCGGCGGCAAGGGCTCGCGCACCGCGCTGGCCGCCGCCGGCGCCGCGCTGAACGAGGGCGTGGACAAGTTCAAGGCCTTCCACGACGTGCTGTACGCCAACCAGCCGGACGAGCGCAGCGACGCCTTCGGCGACGTCAACCACCTCCTGGACCTGGCCGGCCAGGTGCCCGGACTGAAGACCGACGGCTTCGTGAAGGCCGTCCAGGACGGCACCTACGCCCCGTGGGCCGCCAAGGTCAACGAGGAGTTCAACAAGAGCGACGTCACCGGTACCCCGACCGTCAAGCTGGACGGGAAGAAGCTGGACGTCCTGAGCAACGGCAAGGCCGTCTCGCCCGAGCAGTTCACCGCGATGGTCAAGCAGGTGACCGGATGACGGCCGGCTCCCCCGCAGTGCGGCCCGGTTTCGGCGCGAGCCGCCCGTTCGCCTGGCTGCTGCTGATCGGCGGCGCGGTCGGCCTGTTCGCCTCGGCGGTCCTCACCCTGGACAAGATCCGGCTGCTGGAGGACCCGTCCTACGTCCCGAACTGCAACATCAATCCGATCATCAGCTGCGGTTCGATCATGCGCAGCGACCAGGCGGAGGCCTTCGGCTTCCCCAACTCGCTGATCGGGCTGGTCGCCTTCGGCGCGCTGACGGCGATCGGCGCGGGGCTGCTCGCCGGGGCCGCCCACCGGCGCTGGTTCTGGCTCGGCCTGCAGGCCGGGACGGTGTTCGGGATCGGCTTCGTGACCTGGCTGATGTACCAGGCGCTGTACCGGATCGGCGCGCTCTGCCCGTACTGCATGGTGGTGTGGGCCGCGGTGATCCCGCTGTTCTGGTACACCACGCTGCACAACCTGCGCTCGGGCGTGATCCCGGTGGGCCCGCGGCTGCGGGTGGCCGTGCGGGAGGCGGCCCGCTACCACTGGGTCGTCCCGGCCCTGGGGTACGCGGTGATCGCGCTGCTGATCCTCAACCGGTTCTGGTACTACTGGAGCACCCTGATCTGACCGCCGTCCGCCGCCCTCCCCTTCCGCGGGGAGGGCGGCGGACCGTCCTCCCGGTGGGTGCCATGCGCCGCAGGATCGTCCTCTTCGTGTCCCTCTCGGTCGACGGCTACTTCGAGGGCCCGGACCATGACCTCGGCTGGCACCTGGTCGACGACGAGGTGCACACCCACTTCAACCGGGAACTCGCCCGTATGGGTGGTTTCGTCTCCGGCCGGGTGACGCACGAGCTGATGGCCTCCTTCTGGCCGACCGCCGACCAGGATCCGGACGCCGACGCCCCGATGGTCGAGTTCGCGGGCATCTGGCGCGCGATGCCGAAGACCGTCTTCTCCCGCACCCTGGACCGCGCCGACTGGGACACCACCGTCGTCCGCGAGGTCACCCCCGAGACGGTGGCCGCCCTCACCGCCGGCCCCGGCGGGGACCTCTCCCTCAGCGGCGCGAACCTGGCCGAGTCCTTCCTCGCCCAGGACCTCGTCGACGAGTTCCGCCTCTACGTCCACCCCGTCGTGCTCGGCCGCGGCACCCTGTTCTTCCGCCCGGCCGACCGCCCCCTGCCGCTCGCCCTGAAGGACACCCACCGCTTCACCAACGGCGTCACCCTGCTCCACTACGAGCGCGTCGGCCCGTCGCCCCTGGACGGGTGACGGGCCGACGCGCTGCCGCGCGGGGCCGCCGCGCGAAGAGGATCAGAAGGCGTACGCCTCCACCTCGGCGAGGAGTTCCTCCCGGCGCCGCTCGCTGATGAACGAGGCGCGGAAGGAGTTGGCGGCCAGCAGCCGCATGGTCTCCCGGTCGAGCGCGAGGGCCTCGCGCACGGCGCGGAAGTTGTCCTCCACGTACCCGCCGAAGTACGCCGGGTCGTCGGAGTTGACGGTGACCAGCAGGCCGGCCTCCAGCATCTCCCGCAGCGGGTGGTCGGCGAGGGTGTCGACGCAGCGCAGCCGGACGTTGGAGAGCGGGCAGAGGGTCAGCGGGATCTGCTCGCGGACCAGCCGGGCGACCAGCTCGCCGTCCTCCAGGCAGCGCAGCCCGTGGTCGATCCGCTCGACGCCGAGGACGTCCAGCGCCTCGGTGACGTACGAGGCCGGGCCCTCCTCACCCGCGTGGGCGACCCGGCGCAGCCCGGCCTCGGCGGCCCGGCGGTACACCTCGCGGAACTTCACCGGCGGGTGGCCGACCTCGGCGGAGTCCAGGCCGATGCCGGCGATCCGGTCGAAGTAGGGGCGGGCGGCCTCGAAGGTCTCCAGCGCGGACTCGGCGGACTCGTCCCGCAGGAAGCACATGATCAGCTGGGTGCTGATGCCGTACCGCTCCTCGCCGCGCTCCAGCGCCCGGGTCAGCCCGTCCACCACCACGCCCAGCGGCACCCCGCGCGCGGTGTGCGCCTGCGGGTCGAAGAAGATCTCCGCGTGGCGGACGCCCTGCTCGGCCGCCCGGGCCAGGTAGGCGTCGGCGAGGTCGGCGAAGTCGTCCTCGGTGCGCAGCACGGCCGTCAGCGCGTAGTAGAGGTCCAGGAAGGACTGGAGGTCGCTGAAGGAGTACGCCTCGCGCAGCGCCTCGGTGTCGGCGTACGGCAGCTCGACGCCGTTGCGGGCGGCGAGCGCGAAGGCGAGTTCGGGCTCCAGGGTGCCTTCGATGTGCAGGTGGAGTTCGGCCTTGGGAAGCGGCATGTGCGATCTGTCCGAGCTGTAGCGGGTGGTCCTGGGAGGTCGTGAAGGATTCATCCTATGATCCGAGCGCTGATGAACGGGTGCACCGACGACGCTCCGCGGGCACCCTGGAGGAGGGGACTTCCGCCGAGGAGGCACCGAGATGCGGCACGCAGACGACCCGCACATCCGGCCCGCGGGCATCTCCCCGCACGCCCTGGGCAACGACACGCTGCTGCACGAGCTGGAGCAGCTCCACCGCACGCGCCACGAGACCTTCCTGTACGGCTCGGAGGAGGCGTTGAAGCGGCACACGCTGCGCACCGGGGAGCTGGAGGCCGAGTACCTGCACCGCTTCCCCAACCGGCAGGTGACCGCCGCCCGGACCAGGGCCGGGGCCCGCGCCCGCGAGGCGGCGGCCCGGGTGGAGTCGCTGCCGGAGTGACCGCGCCCGACCGCGCGCCCGCCGGGACACGCCGGGCGCGCGGTTGGCGTGCCCGGAGCCGGGCGGTCGGGGAGGGTGGGAGGGCAGATCCACCGGACCCTCACCCCTCCTGGGAGCCCCGCATGCCCATCGCCAGCGTCAACCCCGCGACCGGCGAGACCGTCCAGACCTTCGAAGCCCTCGACGCGGCCGGCGTCGAGCGGCGGCTGGCCCGCGCCGAGGCCGCCTTCCAGGGCTACCGCGGCACCTCGTTCGCCGCCCGCGCCGAACTGCTGCACCGCGCCGCCGACCTGCTGGAGCGGGACCAGGAGGCGATCGCCCGCACCATGACCGAGGAGATGGGCAAGCCGCTGGCCGCCGCCCGCGCCGAGGCCGCCAAGTGCGCGAAGGCGATGCACTGGTACGCGGACAACGCCGAGGCGCTGCTCGCGGACGAGCACCCGGCCCCGGCCGACGTCGCCGACTCCGGCGCCGTCCGCGCCTACGTCCGCTACCGTCCGCTCGGCCCGGTGCTGGCCGTGATGCCGTGGAACTTCCCGTTCTGGCAGGTGGTCCGGTTCGCCGCGCCGGCCCTGATGGCGGGCAACGTCGGCCTGCTGAAGCACGCGTCCAACGTGCCGCGCACCGCGCTGGCGATCGAGGAGCTGTTCCGGCGGGCCGGCTTCCCGGAGGGCTGCTTCCAGACCCTGCTGATCGGCTCGGGCGAGGTGGAGGGGGTGGTCCGGGACCGCCGGGTCGCCGCCGTCACCCTCACCGGCAGCGAGCCGGCCGGGCGGGCGGTCGCGGCCGCCGCCGCGGACGAGGTGAAGAAGGCCGTCCTGGAGCTGGGCGGCAGCGACCCGTTCGTCGTGCTGCCGAGCGCCGACCTGGACGCCGCGGTGCGCACCGCCGTCCGGGCCCGGGTGCAGAACAACGGCCAGTCCTGCATCGCCGCCAAGCGCTTCATCGTGCACACCGACGTGTACGACCGCTTCACCGCCGCCTTCACCGCGGCGATGGGCGCGCTGAAGGTCGGCGACCCGATGGACGAGGCCACCGACGTCGGCCCGTTGGCCAGCCGCCAGGGCCGGGACGACCTGGAGGAGCTGGTCGAGGACGCCCGCACCCGCGGCGCCCGGGTGGAGTGCGGCGGCGGGCGCCCGGAGGGCTGGGACACCGGCTGGTTCTACGAGCCGACGGTGCTGACCGGCATCACCCCGGCGATGCGGATCCACCAGGAGGAGACCTTCGGCCCGGTCGCCACCGTCTACCGGGTGGCCGACCTGGACGAGGCGGTGGCGGTCGCCAACGACACCCCGTTCGGGCTCAGCGCCAACGTCTGGACCACGGACGCGGCCGAGCGGGAGCGCTTCGTCCGGGACATCCAGGCCGGCGGGGTGTTCTTCAACGGGATGACGGCCTCCCACCCGGCGCTGCCGTTCGGCGGGGTCAAGCGCTCCGGGTTCGGGCGGGAGCTGTCCGGGCACGGGATCCGGGAGTTCTGCAACGTCACCACGGTGTGGATCGGCTGAGCCCTCCCGGACCACGCCCTCCCGGCCGGGTCAGGACGCCATCCGGTGCCGGCCCGGCCCCGGGGTCATCCAGCGGGCGATCACGCCGACCATGGCGACGATCGTCAGGCCCCAGAAGACCGCCATCGGCACCAGCACCGGCAGCAGGCTCACCTGGGCGGCGATCATGCCGAGGCCGACCGAGAGCGCGATCATGAACGTCACCACGGTGGGGCTGAGGCTGAGCAGCCAGTGCCAGGCGCGGTGCCCGAAGCCCCGGGCCCTGCGGGCTTCGGGGCCGGCGTCGGCGTCGGCCCGGGCGTCGATCTCCTTGTAGGTCAGCAGGTCCATCGGGATCGCCTCCAATGCTGGACGGCTGGACGGTGGGGGAGCCTGGCCCCGTGGGGGTCAGGAGGCCTTGCGGGGTGACGAGGGCTTCCGGGTGGTGGTCTTCTTCGCCGTCGAACCGCTCGCGGCGGACTTCGCCGAGGTCTTCGTGGCACCCTTCCCGGAGGTCGCCCCGGAGGACTTCGGGACCGTCTTCGCGGCGGTCTTCTTCGCCGGGGCGCGCTTGCGCGGCGCGGGCTCCTCCTCGGCGCCGGCCTCCCCGGCCTCCCCGGCCCCGCCGCCCCGCCCGCCCTTGGCCTGCTTGAGGCTGCTGCGCAGCGCCTCCATCAGGTCGATCACGTTGTCCGGCGCCTCGCCCGGCTCCTCCTCGTGCGGGACCTCCACTCCCTCCAGCCGCGCGGTGATCACCTGCTGCAGCGCTTGCTGGTAGTCGTCGTGCAGCTGGGACAGGTCGAAGTCCTCGGAGAGGGTGTCCATCAGCGACCGCGCCATCTTGAGCTCCTGCGGCCGGACGGTGACGTCGTCCTCGGGCGCGATGCCGGCCGCCGGGCGGACCTCGTCGGGCCAGATGCAGGTCTGGAGCACCAGGGTGTTGTCGTGCACCCGCAGCACCGCGGGCGACTCCCGGGTGCGCAGCGCGATCTTGGTGACGGCGATCTGCCCGGAATCGGTGAGCGCGTCGCGCAGCAGGGCGTACGGCTTGGCGGCGGCCTTGTCGGCGACGCCCACGTAGTAGGCCTTGGAGAACATCAGCGGGTCGATCTCGCCCTCGTCGACGAAGGCCAGCACGTCGATGATCTTCTTGCTGGGCAGCGGCAGGTCGGCGAGGTCCTCGTCGGAGAGCGTGACGGTCCGCCCGTCGGGGGACTCGTACCCCTTGGCGATCTCCGCGTACGGGACCTCCTTCTCCTCCCGCTCGCAGTACCGCTTCATCCGCACCCGGCCGCCGTCCTTCGCGTGCACCTGGTGCAGCGGGACGTCGTGCTCCTGGGTCGCGGAGTAGAGGTGGACGGGGATGCTGACCAGCCCGAAGCTGATCGTCCCCTTCCAGGTGGTCTGCATGGGGTCGCTCCTGACCGGCGCCGGGTACCGGCCGGCACCGAGCACGCTCGGGATGCTCCTACGACATGCCCCGAGAGTCCCACTGTGCCCGGATTTGCGAGGATCGGCCACACCGCGCCGACAATGGGCCGAGGAGGTCGATGCGATGACCGTCCGGAGCCGGGAGGACCGGCACGACCCGGGCCGGGAGCCGCCGCCGGAGCGGTACGGCTACCTGGTGACGTACGCGGTGCGGGGCGAGCCCGGCGTACGACGCGCGGAGGTGACCGTGCTGCCCGGATACTCACAGGAGGAGGACATCCCCCGGATCCTGGCCGCCCGGCTGACCGGGCGGCCGGCGGACGGGGCCTCGATCACCGTCCTCGACGTGCGGCCGGTCTGACCGCCCCCCGCGGCCGGTCCGACCGCCCCCACCCAGGGCCGATTTGAGCCCCAGCAGAGCTTGGCGACCTTCCCGATCACTGACGGTGCGTCAGATCTGAGGTTTCCATGCCACCTTTCCACCCACCCTGACCAGGCCTTTTGCGTTCGGTGAGCGAACAGTTATCAAAGGATTGTTCCGATACTCGGGCGTAGAAGTTAGGTTGCGACGCAATGCGCGGGCAAGTCCCCCACCCTCCGGCGCGACGAGCCGAGGGTCACACCGCGCTGGAAAGGCACAGGGCACCCTTGATGAGTGCGGACACCACCAAGCCCACGACGGCCACCGAGCCCCCCCACCGGTCGGAGCCGATCGGACACGGCGGCGACGGCCACCTGAAGGCCGGGCTCAAGAACCGCCACCTGTCGATGATCGCCATCGGCGGCGTGATCGGCGCCGGCCTCTTCGTCGGCTCCGGCGCGGGCATCGCGTCCACCGGCCCGGGCATCCTGCTCTCCTACGCACTGGCCGGCGCGCTGGTCGTGCTGGTGATGCGGATGCTCGGCGAGATGGCCGCGGCCGACCCGCAGAGCGGCTCGTTCTCGGCGTACGCGGACCGCGCGCTCGGCCGCTGGGCCGGCTTCTCCATCGGCTGGCTGTACTGGTTCTTCTGGGTCGTGGTGCTCGCCGTCGAGGCGACGGCCGGCGCGAAGATCCTCAACAACTGGGTGCCCGGCGTGCCGCAGTGGGGCTGGGCGCTGATAGTGATGGCGGTACTGACCGCCACCAACCTCTTCTCGGTGGCCTCCTACGGCGAGTTCGAGTTCTGGTTCGCCGGGATCAAGGTGGTCGCGATCGCCGCCTTCCTGGTGATCGGCACCCTCGCCGCCTTCGGTCTGCTGCCGGGCACCCACTCGGTCGGCACCAGCAACCTCACCGGCCACGGCGGCTTCCTGCCGCACGGGGTGGGCGCGGTCTTCACCGGCATGCTCACCGTGGTCTTCGCCTTCATGGGCAGCGAGATCGTCACCCTGGCCGCCGGCGAGTCGGAGGACCCGGAGAAGGCGGTCAGCAAGGCCACCAACAGCGTCATCTGGCGCATCGGGATCTTCTACCTGGGCTCGATCCTGCTCGTGGTCACCCTGCTGCCGTGGGACTCCGCCGAGGTCAAGGCGAGCCCGTACGTGGCGGTTCTGGACCACATCGGCATCCCGGGCGCCGGCCAGGTGATGGACGTGATCGTGCTGACGGCGGTGCTGTCCTGCCTCAACTCCGGGATGTACACGGCCTCCCGGATGGCGTTCTCGCTCGGCCAGCGCGGGGACGCGCCCAAGGCCTTCGCCACGGTGACCTCGCGCGGCGTGCCGCGGGTGGCGATCCTCTCCTCGGTGGTCTTCGGCTTCGTCGCGGTGTTCTTCAACTACACCTCGCCGGACACCGTCTTCGCCTTCCTGCTCAACTCCTCCGGCGCCGTCGCGCTCTTCGTCTGGCTGGTCATCTGCGCCACCCAGCTGCGGATGCGCAAGATCATCGAGCGCGAGATGCCCGAGCGGCACACCGTCCGGATGTGGCTGTACCCGTACCTGACCTGGACGGCCATGGGCATGATCGGGTTCGTCATGGCGTACATGTTCACCGACGCCGACGGGCGCAAGCAGATGTACCTGTCGCTGGTCGCCGCAGCCATCGTGCTGGCGGCCTCGGCCGTGGTGGGCCGACGGCGGCGGGCCGCGGTGGCGGCGGGCTCCTGACCCGTCCGCCCCGCGCGGGAACGCCGGGCCCGGGAGCCGTTGCGGAGGCTCCCGGGCCCGGTGCCGTTCCCGGCGTGCGGGGTGGCCGGGAGCCGGGCCCCGGCCACCCCGCACACCCCCAGTTTGACCAAGGCACGTCAAAGGGGATACCAGGGCATGACGCTCCCCCACGAGCCCCCGCCCCTCCGGGAGACCCCGTGCCGCCCCTGCCCGCCCCCGCACCGCCCCCGCCACCCCCTCCGCGCGCGCAACCCGAGGCCGCGCGCCTGCGCTTCGGCCACCGGCTGCGCCACTGGCGCGAGGCCCGCGGGCTGAGCCAGGCCGAGGTCGGCCGGCTGCTCGGCTACCACGACTCACTGATCAGCCGGGTGGAGAACGCCCGCCGCTGGCCGCCGCCCGGACTGCCCGCCCGGGCCGACGAACTCCTGCTCGCCGGCGGCGAGTTGGCGGCCCTCTGGCAGTCCGTCCACCGGGAACGCGAGCGCCTCGGCGCCCGCGCCGCCGCCGCCCGCCCACCGCTCCCGGCCGCCCCGGCCCCACCGGACGACGCCACCGTCGAGGCGCTCGCCCAGCTGCTCGCCGCCTACCGCGCCGCCGCGGCCCGGCTCGGCGGCGAGGAACTGGCCGCCGTCCTGGAGCACCACGCCCACACCCTGCTCGGCCGGGCCCTCCCGGACCCGCGCGACCACCCCGCCGCCGGGTCGCTCGCCGCCCAGTACGCCGAACTCGCCGGCTGGGCGCACTTCGAGGGCGGCCGCCACGCCCGGGCACTCAGCTGGTACGCCACCGGCCTGGAGTGGGCCCACGCGACCGGCGACCGGGCCACCGCGGCCGCACTGCTCGCCCGGCAGAGCACCCTCTACTGGTGGCACGGCGACGACGCCACCGCGCTCGCCCTGGCCGACGCCGCCCGGAACACCGCCCCTCCTCTGCCCGGGCCGCGGGCCTGGGCCGCCGTCGTCCAGGCCCACGCCCACGCCCTGGCCGGCCGGGCGCCCCAGGTGTCCCGGGCCCTGGAGGACGCCCGGCGGCTGACCGGTGCCGCGCTGCGCTCCGGCGAGCCGACGCCCTGGTCGGCACGCGCCGACCTGGTCCTGGCCGTCGCGCACGGCACCTGCCAGCGGGACCTCGCCGTCCGCACCGGCCGCGCCGGCCACGCCCGCGCCGCCGCCGACCGGCTGGAGGCCGCCCTGCGCCTGCTCGACCCGGCCGCCCGTCCGCGCGACCACGCCCTGGTCACCGCCCGCCTGGCCGGCGCCCACGCCCTCGGCGGCCGCGCCGACGCCGCCGTCGGCCTGCTCGCCCTGCTGCCCCCGAACGCCACCGGCCGGATCGCCCGCGAGCGGCGGCGGGCCGAGGAGTGGCTGCGCGGGTGACCGCCCGGACGCGGGGTGCCCCGCCCGCCGTGCCGCGGCATCCGCTCAGCCACGGCCCGGCGGGGCCGGCCACCACCTGGGGAAGTGGTGGCCGACCCCGCCGGACCGGATCGGCCGGGACGGGCGCCGGTTCGGCCGGCGCCCGCGCCGGGTCGGCTCAGAGGCCGGCCGCCGCCGCGGCGATGTCGGCCGCGTAGGTGCTCACCTGGGAGTAGACCCCCGGGTAGCCCGCGCGGGCGCAGCCGTTGCCCCAGCTGACGATGCCGACCTGGATCCAGCGGCCCGCCGTGTCCTGGCGGACCATCGGGCCGCCCGAGTCACCCTGGCAGGTGTCGACGCCGCCCTGGTCGACGTAGCCCGCGCAGATCGAGCCGGCCTTGTTCAGGCCCGGGTAGGCGCTCTCGCAGCCGGCGTCGTCGACGAACGGCACGGTGGCCTTGAGCAGGTACCGCTGCTGGGCCCCGCCCTCGCGCGCGGCGCCCCAGCCCATGATGGTGAAGGTGCCGCTGTCGTAGGCGGTGGTGGTGGCGATCGGCAGGGTGCTGACCAGGCTGCTGTTCACCGGCGAGGCCAGCTTGATCAGCGCCCAGTCGTCGCCGTTCTCGGCGCCGGTGAAGCCCGGCGACTGGTAGACGTACGAGGAGCGGACCTTGATCGCGCTGCCGCTGCGCAGGTCGACCGCCCCGAAGGTGGCGGTGATGCTGCTGTTGGCGCCGGTGCCGTCGACGCAGTGGGCGGCGGTGAGCACGATCTGCGGGGTGTAGAGCGCGCCGCCGCAGCCCATCGAGAGCCGCGCCATGAACGGGAACTCGCCCTGCGCCGCCCGCGTGCCGCCGACCACGCCGGGGGACGGTGCGGGCGAGGCGGCGGCGGGCAGCACGAGCAGGCCGGCGCCGAGCACCAGGCCGGCCAACAGACTCGTCATTCTGCCGAGTTGACGCTTCATCGAGCTCCTCCTTGACAGGTGGGGGAGCACCGAGAGTGGCCCGGCGGACGGTGCGGCAGGAGGGCCCGGACCTTGCCGGTCGAAACTGGCAGGAACACGGCAATGCGAGGTTCCGGGCGGGGAGGCCCTAGGGTGATCGCCCATGCGAGATCTTGTGGCGGGGACGAAGTACCTGATCGCGGGCCAGAAGTGGGTGGGCCGGCACGGCCGCTGGTGGGGCTTCGGGATGCTGCCGGCCCTGATCGCCCTGGTCGGCTACGTCGTCGCGCTCGCCTTCCTCGGCGCCTGGTCCGTGGACCTCGCGGCCTGGGCCACCCCGTTCGCCGACCACTGGGGCTCGCCCTGGCGGGACCTGCTGCGCGACGCGCTCGCCGCGATCGTCTTCGGCGGCGGCCTGCTGCTCTCCCTGCTCACCTTCACCGCCGTCACCCTGCTGGTCGGACAGCCCTTCTACGAGGCGCTCTGCGCCGCGGTGGACGAGAGCGAGGGCGGCGCGCCCACCCCGCCGGACATCCCGGTCTGGCTCGAACTGCTGATCGCGCTGCGCGACAGCGTGTACGTGCTGGCGCGGGTGGCCGCGTTCGGCGTGCTGCTGTTCGCCTGCGGGTTCATCCCGGTGATCGGGCAGACGGTGGTCCCGGCGCTCGGCTTCCTGGTGTCCGGCTTCTTCCTGACCGTCGAGCTGACGGCCGTCGCCCTGCAGCGGCGCGGGGTGCCGCAGCCCGAGCGGATCCGGCTGCTGCGCGGCCGGCTCGGGCTGGCGCTGGGCTTCGGCACGCCGCTGGTGCTGGCGTTCCTGGTGCCGTTGGTCACGGTGCTCGCCATGCCGGGGGCCGTCGCCGGCGCCACCCTGCTGGCCCGCGACCTGGTGCCGACGACGGGGCAGGACGAGCCGGAGGAGGAGACGCCCGCCCCCGAGCAGCCCTCCGCCCCCGCGCGGCCCGTCCCCGGGAATCCGTACGCGAGCTCCTGAGTGCGTGACCGTCCGCTCACGCTGCGCCGAGCTTCCGGCCGTCCATGTGTGAGCCCGCCCACAGCGGGTTCGCCACCTACGATCACCGATAGTGGAACCGCGGCCCGGGGCCCGCTCACCAGCGGGCCCCGGGGGCCGCGGCCGGACCGCCCCCGCCCGCGCTCCTCCTGAAGAACACAGGCCACCGCGGCTGCCGCCCTTGCGATCCGCCGTGGTCGCCGGCGTCGATCCCCAGATGGGCAATCCGGGCAAATCCCTCCGAATTCTCCACCGGACCCCGCCGTGACCGCCCCGCAGCCACGATCCGGCGTAGTAGGTGACGCCTTTGCCACCCGTCCCCGGCCCTGCCAAGAATGGCCCGTCGCCAGGCAGCGCAGCCGATCACCTCCGCCGCCGCGCAGCCCGCCCGCCCCGCCGCTTCCGCCGGGGCGCCACGGCCGTCCAGGGCGGCCGCACCGGCCCCGCTGACCCGGAGCCCACGCGACGCCCGCCCCCGGTGCCACCGGCACGGCCCCCGACGGAGAAGGATCGTCCGCCCCATGCAGCTCAGCCATGCCCGCCGCAACTCCCTGATCACCGGCGTCGCCACCCTGGTGGTCGCGAGCGCCGCCACCGCCGCCCTCGCCGTCCCGCAGGCCGGGAGCACCACCGAGGCCGCCCCCGTGGCCGCCGTCTCGGTGGACGGCGCGCCGGTCGCCGACCAGGGCCGGGGCCAGGCCGACACCGCTGACACCGCTGCCGCCGCCGAGCAGGCCGCCCAGGAGGCCCGGGCCAAGGCCGAGGCGGACGCCGCCGCCCAGGCGCAGGCGCAGGCCGCGGCCCAGGCCCAGGCGCAGGCGGACGCCAAGGCCAAGGCCGACGCCGAGGCCGCCGCCTCCCGCTCCCAGGAGCGCAAGAACCTCGACAGCGCCCCGGCCGCCTACTCCGGCACCCCGCAGCAGATCGCCGCGCAGATCGTCCCGGCCGGCCAGCTCCAGTGCTTCAGCAACATCGTGTTCCGCGAGAGCAGCTGGAACCCGCTCGCGGTCAACGCCTCCTCCGGCGCCTACGGCCTGGTCCAGGCCCTGCCCGGCTCCAAGATGGCCTCCGCCGGCGCCGACTGGCGCACCAACCCGGCCACCCAGATCAAGTGGGGCCTGAACTACATGAACACCCGCTACGGCAGCCCCTGCGCCGCCTGGTCGTTCTGGCAGGCCCACCACTGGTACTAGGCCGAACCCCGGCACCAGGCCGACCGTTCGGCTCCCGGGCCCGCGACGCACCCCGCGTCGCGGGCCCCGGCGCACCCCCCGGCGCGCATCGCCCCAGGTCGGGAGCGTGGACACGGCCGGAAGGCGGCGTGAAGATATGGCGTACGCTCGTACGATTTGCCACTGATTGCTCGTAATTACGCGCCGTCAGGCCTTTGCCACGGTTCGCGAGCCCTCTTACGCTCCGGCGTCATGCCCTCACCCCTGATCAGCGTCGTGGTCCCCGCCTACGACCAGCACGAACAGCTCGCCGACTGCCTGGACTCGCTGCTCGCGCAGTCCCTGGCCGACGTCGAGGTGATCGTCGTCGCCGACCGCTCCCCCGAGACCGCGGGTGGGCTCGCCGACGCGTACGCGGCCCGGCACCCCCGGGTGTCGGTGCTGCACCTGAACGCGGCGGTCGGGGTCGGGGCGAGCCGGAACGCGGGGGCCGCGCGGGCGACCGGCGAGTACCTGCTCTTCCTGGACGCCGACCACCTGCTGCCCCGGGACGCGCTCCAGACGCTCGCCGACCGGCTCCGGCAGACCGGCCCGGTGGACGTGCTGCTGTTCGGCCACTCCCGCCGGCACCAGGACCGGGACTGGCCGGGCGGGGCCGAGGCGCTGCTCGCCGAGGCCGGCCCCGAGCCGTTCGCGCCCTTCGACCGGCCCGCGCTGTTCGGCGCGCCGCCGCTGGTCTGGGACCGTCTGCTCCGGCGCGGCCACTGGGAGGAACTGGGCCTGGCCTTCCCGCCCGGCCGCTACGAGGAGGTCCCGGTGGCGCACGCCGCGCTGCTCGGCGCCCGGAAGGCCGCCGTGCTGGCGCGCGAGTGCGTCCAGCTGCGCCGCCGGGAGACCGTCCACCCGGCGAGCGGCCCGGGCAGCAGCGTCTTCGACCTGTTCGAGCAGTACGAGCGCAGCTTCGCCCTGCTGGAGGACCAGCCGCACCTGTACGCGGTGCGCGACGCGCTGTTCGTCCGGATGGTCCGGCACTACCTGTTCGTCTTCGACCTGGCCGGCTGCGTCAGCCGCGCCGAGCGGCCGCAGTTCTTCCACCGCGCCGCCGAGCACCACCGCCGCTTCCAGCCGCCCGGGCACCGCCGGCCGGGCGGCCGCGAGGGGATCAAGTTCTCGCTGCTGGCGGGCGGGGCCTACCCGGCCTTCGAGGTGGCCAAGCTGTCCCACATCGCGCGCGGCACGCTCACCGGGCGGAAGTAGCGCGGGCAGCGGAGCGGCGGCCGGGCGGGCCGCTCAGGCGTGCGCGGTGCCGCCCCCGGCGGCCATCGCGGCGGCGATCCGGCGAGCCCGCTCGGCCCGCACCGCGGCGGGCAGCGGCGGCAGCACGTCCATCCACAGCGGCAGCGTCGAGCCGCGCAGCTGCGCCATCCCCTCGGGCCGGGCGAGGATCCACAGGTGCAGGTGGGCGGCGCCGTCGCCCCAGCGGTTCACATGGACCCGGCCGACGCCGCCGAGCGACCGTACGGCCCGCTCCACCCGCTGGAGCATCGGCCCCAGCGCCGCGGAGAGTTCGGCCGGCAGATCCAGCAGGTCGTGGTGGGCGCGCGGCCAGAGCAGCAGGGTGGCGGGCAGGCCGTCCGGCTGCTCGGTGGTGCCGAGCCGCCAGTGCTCGTCCGTCCACAGGAAGTCGGTGTCCGGGCGGGCGCAGTCCGGGCAGCCGTCCGGGCCGTCCTCGCCCTGCCGGGGCGGCTCGGGCAACTCGGGCGCCCGCAGTCGCCGGACGGTCAGCTCGCCCTCGTACGGGAAGATCTCCCAGGACGGCGCGCCGTCCGCCGGGAAGGGCAGCGGCTCGCCGATCGGGAGGTGGGCGAGGTAGGCGTCGGGGCCGGCCGGGTCCACGGCCGCGGGTTCGTCGATCATGACCGCCGAGACTGTCATACGACACCCCGTCGGCGGTACCCCCGTCGTGCCCGGTGCCCGGCAGGCCGCGCGGCTGCGATCATCGGCGGAGCCGTCGCCGCACCCGCCCGGGAGGTCCCTGGTGAGCCGTCCGTCCGCCGTCCCCGGGGCCGCGTTGGCCCGCGAGCTGGCCGCCGTGGTGCGCGGCGAGGTCCGCTTCGGCGCCGCCGAGCGCACCGTCTACAGCCACGACGCCTCCAACTACCGGCAGTTGCCGCTCGGCGTGGTCAAGCCCGCCGACCTCGACGACGTGCGCACCGCGCTGGCGCTCTGCCGTGAGCACCGGGTGCCGGTGGTGGCGCGCGGGGCCGGGACCAGCATCGGCGGGCAGGCGATCGGCCCCGGCGCGGTGGTGCTGGACTTCCGCCGCCACCTGGGCGCGGTGCTGGAGCTGGACCCGGAGGCCCGCACCGCGCGCGTCCAGCCGGGCACCGTGCTGGACGACCTCCAGCGCGCCGCCCGGCCGTACGGGCTGCGCTTCGGCCCGGACCCGTCCACGCACAGCCGCTGCACCCTCGGGGGCATGATCGGCAACGACTCCTGCGGCTCGCACTCGCTCGCCTGGGGGCGCACCGCCGACAACGTCGAGCGGCTGGAGCTGCTGCTCGCGGACGGCACCGAGCTGACCGTCGGCGGGCGGCTCGGTGCGGACGAGCGCGCGGCGCTGCGCGCGCTGCCCGGCCGGGCGGGGCGGCTGCACGGCGAACTCCAGGAGTTCACCGACCGCAACCTCGCCCTCATCCGGCAGGGAATGCCGCGGCTGCCCCGCCGCACCTCCGGCTACCCGCTGGACGCGCTGCTGCCCGAGCACGGCCACGACCTGGCCCGGGCGCTCACCGGCACCGAGGGCACCTGCGCGCTGCTGCTCGGCGCCACCGTCCGGCTGGTCGAGGACCCGCCCGCCCGGGCCCTGGTGGTGGCCGGCTACCCCGACGAGGGCGCCGCCGCCGACGCCGTCCCGGCGCTGCTGCCGTACGGTCCGCTGACCGCCGAGGGCATGGCCGCCGACCTGATCGCCGCGCTGCTCGCCGCCGGGCCCCGCCCGCCCGCGCTGGACCGGCTGCCCGCCGGCGAGTGCTGGCTGTTCCTGGAGACCGTCGGCGCGACCCCGTTGGCCGCCTACCAGGCCGCCCGCCGGCTCGCCGACGCGGTGCGCCGCGAGCGCTCGGCCACCGTCGCCCTGGTCACCGACCCGGCCGAGCAGCGCCAGCTGTGGGCCGTCCGGGAGTCGGGCGCGGGGATCGTCACCCGGCTGCCCGGGGGCGGCGAGGCCTGGCCCGGCTGGGAGGACTCCGCCGTCCCGCCCGAGCGGCTCGGCGACTACCTGCGGGACCTGCGCGCCCTGCTGCGCCGGCACAGCCTGCACGGCGTCCCGTACGGGCACTTCGGCGACGGCTGCGTGCACCTGCGGATCGACTTCCCGCTGGACGAGCCCCAAGGGGTGCCGGTCTTCCGGGAATTCCTGGAGGAGGCGGCCGATCTGGCGGTCTCGTACGGCGGTTCGCTCTCCGGCGAGCACGGCGACGGACAGGCCCGGGCCGAGCTGCTGCCGCGCATGTACCCGCCCGAAGTCATCGGCCTGTTCGGCGAGTTCAAGCGGATCTGGGATCCGGAGAACCTGCTCAACCCGGGCGCCCTGGTCGATCCCCGGCCGCTCGACGCCGACCTGCGCTTCGTCACCGCCCCGCGCCGCACACTGCCGCTGGCCCTCCCGTACGAGCAGGACGGCGGCAGCCTGGTCAAGGCGGTGCACCGCTGCGTGGGCGTCGCCAAGTGCGTGGCCCCGGGCAGCGGGGTGATGTGCCCGAGCTACCTGGCCACCGGCGAGGAGCGGCACTCCACCCGGGGGCGGGCCCGGCTGCTCGCCGAGCTGCTGCGCGGGGAGGCGATCCCGGACGGCTGGCGTTCGGAGGAGGTCCGGGAGGCGCTGGACCTCTGCCTGAGCTGCAAGGGCTGCGCGAGCGACTGCCCGGTCCACGTCGACATGGCGACCTACAAGTCCGAGTTCCTGTACCAGCACTACCGGCACCGGCCGCGTCCGCCCGCGCACTACTCGATGGGCTGGCTGCCGCTCTGGCTGCGGGCCGCCGCGCTCGCACCCGGGGCCGCCAACGCGCTCGCCCGCTCGCGGGCCGGCGGGCTGCTCAAGCGGCTCGGCGGGATCGACCCGCGCCGGGTGCTGCCGGTCCTGCCGCCGGAGACCTTCACCGCCTGGTACCGGCGGCACCGGGCCGCCCACCCGGCCCCGGCGGGCGCCCGGCCGGTGCTGCTGTGGCCGGACACCTTCTCCGACCGCCTCCAGCCGAACGTGCTCCGCTCGGCCGTCGAGGTGCTGGAGCACCTGGGCTTCGACGTCCGGCTGCCCCCGGGCCCGGTCTGCTGCGGCCTCACCTGGTACTCTACCGGCCAACTCGGCACCGCCCGGCGGGTGTTGCGGCGCAGCCTGCGGGTTCTGGCGGAAGTCCGGGTGCCGACCGACACCCCCGTGGTCGGCCTGGACCCGAGCTGCACGGCGACCCTGCGCGAGGACCTGCCCCGACTGCTCGGGGCGCAGGGCCGCCCGCTCGCCGACCGCACCCGCACCTTCGCCGAGTTCCTCGACGAGTACGCCCCGGACGCCCCGCTCCCGCGGATCCCGCTGGCCGCCGTCACCCAGACCCACTGCCACCAGCACGCGGTGCTCGGCAGCGCTGCCGACCGCCGGGTGGAGGCCCGGATCGGCCTGGACAACCGGGTGCTGGACGCCGGCTGCTGCGGCCTGGCGGGCGACTTCGGCTTCACCCGGGGCCACTTCGAGGTGTCCGAGGCCATCGCGGAGCGGGTGCTCCTGCCCGAGGTCCGGGCCGCCGGGCCCCGGACGGTGGTCCTCGCGGACGGCTTCAGCTGCCGCACCCAGATCGCCCAACTCGCCGACGGGCGGCAGGCCCTGCACCTGGCGGAGCTGATCGCCCGGGCTCTGCGGGACGCCGGTTAGGCGTGCGCCGCGAGGAAGGCCCCGGCGTGCGCCGCGGCCTCCTCCCGGGTCCGGTGGGCGGTGGCGGCCTCACCGCGCTCCCCGTCCGCACCGACGGCCGTCCAGCGCCAGCCGCCGGCGGCCTCGTCCTCGGCGAGATCGGCTGTGCCGCCGAACAGGTCGAGCGAGCCGGGCCGGGCCGCCGGACGGCTGACCGCCGCCGGCCACTTCTTCCGCGCGCCCTGCCGGGTGATGCCCCAGGCGGCGCCGAGCTGCTCGTAGCTGGCGCCGTAGGAGCCCGCGGTGGCGGCCGCGCCGGCCGTGAGCCGCTTGACCTCCGCGTCCACCAGTTTCCAGGCGGACAGCACGGAGAGCGCGACCTCGACCGGTTCGGCGTCCCACATCCGCTCCGCGGGCAGGCCGGTCGCGCGGGCGCGCACGGCGGTGGCGAGGGGGTCAAGGGCGTCGAGAAGGGCCTTGGCCAGCTCGACCTGTTCCTCATGGGTGATCTCCACAGCGACCATGCCGACAACTGTAGTTACCAGCCTTGGCATTGACAACCAGAGTTACCGACGAAGTCGGTCCAGCGGGCTCGCACCCCGCCGCTCGGGCGCGAACGGGACACCCGAAACGACTCCCCGACAGCCCACCACCAGGGCCTCTCCCAGGAAGCCCACCCCGATCGACAGCTGGACCGGCCGGGCGTCCGGGGCCAGGCCGTAGTACCCGGCCAGCGCGGCGAAGCCGGCCATCACGGCCAGCGAGAGCGCCGCGACCAGGAAGGTGCGCCCGGTGTAGCGCTGCCACAGCACGCCCTCACGCTCGTAGACCCGGATGGTGGCGCCGCGCACCGCCCCCAGCGCGACGCCGAGCACGGCGCCCGCCGCGATCCAGCCGTAGTCCGACACCCGGAGGCCGGGCCGCTGGGCGACCGTCCACCCGCCGAGCCCGGTGAGCACCACCGGCGCGCCGAAGAGGTCCCGCGCGTTGAGCGGTTCGCCGCGCAGCCGCCGGATCACCACCACCACGACCACGACGGCGACCAGCCCCGCGTACACCCAGCCGTTCATCCACTCCCCCGGTTTTTATGGCTCGACCGTGCTAAATCAGCAATTTAGCTCGCCCGTGCTATAACGGCAACATGCCGAAGATCGTCGACCCCGCCGAACGCCGCCAGGCCGTCGCCGACGCCGTGCTGCGCGTCGCGGCCCGGGAGGGCCTGGAGCACGCCTCGCTGCGCAACGTCGCCGAGGAGGCCGGACTGGCCGTCGGCTCGGTGCGGCACTACTTCGCCGGCGGCTCGGAGCTGATGATCTTCGCGATGCGCGAGCTGGCCCGGCGGATCGAGGCCCGCGTCCGGGTCCACGCCGCCGCCCTGCTCGACCCGGCCCCCGGCGCCGACCGGCGCGAGCTGGTCGCCGGGCTGCTCGCCGAGACCCTCCCGCTGGACGCCGAGCGCCGGGAGGAGTCCGCGCTCTGGCTGTCCTTCGTCACCGCCGCCCGCACCCGGCCCGAGCTGCGGCCCCGCGCCGCCGAGCTGCAGGCCGGCCTCGACGACCTGGTCCGGCGCGTCCTCGTCGAGTCCGAGCGCTCCGGCCGCCTGGCCCCCGGGCTCGACCTCGCCGTCGAGACCCGCCGGCTCTCCGCCCTGCTGGACGGACTCACCCTCCAGGCCGTCCAGCACCCCGACCTGGTCGGGCCGGACGAGCTGCGCGCGGTGCTGCGCCGCCACCTCGACGCCCTGGCCGCGCCGGCCTGCTGACACCGCGCCGACACGCCCGGCACAATGGCGCGATGACCCTCACCACCGCCGCGGCGGACCAGGTCCTCGCCGACCACTTCGCGCCCTGGGTGCAGGCCCTGGGCCTGTCGACCGTCGAGGCCGGCGAGCGCCACGCCGTCCTGCGGCTGCCCTGGTCCGACCGGCTCGCCCGCGAGGGCGGCGCCCTGTCCGGCCAGGCGCTGATGGCCGCCGCCGACACGGCCTGCGTGATCGCCGTCGCATCGGCCCGCGGCGGCTTCGGCCCGATGACCACCGTCCAGCAGTCCACCAGCTTCCAGCGCGCGGTCCTCGACCGGGACGTCCTGGTGCACGCCCGGATCACCAAGCTCGGCCGCCGGATCGCCTTCCTCGACGTCGCCCTCGCCCCCGAGGGCGACGAGGACCCCGCCGCCCACGCCACCGCCGTCTACGCCCTGGGGTGAGCCGGCCGGCCCCCGGCCTCCTCGTCCCGCCCCGGCCGACCGGCGCGGCCGCAGCCCCCGCCCGGTGCGGTGCCGGGGGCGGGGGCCGCGTGGGTACGGCGGGTTCAGCCCTGGGCCGCCCCCGCGGGCGCCTCCTCCGCACAGACCGCCGAGACGAACTCGGCGACCCGCGCCTGCGGCAGGCCGCGCGCGATGTCCGCCTCGCTGATCATGCCGACCAGCTTGTGCTCCGGGTGGTTGATCACCGGCAGCCGGCGCACCTGGTACTGCTCCATCACCCGCAGCACCTGCTCGCAGTCCTCGTCCGCCTCCACCGTCATCGGCCGCCCCTGCGCCAGGTCGCCCGCCGTCACCGACGCCGGGTCACGGCCCTCGGCGACGCAGCGCAGCACGATGTCGCGGTCGGTCACGATGCCCACCAGCTTGTCGCCCGGCCCGCAGATGGGCAGCGCGCCCACATGCCGTTCCCGCATGATCCGGGCTGCGGCCGCGAGCGTCTCGTGCTCGCGGACGCACTCCGCGCCCGGGTGCATGATGTCGCTGGCTCTGGTCATGGTCCGCCTCCTGACCTGGCTTCCCTTCCCCTCGTCCATCCTGGTCCGGGCGGGTGGCCGACGCCACCGGGGCCCGGTCCGCTCACTCCTCCCCGGCCGTCGCTTCCCGGCCGTCGCGCCCGGGCCGGCCGTCCGGCGGCTCCGGACGGTCCACCGGCAAGTGCTCCAACACCTCTTCCAGGGGCGGCAGTTCGTGCTTGGTATGGTCCGGTTCCAGCTCCTCCTCCGGGACCTCGCCGCTCTCCACCGCCTCCTCCGCGGCCTTCGCCCCGGCCGCGGCCGCCGCGGCCGTCAGCAGGTTCCGCTGCTGGACCTCCGTCGCGCTGTCCAGGAAGCGCAGCAGCTCCACCGGGAAGGGCAGCACCAGCGTCGAGTTCTTCTCCGCGGCCACCTCCACCACGGTCTGCAGCAGCCGCAGTTGGAGCGCGGCCGGGGTCGCGCTCATCACCGCCGCGGCCTCCGACAGCCGCTCCGAGGCCTGGTACTCGCCGTCCGCCGTGATGATCCGGGCCCGCCGCTCCCGCTCGGCCTCCGCCTGCCGGGCGATCGAGCGCTTCATCGACTCCGGCAGCGCGACGTCCTTGATCTCCACCCGGTCGATCTCGATGCCCCAGCCCAGCGCCGGGCTGTCGATCATCAACTCCAGCCCCTGGTTGATCGGTTCCCGGTTGGCCAGCAGGTCGTCCAGCTCGCTCTTGCCGATGATCGAGCGCAGCGAGGTCTGCGCGACCTGGGAGATCGCGAAGTTGTAGTCCTGGACGTTGACGGTGGCCTTCACCGGGTCCAGCACCCGGAAGTAGACCACCGCGTCCACCCGCACGGTCACGTTGTCCCGGGTGATGCCCTCCTGCGCCGGGATCGGCATCGTCACGATCTGCACGTTCACCTTGCGCAGCCGGTCCGCGATCGGCAGCAGCGCCACCAGCCCGGGATCGCGCACCTCGTCGCGCACCTTCCCGAAGCGGAACACCACGCCCTTCTGGAACTGCTGGACGACCCTGATGCTCATGCCCGCCCAGATCGCCCCCAGGCCGACGAGCCCTCCGACGGCACCCAGCACCGCATCGACGATCATCGCGGCCTCCTCGCGGCCTGCGCGCACACCGGCGCGTCCGGCCGCCGCCGACCCGGACCGGCCGGGGACCGCCGGAGCAACTGGTTCCACGCTACGCCTGCCCGGCCCGCCCCGGAACGTCCCCCGGCCCCCCGGGGCCCCGGCTGGTTAGGATCGGGGCCATGCCGACCGTGGCCGTGCCCTCCCCCTCCGACGAGCCCGCCGACGAACCTGCGGACGCACCCGCGGACGCAGCCGCGGACGGGCCCGCCGACGACCCCGACGACCCCCGCCACCCCGCCGCGGCCGCCGCCCGGGCCGGCGGAACCGCCGCGCTGGACCGCGTCGTCACCGGCTGCCGCGCCTGCCCCCGCCTGGTCGAGTGGCGCGAGGAGACCGCCCGGACCAAGCGCCGCGCCTACCTGGACTGGGACTACTGGGCCCGCCCCATCCCCGGCTTCGGCCCGCCGGACGCCCCGCTCGTCCTGGTCGGCCTCGCCCCCGCCGCCCACGGCGCCAACCGCACCGGCCGGATCTTCACCGGCGACCCCTCCGGCGACCTGCTCTACGCCTCCCTGTACGAGCTCGGGCTCGCCAACCGCCCCGAGTCCGTCCGCCACGGCGACGGCCTGGAGCTGTTCGGCGTGCGGATCACCGACCCGGTCCGCTGCGCCCCGCCCGACAACCGGCCCAGCACCGCCGAGCGCGACACCTGCCGGCCCTGGATCACCCGGGAACTGGAGCTGATGCGCCCCACGGTGCGCACCGTCGTCGCCCTCGGCGGCTTCGCCTGGCAGGCGATGCTGCCGGTGATCGCGGACGCCGGCTGGCAGGTCCCCCGTCCCCGCCCCGCCTTCGGCCACGCCGCCCTGGCCGCCTTCCCGGCCCGCGACGGCGGCCCGGAGCTGCGGATGTACGGCTGCTACCACGTGAGCCCGCGCAACACGAACACCGGCCGGCTGACCACCGCGATGCTCCGGGAGCTGCTGCGCGAGGCGGCCCGCTCGGCGGGGCTCGACCCCCGCTGAGGCCCCGGTCAGTCGAACCGGGCGAGCTTCCGTCCGGCCGCCCGCCGCCAGACGTCCGGCAGCCGTCGCCGGGCGGCCTCCGCGACGGCCAGCCGGCCGCCGTACAGGACGCCGTAGCCGAACGGCTCGCCGCCGTCGGCCGCGTGGGCGGCGAGGGTGCCCGCGGCGACCACGGCGTCCTGGTGTTCGCCCAGCGCCTCCTGGACGGCCTTCATCCGCCGGACGTAGCGCTCGGCCCGGGCGCCGACCGCCGGGACGGCGGTCTCACCGGCGTAGCGGGCGCGCTTGGCCGCCTTGCGGGCCTGGTGGAGGGCGTGGTCCCGCTGCTCGGGGCCGGCGGCGAGGGCGGTGCGGACGCGTTCGGCGGTGCGGCGCTGCTCGCGGGCGGCGATCCGGGAGAGCTCCGGGCCGGCGTCGCGGGCGGCGCGCGGGCGCAGCGGCGGGTCGGCGAGCAGGACGGCAAGGGCCTCGCCGAGCGCCCGGCGGCGGGGGCTGTCGACGGCGGCGACCACCTCGGACCGGACCTCCCGGTACTCGGCCCGGCCCCACCGCTCCAGCGCGGCGGCGACCCGCCCCGGCTCGCAGGCGGCGGGCAGCCGGCGGGCCTCGGCGGCCAGCCGCTCGGCCAGCACCTCGTGGTCGCGGGCCCTGCCGAGCGCGCCGGCGAGCCAGCGCAGCTCGACCACCAGGTCCTCGGTGGCGCCGGGCACGAACAGCCGCCGGAAGGACCGCAGGGCGCTGCGCAGCCGCCGGCAGGCGACCCGCATCCGGTGCACGGCGTCCGGCTCGTCCGCCCGGACGGCGTCGTCCAGGCCGGCCAGCAGCACGGCCTGCGCCTCGATGCGGGCCATCAGCACCTGCCCGACCGTGGTCCCGGCTTTCGCCATCGGCGCTCGCTCCCCTCGTCGGGTCAGCGGGAACGCCTTCCAGGCTAGTCCGCGCACCGCCGCTGCCGCCCCCGCAGCGCTCGTCGGAAGCGGCCGGGCCGGCGGGCTCGCGGGCGACCTCGCAGGCTACTGAACGCGCGTCAGCCGGGCCAGGGACCTACGGGCCCTCGTGCCGGATGCGGGCGCCATGGCATACTCCGGAGCGTGACGACCTCCTCCAGTGCGACCAGGGCCCTGCGGGCCGCGGTGTTCACCGCGCTCGCCGTGCCGATGGCCGCGTTGGGCCAGGTGGTCATCACCGGCCGCCCGCTGCCGCTGTCGCTGGTGGCCACGGCCGGTGCCGTCGTCTTCCTGGTCGCGGCCGTGCTGGCCGGCGGGGAGCGGCGGCTGCTGCACATCTCCGGCGTGATGGTGCCGGTCGAGCTGCTGCTCAACACCACCTTCAACCTGGGCCAGGCCGGCTGTTCGCCGGTGCTGACCGGTCAGGTGCCCGCCCGCGGCGTGAACCTGCTGGTCTGTGGCGGCGGTTCGGTGGACGGCTCGCTGCTGAGCGGCCCGTTGGGCCACGCCGGGCAGTTGGCCCCCGCCGCGACCCAGCTGCTGCTCCTGCTGGTGCACCTGGTGATCGCCCTGGCCGCGTCGGCCTGGCTGCGGATGGGCGACGCCGCCCTGTCCTCCCTGGCCCGGGCGCTGCGCGCGCTGCGCGAGTCGCTGGCCGGCCCGCTGCGCGCCCTGGTCGTCCTGCTGCTCCCGGCTCCGGTGCGCCCGGTGCTGCGGGTGCCGCTGCCGGTGTCGGACCGTCCGCGGCCGCGCCGCGAGGACGTGGTGCTGAGCCCGGCGCCCCGGCGCGGCCCGCCCGCCCTCGCGCCTGCCTGCTGATCGCCCCTCCCGCTCGATCCTCCCGCGTGCCCGGCCGGACGGCCCGGTGCGCCCGCAGGCAGTGCGCACGACTCCCGCGTTCCCCGAACCCGCCGCACCAGGTGCGGCTTCCCGCGCGCACCCGCGCGCCGCGTACAGGAGTTGACTTCCCCATGGCTCAGGCCCCCAGCAAGCAGCAGGCCAAGCGCATCAGTGCCCGTGAGCGGATCCAGGAGGCGCAGCGCCGCGAGCAGCAGGCCGCCAAGCGCCGGCAGCGGATCGTGGTGACGGTCTCGGCCGTCGTCGTCCTGGCCCTCGCGGGCGGCGTCGCCCTCGCGGTCAACTCGGCCTCGGGCAAGGACGACAAGGCCTCCTCCGCCGCCGCCTCGGCGCCGCTGGTCGTGCCGGCCAACGCCTCCGGCCCGGACGGCACGGTGGTCACCTACGGCAAGGCCGACGCGCCGCACACCATGGCGATCTACGAGGACTTCCGCTGCCCGGTCTGCAAGCACTTCGAGGCGGCGAACGGCGAGACCGTCAGGAAGCTCACCGAGGACGGCCGGATCAAGGTGGAATTCCACCTGGCGGCGTTCCTGGACAAGAACCTCGGCGGCAAGGGTTCGCGCACCGCGCTGGCCGCCGTCGGCGCCGCGCTGAACGAGGGCGTGGACAAGTTCAAGGCGTTCCACGACGTGCTGTACGCCAACCAGCCGGACGAGCGCGAGGACGGCTTCGGCGACGTCGACCACCTCCTGGACCTGGCCGGCCAGGTGCCCGGTCTGAAGACGGACGCCTTCGTGAAGGCGGTGACCGACCGGACCTACGCCCCGTGGGCGGCCAAGGTCTCCGACGCGTTCAACGACAGCGGGGTGACCGGCACTCCGACCGTCAAGGTGGACGGCAAGCAGATCACCCTGTTCGCCGGCAACGCCGTGGTCCCGCCGGAGCAGTTCACCGCGCAGGTGAAGCAGGCGGCCGGCCTCCAGTAAGCCGCGTCCCGCACCCGTACCGGCACCACCCGGCCCGGCCGATCCCCGGCCGGGCCGGCTCCTCCAAGCCAGCCACCGGAGTGTGCTGCCATGACCGCCGCTACCCCCGTGCACCTGTCCCGCTCCGCCCCCGACGACGACGCCCCCGGCGACGGCACCGGCCGGGCCCCGGTCGGCGCGAGCCGCGCCCTCGCCCTCCTGCTGTTCCTCGGCGGGCTGGTCGGGCTGGCCGCCTCGGCCGTCCTGACCTTCGACAAGCTCCGCATCCTGGAGAACCCCTCCTACGTCCCCAGCTGCAACATCAACCCGGTGATCAGCTGCGGCTCGGTGATGCGCACCGAGCAGGCCGAGGTCTTCGGCTTCCCGAACCCGCTGCTCGGGCTGGCCGCCTTCGGCGCGCTGACGGCGATCGGCGCGGGGCTGCTCGCCGGGGCCGCCTACCGGCGCTGGTTCTGGCTGGGGCTGAACGCGGGCACCGCGCTGGGCGTGGTGTTCGCGCACTGGCTGGTCTACCAGGCGCTGTACGACATCGGCGCGCTCTGCCCGTACTGCATGGTGGTGTGGGCGACGGTGGTCTCGCTGTTCTGGTACACCACGCTGCACAACCTGCGCTCGGGCGTCGTCCCGGTGGGCCCGCGGCTGCGGGTGGTCGTCCGGGAGGTGGCGCGGTACCACTGGGCGCTGCCGGTGCTGTGGGCCGCGGTGATCGCGCTGATGGTCCTCAACCGGTTCTGGTACTACTGGAGCACCCTCCTCTGACCTCCCGTCATCCGACGTACCCGGGCGAGTGCAGCAGTGCGGCGGCGCCGGTCCGCCGGGCCTCCAGGGCCCCGGTGAGCCGGCGCGCCGCACCCGGCTGCAGCAGGACGGCCGCCTGGGCCGGGGTGAAGTACCCGTGGTCGGCGACCTCCTCGGCCTGCGCCCGGACCACCGCCCCGGCCGCGACCGTCCCGCCGTCGAACATGAACTGCACGGCGGGGTGGGCGTGTTCGCCCTGGTCGGGGATCGCGTCGCGCCACTCCACCACCAGCAGCCGCAGCGGCCCGGCCGACAGGCCGGTCTCCTCGTACAGTTCGCGGGCCGCGCACTCGGCGGGCCCCTCCCCCGGGTCCATCCCGCCGCCGGGGAACTGCCACTGGTCGCGGTAACTGGCCTTCAGCAGCAGGATCCTGCCCGCCTCGTCGGTCAGCAGCACGCTGCACCCGACGTAGGCGCGCACCATGCCGGCGAGCCACTCCTCCTCCGAGAGTGCCCAGGTGTCCGTCATCGCGCCTCCTCCGCCGACCGCCGCCTCGGGGACAATCTGCCGCGGTCGCGGCCCGCGAAACGGCGGTTCGCGCCGAATCCACCCGAAGGAGTGCCGGGGGCCTATCCGAAGACGGCCCGCCGGAAGGCGTTGCGCAGCTCGGTCAGCCGCTGGACGCCCCGGTCGTAGTGCACCTTGTTGGTGAGCAGCAGCGCCCAGCGGCCGAGCCGCCGGGAGACCCAGAAGCCGGTGCCGGTGAAGCCGTAGTGGACGAAGGTGCCCTCGGCCGGGTCGGTGCCGGGGGCGCACAGCCAGGACAGGCCGCGGGCGGGGGCGAGGCCGCCGGTCTGCTCGCGCAGCGACTCCCCGATCCACGCGCCGCCCCAGGGCAGTGCGGGCGGCGGGGCGAGCAGCGCGGTGAGGAAGCGGGCGAGGTCGCGGGCGGTGGAGAAGGCCCCGGCGTTGCCGGAGACGCCGCCGAGCAGCCGGGCGGACGGGTCGTGGACGACGCCGCGCAGGTGGCCGCCGACGCCCTCGTCGTACTCGGTGGGCGCGGCCCGGCCGGCGGACGCGGCGTCGAGCGGGCCGTACCGGGTGTCGGCCATGCCGAGCGGCCGCCAGGCCCAGCGCGCGGCGAGCTCGTCCAGCGGGGCGCCGCCGAGGTCCTCGACCAGGTGGGTGAGCAGCACGGCGGCCCGGTCGGTGTACTCGACGGCCGTGCCCGGCGGGCGGTGCAGCGGGGCGGCGAGGACCCCGGCCCGGATCGCCGCGGGGTCGCGCCCGTAGAGCTCCTCGAAGCGGGTGTACGGGAGCATCCCGGCGGTGTGGGCGAGGAGTTGACGGGCCGTCACCTCGCCGGCGGGGAGGCCTGCGGCCGGCCGCCACCAGCGGCCGAGCGGCTCGTCCAGGGGCAGTCGGCCGGTCTGCCGCAGCACCCCGGCGCAGGGCCAGAGCGCGACGACCTTGGTGAGGCTGGCGAGGTCGTACAGGGTGTCCGGCCCGGGCCGCAGCCGCGCGTACGGCCCCTGCCCGAGCACGCCGTGGCTGCCGCCGCCGAGCGTGCCGTCGGCCTCGCCGACGGCCCAGACGGCGCCCGCCCCGAGGGTGCGCGCGCCGTCCCCGACGAGCCGGTCCAACTCCCCGCCGGGCGCGGCCAGGGTGGGGAGCCGGTCGGCTCCGGGTGCGCCGGGTCCGGCTTGCCGGTGACTCATCCGTCTCCCCCTTCGGGCCGACGGGAGCCTTCCCCGCGCGAGCGCGGGTCAGACCGCCGGAGCCAGTTCCTTGCCGAGGCAGATGCTCTGCGGGTGGTCCTTGTAGATGCCGAACTTCCGGATCGGGGCGTAGCCCTCGGACCGGTACAGCGCGACGGCCTCGGGCTGCTCGGTGCCGGTCTCCAGGACGACGCGGGTGCGCCCGGCCTCGGCCGCGGTCCGCTCCAGGCGGCCCAGCACCGCCCGGGCCAGGCCGCGGCCCCGGGCCTCGGGGACCACGAACATCCGCTTCAGCTCGACGTCACCGTCGCGCAGGTCGTCCGGGCCGGCCTGCTTGGCCCGCCAGCCGCCGCAGGCGACCGGCCGGCCGTCCAGGTAGGCGATCATGAACAGGCCGGCCGGCGCCTCGAAGTCCTCCGGGTGCATGACGGTCTCGTCCGGGTCGCCGTAGCGGCGCACGTACTCCTGCTGGACCTCCGCCGAGAGCGCCTGGGCGTCGGGGTGGGCGTAGCCGGTGATGCGGAACTCGACGGTGCCGGTTTCCTGGGCGGTGCTGGTGCTCATGTCGGAAGAGCCTACGGTCCCCGTTCAGCGGGCCTCGAACCGGGCGACCAGGTCGTCCTTGCCGAACATCCGGGCGGTGTCCACGGCGCTCGGGGCGCCGGCCCGCGGGTCGGCGCCGCCGGCCAGCAGCACGTCGAGCACGTCCGTGGCGCCCTTGAAGACGGCGCCGGCCAGCGGGGTCTGGCCGTGGTCGTTGACGAGGTTCGGGTCGGCGCCGTGCCGGAGCAGCTCCGCGACGGTGGCGGCGTGGCCGTGGTAGGCGGCGAGCATGATCAGGGTGTCGCCGCGGCCGTTGGTGAGGTCGGCCGGGGCGCCGGCGTCCAGGTAGCCGGACAGGGTGTCGGTCTCCCCGGCCCGGGCGGCGTCGAAGAGCTTCCCGGCGAGCGCGACCACCTCGGCGTCGGGGGCGTCGGCGGGCTGCTGGCTGGCGGCGTCGGTCATGGTGGGCGGCCTTTCCGGTCGGTCGTCGGGCGGTCTCGGGGCTGCGCCAGGGCACGGTAGCGGCCGGTGCCGGAACGGGCCAGCCGGCCTCCGGAATCCGGATGACGGCCCGCGCCCGCGACGACACGCGGCCGCGCGCGCCGCGCAGCCATTCGAGGGAACTTCCCGGACCCCCCGGAAACTTCCCGCCCGCCGAGCGGGAATGCCTCGGCCCACCGAATCCCGCGACGCCAGGCCCCACCCCGGCCGGCGCGCCGACGCCACCCGGCCGACGGAACGGTCTCGAACGGCAGAACCACCCATTTGCGCCGTTCCATCATCTATTACTTTTTGTCACGATTAATGCGCTTACCGTAACACCCCTGCTTGTCCCCACCTTCCTGAGGAGCGGAACATGATCCTCTCGATTTCCGGCATCGTCCTGTTCGGCACCATCGCCTTCCTCTTCTTCCGCCGGGACGGACTGAAGGTCTCCCACGCCATCGTCTGCGCCCTGCTGGGCTTCTACATCGCCGGCTCCTCGATCGCACCGAGCATCACCGCGGGCGGCGCCAGCCTCGCCAGCCTGCTCAGCGGCATCAGGTTCTAGGTCCTGACTCCCACCCCCACCCCTCCCCGTACCGGCCCGGGCGCGGATCCCACCGCCCCCGGGCCCCGTCGTACCCCACCTCCGCCCCCTCCCGTCCCACCGCCCGGGGAGTCAAGGAATGCCGCTCCACCGCCACCTCAGCAAGGGCCGCGCGATCGCCCGGACCGCCGGGGACCACGCCTCCGACATGTTCGCCCCGCTCTCCGTCATCGGCCGCGGCCTGCGCCACCACGTCGACTGGGCCAGGTCCCGCTGGCAGGACACCCCGAAGGAGCGCCGCGGCCCGACGCTGTTCCTCACCGCCGCCCTGCTGATCGGCGTCTACCTGCTGCCGCACGGGCTGCTCTTCGCTCTGATCGCCCTGATGGCCAGCGCCGCCTGGGCCGGCCGGGCCCCCCGGGCGGCGCCCGCGCAGCCCGCCCCGGACGTCGCCGACGTCAAGCTCGGCGCCCTCTACGCGGCGCTCACCCCGTACCTGTGCGGGCCCGAGGACGCCAACCCGCTGTACCACTTCGAGGGCGGCTACAAGAACGCCTTCAGCGACTGGGAGTTCGACGGCGAGGGCCGGCTGTCCCGGCTGGAACTGACCTACCCCGCCTACTTCACCGACACCGAGCCGGCCGCCCGGGCCCGGATCGAGCAGGTGGTGCAGGGCAAGGCCGGCCGGGCCCGCGAGTACCGCTTCGACTGGGACGAGGAGTCCAACCGGCTGCGGATCGCCGCGCTCGCCCCGCTGCCCACCGACATCGTCGCCCAGCGCTTCGTGGCGGCCCCCGGCGAGGTCGTGCTGGGCTTCACCGACGAGGGCGGCACCGCCCGGACCATCCCGGTCACCCGGGGCGGCACGACCGTCCAGCAGCCGCCGGTGGTCTGGCGCACCGGCCCGCGCTCCGCCGAGCCGCACCTGCTGGTGCTCGGCGTCACCGGCTACGGCACCTCCAGCCTGCTGCGCTCGATCGCGCTCCAGGCCCTGCCGTACGGCGACCTGGTGGTGGTCGACGGCGCGGGCACCGGGGAGCACGCCTGCCTGGTCAACCGGCCCGGCGTGCACACCGTGGAGACCAGCCTGCACGGCGCGCTGGCCGCGCTGGAGTGGGCCGTCGGCGAGACCGAGCGCCGGCTCGCCGCGCTCAACGCCGCCCGGCACGCGGGCGGCGCCCCGCCGGAGGACGTCACCCGGCCGCTGTGGCTGCTGCTGGACCACCCGACCGAGCTGAGCGAGCTCGCCCAGGCCGAGGGCCGCCCGGACCCGCAGGACCTGCTGGAGCTCCCGCTGCGGCACGGCCGGGCCGCCCGGGTCACCGTGGTGGTCGCCGACGACCTGCAGGCCCGGCACCGGCTCACCGCCACCGTCCGCGCCACCACCCGGGCCCGCGTGGTGCTCGGCCCGGCCGGCCCGGACGAGGGGCACGACGCGCTCGGCGCGCCGCTGGACATCGTGCCCGCCGTCCACGCCCCGGTCGGCCGCGGCTACGCCCGGATCGGCAACGGCACCCCGGTGCGGCTCCAGGTGCCCACCACCGTCGACCCGCTCGACGACGAGGCCCCGGCCCCGCTGCGGGACGCGGTGATCGCCCTGCTGCCGCACCGGGACACCCGCACCGAGGCGGCCGCCCCCGCCGTGCCGCCCCGCCCGGACTGCCCGCCGGCCGTGCCCGCGGCCGATCCGGCCGCGCCGGCCCGCCCGGTCGACCTGGCCAAGGACGAGCCGATGATCCGCTCGCGTCCGATCTCCTGACGGCCGGACCGGCCCCGGTCGAGGGCCGGTTCCGCCGCCCTCGGCCGGGGTCGGCACCCGCTCCGGAATCCCGTCCCGGTACGCTCGTCACAGAAAGCCCGCACGATCACCAGATGTGAAATAGGTGACACCTGGGGTGATATCACCGGCCAGATGTGACAAATCGGGCGCAGGTGGGTACAAACAGGGGCGGCACTACAGACGACGCATGTCCCGGGACGGGAATCTTCGTCGGAAGCCGAGCGTTGACCGAACGACGAAGAACAGCGACCACTAGTCCTGTGGGCCATAAGCCCGGGAGGCACGATTCATGAGCGAGCGAGCTCTCCGCGGCACGCGACTCGGGGCCACTAGCTACGAGACCGACCGTGGTATCGATCTGGCTCCCCGCCAGACCGTCGAGTACGCATGTCAGAACGGACACCGTTTCGAGGTTCCTTTCTCGGTCGAGGCGGAGATCCCCGCGACCTGGGAATGCCGCTTCTGCGGCCAGGAGGCGGCACTTCTCGACGGCGACGAGCCGGAGGAGAAGAAGATCAAGCCGACGCGCACCCATTGGGACATGCTGATGGAGCGCCGGACGCGCGAGGAGCTGGAGGAGGTGCTGGCCGAGCGGCTGGCCGTGCTCCGCTCCGGTGGGATGAACCTCGCGGTGCACCCGCGGGACACCCGTAAGAGCGCCTGACACCTCGCTCCCGCCACGAGCGGGAGGACGCGAAAAGGGACCCTGGTCACCAGGGTCCCTTTCGCGTTCTCCGAGCTGTCCGTCGAAACCGCCCCGGTACGCCGGACCGCCCGGGACGGATGTGCCCCGGGCGGCCGGTGGAACGGTCGGGTCAGCCCCCGATCGGCGGCCGGTGGGTGGTGTCCGGCCCCTGCGGGCCGCGCGGGCCGGACTCCGGGTCCAGGACCTCGCCCTGGATCACCTTGCCGTCCGGGCGGTGGATGCGCAGCTGCTCCTGGAGCCGCATCGCGTCCGCGAGCGGATCGGTGCCGGCCACGGTGGCGCTGCGCAGCGCCTTGTCCGCGACCCGGCGCCCGACCGCCCGCCACAGCGCCCGGGTGGGCGGGAATAGCAGGGTCAGGGCGACCAGGTCCGACAGGAAGCCGGGGACGATCAGCAGCAGGCCGGCCAGCACCGTCATGCTGGTGCCGGTCTGGGGCTGCTCGGACTGCGGGTTCCTGCTCTGCTCGATCGCCGCCGACAGGGCCTTCGCCCCGGCCCGCTTGATCAGCGAGCCGCCGATCAGGCCGCCCGCGACGAGCAGCAGCACGACGGTGAGACCGCCCAGCCACGAGCCGACCTGGACCAGCAGCCAGATCTCCAGCACCAGCCAGGCGGTCATCAGCAGCGGCAGCACCCGGCGGAGCCTGCTACGCGGGGCCGGACGGGTGGGGGTAGCTTGCTGGGTCACGGTACGAATCCACTCCAAGCGGTGCTCTGCGCGCCGCACGGGAGGTCCGGGCCGGCTACGGCACCACCTGGTCCAACGATTCCGGCCCGGCCGGTGTTCCGGCCGGTGCCTTCCGGCGGCGTCCGACCAGCACCGCCGCGCCGCAGGCCAGCAGGCCGCCGACGGCCAGCGTCCACTCCGGGGCGGCGCCGACCCGGTCGGCCACCGTGGTGCCGTCGCGCAGCGGGACGGTGGCCGACAGCTCGGCCGCGGTCAGCTCCTCGGTGCGCTGCTGGACGCCGCCGTCCGGGCCGATCACCGCGCTGATGCCGCTGGTGGCGGCGATCAGCACCGCCCGGCCGTGCTCGACGGCCCGCAGCCGGCTCATCGCCAGCTGCTGCTCGGGCTGGCCGGTCCGGGCGTAGGTCGCGTTGTTGGTCTGGACGACCAGGACCCTCGCGCCGCTGTCCACGGTGTCGCGGACGATCTCGTCGTACGCGACCTCGAAGCAGATCACGTCGCCGATCCTGGCCGGGCCGAGCTGCATCACGCCGTTGTGGTCGCCGGGGTAGAAGTCCCGGGCGACCCTCTGCAGGCGGGTGATCACCTTCATCAGCTGGGCGCGGAAGGGGACGTACTCGCCGAACGGGACGGGGTGCTGCTTGGTGTAGGAGGCGCCGGGGCCGGTGGCCGGGTCCCAGACGATGCCCTCGTTCTGGACGTGCTGCGCGTCCGGGCCGTCCACCAGGGTGCCGACCAGGGTGGGCACGCCGATCGCCTTGACCGCCTGGTCGATCCGCCGGCGGGCCAGTGGGTCGCTGAACGGGTCCAGGTCGGAGGAGTTCTCCGGCCAGATCACGATGTCGGGGCGCTCGGCCCTGCCCGCCCCGATGTCGGCGGCGAGCCGCTCGGTGGCCGAGGCGTGGTTGTTGAGGACCATCATCGGACGGCCCAGGAAGTCCATGCCCGGGTTGGGCACGTTGCCCTGGACGATGGCGACCTTGACGGTGTCGGCGGCGGCCGTGGGCACCGGGACGAGGTAGCCCGCCAGCAGGGCGGCCACCGCGCCGAGCGCCGCCAGCGCGGCCGCGACCGGGGCCCTGCCGGGCCCGCGCAGCCGCAGCGCGGCCCAGGCCAGCAGGGTGCCGGAGAGGGCGACCGCGAAGGTCACCAGCGGCGCGCCGCCGAGCGCGGCCAGCGGGGTGTACGGGGTGGCGGTGTTGGCGAAGGCGAGCCGGCCCCAGGGGAAGCCGCCGAGCGGCAGCCGGTCGCGGGCCCACTCCTGGGTGATCCACAGGCAGGCCGCCCAGAGCGGCCAGCCGGGCAGCCGGGAGGTGACGGCCAGGGCGCCGCCGAGCACGGCCAGGAACAGCGCCTCCACGACGGACAGGCCGATCGTGGCGTCCCAGCCGACCACCCGCAGCCAGCTGAGCAGCATCAGGAAGAACGGCAGGCCGAAGGCGAAGCCCGTCCACAGGCCCTGGCGGAAGGTGCGGCCCCGGGTGAGCAGCGAGAGCGCGGCGACGCCGAGCAGCGACAGCGGCCACAGGTCGTACGGCGGGAAGGCGAGGGCGAGCAGCAGGCCGGCCAGGGCGGCGAGGCCGGTGCGGGGAAGCCCGGCGCGGACCTTGGCGAGCGCCCGGGCTCCGCGGCTCGGTCGGGGCGCCGGCTCCGGCGGCTCGGGGACGGCCTCGGGCCGTTCCTGGGTGACGGGAGTGGCCACCGGCGCACCATCTTCCTGGGGCTTGCTGTTCGGACGCTGTGCGAAGAAGGTACCCCGGAACGTCGGCGGCCCGTGAGGTCAGGGTGGTAGCGGGTCAGCGCGGGGCGTAGCGGACCTCCCGCAGGGGCCAGTGCCGGGCGAGCCAGTCGGAGACGGCGCGGTACAGCGGGGCGTCAAGGTGGGCCCGGTCGGCCCGGACCCAGGAGCTGACCGAGACCGCGGACGGGTCCTCGCGGTCCGGATAGATGTAGACGCAGCCGATCACCTCGTCGCGGTCCGGCTCCAGGACGGTGTAGGTGAAGCCGGTACGGGCCTCGAAGTCGGCGGCGTGGCGGCGCAGGTCGTCGCGGTTGCGCTCCAGGGGCATCCCGTCGAGGGGCGGCCAGTGGCGGCCGGCCCAGCCGGGGGTGGAGCGGATGTGGGCGATGCTGCGGGGGTTTCCGGTGGGGACCGCCGGATCAGGGTGCGGCGTTGGGGTGCGTGCATCGCAAGGCGGAGGAGGGAGCCACTGCGGTGGGGGCACCTCCCGGCCGGAGGCTGGGGGCCATTGGCGACCGACGACAACGCGGCGAGGTGCGTGCCCCGGCGTCGCGCCCCCGGTGCTCCCCGCCGGAGACCCCCATGTCCAGGCGGCGTGGTCGGAGGTGTTGTGCTGCTCGCCCAGGGGTTCGAGGCGGAACTCCGGGGCGAGCAGTTCGCGCGGGACGGTGAAGTCGGCGGGCACCAGTTCGGTCATGGTGGAGACCCTAGGGTCCGGCGGCCCGCCGTTCCACGGGGTTTCAGCGCTGGTAGACGGTGCGGCCGCGGACCACGGTGCGCAGGCAGGTCGGCAGCGGGTGGCCGGGGGTGAGGTCGGGCAGCCCGGGGGTGCCGGAGCGCGGGTCGGTGGACCAGCCGGCCACCCGGGAGTCGGGGGCCTGGACGACCAGGTCGCCGGCCGCCCAGATCGCGTAGCTGGCGACCGCGCCGGGGACCAGCACGCCGTCCTGGTCCCGGCCGACGGCGCGCCAGCCGCCGCGGGTGTGGGCGGTGAAGGCGGCCCGCACCGAGATCCGGTGGTCCAGGGTCCGGTGGAAGGCGGCCGCGCGGACGGTGCCCCAGGGGTCGAGCGGGGTGACCGGGGCGTCCGAGCCGAAGGCCAGCGGGACGCCGGCCCGCAGCAGCGCGGCGAAGGGGTTGAGGGCGGCCGCCCGCTCGGCGCCCAGGCGCTGGACGTACATGCCGTCCGGGCCGCCCCAGGCGGCGTCGAAGGCGGGCTGGACGGAGGCGGTCAGGCCGAGTTCGGCGAAGGCGGCGACCGCCTTGTCGTCCAGGGCCTCGGCGTGTTCGACGCGGTGGCGCAGGGCCTTGACCCGGTCGGCGCCGACCCGGGCGCCGGCCGCCCGGACACCGTCGAGGACCGCTGCGACGGCCGCGTCGCCGATGGCGTGGAACCCGGCCTGGAGCCCGGCCTCGGTGCAGGCGGCGACGTGGTCGGCGACCTGCTCGGCGGTCAGGTAGGCGGTGCCGGTGTGCTCGGCGTCGTCGTACGGGGCGTGCAGGCAGGCGGTGCGCGAGCCGAGCGCGCCGTCCACGAAGAGGTCCCCGCCGGCGCCCACCGCGCCGAGCCTGCGGGCGGTCTCGACACCGCCCAACTCGCCCCAGTAGCCGAAGACTTCGGGCCCCTCGCCGTCGGCGGCCAGGGCCAGCAGGGCGGCCAGGTCGGCCTCCGAGGAGATCTCCGGGCCGGCGCACTCGTGCAGGGCGCCGATGCCGAGCTCGGCGGCGCGGGCGAGGGTGGCGCGCTGGGCGCGGCGGCGCTGCTCGGGGGTGAGCCGGGCCAGCGCGGTCTGCCGGACGGCGTGGTGGGCGTCCTTGGTGAGCGGGCCCTCGGGGTCGAAGCCGGGCGCCTCGGCCAGGCCCTCGGTGAGGGCGCGCAGCGCGGTGGTGGCGAGCGCGGAGTGCACGTCGGTGCGGGAGAGGTAGAGCGCGGCGCCGCGGGCGGCGGCGTCGAGTTCGGCGAGCGTGGGCGGGCGGCCCTCGGGCCAGCCGGTCTCGTCCCAGCCGTGGCCGATCAGCACCCCGCCGGGCTCGGGCCGGGCGTCGACGAAGGCGGTGACGGCGGCCAGGGCGGCGGCCAGCGAGGGGCTGCCGGTGAGGTCGAGGCCGGTGAGCGCCAGGCCGGTGGCGGTGGCGTGCACGTGGGCGTCCACGAAGGCGGGGGTGACCAGGGCGCCGTCCAGCTCGACGACCTCGTCGGCGGTCGCGGCGTACGCCTCGGCGGCGCCGTCGCTGCCGACCCAGGCGACGTGCCCGCCTTCCACGAGCATCGCGGTGGCGAAGGGGTCGGCGGGGCTGTAGACGGCGCCGCCGCGCAGCAGGACGGTCCGGGGGGTGCGTTCGGTCATGCCGCCAAGTCTGCACGTCACCGGTCGCCCCGCGGCGACCGGCCCGCGGTTCAGAGCTTCGGGGGGCGCGCCTCGTAGGGGGTGGACAGGACGACGGTGGTGCGGGTGGAGACGCCGGCGGCGCTGCGGATGCGGGCGAGCAGGTCCTCCAGGTCGCCGGGGGCGCCGACCCGGACCTTGAGTATGTAGTTCTCGTCGCCGGCGACGCTGTGGCAGGCCTCGATCTCGGGCAGGCCGGCCAGCCGCTCCGGGGTGTCGTCCGGGGCGCTCGGGTCGAAGGGTTTGACCGAGATGAACGCGGTCAGCGCCAGGTCGACGGCGTCGGGGTCGATGATCGCGGTGTAGCCGCGGATCACCCCGCGCTGTTCGAGGCGGCGCACCCGCTGGTGCACCGCCGAGGTGGACAGGCCGGTGGCCTTGCCCAGGTCCGTGTAGCTCATCCGGCCGTCCTCGAGGAGCAGCTGGACGATGCGTTGGTCGAGATCCTCCACAGTGCGCAAACCTACCCGGTCGGGAGCACGGGGGGCGCACGCGGTGTCACGGCGAGGGACCGCAGGTGCCGGGCGGGCACATGCCGGGTGAATGTGGCATCCGGTGTGGCCAAGGACACACCCGGTGCATCACGGTGCACGTGACCGCAGGATTATGAGTCCGGATCGCAGGGAAGTGCTGGTTGTGGCCCTGGACGACCACGCCGGGCCCGATCCTAGGGGGATCCTCATGCCTGCTACTGACCAGCGTGTGCTGGGCTCCGACGAGACCGACGATCCGACCGGCCGCGAGGGCCTCGCGGTCGACCTCGTGCCGGGCAGCGACCCCGGCGAGGCGGAGAACTGGGACGTCTTCCGGGTCAACTGCCCCGAGTGCCGCCGTCCGATCGCCCTGGTGGCGGACGAGGACCGGCTGCCGCAGCACGCGCTGCTGCCGACCGCCTGGAACCCCTTCGCCCCCGCGCTCTGCCCGGGTTCGGGCGCGCCGACGGACGACCTGGCCGAGGTCGAGGCCCCGGAGGACGCCGAACCGGCCGGGTTCGCCACGCTGTTCAAGCTCCCGAGCGGGCTGGACTGGCGCACCCAGCCGTTCTCGCACGCCGTCGCGCACCGGCCGGTGCGGCTCGCCGCGGTCGCCGGGGCCGCCCCGGTGGCGCCCGCCGTACCGACGGTCACCGCGCTGCGGGCCGCCATCCCGGAGCAGCGCCGCCGTCGTGCGGCGCTGGCCACGCGTACCGCCAAGGCGAGCTGACAGCCCGCCGGGAACGCCTCCGGCCGTCACTCCGCACCCTGGAGTGACGGCCGGAGGCCGTGTGGGAGGAAGGCGTCAGGCCTTCGTGAGGTGGCGGCCGATCACCAGCCGCTGGATCTGGTTGGTGCCCTCGACGATCTGCAGGACCTTCGCCTCGCGCATGAAGCGCTCGGCCGGGAAGTCCTGGGTGTAGCCGTAGCCGCCGAGCACCTGGACGGCGTCGGTGGCCACCCGCATCACCGTGTCGGTGCAGAACAGCTTGGCCATCGCCGCCTCCTTGGAGAACGGCCGGCCGGCGTCCTTCAGGCGCGCGGCGGAGAGGTAGAGCGCGCGGCCGGCCTCGATCTGGGTGGCCATGTCGGCGAGCATGAAGGACAGGCCCTGGAACTCGGCGATCGGGCGGCCGAACTGGCGCCGGGTGCGCGCGTAGTCGACCGCGAGGTCGAGCGCGGCCTGGGCGACGCCGATCGCGCAGGCGGCGATCCCGAGGCGGCCGGAGTCCAGCGCGGCGAGCGCGATCTGGAAGCCCTGCCCCTCCTCGCCGATCAGCCGCTCGCGGGGCACCCGGGCGCCGTCGAAGTGCAGCTGGGCGGTCGGCGAGGAGCGCATGCCCATCTTGTGCTCCGGCGGGGCCGCGGACAGGCCCTGCTGGGTGCCGGGGACCAGCAGGCAGCTGATGCCCTTGGGGCCGTCGACGCCGGTGCGCACCAGGGCGCTGTAGAAGTCGGCCTGGCCGCCGTGGGTGATCCAGGCCTTGGTGCCGTTCACCACGTACGCCTCGCCGTCGAGGTCGGCGCGGGTGCGCAGCGCGGCCGCGTCGGAGCCGGACTGCGGCTCGGACAGGCAGTAGGCGCCGAGCTGCTCGCCGGAGAGCATGGCGGGCAGCCACTTCGCGCGCTGCTCGTCGGTGCCGAAGGTGGCCAGCGCGTGGCAGGACAGGGTGTGCACGCTGACGCCGAGGCCGACGGCCAGCCAGCCCGCCGCGAGCTCCTCCAGGACCTGGAGGTACACCTCGTAGGGCTGTTCGCCGCCGCCGTACTTCTCGTCGTACGGGAGGGAGAGCAGGCCGGCCTCGCCGAGGGTGCGGAAGACCTCCCGCGGGAAGCGGTCGGCGGCCTCGTCCTCCGCCGCCCTCGGCTGGAGCTCGCGCTGCACCAGGTCGCGGGTGAGGCTCAGCAGCTCGCGGGCCTCCTCGCTGGGCAACTGGCGCTCCACGGCTTTCACAGGGGAGGGGGTCATGGCGGTGGTCGCCTCCTCGATCGGGCGCCGGGCCGAGGTGTCGGCCGGTCCGGCGGGGTGTGGCTGGTCGGACCGACCGGCACCGGGTTGCGGTGAACGGCCGTTCACAGTCGTGGCGAAGGCGAGTATGCCCGAAACCCGGGCTGCCGTCACGACCTGCACAGATGAACTGTCCGCAGTGGCGGGCTACGGCACCGTAGGGTTGACGTTGTGGCTGCATCCGAACCCTTCCCACCCCCGTTCCGGCCCGATCCGGACAACCGGTTGACCGCGCTCGCGGCGGAGCTGCGCGCGCTGCCGCCGTCCTGCGGGCCGGTGCGGCTGGTCGCGGTGGACGGGCACGCCGGCTCCGGCAAGACCACCTTCGCCGGACGGCTGGCGGCGGCGCTCGGCGGCGCCCCGGTGGTCCACCTCGACGACCTGGCCACCCACCGCGAGCCGTTCGGCTGGACCGGACGGCTGCGCGAGCAGGTGCTGGAGCCGCTGGCGGCCGGCCGGGACGCCGAGTACCGGGTGTACGACTGGACGCTGCGCCGCTTCGCGGGGACGGCCGCGGTGCCGGCCGCCCCGGTGGTGCTGGTGGAGGGGGTCGGCTCCGGCCGGCGGGCGGTGCGGCCGTGGCTGGCCCGGGTGATCTGGATGGAGCTGGACGCCGCCTCGGCCCGGCGGCGCGGGGAGGAGCGGGACGGTCCGGAACTGGCCGAGTTCTGGGCGGGCTGGGCCCGGGCCGAATCGGCGCATTTCGCCGCCGATCCGAGCCGTCCGCATGCCGCGACGCTGGTCGACGGAGTGACCGGACGGATCGCCCCGGGCACCGTGGGTGAACTTTCAACCACCGCCTTGACCTGCGACATTGCCAGGATCTAGGTTCTCCTCAGCCGCCGGAACGAAAGGCTCCGGTCGCCTCGGACCCGGCGCCCCCGGCTTGTTCCCCCGTGAGCCGGGGGCGCCGCCCGGTCCCCTTCCGAAAGTCGCTCCCCCGCCGCCCGTTTCGTCCGCCCGGACGCTCAACGGCCGCTCGCGCGATCGCATTTGACCCCGTACGGCACCCTTCCGGATCAGCTCCGCGCCGGTACGATTCCTGGCAGGCGCAGACGCGCCGCAGGGGGTCGACGACCACAGGCCCTAGGCGCAGGCGACTCGCCGGCCGAGTCCCGGGCCGCACCGCGGGGGGCGTGAGTGACGACGGTGGACAGTTCCGACAGCACGGCGGGCGGGCCGGACCGGCACGCCGACCGCGCCTGGCTGCGCGCCATGGACGCCTACACGGCCGGTGCGTACAGCCGGGCCGAGGAGGAGTTCCGGGCCGCCGTCCGGCTGGATCCCGGCATGGCCGACGCCTGGCTCGGACTGCACGCGCTGCGCAGCGACACCTCGGCCGCGCTGCTCGCCATGTACCGCCACCAGAAGCGGTTCGGCGAGCAGCGGCGGCTGCACCGACGCCCGCTCAGTTCCTGGTACTGGCTGGGCTGGTGGGTGCAGCCGGTGCTGGAGGACGCCCGCGACCTCGCGCTGGCGCACGCCTCGCACTGGCTGGACGGCCGGCACCTGGCCGAGCTGGACCGGGCGTTGGAGCAGTGCCCGGCGCCCAGCGAGGACCCGTCCGCCCGCTTCCTGTACGCCTGCCGGTCCTACCTGCTCAAGGACTGGGAGCAGCTGATCCGGGACACCGACCGGCTGCTGGACGACCCGCTGCTCGGCATCGAGGCCGGGCTGTTCGCCGGCATGGCGCGGGTGCGCCTCGACATGTGCGCCCAGGCGCAGGCACCGCTGGCCGCCTCACTGGCCCGCTGCCGCTCCGAACAGCCCCAGCGCAAGGAGCTGCGGTACTGGCTGGCCCGGGCGTACGACGGGGCCGGGCGCAGCGCCGCGGCGCTGCCGCTCTACCGGGCGGTGCACCGGGCGGACCCGGCGTTCATGGACACCGCGGCCCGGCTGGCGGCCATCTCGGCCGAGGACGCTCTCGCGGACGGGCTCTCGGACGGACTCTCGGACGGACTCGCGGACGGGCTCTCGGACGGACTGCTGCCGGCGGGCGGGCGCCCGGGGGCGGCCGACGCCGCCGCACCGGGCGGGCCCGGTGTCGACGACGGCTACCCGGACGAGGCCGGGTTCACCGGAGTGCCCGGGTACGGCGAGGAGTTCGGGGACGCGGGCGGGCCCGGCGGCGCGACCGTCGCCGGTGACGGGGTCGCCGGCGGCGGGCTGCTCAGCGGCGGGCAGCTGCCCGGCGGGGCACCGAACGGCGGGCTGCTCAACGGCGGGGTGCCCCCGGGCGGCGGGCCCTCGGTGGACGCCGGGCTGGTGGACGGCCCCCCGGCGGACGGCGCCCTGACCGGCGGCTCCCTCCTGGACGGAACCGCGGCCGGCGGCGCCCTGCTGGACGGCGTCCGGCCCGACGGCGCACCGCAGGCCGCCGGGGAGCGCTCCGGCTCGGGCGCCCCGCCCGGCCCCGCCGTGCCGCCGCCGCTGCCCGCCCTCGGCCGGGCCCAGCCCCGGACCGCCGCCGGGCCCGAGCCCCGCTCCGGCGGCGACGAGCGGGAGCTGGACGCGGCCCTGGCCGAACTGTCGCTGATGGTCGGCCTGGAGCCGGTCAAGCGCCAGGTGCGGGCGCTGTCCGCCCAGTTGAGGATGTCACGGCTGCGGGCCGCCCAGGGCCTGCCCGTCCAGCCGCCGAAGCGCCACTTCGTCTTCTCCGGCCCCTCGGGCACCGGCAAGACCACCGTGGCCCGCATCCTCGGCCGGGTCTTCCACGCCCTCGGCCTGCTCTCCGGCGACCACCTGGTGGAGGCCCAACGCGCCGATCTGGTGGGCGAGTTCCTGGGCCAGACCGCCGTGAAGGCGAACGAGCTGATCGACTCCGCGCTGGACGGCGTGCTGTTCATCGACGAGGCGTACAGCCTCTCCAACTCCGGCTACACCAAGGGCGACGCGTACGGCGACGAGGCGCTGCAGGTGCTGCTCAAGCGCGCCGAGGACAACCGGGACCGGCTGGTGGTCATCCTGGCCGGCTACCCCGAGGGCATGAACCGGCTGCTCGCCACCAACCCCGGCCTCAACTCGCGCTTCACCACCAGGGTCGACTTCCCGAGCTACCGCCCCGGCGAGCTGACCGCGATCGGCGCCGCGCTGGCCGGCCGGGACGGCGACGGCTGGGACGAGGACGCCGCCGAGGAACTGGCCAGCATCTGCACCCACGTGGTGCGCGAGGGCTGGATCGACGAGCTGGGCAACGGCCGGTTCATCCGCACCCTGTACGAGAAGTCCTGCGCCTACCGGGACCTGCGGCTGTCACTGCTGCGCGAGCCGCCGGGCCGGGAGGACCTGGCCACCCTGCGGCTGCCGGACCTCGTGCAGGCGTACGGGGAGCTGATCGACGGCCGGGGCTGACCCCCGTGCAGCCCCGCGACCAGCTCTCCCGGTCCGTTCCGGCCGCCGACCGGGTCAGCCGTTCAGGACCGCGGTCTCCCGCTCCCGGTCCAGCCCGACGGTGACCCGGTCGGCCCGCTGGGGCGCGCTGCCGCCGATCGACCGCAGCCAGGCCCAGGTGTCCTCGACGGTCTCGGCGACCGGGCGGCAGCGCAGCCCGGCGCCGAGCGCGCGCTCGACCAGGCCGGTGTGCAGGAAGTCGTAGAGGTCGCCGGGCGCCAGCCAGATCGGCAGCTCGGTCCACGGCTCGATGCCCGCCGCGAGGATCCGCTCCGGGGCCGTCCAGCGCAGCTCGGCGTCCGAGCCGGTGGCCCGTACGCAGGCCTCCAGCAGCTCGCCCATGGTGGTGTGGCCGGACGGGCTGACCAGGTTGTACGGGCCGCCGAGGCGGGCCACCACGGCGTCCAGGGTCCAGGCCGCGAGGTCGCGCGCGTCGATGTACTGCAGCGGCAGGTCGCGGGGCCCGGGGGCGAGCACCGGGCCGCCCTCCGCGATCCGGTTGAGCCACCAGGGCAGTCGGCCGATGTTCTCGTGCGGGCCGATGATCAGCCCGGCGCGGGCCAGCAGCGCCTGCCCGCCGTACTCGGCCTCCAGCGCCAGTTCCGCACCGCGCTTGGCCTCGGCGTAGGGCACCTCGCCGGTGAGGTCCGGGGAGGAGTCGACCACCGGCGCGCTCTCGCCGGCCCCGGCCTCCAGCGGGTAGTCGTACACCGACCGGCTGGAGACGTACGCGTAGTGGCCGACCCGGCCGTTGAGGAACCGAGCGCTGTCGCGCACCGCCGCGGGGGCCCAGGACCAGGTGTCCACCACCGCGTCCCACTCCCCCGGACCGAGCGCCGCCAGGCCGTCCTGGGCGGTGCGGTCGCCCTTCAGCACCCGGACGCCCTCGGGCGCGGGCTGCGTGCCGCGGTTGAGGGCGGTCACCTCCCATCCCCTGGCCAGCGCCTCCTCGGCGACGACCCGTCCGACGAACTTGGTACCACCCAGCACGAGAAGTCTCATGCCGACCACCCTGCTCCCCCGGGTGGCCGGCACGGAACAGCCGCATGCTCTGGGCAGAATCGCCGGCAGCGAACACACCGTCAGCGGAAGCCGGAGCTCTCCGGACGGACCCGGACAAACCGGCGCCGACGAACCGGCGCCGGTTTGTCCGGGGTCAGGCCGTGGCCGGGTGGACCGGCGTCAGGCCGTGGCGCGGTGGTCCGGGTCGTGCATCTCGCCGACCAGCTCCTCCAGCACGTCCTCCAGCATGACCACGCCGAGCGTGCGCCCGTCCTGGTCCAGTACGGCGGCCAGGTGACAGGTCGCCCGGCGCATCGCCCCGAGCGCGTCGTCCAGCGGGAGGCCGCCGCGCAGCACCGTGATCGGCCGCCACAGGCGGGCCGGGACGGGCGCCGACGGGTCCTCCACGTCGAGGATGTCCTTGAGGTGGACGTAGCCGAGGTAGCCGTGGCCGGCCGGGTCGCCGTCGGTGACCGGGAAGCGCGAGAAGCCGGTGCGCAGCGCCAGCTCCTCGACCTCGGCGGCGGTCGCCTTGGTGTCCACGGTGACCAGCTGCTCGGGTTCCAGCAGCACCTCGGTGATCGGCCGGCGGCCGAGCTCCAGGGCGTCCTCCAGACGCTCCTGGCGGCTCTCGTCGAGTAGCCCGGCGTCCCGGGAGTCCGCCAGCAGGTACATCAGCTGCTCGGTGGTGAAGACCGACTCCACCTCGTCCTTGGCGTCCACCCGGAACAGCTTCAGCACGCCGTTGGCGAAGGCGTTCAGCACCCGGATCACCGGGGCGAGCCAGCGGGCCAGCCGGTCCAGCGGCGGGCCGAGCCAGAGCGCGGCCCGCTCGGGGCCCGCCATGGCCATGTTCTTCGGCACCATCTCGCCCATCACCATGTGCAGGAAGACCACGACGGCGAGCGAGATCCCGTACGAGAGCGGGTGCATCAGGCCGGACGGGACGCCGATCGCGTGGAACGGGCCCTCCAGCAGGGAGGCGATGGTCGGCTCGGCGAGGGCACCGAGGCCCAGCGAGCAGACGGTGATGCCGAGCTGGGCGGCGGCGAGCATCGCGGAGACGTTGGACAGCGCGTGCAGCACGGTGCGGGCGCGCTTGTGCCCGGCCTCGGCGAGCGGCTCGATCTGGCTGCGGCGCACCGACACCACGGCGAACTCGGCGCCGACGAAGAAGGCGTTGCCGAGCAGGAGCAGCAGCGCGACGGCCAGTTGCAGGGCGGTCATCGGCCGTCCTCCCGGTCCTCGTCGAACTGCGCGGGCGCGGTGGTGCGCTCCACCCGGACCCCGGTGGTGCGGTGGCGGTCGACACCGGTCACGGTGAAGCGCCAGCCGGGCAGCTCGGCCTGCTCCCCCACCTCGGGGAGCTTGCCGAGCAGGTCGGAGACCAGCCCGGCGAGGGTCTCGTACGGGCCGTCCGGGGCGTTCAGGCCGATCCGCTCCAGCTGGTCGATCCGGGCGCGGCCGTCGGCCTCCCAGACCGGCAGGCCGTCGACCGGCGGCAGCGGGAGCAGCTCGGGGTGGTCGTCGGGGTCGTGCTCGTCCTGCACCTCGCCGACGATCTCCTCGACGATGTCCTCGACGGTGACGACGCCGGCGGTGCCGCCGTACTCGTCGACCACGATGGCCATCGGCTGGAGGCGGCGCAGCCGGTCGAGCAGCCGCTCGGCGGGCAGCGTCTCGGGCACCAGCAGCGGCGGCGAGGCCAGCTCGCCGACCCGCACCAGGCCGCGCCGGACGGCCGGGACGGCCAGGGCGTCCTTGAGCGTGACGATGCCGGTGACCTCGTCCAGGCTGTCGGTGTAGACCGGGAAGCGGGACAGGCCGGTGGCCCGGGTCAGGTTGATCACGTCGGAGGCGGTGGCGTCGCGCTGGAGCGCGGCCACGTCTATCCGCGGGGTCATCACGGACTCGGCGGTCAGCTCGCTCAGGCCCAGGGTGCGGACGAACAGGGTCGCCGACTCCTCGTCTATCGCGCCGGCCCGGGCCGAGTGGCGGGCCAGCGAGACCAGCTCGTCCGGGGTGCGGGCGTGGCCCAGCTCCTCCTGCGGCTCGATGCCGAAGGCCCGGACGGTCCGGTCGGCGGCGCCGTTCAGGAAGCTGATCAGCGGGCGGCAGGCGAAGGAGAACGCCATGTGCGGCGCGGCGACCGCGCGGGCCACCTGGAGCGGGCGGGAGATCGCCCAGTTCTTCGGCACCAGCTCGCCGATCACCATCTGGACGACGGTGGCCAGCACCATGCCGACGATCACGGCGACGCCGCGGGCGGCCGAGTCGGGCACGCCGATGCCGGACATGACGGGCGCGAGCAGCGTGGACAGGGCCGGCTCGGCGAGCATGCCGACCACCAGCGAGGTGACGGTGATGCCGAGCTGGGCGCCGGACAGCTCGAAGGAGAGGTGCCGCAGGGCCCCGGCGACGCGGCGGGACTTGGCGTCGCCCGCCTCGGCGGCGCGCTCCACCTCCCCGCGCTCGACGGTCACGAAGGCGAACTCGGCGGCCACGAACAGGCCGTTGGCGAGGATCAGGAGAACGGCCGCGAACAACAGCAGCCAGGCGGTGATCACAGTGCCGCCTGCCTTCCGGGGGTCGGAAGCGAGGCGGCGCAGGTACTACCGGACGGATCGTCCATCGAGGGGGAGTGTCACTCCTCAGGTCGTTCGGGCACTCGATCGGGGGCAGGGCGGACTTTGCCCCGCTTTTACCAGCGTAGACCATACCGGGACGGCGGTACGAGGCCCGGTCGGCCCGCCGGGAGCGGGGAACCCCAGGTGGGAGCGGGTCCGGGCTCAGGCCCGGGCGTGCTGCTCGACCAGGTCGCGCAGCGCGCGGGCGTCCGCGATCGCCCGGTCCTTGCCGACGCCGGACTGGATGCCGACCGCGGCGAGCGAGGTGCCGTCGGCGAGGTCCAGGGTGGCCCACGGGTCGCCCTGGCGGAAGTTGACCCGGACGATCTCGGCCCAGGCGAGCCGGCGACGGCGGACGAAGTTGACCACCGTCACGCCCTCCGCGTCGGCGCTCACCCGGGGGCGGGCCAGCATCAGGCCGACGGCGGCGAACAGGACCCCGCTGGCGACCATCATGATCCGGTCGTTGAGCTGCCAGTTCTCCGGGAGCAGCACCGCCATCGCGGAGAACAGCGCCACCAGCAGCACGCAGACCGGCAGGAGCACGGCGCGGGTGCGGCGCGGCGCCCAGGTGACGGGGAACTGGACGGGCGGCGTGGACACGTGGGGTCTCCGGGGTGGTTCTGGTGGCGGCAGCACGACGGGGCGGGGACGCGGTCGGCGTCCCCGCCCCATTGAACCGTTCCTTACTCGTGGACCGGTGCGCAGGTCACCCGGGCGCGCCGGTCGTCCGGGCGTCCGGGCGTCCGGGCCGACCGGGCCGACCGGGCGTCCGAGTCGTCCGGCCGGTCGCACGGGTCAGAGGCGGCAGGCGTGGATGTTGGTGACCAGGATGGCCCGGGCGCCGATGCCCCACAGGTCGTCCATGATCTGCTGGGCCTCCTTGCGGAGCACCATCGAACGCACCGCGACCCAGCCCTCGGTGTGCAGCGGCGAGACGGTCGGCGACTCCAGGCCCGGGGTGAGCGCGACGGCCGCGCCGACCTTCTCGGCGCGGATGTCGTAGTCCATCAGCACGTAGCGGCGGGCCACCAGCACGCCCTGGAGGCGGCGCAGGAACTGCTCCACCCGCGCGTCCTCGCCCGAACCCTTCGGCCGGATCACCACGGCGTCGGAGACCAGGATCGGCTCGCCGAACACCTCCAGGCCGGCGTTGCGCAGGCTGGTGCCGGTCTCCACCACGTCGGCGATCACATCGGCGACGCCCAGCTGCACCGCGGTCTCGACCGCGCCGTCCAGCTTGGTGACCGTCGCCTTCACACCGTGGTCGGCCAGGTGCTGCTCGACCAGGCCGGTGTACGAGGTGGCGATCCGCAGGCCCTCCAGGCCCTTGACGTCCTCGACGTCCACGCCCTCGGGGCGGGCGAAGCGGAAGGTCGACCCGGCGAAGCCGAGGGCGAGCACCTCCTCGGCGTTGGAGTGCGAGTCCAGCAGCAGGTCGCGGCCGGTGATGCCGACGTCGAGGCGGCCGGAGCCGACGTACACGGCGATGTCCCGCGGGCGGAGGAAGAAGAACTCCACCTCGTTGTTCGGGTCGACGAGGACGAGCTCCTTGGGGTCCTTCCGCTGGCGGTAGCCGGCCTCATGGAGCATCTCCGCCGCGGGACCCGAGAGAGAACCCTTGTTGGGGACGGCGATGCGCAGCATGGGAGGTTGCTTCCTTACCTGTTGGGAGGATGGGTGTGCTCGGCGGAGCGGGGGGTCTAGAGGTACTTGTAGACGTCGTCGAGCGTCAGTCCACGGGCGATCATCATCACCTGAAGGTGGTAGAGGAGCTGCGAGATCTCCTCCGCCGTCTGCTCGTCCGACTGGAACTCGGCGGCCATCCAGACCTCGGCGGCCTCCTCGACGACCTTCTTGCCGATCGCATGGACGCCCTGCTGGACGAGCTGCGCGGTACGGGAGGACGAGGGGTCGCCGGTGGCGGCCTTCTGCTGGAGCTCGGCGTAGAGCTCCTCGAATGTCTTCGAAGCCATGATGGGCCCACCTTACGGCGTACCGGCGAACGGACGGTAAACGGTCCCGGAGCGTGGACAGTCCGGTGGACGTCCGCGCTCCGGGACCGGGCGGGCCGTGCTCAGAGCGCGGCGCGCAGCACCGCGGCGGTGGCGACGGCCGCGGTGACGGCCTCGTGGCCCTTGTCCTCGGCGGAGCCGGGAAGGCCCGCGCGGTCGAGCGCCTGCTCCTCGTTGTCGCAGGTCAGCACGCCGAAGCCGACCGGGACGCCGGTGTCGACGCTGACCTGGGTGAGGCCGGCGGTGGCGGCCTGGCAGACGTAGTCGAAGTGCGGGGTGCCGCCGCGGATCACCACGCCGAGCGCCACCACGGCGTCGTAGCCGCGCTCGGCGAGGCGCTTGGCGGCGACCGGCAGCTCGAAGGTGCCGGGCACCCGCAGCACGGTCGGCTCGGTGACGCCCAGCTCCGTGAGCGCGCGGTGGGCGCCGTCCAGCAGGCCGTTCATCACCTGGTCGTGCCACTGGGCGGCGACGACGGCGACCTTGAGGTCGGCGGCGCCGTCGATGGTCAGCTCGGGGGCTCCGTGGCCGCTCATGTTCGTTCTCTTCCGTTCGCTGGGGCGGGACGTGCGGGGGTCGCGCGGGGGTCGCGCGGGTTCAGGAGCCGAGGCCGGGCAGGTGGTGGCCCATCCGGTCGCGCTTGGTGCGCAGGTAGCCCAGGTTGTGCTCGCCGGGCGCGATCTCGACCGCTTCGCGCCCCTTGACCTTGAGCCCGTGCTCGGTGAGCGCGGTCAGCTTCTGCGGGTTGTTGGTGAGCAGGGTGAGCGAGCGGACGCCGAGGTCCACCAGCATCTGGGCCGCGATGCTGTAGTCGCGCGCGTCGGCGGGCAGGCCGAGGTCCAGATTGGCGTCGACGGTGTCCCGCCCCCGCTCCTGGAGCTCGTACGCGCGCAGCTTGTGGGCCAGGCCGATCCCGCGCCCCTCGTGGCCGCGCAGGTACAGCACCACACCGCGCCCGGCCTCGGCGACCCGCCGCAGCGAGGCCTCCAGCTGCGGGCCGCAGTCGCAGCGCAGCGAGCCGAAGACGTCACCGGTCAGGCACTCGGAGTGGACCCGCACCAGGACGTCCTCGCTGTCCGGCAGCCGGCCCTCCGCGTCGAGGCCGCCGGCCACCAGCGCGAGGTGCTCGACCCCGTCGATGGTGCCCCGGTAGCCGACGGCGGTGAACTCCCCGTGCGCGGTGGGCAGGGCGGTGACGGCGGCCCGGTCGACGTGCAGCTCGGTGCGGCGGCGATAGGCGATCAGGTCCTCGATGGAGATGATCGCCAGGCCGTGCTGGCGGGCGAAGGCGACCAGCTCGGGCAGCCGGGCCATGCTGCCGTCGTCGTTGACCACCTCGGCGATCGCGCCGGCCGGCGGCAGCCCGGCCAGCCGGGCCAGGTCGACGGCGGCCTCGGTGTGGCCGGGGCGGACCAGCACGCCGCCCTCGACGGCGCGCAGCGGGAAGACGTGCCCGGGGCGGGTGAGGTCGCCGGGTTCGGTGCCGGGCGAGGAGAGCAGCCGTACGGTGCGGGCGCGGTCGGCGGCGGAGATGCCGGTGTCGACCCCCTCCCGGGCGTCCACCGAGACGGTGTACGCGGTGCCCTTGCGGTCCTCGTTGACCTGGGTCATCGGCGGGAGCTTGAGGCGGTCCAGCTCCTCGCCGGTCATCGGGGCGCAGATCACGCCGGAGCTGTAGCGGATGGTGAAGGCCATCAGCTCGGGGGTCGCGGCGGACGCCGCGAAGACGATGTCGCCCTCGTTCTCGCGGTCCTCGTCGTCGACCACGACCACGGCGCGGCCGAGGGCGATGTCGGCGATCGCCCGCTCGACCGGGTCGAGGACGAGCTCGGGCCCGGGTGCGGACCCGGTGGCGCCGGTGCTGGACTGGTTCTCGCTCATCTCGGTCATGCCGTGGCTCCCTGCGGGACGGTGGCGGACGTGGCGCGCGGCTCACGGGTGCTCAGCCACCAGGACCGCAGGCCGAGCAGCACCAGGACGAAGTAGACGGAGTAGGTGAGACCGGAGAAGGTGTAGCCGCTGTTGAAGGCGAACGGCACGCCGACCGCGTCGACCGCGATCCAGGCGAACCAGAACTCCACCCAGCCGCGGGCCTGGGCGATCATCGCGGCCAGCGTGCCGACGAAGATGTAGGCGTCCGACCAGGGGCTCCAGGACAGGCTGGGGAAGGACGTGAACAGCAGGGCGAGCGCCACGGTGACGGCCGCGGTGCCCGCCGCCAGCACGAGCCGCTCGGGCCAGCTGGCGAACCGGACGGCGATCGCGCCGCCGTCGCGGCGGCCCCGCCGCCACTGCGCCCAGCCCCAGGAGGCGGTGGCGATCACGATCAGCTGCTTGCCGATCAGCCCGGGGACGTGACCGCCCAGGTAGGCGGCGATCAGCACCGCGCCGGACAGCAGCTGGACCGGCCAGCTCCAGACCGAGCGGCGCCAGCCGAGCGCGAGCCCGCCGAAGCCGAGGATGTTGCCGATCATGTCGGCCCACTTGACGTGTTCGCCGAGGACGGTGAACGCCTCGCCGCTGAGCCAGCTCACTTGGACTCCCCCGGGGTTCCGTCGACCGGCAGGTCGGACGGGTCGGAAACGTTGGAAAGGTTGGAAAGGCCGGAAGGGCTGGAAGGATCCGACAGGCCCGGGAGGTTCGGGAGGGTGCGGGATTCCAGGAGCCGCTCGACGTACTTCGCCAGCACGTCCACCTCCAGGTTGACGCCCTCCCCGACGGACTTGGCGCCCAGCGTGGTCAGCGCGAGGGTGGTCGGGATGAGGCTGACGGTGAAGCTGTCCCGGGCGGCCTCCACCACGGTGAGGCTGACGCCGTCGACCGTGATCGAGCCCTTCTCCACCAGGTAGCGGGAGATGGTGTCGGGCAGCGAGAACCGCAGCACCTCCCAGCGCAGCTCGCCGGCCGCGTCGCGCTCGCCGGGCTCGCGGCTCAACAGCCGCCCGGTGGCGTCGACATGACCCTGGACGAGGTGGCCGCCCAGACGGGCGCCGAGCGCCATGGCGCGCTCCAGGTTGACCCGGGAGCCGGGCTTCAACTCGCCGAGGCTGGACCGGTGCAGCGTCTCGGCCATCACGTCGGCGCTGAACTCACCGGTGCCGGCGGCCAGTTCCGCCGGGCTGTCGACGACGGTCAGGCACACGCCGTTGACCGCGATGGAGTCGCCGTGCCGGGCACCCGTACAGACCACCGGGCCGCGCAGGCGGATCCGCGAGGAGTCGCCGATCTCCTCGATCGACACGACCTCGCCGAGCTCTTCGATGATGCCGGTGAACACCCGGGTTCTCCTCGCGCTTGGGGCGCGGACTCCGGGGCGGCATGGGAGATGACACGGACGGGCACCGGTGCACGGGCCCGGGGCAGACCCTTCTCCGGGGTTGCCGAGGCCACCGGGAGATCACTCGCCCGGCCCGGGAGACACCGCTCCCGTCGTTCACCTGACCGGGGTCCGGAGGCCGGCTGTCGCCTGCCGATGGACCACGGGCACTGCTCTTCGTCCGCCCGCGCACGCCTCCCATCCGGACTTTAACCGTCGGTCCAGGAATTTCACCTGGTCAACCGGCCGCTGGCTGCGGACGGGTCGCGGACTGTAACCGCCGGTTCGGATTTTCACCGACCCCGGAGTGCGCTGAACGTCACTGCTTTGATGCCGTCATTGTGCCACGGACGGCGCAACGGCAGGGAGACCCCTGCGCTGTGGTCTGTTTCACGGGCTTGCGGGGAATGCGCGGTGCGGTGGCGTCCCGGTGGCGACCCGGTGGCATCCCGCTGCGGGCACGGTGGCGGAGCCGGGCGGCGGGGGCGAGGCTGGTAGACGGGGCCCTGCCGGTGACGCACCGAAGCTACGGAGGCGAGGGCGATGGCGAAGTTCATGGACGTCCACCACGGGATGGCCGGGATCACGGTCGAACAGCTCAGGCAGGCCCACGCGGCCGACCTGGCGATCGAGGGCGAGGAGGGCGTCCACTTCGAGCAGGCGTGGGCGGACCCGGAGTCGGGCACGGTGTACTGCCTCTCCGACGCGCCGTCCAGGGAGGCCGTGCAGCGGGTCCACAGCCGCACCGGGCACCCGGCGGACGAGATCCACCCGGTGCCGCTGTCGGTCTGAGCGCCGTAGTCGGTCCGCGGGCCGTCGTCGGCCTGATGCCGTCGTCGGCCCTCGGACCGTCGTCGGCCTGACGGCCGCTGCCGGTGCGAGGCCGGCGGTTCAGAGCGTGGCGGGGGCGCTGACCTGCAGGAAGTGGGTGACCTCCGGAGGGTGGGCGAGGTAGCTCAGCTCGCCCTCCGACCAGACCGGCCGGATCCGCCACATCGGCCCCGCGTAGCCGCGCAGGGCCTCCTCGTCGCGCCAGCGGCTCAGCACCAGCACCCGGTGCCCGTCCTCGGACACCGAGCGCAGCAGCTCGCCGCCGAGGCAGCCGTCGGTCCGCCCGAGTTCCGGGATCACCTGGGCGGCCAGGTGCGCGCAGAACTCCTCGCAGCGACCGGCCAGGACCTGCCCGGCCCAGATTCTGACGATCACGACCACCACCTCCGGCTGGAGTCCCTGGCCCCATTATCAGCGGAAAACCGCTGGTCGCCAGGGGTACGGCCGGTCCGGTACCGGGGGCTCCGAGACCATCGGCCGGGGGTGCGCCGAGCGGCCTCGGCTACATTCCCGGTATGACGACCACACCGGAAACTGTCGCTTCGTCAACCGCCGCGCCCAACCGGCCGGGCAGTCTGTTCGACGCCCTCCGCGCGGGCGCGCTCAGCGACCCCGCCCAGCTGCGCGAGGTCTACGAGCAGCCCGGCGACCACGCCCGCCGCAAGCAGGTCGACCACCTGCACGAGGTCGCCCAGCGCCTGATCGCCTGCTCCCCGCTGGTGTTCGTGGCCAGCGCGGACGCCGCCGGGCGCTGCGACGTCTCCCCGCGCGGCGGGCCGGCCGGGCTGGTCTCGGTGCTCGACGAGCACACCCTGGCCGTTCCGGACGCCACCGGCAACAAGCGCCTGGACACCCTGCACAACATCCTGGAGACCGGCCGGGTCGGGCTGCTCTTCGTCGTCCCGGGCCGGGAAACCACGCTGCGGGTCAACGGGCGGGCCTGCGTCTCGACCGACCCGGAGTTGCTGCGGCAGCTGACCGCCGTCGGCAAGCCGCCGCGCAGCGCGATCGTGGTCGCCGTCGAGGAGGTGTACGGGCACTGCCCGAAGGCCTTCCTGCGCTCCTCGGCGTGGAAGCCGGAGAACTGGCTCGCCGCGGACGCGCAGCCGAGCTCCGCGGAGGTCACGCTCTCGCACCTGCGGGACGAGTCGCTGACGGTGGAGGTCATCGAGCAGCACGAGCGGGAGTCGCTGCTGTACCGGTACGAGTGAGGGGGCGGGCCCGGATGCCCGGCACCCGGGCCGCCGCACCCGGACGGCGGCCGGTCGGGTGACGGCGGGTCCGCCGGGGGTGCCGGGGCGGCCGCCGGTGGTTTGAATGGACGGATGGACTGCGTCTTCTGTGCGGTGGCGGCGGGCGAGGAGCCGGCGCACCGGGTGCTGGACGACGAGGTGGCGGTGGCCTTCCTGGACCGTCGGCCGCTGTTCCCCGGGCACGTGCTGGTCGTGCCGCGCGCCCACCACCCGACGCTGGCCGACCTGCCGGCCGGCGCGGTGGGGCCGTTCTTCCTGCGGGTGCAGCGGGTGGCGAAGGCCGTCGAGCGCGGGATGGGCGCGGCGGGCAGCTTCGTGGCGGCGAACAACCGGATCAGCCAGTCGGTGCCGCACCTGCACGTCCACGTGGTGCCGCGCAATCCGAGGGACGGGCTGCGCGGGTTCTTCTGGCCGCGGCGGCGGTACCCGGACGAGGCGGAGGCGGCGCAGGTCGCGGTCCGGCTGCGGGAGGCGCTGGAGGGCTGAGCGAGGCGCCCACTGCTCCGCGCTCGCCGGGTACCGCTCAGGGCGCAGCGGGCCGTACCCCCGTGGGAGCATCGGCGGGGGTCGATCTCCTTTTCCGGGGGGACGATCACGTCGGCGGGGGCGCCTAGGCTCGCGAGCATGAACGAACTCGCCTGCCTCGTGCAGCAGACGGCCGACCGGCTCGCGGGCCGACACGTCGGCGCGGTGGTCGCCGGGCTGGCCGGCGGCGCCGTGGAGATCCGCGGTGCCGGGCGGACCGGTCCGGGCGGCGGGGTGCCCGGGCCCCGCACCCTGTTCGACATAGGCTCCGTCACCAAGGTGTTCACCTCGCTCGCGCTCGCGCGGCTGGCCCTCGGCGGCACGGTCCGGCTGGACGATCCGCTCGCCGAGGTGCTCACCGGGGCCTCGGGCGGTCGCGCGACCGTCCCGGCCAGGGGTCCGGAGCCGGTCACCCTGCGGCACCTCGCCACCCACACCTCGGGGCTCCCCCGGCTGCCCCGGGGCATGGCCGTGCAGGCGCTGCTGTCCCCCAACAAGCCCGATCCGTACGCCGACTGCACCGCCGAGCGGGTGCTCGACGGGCTCGCCCGGACGCGGCTGCGGGCCGTGCCCGGGCGGAGCTTCCGCTACTCCAACCTGGGCGCGGGGCTGCTCGGTCTGGCCCTCGCGCAGCGGTCCGGCGTCGGGTACGAGGAGTTGGTGGCGCGCGAGGTCTGCGCGCCGCTGGGGCTGGTGGACACCTGTGTGCGGCCGGACGAGGAGCAGGCCGCGCGGCTGGCGCACGGGCACACGCCGGGCGGCCGGCCGGTGCCGTACTGGAGCTTCGCGGCGCTGCCCGGGATGGGCGGGCTCCGGTCGACCGCCGCCGACCTGGTGGTGTTCCTGCGGGCCCAACTGGCCGCCGGGCGGGAGCCGGACGCGGCGCTGTCGCCGGCGATCGCCCTCACCCGGGAGACCCGGCACCGGGTCAATCCGTTCGCCTGGGTGCACCTGGGCTGGCTCGGGCACCGGCTGCACACCCAGCAGGGCGGGCACCTCCAGATCTGGCACAACGGGGGCACCGGCGGGTTCAGCTCCTTCGTGGCCTTCGACCCGGAGAAGCAGGTGGGCGTGGTGGTGCTGGCCAACACCCGCCGGTCGGCCGATCCGGCGGGCACGGCGCTGCTGCGCGGCCTGCAGAACGGGTTCGCGACGGTGGCGTGAGGGCGGGCACCGTCCGGCCCGGGAGGCGGCAGTCCGGTTCGTACCCACCCCCGGTGCGGGCGGCCCCGGCCGGGGCGCGATGATGGCGAGGGCGTTTCGGGCCAAATGGTGCCGATTGGCACTGTCGCCGGGAGCGGCGAGCAGATGATGCTGGGGATCGAGCGGTCGCGGTTCCGATGGGGAAGTCCGCCGAGTGGAAGGGGGCCGACATGGCGGTGACGTGGTCGCCGACCCGGGTGCGGTCGACCGGTTCTACCGGTTCTACCGGCTCGGCCGGTTCGGTCGGTTCGGTCGGTTCGGTCGGTTCGGTGGGTCCGGCCGGTGCGGCCGGGACGGCCTGCCCGGCCGGCCGGCTCGGCGCGGTGGTGCGGGTGTACCGGCGGTACCGGCCGCTGTCCTGGTCGGCGCGGGTGTGGTTGCACCTCTGCGGGGTGGCCGTCTCCGTGGCGGTCTGCGTGGTGCTCGGCGGGTGGTGGCCGGCACCCGTGCTGGCGGCCGCCGCGGTGGTGGCGGTGAGCGGGTACGAGCGGCTGCGGTCGGCGCCCGGGCTGCGGTCCGTACGCGTCCACGAGGGCGGGCTGGTGCTGGTCGCGGCGGACGGTCGCGAGGAGCCGCTGCCCTGGAGCGCCGTGGAGGCCACCGAGTACTCCCCCGGCGGGCCGCGCGGGGAGCACGAGCACGGGCGAATATGGCCGGCGGGCGCGGACGAGCCGCTGGTGCTGGCGCACCTGCGCGGGCTGGGCGGGCTGTTCCGGGAGCTGGAGGAGCGCCTCTCCCCCGGGCTCCGGGCCGCGCTGCACGAGACGCTGCGCACCGAGGGGAGCGTCCGCTTCGCGCGGGGGCGACTCACGGTGACGGCCTGCGGGCTGGTGCACCGGCCGGCGCACCCGCTCGCCGCGACGGAGGCCCACCGCTGGACGGAGGTGCTCTCGGCCCGGGCGTCCGCCCTCGGCGAGTTGGAGATCCGGACGCACTCGGCCGGCCTCCCGCTCACCTTCCCGGTGCCCAACGCCCGGGCGGCCGCGGGCTTCCTGGAGGACCTCCGGACGGCTGCCGCCGGGTGATCAGCGCCGGGCGGCCGCCCGGCGTGCGGGCCCGGGGCCGACCCCTAAGGGGCGGCGCGGGCTCTTCCCGGAAGGGATCAGTACGCCGCTGAGTGGACGTCAGCCCCCGTGCCCGCGGCCTACGGTCGCTCGCATGAGCCGACTCCGCACGACCGCCGCCACGGCAGCCCTGCTGCTGGCGCTCCCGCTGTCCGTCGCCGCTGCCGCACCGGCCCTGGCCGCGCCGCCCGGCCCCGCCGCCGCCACGGGCGGCCCGACCACCCGGGCCGCCACCCCGGCCACCCGGGTCGAACTCCCCCGACCGACCGGGCCGTACGCGGTCGGGCAGGAGGTCCTGCACCTGGTGGACGGCGACCGTCCGGACCCGTGGGTGCCCGCCGACGGTCCGCGTCAGCTGATGGTCTCGATGTACTACCCCGCCCACGCGGGGACGGGCACCCCCGCCCCGTACCTGACCTCCGCCGCCGCCCGGGCGCTGCTGGACGGGAAGCTGCCGGGCAACACCGTCCCGACCGAGGCGGTGTCCGGCACCCGGACCTGGGCGGAGTCCGGAGCGCGTCCGCGGGGCGGCCACTACCCGCTGGTGGTCCTGTCCCCCGGCTTCACCATGCCGCGTGCGATGCTCAGCGGCCTCGCCGAGGACCTGACCAGCCACGGCTACGTCGTCGCGGTCGTCGACCACACCTACGAGAACACCGGGACCACCCTCCCGGACGGACGGACGCTCCCCTGCGCCGCGTGCGGCTCGGTCGACAGCGAAGAGGCGGCGGCGCGCCTGGAGGCGGGCCGGGCGAAGGACGTGTCCTTCGTCATCGACCGGCTGACCGACCGCCCGCACCCGGCCTGGCGCCACGCCCGGCTGATCGACCGCGACCGGATCGGCATGGCCGGGCACTCCGCCGGTGGCGCCTCCACCGTCCCGGCCCTGCTCACCGACGACCGGATCCGCGCCGGGGTGAACCTGGACGGCACCATGCACTACCGGGTGCCCGAGTCCGGCCTCCGGGGCAAGCCGTACCTGATGTTCGGCCACCCGCTCCCCGGCGGCGCCCAGGACCCGACCTGGGTCACCAGCTGGGCCCGGCTGGACGGCTGGAAGCGCCTGCTGACCCTCGACGGCTCCGACCACGGCAGTTTCACCGACCTCCCGCTCTTCATCGACGGGCTCGGCGTCCCCAGGGGCCCGTACACCACCATCGGGAGCCTGCGCGCCGCCGCCCTCACCCGGCAGTACGTCGGGGCCTTCTTCGACCTCCACCTGAAGGGCGTCCCGCAACCGCTGCTCGACGGACCGAGCGCCGCCAACCCGGAGGTGCGCTTCACCCCCTGAAACCCGCCTGAGGCCCGCCCCCCGGGTCGGGCCGTCGGCAGGCCGACCCGGGGCGGAACGGGCGGCCCGACCGGGCTGAGCGGGGCGGCTGCGCCGGGTGGGGGTGCGTGCGAAGATGGCAGGGCTGGTGGGAACGATCTCCGGACGGTTTCTGGGACGGTTCTCTGGCCATGGTGGACGAATACGCGCAGCGCCCGGGGCAGCCGCGGCAGGACGCCCTGCTGATGGTGCCGATCGCCACGGCGCTGATCGACGCCGACGGGCGGATCCTGCACTGGAGCAGTGACGCGGAGGCGTTGCTCGGACACCCCGCGCGGGAGGCGCTGGGCGCGCGGGCCGCGACGCTGCTGACCTCCGACGAACTCCGGCCGGAGGTGCTCCAGCTGTTCCGGCAGATCCTGGCGGGCCGGTCCTGGTCCGGGGTGTTCCCGGTCCGGCACCGGGACGGGCACCTGGTGGACCTGGAGTTCCGCACCCACCCGGTCCGCGGCCCCGGCGGCGCCCCGATGGTGCTGGCGGTGGCCTCCGAGGTGACCACGCTGCACCGGCTCCAGGCGGACCTGGCCCTCCTCGACGGGTTCTTCACCCAGTCCCCGGTCGGCATGGCGGTCTTCGACACCGACCTGCGCTTCGTCCGGCTGAACGAGGCGCTGGCGAACGCGAACGGCCTGGCCGTCGGGGATCCGCTGGGCCGGCGGCTCACCGAGGTGCTGCCCAGGATCAACAGCGCCGAGGTGGAGGCGGTGATGCGCCGGGTGCTGGCGAGCGGCGAACCGGTGGTGGACGACCTCGCGCACGGCCGCACCCCGGGCGACCCGAACCACGACCACGCCTGGTCGACCTCCTACTTCCGGCTGACGGACCGCGGCGGCCGGGTGCTCGGGGTGTGCGCCACGGTCATCGACGTCACCGAACGGTTCCACGCCGACGCCCGGGCGGCGCGCGCCCAGGAGCGGCTGTCCCTGCTGGTCGACGCGACCGCCTCGATCGGCACCACGCTGGACCTGCGACAGACCGCCCGGGAGCTGGTCGACGCGATGGTGCCCAGGGTCGCCGACATCAGCGCGGTGTTCGGGCTGGAGGAGCTGGTGGCCGGCCGGAACGTGGAACCGCCCGCGCCGGACGCCCCGCTGCTGGTGCGCCGCCTCGCGATCTCCACGACGGACTCGCTCTACCCGGCCGAGGCGCTGCCGGTGGACGCCGTGCACGAGCTGCCGCCGGACTCCCCCTACGCCCGGGCGCTGACCAGCGGGCGCACCATGGTGGTGCCGTCCTGGGAGCTGCCGATGCTGAGCGAGGGCATCAACGAGAGCCGCCGCCAGGCCTACCTCGGCGACCGGCCGCGCTCGGTGCGGATCACCCCGCTGGTGGCGCGCGGCACGACGCTCGGCATGGTGGTGTACTCGCGGCGCGGTGCCCGGGAGTCCTTCGCGGCGGCCGACATCACGCTCGGCGACGAGCTGGCCTCGCGGGCGGCCGTCGCGCTCGACAACGCCCGGCTGTACCTGCGCCAGCACCAGACCGTGCTGGCGCGGCAGCAGGCGCTGCGCGAGGCGAAGGCCGCGCAGGAGCGTCTCGCGCTGGTCAACGCGGCCTCCGCCCGGATCGGCACCACGCTCGATCTGGCCCAGACTGCCCAGGAGTTGGCCGAGGTGGCGACGCCCCGGCTGGCCGACACGGTGGTGGTGGAGGTGCTGGAGGAGCTGGTCCGCGGCGAGCGCGCGGCGACCGCCCCGGTGGACGGCTCGGCGCTGCTGCGGCGGATGGCCTTCCACTCAGTGCGCGGCTCGACCCTGGCCCCGATCTCCCGCACCGGCAACGTGCACCGCTTCGTGCCCGGTTCGCCGTACGCGTGGAGCCTGGCGCACCGCGAGCCGGTGCTGGTGCCGCGGATGGACGAGGAGGGCATGGCCTGGTTCGCCGACGACCCGGTGCGCCAGGCCGCCGTACGGGAGCAGCACGTGCTGTCGTTCATGGTGGTGCCGCTGATCGCGCGCGGCACCCCGATCGGTGTGGCGGGCTTCTACCGCACCCTGGTCGAGCGCCCGTACGACGAGGACGACGTGGCGCTGGCCGGGGAGCTGGCGGTGCGGGCCGCCGTCTCGATCGACAACGCGCTGCTGTTCACCCGCGAGCGCGACGCGGCCGCCGCCCGGCAGCGGGCGCTGGACGAGGCCTGGGCCGCCCAGCAGCGGCTGTCGCTGCTGAACGAGGCCAGCAACCGGATCGGCACCACGCTCGATCTGCACCGCACGGCACGGGAGTTGGTGGAGGTGGTGATCCCGCGGTTCGCCGACTTCGTCACCGTGGACCTGCGCGAGGCGGTGCTCAGCGGCGAGGAGCCCGGGGCGGTCCCGCCGGAGGGCCCGGTGCTGATGCGGGCGGTGGCGGTGGGCGAGGCCGGCCCGGACGGCCGCATGCACGAGGCGGCCGACCAGGTGGGCGAGACCTCGCAGTCGGCCAGGCTGTACGCGCAGAGCCTGCGCACCCGGCGCTCGATCCTGGTCGCCGAGGTGACCGAGGAGGAGCTGCGCCGGATCGTCGCCTCGCCCGACCGGGTGCAGCCCAGCCTGGACGCCGGGGTGCACTCGTACCTGATGGTGCCGCTGATGGCGCGCGGGCACGTGCTGGGCGGCGCGGAGTTCGTCCGCACCGGCAACCCGGCGCCGTTCGGCCCGGCGGACCGTTCGCTGGCCGAGGAGCTGGCCGCCCGCACCGCGCTGGCGATCGACAACGGCCGGCTCTACCGCCGCGAGCGGGACACCGCGCTCACCCTCCAGCGCAGTCTGCTCCCCCAGGAGGTGCACCGCGCCCTCGGCCTGGACCTCGCCTACCGCTACCTGCCCAGCAGCGTGGTCAGCGAGGTCGGCGGCGACTGGTTCGACGTGGTGCCGCTGTCCTCCGGGCGGGTCGCGCTGATCGTCGGCGACGTGATGGGCCACGGCATCCGGGCCGCCGCGACCATGGGGCAACTCCGCACGGTCGCCCGGACGTTGATCACCCTTGAGCTGGATCCGGCGCGGGTGCTGTACCGGCTGGACGAGGCGACCGCGACGGTCGGCGAGGGCCAGTTCGCCACCTGCGTCTGCGTGGTGTACGACCCGGTGGGCCGCCGCTGCACCGCGGCCAGCGCCGGGCACCTGCCGCCGGTGGTCGCCGACGCCGAGGGGCGGGCGCACCTGGTCGAGCTGCCGTCCGGCACCCCGCTGGGCGTCGGCGGAGTCGCCTTCGAGAGCGCCGAGTTCACCCTCCCCGAGGAGGGCATCCTGACGCTCTACACGGACGGGCTGGTCGAGCGCCGGGGCCAGGACCTGGACGAGGGGCTGCAGTTGCTGTGCCGGACCGTCGCCGACCGGCGCGGCTCGCTGGAGCAGACCTGCGACGCCGTGCTGAACCGGCTCACCGAGCGCACCAGCGAGGACGACATCGCCGTCATCATGGCGCAGGTCCGCCCCCGGGGCACGGACCGGATCGCCACCCTGCCGCTCACCGGCGACCGCGCGATGGTCGCCCACTCACGCCGCTTCACCCGCGAGACGCTGGCCGCCTGGGGGCTCGGCGCGCTCGCCGACTGGGCCGAGCTGCTCACCAGCGAGCTGATCACCAACGCCCTGGTGCACGCCGGTTCGCCCACCCAGCTGCGGCTGTACTGCGACCGGGTGCTCACCGTCGAGGTCGCCGACCGGGAGCCCGAGGTGCCGCGGATCCGCCGCGCCCGCGGAGAGGACGAGGGCGGCCGGGGCATCCACCTGGTCAACGAGCTCGCGCACCGCTGGGGCAGCCGCCGCACCCAGGACGGCAAGGTGGTCTGGTTCGAGCTGGAGCTGCCCCCGGGGGCCTCGCCGCCTGCGTGAACAACGGACGGTTGTCGGTCCGGCGCCGCGGTTGTCGGCCCGGCGGCCCGCCGCGGCGGTTGTCTGGTGCCACGGCGGGACGGCCCCGCCCGGACGGACCCCAGGAGCCCACCGTGCAGCACCCCGACGCCCGCACCGTCGTCACCGACTACGTCACCCTCATCGCGGCGGGCGAACGCGAGGCCGCGATCGCCCTGTTCGCCGAGGACGCCACCTGGAGCTATCCGGGCAGCCTCGCGCTCTCCCGCACCTGGCGGGGCAGGCAGGAGATCTTCGGCGACTTCCTCGGCCAGGTCGGCACCCTCTTCGCCCCCGACGGCCTGCCGGCCATCACCCTCACCCACGTCCTCGCCGACGGCCCGCGGGCGGTGGCCGAGTGGACCACCGTCGGCACCGCCGCCAACGGCGCCGCGTACGAGAACCACTGCCTGGGGGTGTTCACGGTGACGGACGGCCTGATCACCTCCGTCCGCGAGTACCTGGACACCGACCACGTGGCGCGGACCCTGCTGGCCTGAACGGCGCCCGCGAGGAGCGCCGGCCGCCCGCCGCCGACCGGCCGGGGTCAGTCCGGCAGCAGCAGGTTGACGTCGCCGAACTCGTGCCACAGGTAGCGGTGCCGCACCGCCTCCCGGTAGCAGGCCGCCAGCAGCGGACGGCCCGCGACGGCGGCGAGCATCAGCAGGTGGGAGGCCCGGGGCTCGTGCCAGCCGGTGAGCAGCCCGTCCACGGCCCGCACCCCGCGCTCCGGGGTGACGACCAGCTCCGTCCAGCCGTCGGCCTCCTGGACGGTGCCGTCCGCAGCGGCCGACTCCAGAGCCCGGACCACGGTGGTGCCGACGGCGATCACCCGGCCGCCCCCGGCCCGGACGTGGCCGACCAGCCGGGCGGTGGCGGCCGGGACGTGGAAGCGCTCGGCGTACGGGGCCTCGTGGACCTCGGGCGACGCCACCCCGGTGTGCAGGGTGACCGGCGCGAGGAGCACCCCGCGACCGGCCAGCCGCGCCACCACCTCGGGGCTGAACGGACGGGCCGCGCTGGGCATCTCGCTGCTGCCGGGGACGGTCGCGAAGACCGTCCGGTAGGCCTCGATCGGCCAGTCGCGGTCCACGTAGCCGTACCGGATCGCCCGGCCGTGCCGCTCCAGGTACGGCAACAGCGGCTCCGGCAGAGCGAGTTCGGCGTACCAGAGGCGGGCGGTCAGCGGCCGGGTCAGCACCGCCGCGCCGGCCGCGGGCAGCGAGACGCGCAGGCCCGGGCGGGCCGGGGACTCCTCCGGCGGGTAGTGGGCCGCCGCCCGGCCCGGCACCACCCGGCGCAACTCGACCAGGTGGGCGCCCGATCCGTCCGGCTGGGCGGAGGAGAGGTGCAGCGCGACCGGGGTGCCGTCCGGCAGCCGGCCGGGCAGCGCGGCGGGGACGGTGGCCGAGTTGTTGACCACCAGCAGGTCCCCCGGGCGCAGCACCTCGGGCAGGTCGGTGAAGCGGCGGTGCTCGACCGCGCCCGTGGCGCGCCGGCCGACCAGCATCCGGACGCCGTCCCGGGCCGTGCCGCGCGCCTCCGCCGGTGCGCGGGCGGAGAGTTCGGGCGGGACGGTGACGTCGAGGCCGAGGGGTCCGAGGCCGAGGGGCGCCGCACCGGCGGGGTCGGGGCCGGTGAGGGGGGAGGCGGTGAGGCGGGAGGCGGTGCGGTCGGGGCCGGTCGGATCGGGGCCGGTGAGATCGGGGCCGGTGGATGCCGTCATCGCCCGCCCCGGTCGGCGGCCGCGGCGGCCATGTCCTCGGCGCGGTAGCGCCCGGAGGGCCGGCGGTCGCGGAGCAGGCCGAGCAGGACCGGCGCCACCTGCTCGGGCAGCGGCTCGCCGGAGATGTCCTCGCCGGGGCTGGCCTCCTGGAGCATCCGGGTGCGCATGCTGCCCGGGTCCACCGCCCAGACCCGCAACCGCGGCTCCTCCCGGGCGAGTACGCCGCTGGCGAGGTCCAGGGCGGCCTTGCTGGCGCCGTAGCCACCCCAGCCGTGGTACGGCACCACAGCGGCGTCGGAGCTCACGTTGAGGACGGCGCCGGCGTGGGCGCGCAGCTGGGGCAGCACGAGCTGGGTGAGGGCGATCGGGGCGAGCACGTTGACCTCGAAGGTCTCCAGCAGGTCCGGCAGCGGGAAGTCGGCCAGCCGGGGCAGCGGCTCCCCGCCGGGGCCGGGCGCGCCGTTGAGCGTTCCGGCGTTGTTGACCAGCAGGCTCGCGCCGCCGAGGCGCTCGGCGGCCTCGGCCAGGTGGGCGCGGTGGTCGTCGTCGACGACGGAGCCGGCCAGGGCGACGACCCGGGTGACGGCGGCCAGGTCGGCCGCGGCGGCGGCGAGTTCGGCCGCGCCCCGGGCGGTGACGACCAGGTGCCAGCCCTCGGCGGCGAGGGCGTGCGCGATGGCCAGGCCGAGGCCGCGGGAGGCTCCGGTGACCAGCGCGACGGGTGCGGGGTGCGGGCCGCCGGTCGGCGATGCGGCGGTGTGCTGCGTGGCGGTGTGCTGCGCCGCGTCGTCGCCCGCGTCCATGCCCGCGTCCATGCCCGCGCCGGTGCCCGCGTCGCTGCCTGCGTTGTTGTCTGCGTTGTTGTCTGCATCGATGCCTGCGTTCATGCCGCAACCATCCCGCCGGCGGTCCCGGCGGCGGATCGGCCGCCGGGACCGGGACCGGCCGGACGTTGGCCCTAGACCGTCCGGAGGGCCGTCCTAGGACCTGCTCCCGACTCCGTCGGACCAGCCCCGCGGGTCGGTCCAGGCGGCCAGCGTGCGGCGGGTCTCGAAGCGGCGCTCGTGGCCGGACAGCGGATCGGTGAACTCGACCGTCGAGGCGAGCAGCTGCAGCGGGCGGCGGAAGTCGTCCGGGGCCGGTTCGGGCAGCACCACCGGGTAGACCGGGTCCCCGAGGATCGGCAGTCCGAGGCCGCTCATGTGCAGCCGCAGCTGGTGGGTGCGCCCGCTCAGCGGCCGCAGCCGGTAGCGCGCCAGGCCGTCGCGGCGTTCCAGCAGGTCGATCCGGCTCTCGCTGTTCGGCGGCGCGTCGATCTCCTGGGCGGCGATCACCCCGCGCTCCTTGACGATGTGACTGCGCACGGTGCGCGGCAGGCTCAGCTCCGGGTCGTACCCGGCGACCGCCTGGTACTCCTTGCGCACCAGGCGGTCCCGGAACAGCGTCTGGTAGGCGCCGCGGTCCTCCGGGCGGACGACGAACATGGCCAGGCCGGCGGTGAGCCGGTCCAGGCGGTGCGCGGGGCTGAGCGCGGGCAGGTCGAGGGTGTGCCGCAGCCGGGACAGCGCGGTCTCGGTGACGTGCCGGCCGCGCGGCGTGGTGGCCAGGAAGTGCGGCTTGTCGACCACCACCAGGTGCTCGTCGCGGTGCAGCACGACCAGCTCGAACGGGACGGGCACCTCCTCCGGCAGGTCCCGGTAGAACCACAGGTGCGCGCCGGGGCGGAACGGTTCCGCCGGGGCGACCGGGCCGTGCTCGCCGACGATCTCGCCGTCCCGCAGCGCCGCGTCGATCCGTTCGGCCGGGACGGCGGGCAGCCGGTCCACCAGGTGGTCCCGCACCGTCGGCCAGGGGCCTTCGAGCGGCAGCCGGAGGTGCACCGGGTCCACGCCGCGGCGCTGCGGGAGGGGGGAGGTCGGGCGGCGGCTCTTGCGTCTCATCTCCCGGCCCAGCGTAGTGCGCGCCGGCGCACGACCCGCCGCCGAGGTGCTGACCCGGGGCCGGGCAGGGAGAGTGGACCGGAGGCCCTCGTTCCGCCGGGGGCCTCCCGGCCGTCCGCCGGGCGGCCCGGCGGGCCGGTGTCCGGCCCACCGGCCGGGCCGACGGGCCGGGACTGCCGACCGGGCCGACCCGCCGACCGACAACCGACAACCGATCGACCCGCCGGACCGCCCGGCAGCACTGGAGGACGCGTGACCGCCGACGGCCCGGACGGGGTGCCGCCGCTGCACCTGCCGAGGCGGACCCGGCTGCTGCTCTACGGCGCGCTCCTGCTGCTGGTCGCCGCCGTGGTGGCCGCGCTGGCGATCGGCCCCGGAACCACCCTGGCCCCGCTGCTGGCGGTGGCCCCGGTGCTGGCCGGCGCGACCACTCGGCAGGCCCGGGTGCCGCTGCTGGTCGGCGCGGCGGCGCTGCTCGCCGTCGGGATGCTGGAGTCGGCCAACGCGCAGCTGCCGCTCTCGGTGCGGATCAGCGTGCCGGTCACCGTCCTGGCCTCGACCCTGGCCAGCGCCGCCAGCGTCGTCCTGGTGGCGGCCCGCGAGCGGGAGCTGTTCCAGGTCCGGACGGTCGCCGAGGCGGCCCAGCGGGCCCTGCTGCGGCCGCCGCCGGAGCGGATCGGACCGCTGCGCGTGGCGGTGCGGTACGTGGCGGCGGCCGCCGAGGCCCGGATCGGCGGCGACCTGTACGCCGTGGTGGAGACCCGCTTCGGGGTGCGGATCCTGCTCGGGGACGTCCAGGGGCACGGCCTTCCGGCGGTGGAGACGGCGGCGGACGTCCTCGGGGTGTTCCGGGAGGCCGCGCGGACCGAGCCCGACCCCGGGCGGCTCGCCGAACGGCTGGACGCGGCGCTCGCCGCCCGGCAGTCGGACGAGGGCCGGTTCGCCACCGCGCTGCTGCTCGACGTGGCGCCGGACCGGGGGCCGGTGCGGCTGGTGAACTGCGGCCACCCGCCGCCGCTGCTGCGCCGGGCGGGCCGGGTGAGCGAGCTGGAGCCGCCGTCCCCGGCGCCGCCGCTGGGGCTGCTCGGGCTCACCGGCGACTCGTACCGGGACCGGCGGTTCGACCCGGAGCCGGGCGACGTGCTGCTCCTGCACACCGACGGCGTGTCGGAGGCCCGGGACGCCGAGGGCCGGTTCTACCCGATCGCGGAGCGGCTGCCCGGCCTGCACGGCGGCACCCCGGCGGACCTGCTGGACGACGTGCTGACGGACGTCGGCGGCTGGGTCGGGGACGCCGGGCTGGCCGACGACGCGGCGGTGCTGGCGATCCGCTGGGAGCCGTGACCGGACCGCGGGCGGCCGGCTCGGACGCGGTTGTCAGGGGTGTGTGCAAGGCTCGGTTCGCGGTCGGCGGGGAGCCGGCCGCCGGGTGGTCGACGATCGACCGACGAGGGGACGGTGCCATGGGGAGCAGGGCAGGCGGGTCGTTCGAGCTCACCGCGTTCGAACCGGTGGAGACGGAGGAGCTGGCGGGCGCGGCCTTCGGGCGGGTCCGGATCGCCAAGACCTTCACGGGCGGGCTGAGCGGGGCGAGCGAGGTGCGGATGCTCTCCGTCGGGGGCCCCGACGGCGGCCCGGCCTCGTACGTCGCGGTGGAGCACGTCACGGGCGAGCTGGACGGGCGCAGGGGCTCGTTCGTGCTCCAGCACGCGGCCTGGGACACCAGCGGCACGACGATACGCGTGGTGCCGGGCACCGGGACGGGCGAGCTGGCCGGGATCACCGGGGAGTTCCAGCTGACCGTCGACGCGTCCGGCACCCACACCTACGTGCTGGAGTACGAGCTGGGCTGACGCCGGCCGCGGCGCGCGCAGTCGGCCGCCCGAGCGGTCAGTGGACGGTCGGCCCGGCCTCCGGCCGCTCGACCGCCGTCCGGACGGCGGTCGGGTAGCTCCGGAACGGCGGCAGGGTGTCGGTCGCCCGCTCGGCCCGGGCGTTCCTGCCGGGGCCGAGGCACCCGTTCGAGATCACCTGCCGTGCACCCCGTCACCGGTCTCCGCGGCAAGGGCACCGGGCCGGGCCGGCGGCAGCAGGCCGCTGCGAGCGGCGATGACGCCGGCCTGGAAGCGGCTGCGCGCGCCGAGCCGCTCCAGCAGCTCGGCGATGTGCTGGCGGCAGGATCGGACGGAGAGCCCGGCACGCTTGGCGATCACATCGTCCTTGAGGCCGGCCCCGAGCAGGGTGGTGATCAGCCGCTTGATGTCCTCGGCGCTCTCGTGGGCCGCCAGCGGACCGGTGCGGTACTCCGAGGCAGTGGCCCAGGCCTGCTCGAAGCTCTGGCAGAGGTGGGCCACGATCGACTCCTCGCGGACGATCACCGCACCGCCGGGCTGGCGGAGATGAGGCAGGAAGGCCACCTGACGGTCGAAGATGAGCATCCGGCCGGGGAGTTCGACGAGTGTGCGGATCTCCGACCCGGCTTCGACGACCGCCTCCACATAGGCTTGGGTGGGGGCGTGGAAGCGCGCGGTGTGCTGGTAGAGGCTGCGGATCCGGACCCCGCGTTCGAGCATCGCCAGGTCCCTGGGCAGTGCGTCCGCCAGGGCGGCGGGCGGACGGCCGCCGCCGGGCTGACACGCCATCAGTTCGACACGACAGTTGGCGCCGAGCTCGGCGAGCAGGGTCCGGACCGCGAACTTGTCGGCGAGGCTGTCCACCGCCTCGTCGTGGTTGCGCTGCCGACGGGCCTCGAAGTAGACGGCGGAGAGCGCGGACAGCGCACTGCGGACCTGTTCGGTGTTGCGCCGCCGTCGACTCAACTCCGTTTCGGCCCTGCGTAATTCGTCTTCGGTGGGGCCGAGCAGTGCCGCTATCGCCGCGTCGGGGCCGTTCGGCAGCAGCACGGAGCTGCCGGCCATCGGAGTCAGCAGGTGGAGTGCGTTCAGAGTGTCGACGGCTGCGGTCAACTCAGCGGCTGTCACGCCGAGTTCATCGGCGCAGCGGTCCGGGTCAGCGGCGTCCAGTCCGCCGTTCCGCACCGCCCACTGGTAGGCGGCGACCCCGATCTCGTCGAGAACAGGCGAGTCCGCAGCGCCGATGTGCGCGGATTTGTCCATGAGTGTCATCCCTCATTTCGTTCCCGCGGAGCAGATGAGCCATCCAACACATGTCATGTGCCGGGTGTCCACCGGCACTCTGGAGTCAGCCGAGGGGGCGGCCCCCGCGGCGGAGAGAAGTCCCGACCACAAGGGGGATGGCTCGATGCGAAGGAAGCTCCTGAAGTCCTGTCTGGGCGTCGCCTCGGCAGCCGCGGTGTTCGCGGCGGTGCCGGCGGTGGCCGAGACCGTGGCGAGCCGGCAGCCGGTCACCGTGCTGCGGGCGGACAGCGGGTGGGGCGACGGTCCCCACACGGGGAGTCACATCGGTCCGTCCTCCAGGCCGCCCGGTCAGGCCGGGTGAGGTGAGACGGCAGCCGCCTGCTGCCGCCGGGTGGGAGGCGGGACCTTTCACCCGAACCGACCGGAAGGCGGTCGAACCGCCTGCGCGTGCGTCCATCGGCACACCTTGGAGAACAGTCACCACCGGAGAAGAAGGAGATCGAGATGTTCAGGAAGCTTGAGCGACTCGGCGGAAGCCTGCTGGAGCGTTTCGTGCCCAAGGCCGATGCCCAGGCCTGCGGCTGGTACAGCTGGTCGCAGTGCTGGCAGTGCGCCGGCTCGCCGTGCAGCGTCAACACCTGCACTGGCCAGCTGGTCTGCAAGTAGCCCTTCCCGGCCGGCGTCCGAGGTCTATGCGAGCAGGGCGGGGGGGGGGGGGGGGGGGGGGGGGCCCCCCCCCCCCGCCGCCCCCCCCCCCCCCCCCCCCCCCCCCCCCCCCCCCCCCCCCGCGCCCGGATCAGGTACACCCGCCGCGCTGCGCGCCGGTCGCACCCCGCGCCGGTCACACCTCAGAACCCCAGGAGGGTGTGATGCACTGTCTCGTCGTCTGCGTCCGGGCACTGCTCGGCGCGGTCTTCCTGGCCTCGTCCATCGGCAAGCTCGTCGGCCGCAACCGGCTCACCTCCTTCGCGCAGTCGGTCGAGGGCCTGGGGCTGCTGCCCGCGTGGCTGGTCCGTCCGGTCGCCCTGGCCGTTCCCGTGGTCGAACTGGCCGATGCGGCCCTGCTCGCGATGCCGGTCCGCGTCCTCTGGTCGGCCGGGCTGTTGGTGGCGACCGGGCTGCTGCTGGTCTTCGCGATCGGCATCGTGCCGGCCCTGCGGCACGGTGCCCGGGTGCCCTGCCGCTGCTTCGGCGGGTCCACCGCCCCGCTCGGGGCCCGACAGCTGGCCCGCAACCTGCTGCTGGCGGCGGCCGCGCTGGCGGCCGCCGCCGTGTCCGGCCCCGGGGCGTCGACCACGGGCACCGTCGGGACCGCTCTCGCGGTGGCCGCCGGCCTGCTGCTCGGTGTGCTGGTCGTCGTGCTCGACGACCTGATCGAACTCTTCCGAACCACCCGACCCGAGGAGGTCGTCGATGTCCGTCCTGATTCCGCTCCTGCTCCTCGTCGGGGCGCTCTGCGTCCTGGACCTGCTGCTCACTCTCGGAGTGATCAGGCGGCTGCGTGAGCACTCCGACCTGCTCGCAGCCCCCGGCGGTCCGGGCGCGGTGCCCGTGGCACCCGAAGTGGGGACGCCGATCGGCGAGTTCAGCGTCGAGACGACCACCGGCGAGCGGTTGACGGACGCGGATCTGGCGGAGGGCACCCTGGTGGCCTTCTTCTCACCGACCTGCGGTCCGTGCCGGACGAAGCTGCCGAAGTTCGTCGAGCACGTCGCCGCGCTGCCGCGAGGGAGGAACGGCGCACTGGCCGTGGTGGTCGGCGAGCCCGAGGAGTCCGCGGACTTCGTCCGCCGGCTCTCGGCGGTGACCCGTACGCTCCGCGAGAGCAGCGGCGGCGCGCTGGCAGGGGCCTTCCAGGCGCGGGCCTTCCCCACCCTGCTCACGGTGGGCCGTCCCGCGGGCCGACTGGCGGTCACCGCCAACGACGTGGCGCTGGCCCCCTCGGTTCCGGTGGCGGCGTGAACGGCGCCGGATCCGGCCCGGCGCGGCGCCCGGCCCGGGGCGGTCCGGCGAAGCACCCGGCCGGCGACGGTTGCGTCCAGGCCTCCCCTGTGGCGGGCCGGCTGGACGGGAAGCAGGAGGCGCCGACCGGGAAACAGGACCACCTGAACGCGGAACCGGACCGGCTGGACGGGAAGCAGGAGGCGCCGACCGGGAAGCACGACCGGCTGAGCTGGAGGCTCGTACGCTCCTGCCTGCGGCTCGCCGCCGAAGCGGCGCCCGGCGCCCTCGCGGGCTACGCCGCCTGCTCGCTGGCCGCGGCCGCACTGCCGGTCGTTCTCGCCTGGCTCACCAGGTCACTGCTGGACGCCCTGACCGGTCACGGCGGCCCCGCCATGCCGGCCGTCCTCGGCGGCGGGCTGGTCGCCGCCGGTGTGGTCACCACCCTGCTGCCGCAACTCACCCGCTATCTCGCGGCGCAGGTCCAGCGCCGCACCGGCCTGCTGGCACAGGAGCAGCTGTTCACCGCCGTCGACGGCTTCACCGGCCTGGCCCGGTTCGAGGATCCGCGCTTCCTGGACCGGCTCAGGCTCGCCCAGCAGGCCGGCCGGACCGCCGTCGGCCAGGCGCTGGAGGGGCTGCTGGGCACCGCGCGGTCCGTGCTGGTCGTGGTCGGCTTCCTGGGCTCCCTGCTGGTGGTCGGTCCCGCGCTGGCCGCTGTGGTGCTGCTCGCCGGAGCTCCCGTGCTGGCGGCCGAGTTGACGCTCGGACGGCGCCGGGTCCGGCTGCTCTGGGACATCGGACCGACGGAGCGGCGCGAGTTGTTCTACAGCGAGCTGCTGACCAGCGTCGCGGCGGCCAAGGAGGTCCGGTTGTTCGGCACCGGCGCCTTCCTGCGCGGCCGGATGCTGGCCGAGCGACGGACGGCCGACACCGCCCGCCGGCTGCTGGACCGGCGCGAGGTGAGGGTGCAGTCCGCGCTGGGAGTACTCGCGGCCCTGGTCTCCGGCTGCGGCCTGCTCTGGGCGGTGGAGCTGGCCCGTACCGGTGTCATCACCCCGGGCGGGGTCACCATGTTCGTCGCCGCGGTGGCGGGCGTGCAGGGCGCGCTCGCCGGGCTGGCGGCCACGACGGCCGTCGCCCAGCAGGCCCTGCTGCTCTTCGCCCACCACCTGGCCGTACTGGACTCCGGACCGGACGTGCGGCTCCCGCGGACGTTCCGCACCCTGCCGCCACTGCGCGAGGGCATCGAGCTGCGGGACGTCTGGTTCCGCTACTCTCCCGACCACCCCTGGGTGCTGCGGGGTGTCGACCTCTTCATCCCCTGCGGTGCTTCGGTGGCCCTGGTGGGGCTGAACGGTGCCGGGAAGTCCACCCTGGTGAAGCTGCTCTGCCGGTTGTACGACCCGACCTGCGGGGTCATCCTCTGGGACGGGGTGGACCTGCGGGAGATCGACCCGGCCCAGCTGCGGGCCAGGATCGGCGCGGTCTTCCAGGACTTCATGCACTACGACCTGACGGCCGCCGAGAACATCGCCCTGGGGGACCTGGCGGCACTGGACGACCGGCCGAGGATCGAGGCCGCCGCCGAACGCGCCGGGGTGCACCGGGCCCTCGCCGCGCTGCCCGGCGGCTACGACACCCTGCTCTCCCGGACGTTCCTGCCGCCCGGTGCCCGGGCGGACCGGACCACCGGCCTCGTGCTCTCCGGGGGGCAGTGGCAGCGCCTGGCCCTGGCGCGGGCACTGCTGCGCGAGCGGCGGGACCTGATGATCCTCGACGAACCCTCGGCCGGTCTGGACGCCGAGGCCGAGTACGAGGTGCACCAGTCGCTGCGGCAGGCCCGGTCCGGGCGGACCAGTCTGCTGATCTCGCACCGGCTCGGCGCGGTCCGGGAGGCGGACCGGATCGTGGTGCTGCGCGAGGGCCGGGTGGTCGAGTCCGGCGGACACGACCAGCTGATGGCCGCGGCCGGCGCCTACCAGCGGCTGTTCGCGCTGCAGAGCCGGGGCTACCGGACGGCGGAGGCGGCCTCGTGAAGCTGCCGTGGATCGCAGCGGTCCCGGCGGTGGTGACGGCGCTGGTGGCCGTCCGACTGGTGCGCCTGGCGCTGGTGGTCGTGACGGTCCGGGGGGAGAGCATGCTCCCGGCGCTCCGCGACGGTGACCGGGTCCTCGTGCTGAGAGCCTCCGGCCCGGCGGTCGGTCAGGTCGTCGTGATCGAGCACGCGGACGCCCACGGGCGTTGGCCGGACCGTCCGCTGCGGCGCCTCGGGCCCGTCGGCGCGGGCGGAGGCCCGGCCGGACGGCGGTGGGCGATCAAGCGCGTGGCGGCACTCCCCGGGGATCCCGTACCGGCCACGGCCCGCTCGGGACCGGCGGGCGACGGCCCGGTCCCGCCGGGCGCACTGGTACTCCTGGGCGACAATCCGGCGGCCAGCGTCGACTCCCGGCAGGCCGGCTGCTTCCCCCTCGACCGCGTCCTCGGCCGCGTGCTCCGGCGCCTCCCGGCCTCCCGCGCCGCCGGTCGAGGGGGCGGCACGGCGGCGCCTGCGCACCGTCAGGTCCAGGGGCACTGCGGGTAGTGGCGGCCGTGGTCCACGCCCTCGACCACGGTCGAGCCGGCGACGGCCTGACCGCGTGACACCGGCCCGACGCGAACGTGCCGCGTCCGCCGGGCGCCCCGCTCACGCTGTCACGATGATGCGATCAGTGCACGATCGACATCGGAGGGTGGCACATGCCCGACACCGCGGTGGATTGCAGGACGGCGGTGACCGCGCAGGCGGCCCCGGAAAGGGCCGGGATCGAGCGGGTGGTCGGCCGGCTGCGGCGGATCGGGGCCGCACTGCCCCCGGCCGACGGGGTGGCGGTCTTCAACCGGATCTACCTCGCCGTGACGGAGGCCGTCCGCGACCGGCTGGGCGACGGGTACTTCGCCGACCCGCCGGCCGTGGCCGAGCTGGACACGGTGTTCGCCCGGCGCTACCTCCGAGCTGTGGCCGCCGACGCGGCCGGGCGGGAGCCGCCCGCCTGCTGGCGGCCGCTGTTCGCGCTGCGCGCCCACCCGGGGGTGCACCCGCTCCAGTTCGCGCTGGCCGGGATGGCCGCCCACATCCAGCACGACCTGCCGCTGGCCGTCCTGGACACCTGCCGCCGCCGGGGCTGCGAGCCGGCCGTCATCGAGGAGGACTACCGCCGGATCAACCGGGTGCTGGCGGAGGTGGAGGCGGCCGTCCGGGAGCAGCTGATGCCCGGGCCCGACCTGCTGGAGCTCGCCGAGCCGCTCACCCACCTGCTCGGCGTCTGGTCGGTCGCGGCCGCCCGGGAGGGTGCCTGGAGCGCCGCCGACGCGCTGTGGGAACTGCGCCACCTGCCGGACGCGGCCCGGGCGTTCACCATCGCACTGGACGCTTCGGTCGGGCTGCTCGGCCGCGCCCTGCTGCTCCCGCTCGGAGCGCTGCTCCCGTCCGGGCCGGACGACGGGCCCGCCGCTCCCCCGGCGGGGCGCCCGGACGACGGCCCGGACGATCGCCCCGGCACCGGGCGGAACGCCCCCGCAACGGCCGCCGCCCGGCTCCCCGAGGCGAGGAACCGGACGGCCGGCGGTACGGACGCGGGCGGCGCGGCGGCCGCCGGCGGCGATCAGGCCCAGCTGGAGTGCAGCGGCTTGCCCTCGGCGTAGCCGGCCGCGCTCTGGACGCCCACGATCGCCTTCTCGTGGAACTCCTCCAGGCTGCCGGCGCCCGCGTAGGTGCAGGAGCTGCGGACGCCCGCGATGATCGAGTCGATCAGGTCCTCGACGCCCGGGCGGGCCGGGTCCAGGAACATCCGGGAGTGCGAGATGCCCTCCTCGAACAGCGCCTTGCGGGCCCGGTCGTACGAGGAGTCCTGGGCGGTGCGGTTGCTGACCGCGCGGGCCGAGGCCATGCCGAAGCTCTCCTTGTACTGCCGGCCGTCGGCGGCGGTCTGGAGGTCGCCCGGGGACTCGTAGGTCCCGGCGAACCAGGAGCCGATCATCACGTTCGAGGCGCCGGCGGCCAGCGCCATCGCGACGTCGCGCGGGTGGCGCACACCGCCGTCGGCCCAGACGTGCTTGCCGAGCCGGCGGGCCTCGGCGGCGCACTCCAGGACGGCGGAGAACTGCGGCCGGCCGACGCCGGTCATCATCCGGGTGGTGCACATGGCGCCGGGGCCGACGCCGACCTTGAGGATGTCGGCGCCCGCCTCGACCAGGTCGCGGACACCGGCGGCGGAGACCACGTTGCCGGCCACGATCGGGACCTGCGGATCCAGGCCGCGCACCGCGCGCAGCGCGGTGATCATGGACTCCTGGTGGCCGTGCGCGGTGTCGACCACCAGCACGTCGGCGCCGGCCTCGATCAGCGCCTTCGCCTTGCCCGCGACGTCGCCGTTGATGCCGACGGTGGCGGCGATCCGCAGCTTGCCGGCCGCGTCCACGGCCGGGGTGTACAGGGTGGCGCGCAGCGCGCCCTTGCGGGTGAGGATGCCGACCAGCCGGCCCTCGCCGTCCACGACCGGGGCGAGCTTGCGGTGCGCCTCGGTGAGCTTCTCGAACGCGGCCCGCGGGTCGATGCCCTCGTCCAGCACCAGCAGGTCGCGGGACATGACGTCGGCCAGGCTGGTGAAGCGGTCCACGCCCTGGCAGTCGGACTCGGCGACCACGCCGACCGGCCGGCCGTCCTCGACCACCACGAGGGCGCCGTGCGCGCGCTTGGGCAGCAGCGAGAGCGCCTCGGCGACGGTGGCGCCCGGGTCGAGCGTGATCGGGGTGTCGAAGACCAGGTGGCGCTGCTTGACCCAGGAGACGACCTCGGCGATGACCTCGGTGGGGATGTCCTGCGGGATGGCGACCAGGCCGCCGCGGCGGGCGACGGTCTCGGCCATCCGACGGCCGGCGATGGCGGTCATGTTGGCCACGACCAGCGGGATGGTCGTGCCGGTGCCGTCGTTCGAGGAGAGGTCGACGCCCTGCCGGGAGCCCACGGCGGAACGGCTGGGGACCATGAAGACGTCGTCGTACGTCAAGTCGTACGAGGGCGTGAGGTCGTTCAGGAAGCGCATGAAGAAGGGCTCTCTGGCTGGGGGATACACCTCGGGTGCGGTTGCGGCGATGCCGCCGGAGCGCACTCGGGCGCCCGGCACCCAGCGTTCGATTCTCCGGGAAGAGCGGGGGCAAAAGCCAGTCCGAGGAGCATCGCTGGGGCTGTGCACAAACCCCGCGGAATGCTCCGCGCGTAGACATGGAGGATCGTCCAAGGACCCCCTCCGACGTCCGGTTTTCGCCCCGGTCCCGGCCCCTCCCGTAGCATTCACGCGGTAACGGGCATGGCTTCACGCGTGTGGGCGTGGCGAGACGGGAAAGCGGCAGCAGGCGTGAGCATCGGGCAGACGGACATCGAGCAGGACCTGATCGAGGGCACCGAGGAGGAGATCGACTACGGTCCCGGCCTCGACCCCGAACGGCTGAGGCTCTGCCTGGAGGTGCTCGCCGAGCTCGACGAGCTGCACGTGGACCACCCGGACGCGATCACCGTCCGCAAGGCCGTCGGCGGCATATTCCGGACCCTCAAGCAGCGCCGCCGCCAGGAGACCCGGGCCCGCAAGACCGCCAACGACCGCGCGGTCACGGCTCGCACCGCCACCGGCGCGCCCACCCGGATCGACGACGAGACGGCGGGCGCCTTCGGCCTGACCACCGTCACCACCACCGAGATCGCCGGCGTCCTGGAGCGTCCGCGCTCCTGCTACACCTGCAAGCAGCGCTACGTCGAGGTCGACGCCTTCTACCACAACCTGTGCCAGAAGTGCGCGGTGCTGAACCGCTCCCGCCGGAACGCCCGCGCCGACCTCACCGGCAAGCGCGCGCTGCTCACCGGCGGCCGCGCCAAGATCGGGATGTACATCGCGCTGATGCTGCTGCGCGACGGCGCCCACACCACCATCACCACCCGCTTCCCCAACGACGCGATCCGCCGCTTCAAGGCGATGCCGGACAGCGCCGAGTGGCTCCACCGCCTCAAGATCGTCGGCATCGACCTGCGCGACCCCGCCCAGGTGATGGCGCTGGCCGACGAGGTCGCCGCGGACGGCCCGCTGGACATCCTGATCAACAACGCCGCGCAGACCGTGCGCCGCCCGCCGGAGTCCTACCGCGAGCTGGTCAACGCCGAGTCCGCGCCGCTGCCGGCCGGCGAGCTGCCGCAGTCCACCACGATCGGCCGCTTCGGCAGCGGCGGCGTCGAGCTGCCCGCCCTGCCCCACCAGGCGGGCGGCGACGCGCGGCCGATCGCCGCGGAGGACGTCACCTCGCTCGCCCTGGTCACCGGCTCCGCCACGCCCGCCCGGATCGCGGCCGGCACCGCGATCGACGCCGGCGGCCTGGTGCCCGACCTCGCGGACACCAACAGCTGGGTGCAGACCGTCTCGGAGGTCGGCCCGGTCGAGCTGCTGGAGGTCCAGCTCTGCAACTCCACCGCGCCGTTCATCCTGATCAGCCGGCTCCGCCCGGCGATGGCCGCCTCCCCGTCCCGCCGCAAGTACGTGGTCAACGTCTCCGCGATGGAGGGCGTGTTCTCGCGCGGCTACAAGGGCGCCGGACACCCGCACACCAACATGGCCAAGGCCGCGCTGAACATGCTCACCCGCACCAGCGCCCAGGAGATGTTCGAGGCCGACGGCATCCTGATGACCGCCGTCGACACCGGCTGGATCACCGACGAGCGCCCGCACCCGGACAAGATGCGGCTCGCCGAAGAGGGCTTCCACGCCCCGCTCGACCTGGTCGACGGCGCGGCCCGGGTGTACGACCCGATCGTGCGCGGCGAGGCGGGCGAGGACCTGTACGGCTGCTTCCTCAAGGACTACGAGCGCGCCAACTGGTAACCAGCTGAAGGAGATGGCGAGTTGAGCACAGCACCGACCGCACCGCTGCTCGGCGCCGGGATCGTCGTACCCACCGGGGACGGCCGGGTGCTGGTCGGCCGGCGGATCACCGCCGGCGAGCCGCCCACCTGGAGCCTGCCCGGCGGCAAGGTCGACCCGGGCGAGTCCTTCGAGCAGACCGCGGCCCGCGAACTCGCCGAGGAGACCGGCATCGTGCTGCCCGCCGAGGGGATGCGGGTGCTCGCCGTCCACCTGGACCACGAACTCGGCCGGCCCCGGCTGACCGCCGCCGTACTGGCCCCGCCCAGCCTGGCCGAGGCCGTGGTCACCGAGCCGCACGCCTGCGCGGGCTGGGAGCGCTTCCCGGTGGACGCGCTGCCGGAGCCGATGTTCTACCCGTCCGCGCTGGTGCTCGGCAGCTGGCTGCCGGGGCTGGACGTGGTACGGGCGGACGGGACGCACGGCTACCCCGTCGCCCGCTGAACGCCGAGTGCTGACGGCTCACGGCTGACAGCTGACGGCTCCCGGCCGTCGTCAGGGAAGCGGGCCTCCCGGCCGGGACCGGACGGGAACGGGACGCGCGGCACAGGCAGGGGGTGACCCCACGACCACCCCCTGCCCCGTACCCGGCCCGGCGCCCCCACGGTCGACCGGGCCACGGCCGCGCCCAGGCACAGGGAGCGCCGCCACAGCCCCAGCCTGCCGGGAGCGAACGGCGGGTGCCGAGGGCCGAACGTCCCGGCCGTGGGGCCGAGCGGCCCTGGCGGCGGCGCCGAGTGGCCCAGGCGGTGCTACGGACGCGCACGACTCTTGTGCGCGAGGGGTCGCCGGGTGGACATTGGGGCGCAAACACCGTGCGTTCCCGCGTCCCTGAGGAGCCCTCACCGTGTCCAGCACGCCCCGTCCGGCCCGGCCCGGGCCGCCCCCGCGGCGCACCGGCCGGCGGCTGCGGCGGGCCCTCGGTGCCCGGCACGAGCCGCTCGTCCGCCCCGTCGACCGCTCCCGGGCCCGGGCCTGGCTGTCCGCCGTGCTCGGCGCGGTGCTCGCCCTCGCGCTGTCCGCGGGCGCCGCCCTGCTCCTCTACCGCGCCACCGTGCACCAGGCCACCGTCGACCGCGGACGGCTGCGCCAGGTCGACGCGGTGGTCCGCGCCGTCCCGGGCCGCGACGCCACCGCCGCCGGCACCGCAACCGCCTCCGGGAGCCGCTTCGCCGGCGGCTACAGCAACCGGATCGACGTCGACGCCGCCTGGACCGGGCCCGACGGCACCGAGCGCCGAGGCACCGTCCAGGCCCCGCACTCCGCCGCCGTCGGCGGCCGCGTCCCCGTGTGGGTCGACCCGTCCGGCGCCGCCTCCGCTCCCCCGGCCGACCGGGTGGCCCTGGCCGTCTCCGCCGCCTGCACCGGCGCCGGCGCCCTGCTCGCCCTGCTGGCCGTGCTCGCCCTCGCCCTCCGTCTGCGCCTCCGCGCCCTCGACCGCCGCGCCGAATCCGCCTGGACCGCCGACTGGGCCCGCCTCGAACCCCTCTGGAGCGGCCGCGCGGGCCAGCGGCACGAGGACTGACCCGCCGACAGCCCCTGGTGGAACGCCGGCGGCCGGTCGGTGCCGAGCGGCTCCCCGGCCTCGGCCCCCGCCACCCGCCTGGATCCCTCCCCGCTGACCGAGCCGCGCCGGGAGGCGGCCCGGTCAGCGGGGACGGGTCCAGGCGGGAGCGGCCCTGGCGGCGTGGTGGGTGAGGGCGGCGACGGCGAGGAGGAGGGCGAGGGCCAGGGCGAGGGCGACGGGCACGCCGGCGTGGAGGACCAGGAGGGCGCCGAGGAGGGCTCCGGCGAACATCCAGACGGCCGAGGCGAGGCGGCGGCTGCCGGTGAGGTCGGCGGCGAGGGCGGTGATGGTCATGGTCAGCACGGTGGTGGTGAGGTCGGGCACCTTCAGGGCGCGGACCACCGCGTTCTGGCCGCCCATGGCGAAGCCGAGCAGCCCGATCAGGGTGTAGCGGGCCGGGTCGGAGGTGTGGCCGGCCGCGGCCGCCAGCACGGTGGCCGCCGCGACCAGCACCGACTGGACGACGACGGCGGCGGTCAGCAGCTGCCCGCGGTGGCCGGGCAGCCGGCGGGCGAGGTGGCCGCCCGCGAGGGCGCCGAGCAGGAAGGCGGCGAGGGCGGCCAGCGAGGCGGTGGCGGAGAGGTTGGCCGCGCCGGCCAGGGCGAAGCCGAGGAACACCACGTTGCCGGTCATGTTGGCGACGAAGACGTGGCCGAGTTCCAGGTAGCTGACCGCGTCCACCACCCCGGTGACCACGGTCAGCACCAGCAGCATCGGGACCAGCGGCCCGTGCTCGGGGTCGGGGGTCGGCATCGGGCCTCCAGTCGGTTCGGGCGGGGTCGGACCAGGGTTCGGGTGGGGCGCGGACGAATGCCCGGACGGTTACGGGTGGACTCCGTACGGCCCGTCAGGCGAGCGCCGGGTTGCCGGGGTCCTCCGGTTCGTCCTCCAGGTGCCAGTGCAGGTCGCGCACCCCCGGTTCCAGCGACAGCCGGGTGACGACCTGTTCGAGCGCCGGGGCGACCGATCCGGTGATCGCGACGGTGGCCCGCAGGCTGGTGGCGTCGCCGCTGTCGGTGCGGCGGGCGCGCAGTCCGGTCGGGGCGAGCCCGGAGGCGGAGAGGGCCTGGAGCAGCAGGGCCCGGATGTGGGTCTCGGACTTGCGGTCGCACTCCAGGTGGACGGTGGCACGGCTGGTGGAGTCCGGGTCGCTGCCGGACTGCGGGGCCCGGTCGAGCAGCCGGCCGGCCGGGCGCAGCACCAGGTGGACGACGAGCACGGCGAGCGTGCCGAGGACGGCGAACTCCAGCTCGCCGGAGGCGGCCAGTACCCCGACGGCGGCCGAACACCACAGCGTGGCGGCGGTGTTGAGGCCGCGTACGCCGGCGCCGTCGCGCAGGATGACGCCACCGCCGAGGAAGCCGATGCCGGAGACGACGTACGAGGCGACCCGGGTCGGGCTGCCGGCGTCGCCGACGGCCTCGCTGTACAGCACGAACAGGGTGGCGCCGGCGGCGACCAGGGCGTTGGTGCGCAGGCCGGCCATCCGGGCCCGCCACTGGCGTTCGACGCCGATCAGCGCGCCGCAGGCGACGCCGGTGGCGAGCCGGATCAGGAAGTCGGCGGTGGTCAGGGTGTGCACGACGGCACCTCCTTCACGGGAGGAGGGGAGGGGCGGGTGGCCGCCGCCCTCCGGCCGTCCGTGCGGACGGTGGCACCGGAAGGCGGCACGTGGTCGGCGCGGTCGGCCGTCCGGCGCGCGGTCCGGACGACCTCGATGATGGCGACCGCCGTCGCGGCCGGTGGGTAGGCGCGCAGGGGCGCCCGGGGGCGTGAGCTGTGAGCCGCAAGCCGTGAGGCGTGAGCTGCGAGCCGTCCCGAGCTTAGACCGGCCGCGAACGACCCCGACCGGGTTTCCGCTCCATCCTCGACAGCTTTGTAGAAGTTTGACCGAAGCCGACCGCCGCGCCCCGGAGTCCCGTCGGGAGCCCCGGAAGCCCAGGGAGCCCGCACGGGAACCATCCGGCCTTGCGTCACGTCCTCCGGCATATATAGTTCACCGACATATGCAGTTGAGCAGCTTCACGAGGGGGAAGTGTGTCCCACGCCGATCCGACCCGGCCCGCGCCCGTCCTGCGCCTGGCCAACGTCACCCGTGTGCACGGGCGGGGCGCCGCCGAGGTGCACGCCCTGCGCGGCATCGACCTGTCCGTCCACCCGGGCGAGTTCGTCGCCGTCATGGGCCCGTCCGGCTCCGGGAAGTCCACCCTGCTGACCCTGGCCGGCGGGCTGGACCAGCCCAGCGGCGGTGAGGTGCTGGTGGAGGGGGTCGCGCTCGGCGGCCTCGGCCGCGGCAAGCTCGCCGACCTGCGGCGCCGTTCGATCGGATACGTCTTCCAGGACTACAACCTGATCCCGGCGCTGACCGCCGCCGAGAACATCGCGCTGCCCCGCGAACTGGACGGCGTCCCGGGACGCCGGGCCCGCCGGGAGGCGCTGGCGGCGCTGGAGGAGCTGGGCATCGGCGAGCTCGCCGACCGCTTCCCCGACGACATGTCCGGCGGCCAGCAGCAGCGCGTCGCGATCGCCCGGGCGCTGATCGGCGAACGCCGGCTGGTGCTCGCCGACGAGCCGACCGGCGCCCTCGACTCGGCCACCGGCGAGGCGGTGCTCGCCGTGCTGCGCGCCCGCTGCGACGCCGGCGCCGCCGCGATGATGGTCACCCACGAGGCGGCGCACGCCGCTTGGGCGGACCGGGTGGTCCACCTGCGGGACGGCGCGGTCGCCTCGGAGGCCGCCGGCCGCCGGGCCTCCGCCCACCTCGCCGCGGTGCGCCCGTCCGGCGCGGTCGGCGAGGTGGCGCAGTGAGGCTCGGAGCCTGGCGGGTCGCCCTGCGGATCGCCCGCCGCGACGCGCTGCGCGCCAAGGGCCGCAGCGCGCTGATCGCCGCCATGATCGCGCTGCCCGTGCTCGGCGTCACCGGCGCCGACGTGGTCCACCGCAGCGGGCAGTTGACCCCGGCCGAACGGGTGGAGCGGGTGGTGGGCGGCGCGGACGCCCTGGTCACCTCGCTCGACCCGGGCCAGCTGGTCGAGCAGGCCCCGATCGCCGAGGACGGCGCCTTCTCCGTCCCGCTCCGCCCGGGGGAACAGCCGACGGCCGAACAGCAGAAGGGCGCGAGCACCGACCCGGTCACCCTGATCGGTTCGCTGCTGCCGCCCGGCAGCGTGCTCGTCCCGGCCCGGCCCGGCCCGGAGGCCGGCGCGACCTCGCCCGAGGGCCTGGTCCGCGCCCTCACCACCGAGGCCGACCTCGGCGACCCGGTCTGGCGCGGCCGGCTCGACCTGGTCGAGGGCCGCGCCCCGGCCGCCCCGCGCGAAGTGGCCGCCACCCGGGCCTTCCTGGACCGCTCCGGGCTCAGGACGGGCTCCACCACCACCCTCCAGGGCCTGGAGGGCACCACCTACACCATCACCGGTGTGGTGGAGCACCCGAGCGAGCTGGGCCGGGTCGAACTCGTCGCCCGGCCGGGCGAGTTGATCGATCCGCTGAGCACCGCGCTGGCCGCCGGCGGCGCCGCCGCGGAGAAGCCCGCGACCACCCGCTCCAGCTGGCTGGTCCGGCTGCCGTCCGGTGCGGCCCTCGACTGGGCCGGGGTCCAGCGGTTCAACGCCCACGGCTACACGCTGACCGCGCGTTCGGTGGCGATCGCTCCGCCGCCGGAGCGGGCCGTCCCCTACTACCGCGACTCGTTCCGCTACAGCGACCCGGCGCCCGCCATGAACACCAGGATCGTCGTCGCCACCGTGACCGGCCTGGCGCTGCTGGAGGTCGCCCTGCTCGCCGGGCCCGCCTTCGCGGTGGGCGCCAACCGCTCGCGCCGCCAGCTCGCCCTGCTCGGCGCGGCCGGCGGCAGCCGCGCCCACGTCGGTGCGGTGGTGCTCGGCGGCGGCCTGGTCCTCGGCGCGGCCGGGGCACTGGTCGGCGTGGTGCTCGGCACCGCGGTGGTCGCCGTGCTGCGCTCCCGGATCGAACAGTTCGGCGGCGTGCGCTTCGGGCACCTCGCGCTCCCCCCGCTGGACCTGCTCGCGATCGCCGGGATCGGCCTGTGCACCGCGCTGCTCGCGGCCGCGCTGCCCGCGCTGCAGGCCGCCCGCCGCAGCGTCACCGCCGGGCTCACCGGCCGGGACACCGTCCGCGGGCCCAGCCGCCGGGTCACCGTCGCGGGCGTGGCGCTGGTCGCCCTCGGCGCCGTGCTCGCGATGTACGGCGCGACCGCGGTCCCGCGCGAACAGTCCGGCGTGGGCGGCTACGGCGGCCGGGTGCTCACCGTGCTCGGCGGATCGGTGGTCGCCGAGATCGGCCTGCTGCTCTGCACCCCGATGCTGGTCGCCCTGATCGGCCGGGCCGCCGGCCGGCTGCCGCTCGGGCCGCGGCTCGCGCTGCGCGACTCCGCCCGGCACCGCTCGCGCACCGCTCCGGCGGTGGCCGCGGTGATGGCCGCGGTGGCCGGTGCCGTCGCCATCGGCGTCTACACCACCAGCACCGACGCCGAGAACCGGCGCGACTACGAGCCGGAGGCCCCGTACGGCGCCGTCCAGCTGATCAGCCACGCCGACGGGCCCCGGCTCGCCGAGGAGCGCGCCGAGGTGGAGAAGCAGCTGACCGGGCTCGGCCCGCGCGGCGACCTCGACCAGGTGGTGTACCGCTTCTGCGACAACTGCACCAGCGTCGTCCAGCTCAAGGCCCCGGAGGTGCGGCGCGGCCTCGTCGCCCCGCCGCACCTGGCCGCCGGTGACGTGAACGTGCTGCACAACCTGTTCGCCGTCCACGACCCGGCAGCCGAGGAGGCGCTCGCCGCCGGCAAGCTGCTGGTCTTCGACCCGGCCGTGGTGGGCGCCGACGGCAAGGCCGTGATGGTGCTGCGCGGCGGGGGCGCCCCGGTGCGGCCGGGCGAGGTGCCCAAGCCGGACGTGCAGGAGGTCCCGGTCGAGGTGGTGCTGGTGGACAACCCGGCCGCCGCCAAGTTCGCCCAGGGCCTGGTGCTGCCCTCCGCCCTGCCCCGGCTCGGGCTCTCCACCCAGCCGACCGGCTCGGTCTGGCTGCCGGCCACCCCGCCCGACCGCAAGGCGCAGCAGCGCGCCGAGGCGGCCACCGGCCAGCTGGACCGCTTCGCCAGGCTGCAGGTGGAACGCGGGTACCAGCCGAAGAGCGACGCGCTGACCCTGGCGCTCACCGGCTTCGCCGCGCTGGTCGTGCTCGGCGCCGCCGGGATCGCCACCGGCCTGGCGGCCGCCGACTCCCGGCAGGACCAGGCCACCCTGGCCGCGGTCGGCGCGCCGCCGAGGATCCGGCGGACCATGGCGGGCCTCCAGTGCATGCTGATCGCCCTGCTGGGCGCGCTGCTCGGGGCGGTCAACGGGTTCGTGCCCGCGGTGGGGCTGTTGAAGTCCCGGGCCGGCGGGTTCGGGGCCAAGCCGGCGCTGATCGCCGCGCCCTGGGGCGAGTTGCTGCTGATCGTGCTGGCGCTGCCGGTGCTCGCGGGGCTGCTCGCGGCGCTGTTCACCCGGTCCCGCGTCCCGCTCGGTCGGAGGCTGTCCTGAGCGGTCGGCCGTTCTGAGGCCTGGCCGTCCCGGACGCTTCCGACACGGCTTGGACACGCCCCGGTCACCGGCCGACACCACTTGGGCACCACCCGGGCACCACCCGGAACACGCCGGGCGTCCACCCCCTTCACCCGGGGGCGGGCGCCCGGCGCTCGCCGTACCATGGGCCGCGTTCCGGCGGGCGAAGGGCGCCGGTGGTCGGCTCGGCGAGGGAGAAGAGGGCGGTGCTACGGGGGTTCGGCGATCTCGAGGCCGAGATCATGGACCGGTTCTGGTCCTGGGGCCGGCCCGCCACGGTGCGCGAGGTGGTGGACGACCTCCAGCAGGACCGCGCGGTCGCGTACACCACCGTCACCACGGTCGCGGACATCCTGCACACCAAGGGCTGGCTGCGCCGCGACAAGGTCGGCCGCGCCTGGGTGTACGAACCGACCTGCACCCGCGAGGAGTACACCGCCCGCCTGATGCACCAGGCCCTGGCGACCACGCCCGACCGCGCCGGCGCGCTGCTCCGCTTCGTCGACCGGATCACCGGGGACGAGGCCTCGGCCCTGCTCCTCGCGCTCGAACAGGTGCGCTCCCGGGCCGCCGGCTGACCCGCGGGCCCCCTGGAAGACGCCCCGCGGGCCCGTCGGCGACCGGTGCCGACCGGGGCCGACGGGCCCGGGGTGGGGGTCCGTGGAGATTTGCCGGGACCTTGACCGGCGCACCTGAACCCGCGCTTCGGCCCGCACGTCCGAGCCGGCGCTTCAACCAGGCGCGCCCGGCCCGGCGGCGCCTACCGGTGCCGCAGGTACGCCCCGGCGGCCTCGCGCAGCCGGTCGTGCAGCCCGTCGTAGGCGCGGGCCCGGCCGAGCAGGCTCTTCGGCAGCTTGGCGACCATCGTGTAGTTGGTGTCGCATACGTTCGCCGCCGGCGCCAGCCCGGCCTGGCTGACCAGCTGGTACGCGTCCAGCTGGTCCAGCCCGAGCAGTCCGCCGGTCCAGCCGACCAGGTCGTGCTGGCTGATCCGGAACGCGTCCTCCAGCGGACGGGCCGAGCCGGTGCTGATCAGGAAGTCGTCGTTCTCCAGCCGGGGCCAGGCCGGGCCGCCGCCCTTGACCAGGTCGACGATCACGGTGGTCCGCATCGCCGCCTCCACCGCCGTGCCGCACACCTCGCCCTCGCCCTGGCGGGCGTGGCCGTCGCCGACGGCGAGCAGGCCGCCCTCGACGTTGACCCCGAAGTAGGCGGTGGTGCCGGCCCGCATCTCGGGGGTGTCCAGGTTGCCGCCGTGCGCGCCCGGGGTGATCGAGGCCAGCACCTCGCCGGCCGCCGGGGCGACGCCGACCGTGCCGTGCATCGGGTCGAGCGGCAGGTCCACCGTGAAGCCGCCGTTGCGGGCCCGGAACCGGCACAGGCCCGCCTTGACGTCCAGGTCGTAGACCCAGACCCGCTCCTCCAGCGCCGGGTGCAGCATCGCGGTGCTGTGGGTGGCGGTCAGCGCGCCGAAGTGCGGGAAGGTGCTGGAGATGCCGTAGTCCCGGGCCGGGGTGATCTCCACGAAGTGCACCGCGAGGACGTCCCCGGGCTCGGCGCCCGCCACCGCGATCGGGCCGGTGACCGGGTTGAGGTAGGGGAAGGCGCAGACCTGGCTGGGCAGGTCGCCGGTGCCGCGCACCCTGCCGCCGAAGCAGTCCTCGGTGGTCAGTTCGACGACGGTGCCGGGCCGGACGGTGACCAGCGGGGCGCGGCCGCCGAAGGTGTAGGCGTAGTCCTCCGGGGTCGGGGACAGCGTGACGATCTCGGGCAGGCTCACTGCTTCTCCTCGGCAGGGGTGGTGGCGTTCGGTGCGGCGGTGTTCGTCGTGTCGGCGCTGGTCGCGGCGGCGTTCGTCGTGTCGGCACTGCTCGCGGCGGCGTTCGTCGCACCGGTGCCGGGGGCCGCGGCGGACTCGCCCCCGGTGACGGCCAGTCGGGGCGTGCGGCCGGTCGCCGTCAGCCCGGCGAGCACGATCCCGCCGACGAGCAGCCAGACGAAGCCGAGCCGCTGGGCCGCGATGTCGGCGTTGACCACGACGTACGCGAGGATCGCGAAGCCGAGCGCCGGGGCGATCAGGTGCCGCCAGTAGTCCTTGCTGCGCCGGCGGATCAGGTAGTGGACGACGACGGCGACGTGCAGGACCAGGAAGGTGGTCAGCGCACCGAAGTTGACCAGGGTGCTCAGCAGCGTGATGCCGTCGTCGCGGGAGGCCGTGTAGAGGCCGAGCACCAGCGAGATCCCGGCGGTCAGCAGGGTCGCGTTGACCGGCACCCGGCGGGTGGGGTGGATCCGGGCCAGGAACGAGGGCAGCTGGCGGTCGCGGGCCATCGCGAACAGCAGCCGGGAGGTGGCCGCCTGGGCGACCAGCGAGTTGGCGAAGCCCCAGGCCACGGCGGTGGAGGCGGCGGTCAGGGTGGCGAGCCAGCCCCCGGCGGCGGTGCGGGCCGCGTCGTAGAAGGCGGTGCCGTTCGGGTCGCCGTCCCGGATCAGCGCGTCGGGGTCGGCGACCAGCAGCGAGGCGACCCAGGTCTGCACGATGAACAGGGTGCCCGCGAGCAGCAGCGCGGCGACCATCGACCTGCCGATGGCCTTGGTGGAGTCCCGGTTCTCCTCCGAGAGGGTGGAGATGCCGTCGAAGCCCAGGAAGCTGAGCACCGCGATCGAGACCGCCCCGAAGGCCAGGCTCCACGAGAAGGTGTGCGGGTCGTACAGCGGCGTGAAGTCGAAGCCGCGGCCCTTGCCGTCGGCCAGGGCGATCACGCCGATCACCACGAACACGGCCAGCACGACGAGTTCGCCGACCAGCATCGCCTTGTTGACCTTGCTGGTGGTCTCGATGCCGAGGTAGTTGACCACGGTGTTGAGCAGCACGAAGCCGACCAGCCAGAGCCAGACCGGGACGGACGGCACCAGCGAGTTCATCGCGACGCCGGCGATCAGGTACAGCAGCCCCGGCACCAGCACGTAGTCGAGCAGGATCATCCAGCCGGACAGGAAGCCGACCGGGGCGGCGATGCCGCGGCCCGCGTAGGTGTAGACCGAGCCGGCCATCGGGAAGGCCCGGGACATCTGGGCGTAGGACAGGGCGGTGAACATCATCGCCACCATGCCGAGGACGTAGGCCAGGGCGACCATGCCGCCGGAGCCCTGGAAGACGCCGCCGAAGATGCCGAACGGTGCGATCGGCACCATGAACACCAGCCCGTAGACGAGCAGGTCGGTGAAACCGAGCGAGCGGCGCAGCTCCTGCTGGTAGCCGTAGCTCTCGATGCCCTGGGGCGCGGGTGTGTCGGCCATGGTGCTCTCTCTCCGTGACGACCCTGCGGGTGTGTGGGGAGACTGTAGAGGCAACTATTTCCAGATGGAAGGGTTTTGCCGGGGTTCCCCCTGACGGGAACCAGGCGACCGGGGCCGCCGGCGGGGCACTCGGGGCTCCCGGCGGAAGGCGCGGGGCTACCGCGACAGGACGGTGAAGCCGAGGCCCTCGGCCCGGGCGAGGTGGATCGGCGCCCGGCCCGCACCCGCGCGGTGCAGCAGCCGACCGGCGGCCGTCAGCAGGCCGTCCGGGGCCAGGGCCCGCCGGGCCGCCAGCTCGGCCAGCAGGCGCAGCCCCTCGTACAGGCCCACCGCGTAGGCGTCCAGGACCGGCGCCCACGGGCCGCACAGCGCCCGGTGCCGCTCGGCGAGGCTCTGCCGGTGCTCCTCGGCCAGCGTCGCGAAGGAGGGCATCGCCGCGTACAGCGTCCCGGTGTCGTCGCCGCCGAGCGCGAGCAGGCCGTTCTCCTCCAGGGCGCCGGAGAGCCGCACCATCCGGCGGTCCAGCCCGCTGCGCCGCAGCGCCCGGTTGAAGTGCACCAGGTCGCGCCCGATCAGGCTGAGCAGCAGGGCGTCCGCGCGGGCGGCGCGCAGCGCGTCCAGCAGCGGTTCGAGCGCCTCCTCGACCGCCCCGAACGGGATCCTCCGCTCCAGCACCACCCGGGCGCCGGCCCGCGCCGCGAGCTCCTCCGCGGCCCGGTGGACGGAGCGCGGCCAGATGTAGTCGTTGCCGATCAGCGCCCACCGTCCGATGCGGTGACGCACCGTCAGTTCCGTTACCGCTGAACTTAGTTGACGGGACGGGCCGAGGCCGGTGCAGAGCACTCCGGGCAGCCGGGAGCCGCCCTCGTGCGGCGGGGTGTAGACGTACGCGACGCGGCCCGCGGCGACGGCCTCCACCGCCCGGTGCACATCGCTGGTGTGGCACCCGGCGAGCGCGTCCAGCGCCCCGGCGTCCAGCAGCCGCCGCACCTCCCCGGCGACCGGCCCCGGGGCGCCGCCGCCGTCCACCAGCACCAGCTCCAGGGGGCGGCCTCGCACCCCGCCGCCCGCGTTGACCTCGTGTGCGGCGAGCAGGGCGCCGTCCAGCGCGGACGGGCCGGTGAGCCCGAGCGGGCCGGACTGCGGCACGACGAGGCCCACCCGAAACGCCGCCTCCTCCCGGGCCGAGTGCAGCGCGTCGAGCGGATCGATCAACCTCACCTCGACGCTCACAGGGCGAGTATCGTCGTACCACCGATATCGGGAAAGGCCGGGAAGGGGAGCGTCCGATGACCGCAGCTGGTGCCGCACCGGGAGTCGACACCCGCCCCGGCGATTCCGTCGACCGGGCCGCGGACCGGCCCACCGGCGACCCGGCGGACCGTCCGGCCGTCCCGGAACCGCTGCTGGTCGAGCTGGTCACGCTGGCCCAGCGCAGGCTCTCCGGCGGCCTCGCCGCCGCGCTGGCCGAGGAGGACTGCACCGTCGACCAGTGGCGGCTGCTGCGCGCCCTCGCGGACGGCCGGGGGCACCCGATGGGCGAGCTGGCCCAGGCCCTGCTGATCCCGCAGGCGAGCCTGAGCCGGCTGGTGGACTCGCTGGCCGACTCCGGCTGGGCCTACCGCCGCCAGGACGACCAGGACCGCCGCCGGATCACCGCCCACCTCTCCCGCCAGGGCCGCGCCCGGCTGACCCGCCTGGACGCCCTCGCCGCCGCCCACGACGCCGCCGTCCGCCGGGCCTGCGGACTCACCGACCCGGCGCACCTGCTGCGACGGCTCGCCGCGCTCTGACCCGCCCGATCGGCCGCCGAGTCCCCCTCCCCACCCAGAACGACGGTGGCCCGCCCCCGCCGAAGCGGGAACGGGCCACCGGAGGCGTACCTACCCGTCAGGCCGGGCGGACGGCGCCCATGTAGGGCATCGCGGAGATCGGCAGGACCTCGATGTTCTTGCCCGTGCGCGGGGCGTGGATCATCTTGCCGTCGCCGATGTACAGGCCGACGTGGTGCAGATCGTTGTAGAAGAAGACCAGGTCACCGGGCTGGAGGTTGGCGCGGTCGACGTGCGGGCCGTCCTTCCACTGCTCCTCGGACGTCCGGGAGATCCTGACGCCAGCCGCGCGGTAGGCCTGGCTGGTGAGGCCGGAGCAGTCGAAGCTGGCGGGGCCGGACTTGCCCCAGCCGTACGGCTTGCCCAGCTGGGCCTGGGCGAACGCGATGATGTCGGCGGCCCGGCCGGAGGCCGCCGGCACCGGGGCGTTCATGTCCGGGCGGTCGGCGGAGCGGGAGGCGCGGTCCTTGGCCGCCGCGGTGGCGGCCTGCTGGGCCTCGGCCTTGGCCTTCTCGGCGCTCTGCTGGGCGTTGATCTTGGCCCGGTCCTCGGCGCTGAGCTTGTTCAGCATCTCCTGGGCCTGGGCCAGCTTGGTCTGGATGTCCTTCTTCTGCTCCGCCAGCTGGGTGCCGACCGAGTCGAGCGCGGCCAGGGTGGCGGTGGCCTCGGCGCGGTCCTGGTCGAGCTTGCGCTGCTCGTCCTGGGCCTGCTTGAGCAGGTTCGCCTGGGAGTCGGAGACCTGGTTCTGCACCGCGGCGCGTTCCAGGTAGGCGGACGGGTCGGAGTCGAGCATCAGCTGGACCGACGGGTCGATGCCGTTGGTGCGGTACTGGTCGGCGGCGACCGCGCCGAGCCGGGTCCGCAGTTCGTTCATCGTCTCCTGGCCGCGGACGACCTTCTCCTGGATCTGGTTGGCCTCGGCCTGGAGCTTCTGCTGCCGCGCCTGGAAGCCGTTGTGCTTCTCGATCGCCTGCTCGGCCTCCTCGTTGAGCAGGTCGACCTGCTCCTTGACGGAGGCGAGGTTCGGGGAGGGCTCGGCGTGGGCGGTGCCGGAGGCGAGGACCGCGCTGCCGGCCGCCATGGCCGTGGTGAGGACCGCCATACGGGCCCGGCTCGGGGGGCTGGGCTTGCGACGCTTTCCCATGCCGGTCGCTCTCCTTCGGGGGAATCTGGGGACGGTCCGGACGGGCCGGGGGAACGGCTCGGCCGGGGCCGGTGGACGGCGAAGGCGGGCAGGGCGAGCAACGGGGGGGTGCTGCCCCGCCCACCTTCTTCGAAGTAACTTAATAGATGAGGGGCCGGGTTCCGCAATCCCCCTGATCATGACGTTCCGGCAGCATGACGGGCCATCGATCGCGTTCCGTGCCATCGGCGTTGACCGCGGACACCGGCCACCGCCGACGGCGGCCGGCCCGCACCCGCCCCGCACCTCCGGCCGCCCGTCGCGGCACCCCCTCCCGACCCGGGTGCCGGCCGCCCCGGCACCCCGTGGCACTCCCCGCCCCGAGGAGTGCTCGAAATCAGCCAAATCGAGGGAAAGGTCACACGGGCTCCCCCTCCTGCGGCCCTGCGAACGGGCGCTAACCTGCGCACATGAAGGTCCCGCCCGAAAGGCTCCCCCTCGCTGCCGAGTTCCCGGCCGCGCACCGTGAGCAGTGGCAGCAGCTCGTCCAGGGTGTGCTGCGCAAGTCCGGTGCCCAGCCCGAGGACGGCCCCGCCGCCGAGCAGGCGCTCACCACCCGGCTGCAGGACGGGCTGAGCGCCCGCCCGCTGTACACCGCCGAGGACACCGCCGCCGACCCGGGCTTCCCGGGCTTCCCGCCGTTCGTGCGCGGCGGCCGGCCGCAGGGCGCCGCCGTGACCGGGTGGGACGTTCGCCAGCGGCACGCCGACCCGGACCGCCGTCGCGCCAACGAGGCCGTGCTGGCGGACCTGGAGCACGGCGTGAGCTCGCTCTGGCTGGAACTGGGCGGCGCCGGCCTCCCGGTCGACGCCCTGCCCGAGGCGCTGGCCGGCGTGTACCTGGACCTGGCCGCCGTGGCCCTCGACGCCGGACCCGAATTCACCCACGCCGCCGAGCAGTTGTTCAAGCTGTACGAGGAGCGCGAGGTCTCCCCCGGCGCCGCCGCCGGCAACCTCGGCGCCGACCCGCTCGGCCTCCAGGCCCGTACCGGCGACGGCGACCGCACCGAGGCGCTGCTCGCCGAGGCCACCGCGCTGGCCGCCCGCTGCGCCGCCGGGTACCCGGGCCTGCGGGCGCTCACCGTGGACGCCCTGCCGTACCACGAGGCGGGCGCCTCCCCCGCCCAGGAACTCGGCTGCTCGCTCGCCGCCGGCGTCGCCTACCTGCGCGCGCTGACCGCCGCCGGGCTCACCGTGGACGAGGCGCTCGGCCAGCTGGAGTTCCGCTACGCCGCGGACGCCGACCAGTTCCTCACCATCGCCAAGTTCCGTGCCGCGCGCCGCCTCTGGGCCCGGGTCGCCGAGGTCTCCGGGGCCGGCGCGACCGCCTCCGCGCAGCGCCAGCACGCCGTCACCTCCCGGGTGATGATGACCGCCCGCGACCCGTGGGTGAACATGCTGCGCACCACGGTCGCCTGCCTGGCCGCGGGCGTCGGCGGCGCCGACTCCGTCACCGTGCTGCCCTTCGACAGCGCCCTCGGCCTGCCGGACGCCTTCGCCCGCCGGATCGCCCGCAACACCCAGGCGATCCTGCTGGAGGAGTCCCACCTGGCCCGGGTGATCGACCCGGCCGGCGGCTCCTGGTACGTCGAGCAGCTGGGCGAGGAGCTGGCGCGGGCCGCCTGGGCCTGGTTCCAGGAGATCGAGCGGGCCGGCGGCCTGCGCGCCGCCCTGTCCACCGGGCTGGTCGAGGAGCGGATCGCCGCGACCTGGGCGGAGCGCTCGGTGAAGCTCGCCAAGCGGCGCGAACCGATCACCGGCGTCAGCGAGTTCCCGCACCTGGACGAGCAGCCGCTGGTCCGCGAGCCGGCCCCGGCCGCACTCGGCGGCGGGCTGCCGCAGGTGCGCCGCGCCGAGGCCTACGAGGCGCTGCGGGACCGCTCGGACGCCCACCTCGCCGCGACCGGCGCCCGTCCGACGCTGTTCCTCGCCTCCATCGGCACCGCCTCCGCACATACGGCGCGCACCACCTTCGCCGCCAACCTGTTCCAGGCCGGCGGCATCGCGACGGTCTCCGCCGAGTCCGTCGACCCGGCGGCCCTCGCCCAGGCGTTCACCGCCTCCGGCGCGACCGTCGCCTGCCTCTGCTCCAGCGACGCGCTGTACGCCGAGCACGCCGCCCCGGTCGCCGGGGCCCTGAAGGCGGCCGGCGCCGACCGGGTGCTGCTGGCCGGGCGACCCGCCGAAGTACCCGACGGCGTGGACGAGTTCATCTTCGCGGGGGGCGACGCGGTCGCCGTCCTCACCTCCCTGCTGGACCAGATCGGAGCCGCTCGATGATCCCCGACTTCACCGGAATCGGGCTGGACGGCGGCCCCGCCGCCGGCATCACGGACGAGCAGTGGCAGGCCGCCTGGCGCCGGTCCACCGGCAAGGACGTCGACGAGCTGCTCTGGGACACCCCCGAGGGCATCGGCGTCAAGCCGCTGTACACCGGCGCCGACCTGGCCGGGCTGGACTTCCTGGAGACCTACCCGGGCGTCGCCCCGTACCTGCGCGGGCCCTACCCGACCATGTACGTCAACCAGCCGTGGACCGTCCGCCAGTACGCGGGCTTCTCCACCGCCGAGGAGTCCAACGCCTTCTACCGCCGCAACCTCGCGGCCGGCCAGAAGGGCCTGTCGGTCGCCTTCGACCTGCCGACCCACCGCGGCTACGACAGCGACCACCCCCGGGTCACCGGCGACGTCGGCATGGCGGGCGTGGCGATCGACTCGATCTACGACATGCGCCAGCTGTTCGACGGCATCCCGCTGGACCGGATGTCGGTGTCGATGACCATGAACGGCGCCGTGCTGCCGGTCCTCGCGCTGTACATCGTCGCGGCCGAGGAGCAGGGCGTACCACCGGAGAAGCTGGCGGGGACCATCCAGAACGACATCCTCAAGGAGTTCATGGTCCGCAACACCTACATCTACCCGCCGCAGCCGTCGATGCGGATCATCTCGGACATCTTCGCGTACACCTCGCAGAAGATGCCCCGGTACAACTCGATCTCCATCTCCGGCTACCACATCCAGGAGGCGGGGGCGACCGCCGACCTGGAGCTGGCCTACACCCTGGCCGACGGGGTGGAGTACCTGCGCGCGGGCCTGGACGTCGGCCTGGACGTGGACGCCTTCGCGCCGCGGCTGTCGTTCTTCTGGGCGATCGGCATGAACTTCTTCATGGAGGTCGCCAAGCTGCGCGCGGCCCGGCTGCTGTGGGCCAAGCTGGTCAAGCAGTTCGACCCGAAGAACCCCAAGTCCCTCTCGCTGCGCACCCATTCGCAGACCTCCGGCTGGTCCCTCACCGCCCAGGACGTGTTCAACAACGTCACCCGCACCTGCGTGGAGGCGATGGCGGCGACCCAGGGCCACACCCAGTCGCTGCACACCAACGCCCTGGACGAGGCGCTCGCCCTGCCCACCGACTTCTCCGCCCGCATCGCCCGCAACACCCAGCTGCTGCTCCAGCAGGAGTCGGGCACCTGCCGGGTGATCGACCCGTGGGGCGGCTCGGCGTACGTCGAGAAGCTCACCCACGACCTCGCCGCCAGGGCCTGGGAGCACATCCAGGAGGTCGAGGCGGCCGGCGGCATGGCCAAGGCCATCGACGCCGGCATCCCCAAGCTGCGCGTCGAGGAGGCCGCCGCCCGCACCCAGGCGCGGATCGACTCCGGCCGCCAGCCGGTGATCGGCGTCAACAAGTACCGGGTGGAGAGCGACGAGCAGATCGACGTGCTCAAGGTCGACAACTCCTCGGTGCGCGCCCGCCAGATCGAGAAGCTGCGCCGGCTGCGCGCGGAACGCGACGAGGCCCTCGTCCAGGACTCCCTGCACGCCCTCACCCGGGCCGCCGGGGCCGGTCCGCAGCGCGGCGGCTCGCTGGACGGCAACCTGCTGCACCTGGCCGTCAACGCGGCCCGGGCCAAGGCCACCGTCGGCGAGATCTCGGACGCCCTGGAGAAGGTGTACGGCCGCCACTCCGGTCAGATCCGTACCATCTCGGGTGTGTACCGAGACGAAGCGGGCCCGTCGGCCTCCCTCCAGCGCACCCGCGACCTGGTCGAGCGGTTCGAGCGGGCCGAGGGCCGCCGGCCGCGCATCCTGGTCGCCAAGATGGGCCAGGACGGCCACGACCGCGGCCAGAAGGTGATCGCCACGGCGTTCGCCGACATCGGCTTCACCGTGGACGTCGGCCCGCTGTTCCAGACCCCGGCCGAGGTCGCCCGCCAGGCCGTCGAGGCGGACGTCCACATCGTCGGCGTGTCCTCGCTGGCCGCCGGCCACCTCACGCTGGTGCCCGCGCTGCGCGCCGAACTCGCCGAGGCGGGGCGGGAGGACATCACCATCGTGGTGGGCGGGGTCATTCCGCCGCAGGACTTCGACGCCCTGTACGAGGCGGGCGCGGCCGCGGTCTTCCCGCCCGGGACGGTCATCCCGGACGCCGCGTACGACCTGCTGAAGTCCCTGGCGGCCGACCTCGGCCACGAGCTGTGATCGCCTGATCGTATGCCTCCGCGGACGATCGACCTCGACAGCTACGTGACGGGTGTGCTGGACGGCTCGCGCGCCTGGATCGCGCGCGCCGTCACCCTCGTCGAGTCCTCCCGGCCCGACCACCGCGCGCTCGCGCAGCAGTTGCTCCAGCGGCTGCTGCCGCACGCGGGCGGGGCGGTCCGGGTGGGCATCACCGGGGTGCCCGGTGTCGGCAAGTCGACCTTCATCGACTCCTTCGGCACCATGCTGACCGGGCAGGGCCGCCGGGTCGCGGTCCTCGCCGTCGACCCGACCTCCAGCCGGACGGGCGGCTCCATCCTGGGCGACAAGACCCGGATGGAGCGGCTCGCCGTCGACCCCGCCGCCTTCGTCCGGCCGTCGCCGACCTCGGGGACGCTGGGCGGCGTCGCCAAGGCCACCCGGGAGTCCATGGTGGTGATGGAGGCGGCCGGGTACGACGTGGTGCTGATCGAGACGGTGGGCGTCGGGCAGTCCGAGACGGCGGTGGCCGGGATGGTGGACACCTTCCTGCTGCTCAGCCTCGCCCGGACCGGCGACCAGCTGCAGGGCATCAAGAAGGGCGTGCTGGAGCTCGCGGACGTCATCGCCGTCAACAAGGCGGACGGCCCGCACGAGACCGACGCCAAGGCGGCGGCCCGCGAACTCGCGGGCGCGCTGCGGCTGTTGCAGGCACCGGACGCGGCGTGGACGCCGCCCGTGCTGACCTGCAGCGGCCGCGACGGCGCCGGCCTGGACGCGCTGTGGGAGCGGCTCCAGCAGCACCGCAAGGTGCTGGACGCGACGGGCGCGCTGGCCGCCAAGCGCCGCGACCAGCAGGTCGAGTGGACCTGGTCCATGGTCCACGACCAGCTCTACGCCCGCCTCCACGAGAACCCCGAAGTGCGGCGCCTGACCCCCGAACTGGAGGCCCAGGTCCGCGCCGGCACCCTCCCGGCCGGCCTGGCCGCCCAGCAGATCCTGGACGCCTTCTTCACCTGACCCTGCGCGCACTAGTCGAGCGCCGTGCCCCACCCCTGCGTGGGGCACGGCGCCGGTCAGCCCCGGCGGACGGCCTGGCGGGTGCGGCGGGCGAGGCGGTGGGCGCGTTGGACGGCGACGAAGGCGGGCATGGCGCCGGCCTGGGTGAGGCGGTACTTGAGGCGGAGTTGGGGGCTGAGGCCGGCCTGGGCCTCGGGGCCGATGGCGCGCAGGAGGCGGGTGACGTGCTGCTGGTAGGCGGCGCGGTAGGCGCGATCGCCGTCGGGGACGGTCCAGAAGAACATCGGGATCTCCTCGACCAGGCAGTTGCGGTCGTAGGCGCGCAGGTGGTCGGCGAAGACGGGTTCGGGGCGGGCGAGGAGCCACTCGCGGACGAGTTCCATCGAGCGGACGCGGTCGACGACCCCGCGCGGGTCGGTCTTCTTCTGGGTGATGGAGAGGTCGCCGTCCTCGCGCACGCGCCAGTGGTAGACCGGGTCGGCGAGCACGTCGACGCGTTCGGCGAGGAAGTGGTGGGGCACGCTGACCGGGGCGTCCTCGTACAGGATGCCCTCGGGGTACAGGATGCCCGCGCCGTCGAAGAAGGAGCGCCGGTAGACCTTGTTCCAGGCGGTGCGGTCGGTGACGAGCGCCGGCAGTTCGCTGACGTGGGTGCGCAGCCGGGTCTCGCGGAACGGGCGGCGGTGGCCGTGCGAGGGGGTGAGGCCGGTGGTGCGCAGCCGCAGGGCGTTGCCGGCGGCGAAGTCGGAGCCGGTCCCGTCCAGGGTGTCGATCATCAGCTGGTAGGCGTCCGGCGGCAGGGTGTCGTCGCTGTCGACGAAGGCCAGGTACTCGGTGCCGGGGGTGAGGTGGCGCCAGCCGGTGTTCCGGGCGGCGCCGAGGCCCTGGTTGTCCTGGCGGACCAGCCGGAAGCGCCGGTCCTTTTCGGCGTACGCCTCGGCGATGCGCGGGCCGCCGTCGGTCGAGCCGTCGTCGACCAGGACGCACTCGAAGTCCCCGAAGGTCTGCGCCGCGATCGAGTCCAGGCACTCCCGGAGGTAGCGCTCGACGTTGTAGACCGGGACGACCAGGGAGAGACGCGGGGCCAGCGGGGCCATCGGGCGCCCTTTCGCTCAGGAGCGGACGGGCCGGGAGGCCGTTGCCGGCCGGTCACCGGCGGTGGTCCCAGCGAGCGTAGGGAGCACACGCGACCGGCAGGCGAACGGCGGGTGGCGTCCGGCCTGCGGCGGGGTGCATCGGCTGTGTCCGGGGTCAACTCCGGTACCGGGAAACCCCCGTGGGAGGGGAACAAGGGAAAGGGCCCGGACCGCCCGACCGGCCCGGGACCTTCCGTCACCCGATGCTGATCAGGCGCTCTTGACGGCCGCGAAGCGGTCCGAGACGTCCTGCCAGTTGACGACGTCCCACAGGCGGGTGACGTAGTCCGGGCGGACGTTGCGGTACTGGAGGTAGTAGGCGTGCTCCCAGGCGTCGAAGGCCAGCAGCGGAGTGGTGTTCTGGCCGACGTTGCCGTGGTGGTCGTAGACCTGCTCGACGATCAGGCGCTGACCCAGCGGCTCCCAGGACAGGATGCCCCAGCCGGAGCCCTGCACGCCGGTGGTGGCGGTGGTGAGCTGCTTCTTGAAGGCCTCGAAGCTGCCGAAGTGCTCGGTGATGGCGTCGGCCAGCTCACCCTCGGGGCGGTCGCCGCCCTCGGGCGAGAGGTTCTGCCAGAACAGCGAGTGCAGCACGTGGCCCGACAGGTGGAAGGCGAAGGTCTTCTGCAGGCCGACCAGGCCGCCGAACTGCTCCTTGTCGCGGGCCTCGGCCAGCTGGTCCAGGGTGTCGTTGGCGCCCTTGACGTACGCGGCGTGGTGCTTGGAGTGGTGCAGCTCCAGGATCTCGGCCGACATCGCCCGCTCCAGCGCGGAGTAGTCGTACGGCAGGTCGGGAAGCGTGTAGGTGCCCATCAGGACACGGCCCCTTTCGGCGGGTTGAACGGTGGTGATCGTGCCGGGACAACACTATTGCGTATCAGTTGCAAGAACGAAGCATGGGCTCCTGCTTATTCCTCACACCCCGTCGGGCACAATGGTCACCGTTCCGCGTAATGACCGACAAGGGTGAGTGACTGTGACAGGGTCGCCGGTGGTGCTGGGCATCGAGTCCTCCTGCGACGAGACGGGAGCGGGCCTGGTCCGTGACGGCGTGCTGCTCGGGCAGGCGGTGGCCTCGTCGATGGACGAGCACGCCCGCTACGGCGGGGTGGTGCCCGAGATCGCCGCCCGGGCGCACGTCCACGCGATGGCGCCGGTGGTCCGGGAGGCGCTGGACCGCGCCGGACTCACCCTCGCGGACGTCGGCGCGGTCGCGGTGACCACCGGTCCAGGGTTGGCCGGGGCACTGCAGGTGGGCGTGGCCGCCGCCAAGGGGTACGCCTTCTCGCTCGGCGTCCCGCTGTACGGCGTGCACCACCTCGCCGGGCACGTCGCCGCCGCCACCCTGGACGGCGGCCCGCTGCCCGACCCGTGCGTGGTGCTCATCGTCTCCGGTGGCCACACCTCGCTGCTGCTGGTGCGCGACCTGGCCCGGGACCGGATCGTCCACCTCGGCGACACCCTGGACGACGCGGCCGGCGAGTGCTTCGACAAGGTCGCCCGGGTCCTGGGGCTCCCCTACCCGGGCGGTCCGGCGATCGACCGCGCGGCGCGCGAGGGCGACCCGACGGCCGTCCGGCTGCCGCGGCCGCTGACCGGGCCGCGTGACGACCCGTACGCGTTCTCCTTCTCCGGCCTGAAGACCGCCGCCGCCCGCTGCGTCGAGGCCGGACGCGAGCCCCGGGTGGCGGACGTGGCGGCCGCGCTGCAGGAGGCGATCGCGGACGTGCTGACCCGCAAGGCGGTGCGGGCCTGCCTGGACCACGGGATCGGCACCCTGGTGGTGGTCGGCGGCGTCGCGGCCAACTCCCGGGTGCGGGCGCTGGCCGAGCGGCGGTGCGCGGCGGCCGGGATCGCGCTGCGGGTGCCGCCGCTGCGGCTGTGCACGGACAACGGCGCGATGGTGGCGGCGGTCGGCGACCTGCTGGTCCGCTCGGGCGCGGAGCCGGCCCCCGCCGACGTGTCGGTGGATCCGTCGGCTCCGCTGGAGTTCGCGGCCCTCGCCCCGCGGGCGACCTGAGAGGAACCCGCCCGGGACGGCCACCGGCCCGGCCCCAGCCCGGACCTGACAACGTTTCGGTCTCGCAGCCCGGCAATCCGTTCCCGGGGCTTCCCTCCGCGTTCTCCGGTGTGCCATTTTACATGTCACACAGCAAGGCCCGTGCGCCCCACCCAGCACGGCCACCCCCACCCCGACGGCCCCGGAGGCCCCCACAGATGCGTCCCTCCTCGATGGCGAAGGACGGCGCGCGCAGACTCCCTGCGCTCGGCACCGCCCTCCTCCTCTCGCTCGGCCTGTTCGCACCGGCGGCGCACGCCGCCACCACCGCCGCCGCCCCGGCCGGGCAGCCGCCCGCCCCGGCCGCCTCGGCGGGCAAGGCCGCGCCGCGCGCGATACCCGTCCCGAAGTCCCCCGACACCCCCAAGGACGCCCGCCCGCTCGCCTCGGACCCGCAGGCCAGGGCGACCGCCCCGACGGCGGGCAGCTCCGTCGGCGCCGCCCCGGCGGCCCGGGCGCTCACCGCCGCCTGCGACGTCTCCGCCTTCACCGGCAAGTCCGGTGCCGCGCTGGTCCAGCAGGTCGAGGCGGCCGGGCTCGACTGCGTCAACTCCCTGTTCACGCTCACCGGAAACGACGCCAAGGGCGCCTTCAACGAGGCCCAGATGGTCACCGTCGCCAACGCCCTGCGCGACACCGCCGCCACCTACCCCGGCGACAACTCCACCTCAGCCGGGCAGCTGGTGCTCTTCCTGCGGGCCGGCTACTACGTGCAGTGGAACAACGCCGACGCCGTGGGCCCGTACGGGGCCGGCCTCAAGACCGCCATCCGCGGCGCGCTGGACGCCTTCTACGCCGCCCCGCACAGCAAGGACGTCACCGACGCCAACGGGGCGACCCTCGCCGAGGCCGTCACCCTGATCGACAGCGCCCGGGAGAACGCCCGCTACACCGGCGTCGTCAAGCGGCTGCTGAACGACTACACCGGCAGCTGGCCCACCGCGATGACCAGCGCCGTCGCCAACACCGAGACGGTCATCGAGCGCGGCTTCGAACTGCCGGAGTTCGTCTCCGCCCTCCAGGCCGACCCCGCCTTCGCCACCACCGTGTCCTCCTTCGTCACCCGCAACAGCGCCGTGATCAACGGCGGTGACGTGGTCACCAGGGTCGGCATCCAGCTGGGCAACCTGGTCGCCCACGACGCGCTGCGCGCCCAGGGCCGGCCGGTCCTCAAGGACCTGATCAACCGCTACCCGCTGGTCGGCGCCACCGGTCCGCTCACCATGAACCTGCTCTGGTTCACGGAGAACAAGGACAGCGGCAACTGCTCCTACTACGGCACCTGCGACGTGCCGGCCAAGCTCGTCCCGCTGGTGCTCACCGTCGACCACACCTGCAACGCCAACCTGCGCGTCCGCGCCCAGGACATGACCGCGCAGCAGCTCGCCGACACCTGCGCCAGCCTGGTCAACCAGGACGCGTTCTTCCACAAGGTCGTCAAGGACAACGGCGCCGTCCCCGGCGACAACAACACCAGCCTCGAGGTCGTCGTCTTCGACGACTACTACAACTACAGCCTGTACGCCTGGGAGATGTACAAGATCGCGGTCGACAACGGCGGCATGTACGAGGAGGGCGACCCGGCCAAGGCCGGCAACCAGGCCCGCTTCATCGCCCACGAGGCCTCCTGGCTGCGCCCGTCGTTCCAGATCTGGAACCTCAACCACGAGTACACCCACTACCTCGACGGCCGCTACGACATGTACGGCGACTTCGAGGCCGGCATGACCACCCCGACCATCTGGTGGGTCGAGGGCCTCGCCGAGTACGTCTCCTACAGCTACCGCGCCGCGCACTACGACGACGCGGTCGCCCAGGCGGCCAAGGGCACCTACGCCCTGAGCACCCTGTTCGACACCACGTACGACAACGCGGACTCCACCCGCATCTACAACTGGGGCTACCTGTCCGTCCGTTACATGCTCCAGTCGCACCCGCAGGACGTCGCCGCGCTGCTCGCCAAGTACCGCGCCGGCGACTGGAACGGCGCCCGCACCCTGCTGAAGACCACCATCGGCACCCGGTACGACGCCGACTTCGCCGCCTGGCTCAAGCAGTGCGGCGCCGACGCCTGCGGCTCGCTGCCCACCGACCAGGCCCCTCTGTGCACCGCCGCCGACGTCCGGCAGTACGACAAGAACTGCCGCCGGGACGACGTGGCCGCCACCACCGGGAACTACGCCTACAGCTTCCTGTACCTGCCGGCCGGCGTGCGGCAGCTGACCGTCACCACCAGCGGCGGCACCGGCAACGCCGACCTGTACTACAACGGCGGGGCCTGGGCCACCACCGGCTCGTACCTGGCCAAGTCCACCAACAGCGGCAACTGGGAGACCCTCACCATCACCAACCCGCCGTCCGGCTGGGTGTACTTCAGCCTCTTCGGGCAGCAGGGCTTCGGCGGCGTCACCGTCACCACGACCTACAACTGACCGTTCGCACCGTTCACGACGTATCGCACAGCAGGGCCCCGCGGCTTCGCGGGGCCCTTCCGCGTTCCCGTTCCGGGCCCCCACCGCACTTTCCCGGAGGTTATAACGATTCGACCACCGAATAGCCCGTCAACAAGGCGCAGAGATCGCATACTTCTCTGCGGAAGGGGTGTCCGGACGGCGAACTTTCGGTTAGGGTCCATGAACAGATCAACCGTTCGGCGGCCGGCAACGGAATGCCGAATATCTCTGACGGCACGGGCGCGGCATTTCCGCCGGGCCCGCGATCCCAGAAATGGAGAGTAGTCATGAAGATGATCAAGGCGCTCGTGAAGAAGTTCAAGAAGGACGAGGACCTCGCGAACCACGCGTGGGTGCTGCACGTCATCTGACGTGGTCAGCCGTCGGCGGGGGCCCGGGTCGGCCGATCCCCCGCCGGCGCCGCGGCGCGTCCGGAATTCCCCCGGAGGCCGCCCCGAAAGCATTTCCCAGGCATTTCGAAATGGAGGCCGGAGTCCCGTGGAAGAAATGACGACGGCGACCGCACCCAGCCATTCCATCGTGTTCGCCCCGAGGATTCAGGACCTGCTGGCCAGGACCGGCAAGGTGTTCCGGATCGACCCGGCCAAGGTCGGCGTCGCGGACTCCCGGCTGATGGCCGAAATCGTCGCGGCCCGCCCCGTGCTTTCCACCGAGCGGTCGGTCTACAAACCCGCCGCCGGCGCCGACATCCCCCACGACAGCGCGACCCGGACGATCCGGGCGCTGGGGCAGGACGCCATTGCGGGCATCCGGACGCCCCCGCCGCCGGCCCGCGCGATGGCCGGCCCCTGGCCGTACGCGGGCACCTCCTATCTGCGCCGCTGGCTGTTCTCCGCCGACCCGCTGCCGGTCTCCCTGCTGTCGAAGCGCGGCGTCACCCGCTCCGACGCCCTCTCCCGGCTGGTCGACCGCGCCGTCACGCTCTGGCCCGGCTCCGCCGGCCAGGACGGGCGCACCGCGCTGGCCGGGCTGATCCGCGACGCCGACGACCCGCTGGAGCGCAAGCAGGCCGTCGCGATGTACCGGCGGGCGACGGCCACCCTCTGCGACGGCGTCGCCGCGCTGACCGGAAACGCCCTGTGGCTGATGGGCCCCGACCGGGACCGGCCGCAGGCCCGCGCCGGGCTCACCGCGGTCCTCTGGGAGACCCTGCGGCTCCTCCCGCCGGCCTGGATGCTGTACCGCGACGGCGGCGCGGCGTACGCCGGACTCCACCCGGAGATCCGGCCGGAGGACGACGTCGCGCTCTTCCCGCTGCTGATGCACCGCCACCGCGACTACTGGGCGGACCCGCTGGAGTTCCGCCCCGAGCGGTGGGACGGCGTCGCCGACCCGGAGAGGACGCCCGGGTTCATGCCGTTCGGCTTCGACGGCGCCCGCTGCTGGGCCAAGCACCTGGTCGTACCGCTGGCCGAACGGCTGCTGACCGTCGCCCTGGACAACCGCCTCGTCGTCCACACCCCCCAGCCGCAGGCCCAGGTGCCGCTGCGCTCCCTGCTCTCCGTACGGTTCGAGGCGCGGGTCGGCACCTGACGCCCCGGCACCCCGGTGCACCCCCGGCGCCAGGCGCACCCCCGGCGCCCCGGAAGACCCTGACCACCACGGGACACACCATGGAATCGCCCACACTGGCCGACTGGGTCGGCGACGTCCGCGGCTTCACCGGCCGCCAGTGGCAGCGCGAGCCCGCGCTCTTCCCCCGGGAGGACCCCGGGGCCTGCGCCCCGCCGTTCGACCTCAACGAGCTGGACGCCGCCTTCGACGGCGGGCTGCTGCGCACCCCCTACCTGGAGCTGGTCCGCTCCGACAAGGTCACCATCCCGCCCGAGGCCTTCACCACCCCGCGCGTGGTCAACGGCGTCACCCACCACGGCTTCGCCGACCGCGCGAAGGTGCTCGCGCTGCTGCGCGGCGGGGCGACCCTGCTGCTGCGCCGCGTCGACCAGTGGCACCGCCCGACCGGCGACCTGGTGGCCCGGCTGTCCGAGGAACTCGACCGGCCGGTGGAGGCCTTCTTCTTCGTCACCCCGGCCGGCGGCCAGGGCCTCGCGGTGCACCGCGACGACGCCGACGTGTTCGTCCTCCAGGCCGCCGGGCGCAAGACCTGGTACGTCCACGACGCACCGGCGACGGCGGACTGGCGGCTCGGCGAACTCCCGGACGGCGAACGCTCCCCGCTGCGCCTGCACGGCGTCCTCGAACCCGGCGGCGTGCTCTACGTCCCGCGCGGCTTCGCGCACCGCGCGGTCGGCGCCGGAGGCCTGTCCGCCCACCTGTCGCTGACCGTCCGCGACCTCTCCGTCCAGGACCTGCGCACCGCCCTGGCGGGACAGTTGGCCGAAGGCCTCGGCCTGCCCGACCGCCCGCTCGGCGAGGCCGCGATCACCGAGGCCTGCGCCGCCCTGCTCGACCACGCCCGGGCGCGCCTCGACGCCCTCCGACCGGAGGACCTGCTGCGCGCCGCCCGGGCCCGCCCGCCGGCCCCCCGGGCCACCACGGAGACCCTCGCCGAGGCGGCCCGGACCTGGGAGCCCGGTGCGCCCGCCGCCGGACGCACCGGGCCGTCCTCCGTCAGCCGGACCTGGCGCAAGCTGCGCGGCGCGGCCCGCGCCAGGGGCTGACGGCCGGACCGGTCAGCCGTTCTCCCCGGCCCGCTGGGCGGGGATCGAACGGTCCCGCTGGAGGTCCAGCAGTTCGCGGAACAGGCCGTCCGGGCGGGCGGCCAGCTCGGCCCAGGTGCCGGACTGGACGATCCGGCCCTGGTCCATCACCAGCACCCGGTCCGCGACCGCCGCGTTGGCGATGTTGTGGGTGACCAGCAGGATGATCCGCCCGGGGGCGAGGTCGCGCAGCGCGTGCAGGATGCGGTGCTCGGCACGCGGGTCCAGGTCGGAGGTCGGCTCGTCCAGGATCAGCAGGCCGGGGCTGCGCTCCGTACGGTAGAGCGCCCGGGCGACCGCCGCGCGCTGCCACCCGCCGCCGGACAACTCGGCGCCGCCCCACCACCCCTGGGCCAGCAGGGTGCGCCAGCCGGAGCGCAGCCGGGCGACCACCTCGTCGAAGCCGGTACGGGCCGCGGCCTGCTCGACGTCCGCCATCGGCCGCTCGGTGAGGTGCCCCAGGTGGACGTTCTCGGCGGCGCCCAGCGGCCAGCGGGCGAACTCCTGCGGCACCCGGGCCACCCGGGCCCACATGGCGTCCGCGTCCAGCTCCTCCACCGGGACGCCGTCCCAGGTGATCCGGCCGGACTGCGGCAGGTAGAGGCCGGAGAGCAGCTTCAGCAGCGTCGACTTGCCGCTGCCGTTCTGCCCGATGACGGCGACCACCTCGCCGGCCCGCAGGGTCATGCTGACCCCGCGCAGCGCCGGCTCCTGCTGCTCGCCCGGGTAGCGGTGGACCAGGTCGGTGACCTCGACCGACGCCGGCGCCGCGGGCACCAGTGCACCGCGCCGGATGCGGTGGCCGCCGGCCTCGTCCAGGAAGGTGAAGTAGTCGTCCAGGTAGAGGCCCATCCGGTAGAGCCGGGCGCCGTTGCCGACCAGGCCGTGCAGACCGGTGGCGGCGGTGCGCAGCGCGAAGGTGGCGGTGCCGGCGGCGGCCAGGTCGATCCGGCCGCTCGCGACCAGGTAGAGCAGGGTGCCCCAGATCAGCGCGCTGCCCGCGCCGGTGCCGAGCGCGGCCAGCAGCGAGACCCTGGCGGCCTGCCTGGTCGCCCGGTCGGTGGCGGCGACGATCTTCTCCTCGGCGCGCCGGTACTTGGCCATCAGGAACGGCGTGACCTGGTCCGAACGGACCTGGTCGGCCCGGGTCTTGTCGACCAGGAACCAGCGGTAGACGCGCAGCGCCCCGCGGTCCTCGTTGGTGGTCACCGCCGCCAGGTAGTGGATCCGGGCGGTGCGGACGGCGCCGACGCCGGTCGGCACCGAGCCGAGCAGCAGCAGCGGCACCAGCCAGGGGTGCAGGGTGGCCAGGACGCCCGCGGCGGCGGCCAGCGAGACAGTGGAGGCGATCACGTCCTGGGCGTTGGAGAGCAGGTCGGGCGTGGTGGAGGCACCCCGGTCGGCGGCCTCCCACTGCTCGTTGTACGCGGGCTCGTCGTAGGCCTCCAGCTCGGCGGCGCACCCGGCCGCGATCAGCGCCAGCTCCGCCTCCCGGGTGATCCGCGGCGAGACCCGACCGGACAGGCCGACCACGGCGATGCCCAGGACGGCGCGCAGCGCGGCCGAGACGGTGAGCAGCAGCAGCGAGGGCGCGGCGGTGCGCAGGTGCTCGGTGACCGGGCCGGGCACCAGCAGCGCGCCGAGGGTGCCGGTGGTGGCGTACAGCGCGAGCGCCCCGAACACGCCGGCCAGCGCCTGGCAGACCAGCAGCAGCACGGTGGACGTCCGGTCCGCCGCCCAGGCCAGCGTCAGCGCCCGCCGCACCAGGTTCGGCAGGCGGCGCAGCATGGCGCTCGCCGACATCGCGGCGCCGGCCCGGGCGCGGCGGTCGCCGGGGAAGCGCAGGCGCAGCTCCTCGTCGTGCTCGGGCTCGTCGTGCTCGGGCCCGTCCGTCCGGTCCGGGGTTCGGTGGGGATTCACGTCCTGCTGGGACACGGTGTTCCTCCCTGGTACGGCGGCCGGGGCCGCGGTGGATCCGCACCCGGGCAGCCCTCGGCGCCGGGTGGGTGCGCCGGGGCGGCAGCGGTGCCGGCGGGCACGCCGCGAGGGGCGGTCCGCCGGTGCGGACCCCGATCCTGGCAGCGGCCCGCGGGGCCGACCGGCGTGTCCCGGGCGGTCTCACTCGATCCGGGCAAATCCGTGTCGGCGACGGCGAGTTGGTGGCAGTCGATCACCGGGGAGGTCCGTGATGTTCGATTCGCCCCGCGGGCGCCGGGGTGGCAGCGGGCCGTACCGAGGGTCACGATGGAAGCCCGGCCACCGCCGGTCCCGGCCCGATCGGAGCGCCATGAGCGACCAGCACAACGTCGTCCTGCTGACCTTCCCCGACGCCGGTGCCTGGCGCCCGGCGTTCGACGAGGCGCAGCACCTGCCGGGCCTGCGGATGGTGGCGGCGATGGAGCGCAGCGCCGACGGACTGCTGGAGGTCAGGGACACCTACACCCGGGGCGCGGGCATGGCCACCGTCGGTTCGGGGGTGCTGGGCGGCCTGATCGGGCTGCTCGGCGGGCCGGTCGGCGTGCTGCTGGGCTTCGCGGCGGGTGCGGCGCTCGGCAACGCGGCCGAGGAGCACCAGGCGGCCGAGGGCGGCGCCGGGCTGATCGTGCTCTCGCCCCGGGTGCCGGACAGCGGCGCGCTGCTCGTTCTGGAGGTCAGGGAGTCCGCGCCGGGACCGGCCGACGAGCTGGCCGCCCGGCACGGGGCCGCGGTCGAGCGGATCGACGCCCACGACTTCGCCGAGCGGATCCGGGCGGCCGAGCAGCGGGCGGAGGAGGAGACGGCGGCCGGGCAGGCGGCCGGCAGTGAGGGCCCGGGCCGGAAGGGTGAGGGATAGCGACGGCGGGAGCCCGGGGTCGACGTCCCCGGGCTCCCGCCGTCGGCTGCCGCTGCTACGGCCGATCAGCCGCCGGTCGGACGAGGTCGAAGCGGTCCGCGTTCATGACCTTGACCCAGGCCGCGACGAAGTCCTCGACGAACTTCTCCTTGGCGTCGTCGCTCGCGTACACCTCGGCGACGGCCCGCAGCTCGGCGTTCGAGCCGAAGACCAGGTCGGCGCGGGTGCCCGTCCAGATGACCCGGCCCGACTCGTCCCGGCCCTCGAAGGTGTGGGCGTCCTCCGAGGTGGCCGTCCAACTGGTGCCGAGGTCCAGCAGGTTGACGAAGTAGTCGTTCGTCAGCACGCCGGGGGTCCTGGTGAACACGCCGTGCGCGGACCCGCCGTGGTTGGCCCCCAGCACCCGCAGGCCGCCGACCAGCACGGTCAGCTCGGGCGCGCTGACGCCCAGCAGGTTGGCCTTGTCGAGCAGCAGGTACTCGGCCGGCAGCCGGTTGCCCTTGCCGACCCAGTTGCGGAAGCCGTCCGCCCGGGGCTCCAGGGCGGCGAAGGACTCGGTGTCGGTGAGCTCCTGCGGCGCGTCCACCCGGCCGGGGGTGAACGGCACCTCGACGGCGACGCCGGCCGCCTTGGCGGCCTGCTCGACGCCGACGCCGCCGGCCAGCACCACCAGGTCGGCGATCGAGACCTGCCTGTCGCCGGCCTGCGCGTTGAACTCCTGCTGCACGCCTTCCAGGGCGCGCAGCACCGGGGCCAGCCGGTCGGGCTCGTTGACCTCCCAGCCGATCTGCGGCTGGAGCCGGATCCGGCCGCCGTTGGCGCCGCCGCGCTTGTCGCTGGAGCGGAAGGAGGAGGCGGCCGCCCAGGCGGCGAAGACCAGGTCGGACACCGGGAGGCCGGTGGCGGTGATCCGCCGCTTGAGGTCGGCGACGTCGGCCGCGCCGATCCGCTGGTAGGTGACCTCCGGCAGCGGGTCCTGCCAGAGCAGCTGCTCGCTCGGGACCTCCGGGCCGAGGTAGCGGACCACCGGGCCCATGTCGCGGTGGGTCAGCTTGTACCAGGCACGGGCGAAGGCGTCGGCGAACTCCTCCGGGTTCTCCAGGAAGCGCCGGGAGATCGGCTCGTAGACCGGGTCGAAGCGCAGCGACAGGTCGGTGGTGAGCATGATCGGCACGTGCCGCCGGGCCGGGTCGTGGGCGTCCGGGACGGTGCCCTCGCCGGCGCCGTCCTTGGGCTTCCACTGGTGGGCGCCGGCCGGGCTCTTGGTGAGCTCCCACTCGTAGCCGAACAGCGTCTCGAAGAAGCTGTTGTCCCAGGTGATCGGGGTGGGCGTCCAGGTGCCCTCCAGACCGCTGGTGATGGCGTCGCGGCCGACGCCGGTGCCGTAGGTGCTCTTCCAGCCGAGGCCCTGCTGCTCGATCGGGGCGTCCTCGGGGGCCGGGCCGACGTTGTCCGCCGGGCCGGCGCCGTGGGTCTTGCCGAAGGTGTGGCCGCCGGCGATCAGCGCGACGGTCTCCTCGTCGTTCATCGCCATCCGGTGGAAGGTCTCGCGGATGTCGCGGGCGGCGGCGATCGGGTCCGGGTTGCCGTTGGGGCCCTCGGGGTTGACGTAGATCAGGCCCATCTGGACGGCGGCCAGCGGGTTCTCCAGCTCGCGGTCGCCGGTGTAGCGCTCGTCGCCGAGCCAGGTGGTCTCGGGGCCCCAGTAGACGTCCTCGTCCGGCTCCCACTCGTCGACCCGGCCGCCGCCGAAGCCGAAGGTCCGGAAGCCCATGCCCTCCAGGGCCACGTTGCCGGACAGGACGATCAGGTCGGCCCAGGACAGGGCGCGCCCGTACTTCTTCTTCACCGGCCACAGCAGGCGGCGGGCCTTGTCCAGGCTGGCGTTGTCGGGCCAGCTGTTCAGCGGGGCGAAGCGCTGCTGGCCGCCGCCGGCGCCGCCGCGGCCGTCGCTGATCCGGTAGGTGCCCGCGCTGTGCCAGGCCATCCGGATGATGAAGGGGCCGTAGTAGCCGAAGTCGGCCGGCCACCAGTCCTTCGAGGTCGAGAGGACCTCCTGGATGTCCCGCTTGACGGCCGGGAGGTCGAGCGTCCGGAAGGCCTCGGCGTAGTCAAAGTCCGCACCGAGCGGATTGGCCACGGCCGGGTTCTTCGCGAGGATCTTCAGATTGAGCCGTTCCGGCCACCACTGGCGGTTCCCGCCGCCCTGGGTGGGGTGCGGCGCGCGCCCGTGGACCACCGGGCAGCCCTCCGCCTTCGCCTCTACGCCGGTTGCATCGTGGATGTCAGACATGGGAATCCTTCCCTCACAAGGCGGATCACGGTGTCTTCTGCTACCTACGGCACCTACTGCTGCTGTCTCGTCCTGGCGCGCCACGTGCTGCTCCTGCTCGCCGCCGGGTACGGCGGTGACGGGAGTCACGTGTGCTGCTACCCAGGCTAGCGCCGGAGCCGATCCTACGATGGACGGAATCCAAGTCAAGAAAGACACCAAAGCCATATCCGATCGGGATTCGGAAGGGACCGGATCCGCATTGGTAAACTCCGGTCCTCCCCTTGACCTGAATAGGTGAACCGTTATGAGTGACCTGCTGGAGCGGCTGCGCGGGCGCGGCTGGCGTCTCACCTCGCAGCGGCGTGTCGTGGCCGAGGTCCTGGACGGCGAGCACGTGCACCTGACCGCCGACGAGGTGCACGCCCGGGCGGCGGAGCGCCTGCCGGAGATCTCCCGGGCGACGGTCTACAACACGCTCGGTGAGCTCGTCACCCTGGGTGAGATCATCGAGGTGTCCACCGACGGGCGCGCCAAGCGTTACGACCCCAACGCCCACCGCCCGCACCAGCACCTGATCTGCACCGGCTGCGGCGCCATCCGCGACGTCCACCCGCAGGGCAACCCGCTGGCCGACCTGCCGGCCGAGCAGCGCTTCGGATTCGCCGTGTCCCAGGCGGAGGTCACCTACCGGGGGCTGTGCCCGGCCTGCTCGGGCTGAGCGTTCCGGCACACGGCGGGGCCGCACCGTCGCCCGCGCCGGCGGCCGGTCGCGACGCGTCGCGGCTGCGCCCGTCGACCGCCGGCATCCCGTAGGGTCGGCCAGATGGCGAAGTACTTCGACGTGCACCCCGACTCCCCCCAGCCGCGCACCATCGGCACCGTGGTCGACAGCCTCCGCTCCGGGGCCCTCATCGCGTACCCGACCGACTCCTGCTTCGCGCTGGGCTGCCGGCTGGACAACCGCGACGGCCTCGAACGGATCCGGTCGATCCGGCGCCTCGACGACCGCCACCACTTCACGCTGATGTGCGTGGACTTCGCGCAGCTGGGCCAGTTCGTCCAACTCGACAACGCCGTCTTCCGCGCCGTCAAGGCCGCGACCCCGGGCAGCTACACCTTCATCCTCCCGGCCACCAAGGAGGTCCCGCGCCGCCTGATGCACCCGAAGAAGAAGACGGTGGGAGTCCGGATCCCCGACCACGCCGTCACCAGGGCGCTGCTCGCCGAACTCGGGGAGCCGCTGCTCTCCAGCACCCTGGTCCTGCCCGGCGACGACGAACCGATGACCCAGGGCTGGGAGATCAAGGAGCGCCTCGACCACGTACTGGACGCCGTGGTGGACTCGGGCGACTGCGGCACGGAACCGACCACCGTCGTCGACTTCTCCGGCGGCGCACCGGAGATCACCCGGCGGGGGGCCGGCGACCCGTCCCGCTTCGAGTGACGGGCCGGGCGCACCCGAGGGGCAGCCTCGGCTCCGCGGTGCCCGCCCGGGCACCGACCGGGCCGCGCTCAGTCCGCGAGCTTGTCGCTCAGCTGGCTGCGGGAGGTGATCCCGAGCTTCGGGAAGATCCGGTACAGGTGGGTGCCGATCGTCCGCGGCGACAGGTGCAGCTGACGGCCTATCTCCTTGTTGGACAGGCCTTGCGCCGCCAGCTGGGCGATCTGGACCTCCTGGGGCGTGAGCAGGTCCCGGCCGACGGGGCTCTGGCTCCTGCTGCCCTCGCCGGCCGAGCGGAGCTCCTGGGCCGCCCGTTCCCGCCAGGGCTCCACGCCCATGGCCGCGAAGGACTCCCGGGCCGTCCGCAGCGGATTGCGGGCCTCCGTCACCCGGCGGCGGCGCCGTAGCCAGGTGCCGTAGGCGAGCATGAGCCGGGCGCGGACGAAGGGCGTACGGGACATGTCCAGCTCGAACGCCGACCGGAAGTGCTCCTCGGCGTGCTCGTCGTCGGCGAGCAACGCCCGGGCGAACCCCAGGTTCACCCGGACCGTCTGGACCTCGCTCGCCCCGGCGGACGCGACGAGCTGTCGCAGGGCGGTCCTCGCCAGGGCCCGCTGCTCGTCGCCGGTGGCCGCCTCGGCCAGCTCCGTGATCGCCATGGTCTGCATGAACGGGTGGTAGGAGGGATCGGCGGGGTCGAAGACCCGCCAGACGCAGGAGAACGCCTCGGCGTGGTGGCCCGCGGCGAGGCCGATGAGGCCGCGCGTGATCTGGACGTACGCCAGCTTGGACGGGTCGACCACCGTCAGCCCCTGGCCCTCCGCCTCGCCGATCGCGACCAGCGCGGTGTCCAGGTCCCCGCTCAGGGCGGCGAACTGCGCCCGCGCCACCCGCGCGCCGGTCAGCCAGCGCGGCTGCGCGTTCTCCTCGGCCAGCCGTGCCGCCTCGGCCGCCGCCGGGAGCCCGGTCTCCCGGTCGACGGTGTGCACGGTGGCGAGGGCGAGGAACACCAGGCTCTGGGCCAGCGGGCCCAGACGCCCCTGCCTGCGCAGGCCGTCCGCCGCGTGGCGGACGAATCCGGTGACCTGGTCGTAGGCGTTCACCATGATGGCCGCATTGGCCAGGGCGGCAGCGGTCAGGACGTCGTACCCGCCCTCGCGTTCGAGGCGCCGCAGCCGGTCGAGCACCGTCGCCGACGCCTCCACCGGGGCGGCGGCCGCCAGCGTGCACACCAGGTCCGGGTGGAGTTCCGGCACCGGCAGCCGCTCGGCGGCCGCCACGACCCGCTCCCGCAGTTCCCGCCCCGGGTCCGCCCACCAGCAGCGCCGCGCGGCCGCGCGCAGCAGCCGCAGGGCGAGTTCGGGATCGCCCGCCTCGGCGGCCTGCTCCGCCGTGGCGACCAGCAGGTGGAGCCGGGACGTGCTCGTGTCGGACTCCGACTCGAGCCAGTCGCGCAGCAGGACCACGCGGGCTCGCTCCAGCCCGGCCGGGCCCAGGGATTCGGCCTGCTGCACCAGGTCCGACGCGCGACCCGTCTGGCCGAGTTCGAAGCGCAGTTCCGCGGCGCCGAGGAGGCGGGCCACCCTTCCCGCGGGGGCCTCGCTCAGCGCGGTGGCGCGTTCCAGTGCGGTCAGGGCCGTCGCGGGGGCACCGAGCTCCCGCGCGTCGAGAGCCGCCTGGTCCAGTTGCCGTGCCACCGCCTCGTCGGGGCGACCGCCGGCCGCGGCCCGGTGCCACGCCTGCCGGTCGGGGTGTCCCCGCAGGGTGCGGGCGAGCGCGCCGTGGGCGGCCAGACGGTCCGCGAGCGAGGCCGACCGCAGAACGGCGGAGCGCAGCAGGGGGTCGGTGAAGTCGGCCCGGAGCCTGTCGATGCGCACCAGGCCGGCGGCCATGGCGGGCTCCAGGGAGCCCGCGGACACCTCGGTGCCCGTCAGGGCCGAAGCCGCGGCGAGCACCTCGGCCAGCGCACCGTCCTCGGCGGTGGCCGCGACCAGCAGCACACGGCGCGTCTCGGACGGAAGACCGGCCAGCCGCGAGGAGTAGGCACGCTCGAGTCGGGCGGTGAGGGGAAGCTCCGGCGACGCCGGGAAGTCCGACGGCACGCCGTTCGTCCCCAGGGCGACGGGCAGCTCGGTCAGTGCGAGGGGGTTGCCGGCCGACACCTCCGCCACCAGGCGGCGCGTCCCCGGCGCGAGACCGGGGTTGCGGGCGTCCAGCAGGGCGTCGACCGCGCTCCGGTCCAGGGGCTTGAGGTGGAGTTCGTCCAGGTCGGGGGCGCCCGGCCACGCCGTACGGTCCTCGCGGACGGCGACGAGCAGGCCGAAGGGCGCGGAGCCGACGCGGCGCGCGAGGAACCCGAGGACGTCCAGGGTCGGCGTGTCCATCCACTGGGCGTCGTCCACGACCAGCAGCACGGGAGCCTCGGCGGCCGCGTCGCCGAGCAGGCCGAGGACGGCCAGGGCGATCATGAAGAACCGGGGACCTGAGGTGCTGTAGGACGGATCCGCCATGCCGAAGGCGTCGAGCAGCGCCTGTGCCTGCGCGGAGGGGAGGCGCGAGACGCGACCCGTCATGGCGTGGGTCAGCTGGTGCAGCCCCGCGAACGGCAGATCGGTCTCGGACTGGACACCCGACGCCCTCAGGACGGTGAACCCCGAGGCCCTGGCCCGGGCGACCGCGTGGTCCAGGAGGGCGGACTTGCCGATCCCGGGAGCCCCGCGCAGCAGCAGCGCGTCGCCGCGCCCGGGGAGCCCGTCGACCAGTTCGTCGACGACCGACAGCTCAGCCTCCCGGCCGAACAGTCCGGAGCCTGACATCCGATGTTCCTCTGCGCCCGCGCCAACGTCCTGACCTGGACCGTTGCAGTGTACGTGCGCGCAGAGCACCGCCGGAACGCGCCGGCAACCATGTGTCCGGCACCACACCGACCGCAGTCGCTTCGCAGTCATCCGGCCGCCGACGTAAGTCATCCGGTGTTCCATGCTGGATGCGCCGGCGGGCCGACGATTCGCCCGTGGCACCGTCCAGGGCCCGGTGTCCTGATGCCCCTTCGACCTGACCTGGGAGGAACCCGGTGTCCGCATCTCTCTCCACCGCCCAGCTGTCCGCCTCCGACCGGGCGGAGAGCTGGCACGACGCCGTGTCCCACGCCTTCGTGCCGATGGCGGTGAGCCTCCTGGAGGAGGTGCCCTCGCCCGGGGAGATCGTCGGCCACCAGCTGGGCCCGGTGCGGATATCGAGGGTCCAGGCCGGGCCGCAGGTGGTGACGCGCAACAGGCGCCTGATCACCGACGGCGACTCGCCGTCGCTCATCGTCAGCCTGCAGGAGCGGGGCACCGCGATCAAGGAGCAGGACGGGAGGGAGGCGCTCGTCCGGCCCGGCGAGTTCTCCATCACCGACACCTCGCGGGTCTTCCGGAAGACGCTCGAGGACGACTTCGCCTTCACCTCCTTCCACTTCCCCCGCACGGAACTGGACGTGCCGGAGAAGGACCTGCGGGAACTCACCGCGACGGTGTTCAGCGGAGCCGAGGGCAGCGCCGCACTGCTGGGGACCTACCTGTCGAGGATGGCGCGCGAGGCACCGGGGCTGGACGAGGCCGTCGGGCGCCGGGCCGCGGCGACGGCGCTCGACCTGCTGGCGCTCCTGGTCGACGACCGGCGCGGGCGCGCCCGCACGCGGGGTTCGCGGACCGCGGCCTCGCTGGAGCGGGTCAAGGACCACATCCTGCGCCACCTCCGCGATCCGGACCTGTCTCCGTCGGGGATCGCGGAGGCGAACTTCATGTCGGTGCGCCTCCTCCACAAGCTGTTCCAGCAGGAGGGCGTCACGGTCGGCGGGTGGATCCGCACGCAGCGGCTGGAGCGCTGCAGCCGGGACCTCCTGCGGCCGCTCGCCGAGGAGCTCGGGGTGGCGGGGATCGCCCGACGGTGGGGCTTCGCCAACTCCAGCCACTTCAGCCGCGCCTTCCGCGACGCCTACGGCATGACACCGAGGGACTGGCAGACCAGCGGCAGGACACCGGGGTGACGCCCGCCGTACGCCCGGACGACTCATCGGTGCGGACCGACGCACGGGACCGGTACCCGAAGTCGTACGGCGTTCACCGGTCCACCACCGTACGGCCGGCGGAGCGCCCTCCCCGGCGCCAGCGGACGGGCAGGCTCTTCAACCCGTTCTGGAAGTTGGAGACGAGCCGCGTCGGCGGTACGCCCGGAGTGAGTTCCAGGTCGGGCAGCTCGGCGACGACCCGCCGGAGCAGGGCCGACATCTGGATCCTGGCGAGTTGCGCTCCCACGCAGAAGTGCGGGCCGTAACCGAAGCTGACGTGGTCGTTCGGCGTACGGGTGATGTCCAGGCGGTCCGGTTCGGCGAACACCGATCCGTCGCGGTTGGCGGAGGCGTGGTACACGACCACCTTGTCACCACGGCGGATCGGCTGCCCCCCGAGCTCCACGTCCCGCTCGGCGGTGCGCCGGAACTCCATGACGGGCGGCCAGAACCGCAGCAGCTCCTCCACCGCCGACCCGACCAGGTCCGGCCGTCGGCACAGCAGACGGTACTGGTCGGGGTGGGTGAGCAGGGAGTACAGCCCACCCGGCAGACCGTTGCGCAGGGTCTCGTTGCCGGCCACCGCGAAGAGGAAGAACATCGTCTCGAACTCGGCGACGCCCAGCCCGGCTTCCCGCATCCGGGCCACGATGCTCCCGGGCGGCGGCTGTTCGGCCAGCGCGTGCGCGTAGGCGAACATGTCCGCGAGGGCGGCGCGCGAACGCGGGTCGACCGGGCGGCCGTCGGGGGTGGTGAGCGCCTCCGGGCGGCGGGCCAGCGCGGCCCGGCCGAGGTCGGTGAGCCGGGACGGGTCGGCGGTGCTGGACCGGGCGTGGTCGGGGTCCTGGTAGCCGATGACCCGGTTCGACCAGTCGACCAGCAACTGCCGGTCCTGCTCGGGCACGCCCAGGATCCGGGCCAGTGTCCACACGGGCAGGTCGGCGGCGAGCGGCACGAAGTCGGCCTCGCCGAGCGGGCGGACGGCGGCGACGAGTTCGGCCGCCCGCCGCTCGATGCCCTCGCCCAGCTCCCGGAGCGCCCGCGGGGTGAACGCGGCCGCGACGGCCCGGCGCAGCCGGGAGTGGTCGGGCGGGTCCTGGTTGAGCATCATCGCCCGGGCGAACTCCAGGTCCGCCGGCGTGTCGGGGTCACGGATCTGGGTCGCCCCCAGGTGCGAGGAGAAGTCCCCCGGGCTGCGCAGCACGTGCTTCACGTCCGCGTGCCGCAGCACCGCCCAGTACCCCGGCCCGCCGGGCCAGCCGCCGACGGGCGGCTCCTCGACCCGACAGACGGGAGCGGACTCCCGCAGCTCCCGGAGGAGTTCGTACGGCACGCCGCGGGCGTAGGTGTCCGGGAGGAAGATCTGGTTCACGTACGCCTGGTCGAGGGTCACGTGCACGGACGGTACGGCAGGGCCGCCACGATGTCATGGACGGCGGCGAGTTGGTCGCCCCGACGGGCCGCCGGCCCGGCCGGTCGCCGCCTCGACGGCCGCCGTGGGCGCTGCGGCGGCACAGCCCGCCGACGTCGTGGTATTCCGTGGCCTGGTCCGTATGCGCCCCGCTAGACTCCGCCCGCTCGACCACGTGTGTGGTTTCCGTGAGCACGATCCGACCAAGGCGGGGGGAGTAGATGAACGTGCTGCCGATCGGCAGACGAGCACGACGAAGGCGGGGTGGAGGCGGGCCCGCAGCCGCCTGTGGGGCCCTGCTGTTGGCCGTCGTGGCCTCGTTGGTGGTCCCGACCGCACCGGCCCGGGCCGCGGCGCCGGAGCCGACGGCGGCCGCTGCCTCGCCGCAGGCGGGCGCCCCGGCGGGTCCGACCTCGACCCCTGACCCGACCCCGACCCCGGCGCCGGGCGCGACCGCGGGCGCCACGCCCGCCGCGCCGGACCGGAAGGCCGACCAGGAGGCGCTCGCCCGCGACCTGCGGGAGGCCGACCCGAGCGGCCCGTGCCCGGCCTCGCTCCAGCCCGGTACCGTGACGGACTGCGCCGTCGACGCCAACACGACCACGGCCTTCAGCCTCGACCTGCCGCAGCAGAAGGACCTGCTGCTGGTGCAGATCGTGGCCGCCCAGGGGTCCGTGACCCCGAGCGTGGTCGCACCCGACGGCACCGCCGTGGCCTGCGACGACCCGGTCGGCCCCAGCTGGAGCAGCAACCGGACCCTGCGGTGCGCCACCACCCGGGCGGGCACGTACACGCTGAAGGTCGGCACCGGCGGCTCGGCGACCGCGCTCGCGCTGTCCTACCTGCCGCTGCTGTCCACCACGGCCTGCCGCACGGTCGGCGGCACCGACCTGGCCTTGGGCGCCCCGACCGTGTTCCACGCTTCCCTGGCCCTCGGCGCGGCCGCCGACTGCTACCAGCCGAGCGGCCTCGCCGCCGGCGACGTGCTCCGCACCGAGGCCACCCAGCCGGGCGTGACCATCGTCGTCTACGACGCCACGGGCGCCGAGGTCTGCGGCAAGTCCGTCTACCCCGACTGCCGGCTCACCGGGACGGCGCCGTTCCGGATCACCGCCCAGCGCTACAACGGCGCGGCCCAGACCTACGACCTCTCCACGGCCCGGCTCTCCCACCCGGACGGCTGCGCGCTGGTCGAGCCCCAGGCCTTCGGAGTCTCCCCGGACCTGACCTCCACCGCGCGGTGCCGGACGCTGCGCGTCACGGAGGCCGCGCGGTACCTCTTCGGCTCGGTCAAGGGCGACGGCTCCGGCGTCGCCGGAAGGCTGTTCGCGGTCGACGGCACCGCACAGAACGTGCTCTGCCTTCCGCCCTCCTGCGACCTGACGCCGGGTGACTACACCTGGACCGTGGATGCGTACACCGCCCCGGCGGGCGCGTTCGGCATGGCACTCCACTCGGCCAGGGAGACCCGGGGCTGCGTCGCCGCCGGCGATACCGGTCTGACGACCGGTCCCGCCACGGGCACCTTCGACGGACCCGGCCAGCGGCTCTGCCTGACCCTGCCGACCGCCTCCGGCAAGGGCGTCTACCTGCTCAACCGGCCGCCCGCCGACGGCGCGGCGGTCGTCGGCGAGGTCACCGACGCCTCGGGCGCCAAGCAGTGCGACTTCGGCAACGCGACCACCGTCTGCCGGCTGACCGGCACCGCCCCGTTCCGCGTGGTGCTGACCGGCTCCCCGTCCAAGGCCTACGGGCTGGTGGTCCACCGGACCGAGGAGACCGCCGGCTGCACCGCCTGGCCGCGGACCGGGTTCGACGGCAGCTGGGGCGTCGAGGTCCCGATGCCGCAGGGCTCGACCCAGGCCGCCTGCCTGAGCCTGCCGGCGGACGGGCACTCCACGTCCGAGGTGATCGACTACACCAACCTCAAGAACGCGCTGAACGCCGAGCTGAAGATCGTGGACAGCCGGGGCGGCGAGGCCTGCTCGTTCATCTCCTCCGGCAACTCGGCCAAGTCCTGCACCCTGACCGCCGACGTCGCGTACACCGCGCTGCTGATCCCGATCCGGACCTGGGAGGCCGACAGCTACAAGCTCACCCGGCGGGACATCTCGCCGCAGGCGCAGTGCCTCTCCCCGTCCTCCACCGCGTTCGGCGGCCCGTCGCTCGGGTTCGACCTGACCTCGACCCTCGACGCCCAGTGCGTCCGGGTCGACGCCGCGGCCACGGACAGGTTCTGGATCGGCTCGCGGCCGGGCTCGAACCGCTACGGTCCGGGGATCCTCGCCGCCGTGTTCGACACCGGCGGGAAGAACGTCTGCACCCAGTGGGGGACCAGCTGCCTGGTCACCGGCTCGACCTCGTACACCATGGTCCTGTTCGCGGCCGGCTACCGGGACAAGCCCATCCGCACCAGCGTGGACACCTGGAAGGTCGGCACCGCCGACGGCTGGGCCCGGGAGTGCACCGCCCACCCGGTCTCGATCGACGGGTTCCCGCAGCACAGCGGGGTGTTCACCGAGGACTCGACCGGCTACTGCGCGGTGGTCGACATGAAGCCCTCGCAGTCCTTCAACATCGTCGGCAACAGCAGCGCCCCCTCCGGCCAACAGCCCACCATCAGCCTGCTGAGCGGCGCCCACTGGGACCGCGGCTACCTCGGTCACCAGTGCAACGCCGGCAGCGGGTTCGGTGCCCGGTGCCAGACCACGAGCAGCGCCGACGCCGGCCAGGCCGTCCTGGTCGTCGGCCCCGGCACGTCCGGCCTGCCGGTCGAGTACAGCCTGCAGGGCACCTGCGACTCCTCCTGTCCGCTCCCACGGCCGCGGCCCGTCCTCACCTCGGTCAGCCCGTCCGCCGGCGCCGCCGGGACGAGGGTCCAGGCCGTGATCCGGGGCACCGGGCTGAACCTCGGCAGCAAGGCGAAGCTGGTGGGCAGCGGTGTCTCCGGCACGCAGTACCTGGAGACGCTCTCGGTGAGCGCCGACGGCACCGCGCTCGACGTCCTGCTCGACACCAGGAGCGTGGCGCCGGGCCGCTACGGCATCGAGATCGACGGCGTCTACGGGGTCTCGCTCCCCGACGCCTTCACCGTCACCCCCGCCACCGCCCCGGCCAAGAGCCGCTTCGTCCCGATCGACGCGGCCCGTTTCCTGGACACCCGGGACGGCACCGGCACCGGCACCCCCGGCCGGCGGGTCGGCGCGGGCGGCGTGGTCAACCTCCAGGTGGCCGGCGTCAACGGCGTCCCGGCGACCGGCGTCACCGCCGTCGTCATGAACGTCACGGCCGTCAACCCGACCGGCTCCGGCCACGTCACCGTCTACCCCGACGGCCAGCCGCTGCCGTACGTCTCCAACCTCAACTACGAGGCGGGGAAGATCATTCCGAACCTGGTGACGGTGCCGGTCGTCAACGGCAAGGTCAACCTGCGCAACAGCGCGGGCGAGGTCGACCTGGTCGCCGACGTAGCCGGCTACTACACCGACGGGGCCACCGGCTCGGCCTTCTCCCTGATCACCCCGGCCCGTTTCCTGGACACCCGGGACGGCACCGGCACCGGCACCCCCGGCCGGCGGGTCGGCGCGGGCGGCGTGGTCAACCTCCAGGTGGCCGGCGTCAACGGCGTCCCGGCGACCGGCGTCACCGCCGTCGTCATGAACGTCATCGCCGTCAACCCGACCGGCTCCGGCCACGTCACCGTCTACCCCGACGGCCGACCGCTGCCGTTCGCCTCGAACCTCAACTACGAGGCCGGCCAGGTCGTCGCCAACCTGGTGACGGTCCCCGTCGTCAACGGCAAGGTCAACCTGCGCAACAGCGCGGGCGAGGTCGACCTGGTCGCCGACGTCACCGGCTACTACGGCGACTCCGGTGCGACCTACTCGCCGGCCACCCCGGTCCGCCTGCTGGACACCCGCAGCGGCCTCGGCGCCCGGGCCGGAGCGCTGAGCGGCCACGACGGCATGGTCAGCCTGCAGGTGGCCGGCGTGGAGGGCATACCGATCACCGGGGTCACCGCCGTGGTCCTGAACGTCACGGTCACCGAGCCGACGGGGGACAGCAACCTGACCGTCTACCCGCACGGCACCGCCCGCCCGGGCGTGTCGAACATCAACTTCGCGGCCGGGCAGACCAGGGCCAACCTGGTCGTCGTCCCGGTCGTGGACGGCCGGGTGACGTTCTCCAACAACTGGGGTGACGTCCACGTGGTCGCCGACCTGAACGGCTACTTCACGGCCTGACCCCGGACGGTCCCGGACCGTTCCGAACGCTGCCGTGGCGCCCGATCCCCGGGCGGCACGGCAGCGCCGTTTCCGGCTTCCATAATGGAGGCCACGACAACGCGGGGCGGTGGGGGCGAGCACGTGCGGCAGGGGTGGCGGGTCCGGAACGGGATCGACGGCGGGACCGTCAACGGCGATGCCTTCCAGGCCGGGGAGATGACTTTCAACCAGTACGCCGCGCCGACGGCCGAGGTGCGGTGGCCGGTGGTGATCGGGCGGATCCCGCCGAGGGCGACGGCCTTCCAGCCCCGCGCGGAGCTGCGGCGGGAGATCGACGAGGCCCGCGGGGAGTGCGGGACGGTCGTGCTGAGCCAGGTGCTGGCGGGCGGCGGGGGCGTCGGGAAGTCGCAGCTGGCGGCGCACTACGCGCGCGAGGCGATCGACGCGGGCACCGACCTGGTGCTGTGGGCCGACGCCGCCGAGCCGTCCGCCGTGACGGACCTGTACGCCCGGGCCGCGGCGGCGGTCCGGGCGCCGGGGGCGAGCGGCGAGGCCGAGCAGGACGCCGAACGCTTCCTGGCCTGGCTGGCCGCCACCGAGCGCGGCTGGCTGATCGTCCTCGACAACACCACGGAGCACACGCCCGAGCAGCTGTGGCCCGCCACCAGCCGGGGCGGCCGGGGCCGGGTGATCGCGACCACCCGGCACCGGGGCGCCGCCAGTACGGGCGGGGACCGGATGCTCGTGGACGTCAGCACGTACTCCGCCGCCGAGTCGGCCGCCTACCTGCGCGAACGGCTGGAGCGGGCGAAGTGCGCCCGCTTCCTGGACGGGCACGCGGAGGAACTGGCGCAGGAGCTGGGGCACCTGCCGCTCGCGCTGGCGCACGCGGCGGCCTACATGGTGAACACCCGGCGCAGCTGCGGCCGGTACCTGGAGCTCTTCCGCGACCGCTCGCGCAGCCTGGACGCCGTCCTGCCGGCCCGCTCCGGCGCCGACGGCTACCGGGGCCCGGTGACGGCGGCGCTGCTGCTGGCGCTGGACGCGGCGCGGCAGGAGGAGCCGGTCGGGCTGGCCGGGCCGGTGCTCCAGCTGGCCGCGCTGCTCGACCCGGCCGGGCATCCGGAGGAGTTGTGGGGCACGGAGGCGGTGCTCCGGCACCTCGGCGGCGTTCGCGGCGCGCCCGTCACGGCGGAGGACGCGTTGGACGCGCTGGCCGTGCTGCACAACTACAGCCTGGTCACCCTCACGGAGACCGCCGGCCGGGAGGTGACCCTGCACGCGCTCACCGCGCGGGCGGCCCTCGACATCGGCCCCGGCAGGCGACCGTCCACCCACGTGGCCGCCGATGCCCTCCTCGAACTCTGGCCGGCCGCGGACTACAGCGCGGCCGGTCTGGCAGCGGCCCTCCGGGCCAACGCCGACGTGCTCGCCGGGCACAGCGCCTCCGAGCTGGTCCAGCCGTCCCTGGGGATCCACCCGCTGCTGTTCCGGTGCGGACTCAGCCTCGTGGAGGCCGGGCTGTACTCGACCAGCATCCAGCACTGGCTCGGCCTCTCCACCACGAGCGGGCGCGTTCTGGGCGACGACCACCCGGACACCCTCACCGCCCGCAACAACCTCGCGCACTCGTACTGGGAGGCCGGACGCACCGACGACGCGATCACCCTCCAGGAGCAGGTCCTCGCCGACCGCCGGCGCATCTTCGGCGCCGACCACCCCGTCGTCCTCATGGCCCGCCACAATCTCGCCGCCAGCTACTCGGACACCGGCCGCGTCGAGGACGCGATCACCCTCCAGGAACAGGTCCTCGCCGACCGCCGGCGCGTCCTCGGCACCGACCACCCCGACACCATCACGGCTCGCAACAACCTCGCCGCCAACTACTCGGACATCGGACGCGTCGACGACGCCATGCGCCTCCAGGAGCAGGTCCTCGCCGACCGCCGGCGCGTCCTCGGCGCCGACCACCCCGCCACCCTGCTCGCCCGTCACAGCCTGGCCGTCATCTCCTGGAACGCCGGCCGCCCGGACCGGGCGGTGGAGATGATCCGCGAGACGGTGGAGGATCTCGACCGCGTCCTCGGACCGGACCATCCGTCGACCGTGCTGGCCAGGGAGGACCTCCTCGAAGTGACCCGGGGCCCTCAGCCCGACGCCGCCCAGGACAGCAGCAGCCGCAGTCCGTCGTCCGACGGCGAGCCCGGGTCGGCGGTGTAGGTGACCAGGGCCTGGCCGGGGTCGTCGGCGGGGCGGAGGGTGTCGTAGGCGAGGTCCAGGGTGCCGGCCAGGGGGTGGCGGAAGGACTTCCGGCCCGAGGTCTTGTCGGCGACCGGGTGTTCGGCCCACATCTGCTGGAACTCCCCACTGCCCAGGCAGAGTTGGCCGACGAGTTCGGCGAGCAGCGGGTCGTCGGGGCGGCGGCCGGCCTCCAGGTGGAGGAAGGCGACGTTCTCCCGGGCGCAGGTGGCCCAGTCGGCGTAGAGCTCGCGGGAGGACGGGTCGAGGAAGGTGATGCGGGCGATGTTGCGGTCCTCGACGGGCAGGGCGCCGTAGTCGCCGAAGAGCGCCACCGCGGCGCGGTTCCAGGCCAGGATGTCCATCCGATGGCCCATCACCATCGCCGGGGTGTCGTGGAGTCGCGCCAGCAGGTGCAGCAGGGAGGGGCGCGGCTGCTGGCGGGCGGCGGGGCGCCGGGGGCGGGCGGTGGGGCGGGCGAGGCGGTGGAGGTGGCCGGACTCGTCGGGCTCCAGGCGCAGGGCGCGGGCGACGGCGTCGAGGACGGCGTCGGAGGGGTTGCCGACCCGGCCCTGTTCGAGCCGGGTGTAGTAGTCGACGCTGACTCCGGCGAGGTGGGCGAGTTCCTCGCGGCGCAGCCCGGCGACGCGGCGGCGGCCGCCGTAGTCGGGGAGGTCGACGTCCTCGGGCCGCAGGCGGGCGCGGCGGGTGCGGAGGAATTCGCTCAGGGCGCTGCTCGGGTTCACGGTACGGATTGTCACCCGGACGGGCGCCTCCGTGCCTGGTCCTGCCAGGACCAGGCACGGGCGGCCACGGCAGAGCGGGCACCCGACGGTGCGGTCGGCCGCGGGCACCCGGGGGAACGGTCAGCCGGTCAGGGACGGGAAGGCCGGGACGAGGCCGCCGTCGATCACGACGTCCTGGCCGGTGATGTACGAGGAGCGCTCGGAGAGCAGGAAGGCGACCGTCTCCGCGACGTCCTCGGCGGTGCCCAGCCGGCCGAGCGGGACGTTGCCGCGGATCGGCTCGTGGTCGGCCGGGTCGGGGATCGCCTCGTGGAACATCTCGGTGACGATGTAGCCCGGGCTGACCGAGTTGACCCGGATGCCGCGCCCGGCCAGCTCGGCGGACAGGGTGCGGGCGAGGCTGAGCACGGCGGCCTTGGTGGCGGCGTAGACGGCGGCGCCGGGCAGCCCGCGGTGCGGGGTCCAGGAGGCGTTGAGGACGACCGAGCCGCCGCCGGCCGCGGCCAGCAGCGGCAGGGCGTGCTGGACGGTGAAGAAGACGCCCTTGAGGTTGGTGGCGACGATCCGGTCGAACTCGGCCTCCGCGACCTCCTCGACCGGCTGGAAGCCGGCCACGCCCGCGTTGGCGAAGACGCCGTCGAGCCGGCCGTACCGCTCCCGCACGGTGTCGGCGAGCCGGGCGAGGTCCGCCGGTACGGAGGCGTCGGCGCGGACGGCGAGCAGCCTGTCGCCGGCGTCGAGCGTCGCCGCGGCGCGGGCGAGCCGGGCGTCGTCGCGGCCGGTGATCACGACCCGGGAGCCGGCGGCGAGCAGGTGGCGGGCGGTGGCGAGGCCCATGCCGCTGGTGCCGCCGGTGACGAGGACGGTGGAGTTCGAGGAAGTGGAGTTCATGGCGTCCACCCTCGCGACCCGCGCCGGGCGGACACCAGGCCCGCTCCGACCCTGGGTCCGGCAGAACCACCCGCCGACCGGGAATCGGAGCGGCCGTACGGTGGTTGGCCCCAGGCGACGGTCCAACACGGCACTCGCGAACGGGGCTTCCCATGAAGATCGGCATCATCGGCGCGGGCAACATCGGCGGCAACCTGACCAGGCGGCTGACCGCGCTCGGGCACGACGTCTCGGTGGCCAACTCCCGTGGCCCGGAGACGCTCAAGGACCTGGTCGAGGAGACCGGCGCCAAGGCGGTGACGGTCTCCGAGGCGGCCCGCGGGGCGCAGGTCGTGGTCGTCACCGTCCCGCTGAAGAACGTGCCGGACCTGCCCTCCGGGCTGTTCGCCGAGGCCGCCGAGGGCGTCGCGGTGATCGACACCGGCAACTACTACCCGAAGGAGCGCGACGGCCGGATCGACGCGATCGAGGACGGCGGGCTCACCGAGAGCCGCTGGACGGAGCAGCACCTCGGGCACCGGGTGGTCAAGGTGTTCAACGGCACCTACGCGCAGGACCTGCTGGAGCGCCCGCGCCCGGCGGGGGACCCGGAGCGGCTCGCGGTGCCGGTCGCGTCGGACGACGAGGCGGCCAAGCGGGTGGTCCGGGCACTGGTCGACGAACTGGGCTTCGACACCGTGGACGCGGGCGGGATCGACGAGTCCTGGCGCCAGCAGCCGGCCACCCCGGTGTACGGGCTGCGCGCCGGGGTCGAGGCGGTGACCCGGGCGCTCGCGGAGGCTTCCCCGGAGCGCCCGGCGGCCCACAGGGCCTGAGTCAGCGGAGCCGGCGCGCCCCCTCCGCCGGGACGGCGGTGAGGGTGCGCGGCTCGGCGTACCCGGCTTCCCGGAACGCGGCGGTGGCTGCGGCGGCGACGCGCTCGGCGGCGTCCGCGTCCACCAGGGCGATGACCGAGCCGCCGAAGCCGCCGCCGGTCATCCGTGCGCCGTGGGCGCCGGCGGCCAGGGCGGCCTCGACGGCGAGGTCGGTCTCCGGGCAGGAGACCCGGTAGTCGTCGCGCAGCGAGGCGTGCCCGGCGGTGAGGACCGGTCCGAGCGCGGCGAGGTCTCCGGCGTCCAGCCGGGCGACGGCGGCCTCCACCCGGGCGTTCTCGGTGACCACGTGCCGCACCAGCCGGCGCAGTTCCTCCGGCAGTCGGGCGAGCGCACCGGCCAGCCCGGACGGCTGGAGCGAGCGCAGCGCGGGCAGCCCGAGCAGGGCGGCGGCGCGTTCGCAGCCGGCCCGCAGCGCGGCGTAGGCGCCGTCGCCGAGGTCGTGCTTCACCCGGGTGTCCAGGACCAGCAGGGCGAGGCCCGCGCCCGCGAGGTCGACCGGCACCTGACGTGCCGTCAGGTCGCGGGTGTCCAGGAAGAGCGCGGACCCGGGGCGGCAGCACATCGAGGCCATCTGGTCCATGATCCCGCAGGGCACGCCGACGAAGGTGTTCTCGGCCCGCTGGGCCAGGACGGCCAGGTCCGCGGCCGGAAGGCCCAGCCCGTACAGGTCGTTGCAGGCGGTGGCGACGACGCACTCCAGCGCGGCCGAGGAGGAGAGCCCGGCGCCGCTGGGCACGTCGCTGTCCAGCCGGACGTCCGCCCCGCCGACCGGGTGTCCGGCCTCGCGCAGCGCCCAGACCACCCCGGCCGGGTAGCCGGCCCAGCCGGGCACCGCGCCGGGGGCGAGGTCGTCGACGCGGAGCACCACGAGTTCGCCGCCCTGGGCGGACCAGAGCCGCAGCAGCCCGTCCTCCCGGCGGGCGACCTGGGCCCGGACGGTCTGCGGCAGGGCGATCGGGAGGACGAACCCGAGGTTGTAGTCGGTGTGTTCGCCGATCAGGTTGACCCGGCCGGGGGCGGCCCACTCCCCCTCGGAGGCACGGCCGAACAGCTGCTGGAAGGAGCTCATGCCGCGACCTCCCGCAGCCGGCGGGCCGCGTCCTCGGGGGCGACGTCGTTGACGAAGGCGTCCATCCCGGACTCCACCCCGGCCAGGTACTTGAGCTTGTCGGCGGTGCGGCGGACGGTGAACAGCTCCAGGTGCAGGGCGAGTTCGTCCCGCTGACCGGCGGGGGCCTGGTGCCAGGCGGAGATGTACGGGGTGCGGCCGGTGCCGAAGAGCCGGTCGAAGCGGCGCAGCAACTCCAGGTAGAGGGACGGGAACTCGTCCCGCTGGCCGGCGTCCAGGGCGGTCAGGTCGGGCACCCGGCGGTGCGGGTACAGGTGCACCTCGTACGGCCAGCGGGCGGCGAACGGGACGAAGGCCGTCCAGTGCTCTCCGGCGAGCACGACCCTGCCGCCGTGGGCGCGTTCGGCGGCGAGCAGGTCCTCGAAGAGGTTGCGGCCGGTGGCGGCGCGGTGTTCGGCGGCGCGGACGGCCATCCGGGCGGTGCGCGGGGCGGTGAAGGGCAGGGCGTAGACCTGGCCGTGCGGGTGGGCGAGGGTGACGCCGATCTCGGCGCCTCGGTTCTCGAAGCAGTAGACCTGCCGCACGCCGGGCCGGGCGGAGAGTTCGGCGGTGCGGTCGGTCCAGGCGTCCAGGACCAGCCGGGCGCGTTCGGGGGTGAGGTCGGCGAAGGAGGCGTCGTGGTCGGCGGTGAAGCAGACCACCTCGCAGCGTCCGGCGCCGGGGCCGCTGGTCCACAGGCCCTCGGCCGCCCGGACGGGCTCCGCGGGCGGGCCGGCCAGCGAGGGGAAGCGGTTCTCGAAGACGGCCACCTGGTAGTCGTCCGCCGGGATCTCGCTGAGCCTGCCGTCCCGGGACGGGCAGAGCGGGCACTCCTCGGCCGGCGGATGGTAGGTGCGCGCCTGGCGGTGGGCCGCGATGGTGACCCAGTCGCCGGTGGCCGGGTCCAGCCGGACCTCGGAGCCGGGGGCCTGCGGGTCGAGCGGCCGTTCGTCCACGGCGTCGCGGGGGGCGGCGGCGCCGCCGTCGTAGTAGATCAGCTGCCGACCGTCCGCGAGGGTGGTCACGGTCCTGACGGTGGGGCTGACGGGGGTGGGCTGGGTCAGGGACGTCCCGGGCATGGCCCTTCTTCCTCTGAGTGGAGCCATTGGAATCAACAGAAAGCTACAATCTCAAACATTATCCACCAGGACCACTCACCCGAAGTGGTCGAAGGAGGCGTCCCGATGGCTGACAGCGCCCAACCGCTCGCCGGGCAGCGCCGCGTGCTGATCCTGGAGCGGATCCGCGCGCGCGGCGGGGTCCGGGTCACCGAACTGGTCCGGGACCTCGGCGTGTCCGACATGACCGTCCGGCGCGACCTGGACGCGCTGGCCCGCCGCGGCCTGGTGCACAAGGTGCACGGCGGCGCGGTACGGGTCGAGGCGCCGGCCACCGGCGAGCCCGGGTTCGAGACCAAGGCCCACTGGGAGCTGCCCGCCAAGGACGCGATCGCCCGCGCCGCGGCGGCGCTCGTCCCGCCGGGTTCGGCGGTCGGACTGGCCGGCGGGACGACCACCTTCGCGGTCGCCCGGCACCTGCGCGCCGTCGAGGACCTCACCGTGGTCACCAACTCGCTGCGGATCGCCGAGCTGCTGGAGCAGCCCGCCGAGGACGGCACCCCGGCCACCGCCACGGTGATCCGCACCGGCGGCGTCCGGACCCCCTCGGACGCGCTGGTCGGGCCGGTGGCCGACCAGGCGATCCGCTCCCTGCACGTCAACCTGCTGGTCCTGGGCTGCCACGGCCTCTCCCCCGAGGCCGGGCTGACCACCCCGAACCTGGCCGAGGCGGAGACCAACCGCGCCTTCCTCCGGTCGGCCCGGCGGGTCGTGGTGGTGGCCGACCACACCAAGTGGAACTCGGTCGGCCTGGCCTCCTTCGCCGACCTGGACCAGCTGGACGTCCTGGTCACCGACGACGCCCTGTCCGCCGAGCAGCGGGCGGCCGCCGCCCGGCTGGTCGGCGAGCTGATCGTGGCGACGACGGCGGACCGCCCCGACCGGCCGGGCGGGGCGGACTAGCCGGGGGGGCGGGACGGACCGGCTAGTCCGTCCCGCCGGATCGCCCCGAACTCCCGCGCACCACCAGCTCGGTGGGCAGCTCCAGCCCCTGGGCCGGCGCCGCCTCGCCGCGCACCTGGTCCAGCAGCCGACCGACCAGCGCCGTGGCGATCGCCCGCAGCGGCAGCCGGACCGAGGTCAGCGCGGGATGGAGGTGCCGGCAGAGCGGCGTGTCGTGGAACCCGGTGACGGCCACCCCGTCCGGCCCGACCGCCAGCCCCTGCGCCCGGACGGCCTCGTACGCGTCCAGCGCCAGCAGGTCGCTGCCGGCCGCGAAGGCGGTGGGCCGGTCCGGCCCGGACAGCAGCGCCCGGACGGAAGCCGCCACGGCGGCGCCTGCCTCCGCCGAACCAGTCCCCGAACCAGTCCCCGCCGCGTCCGTCGTGACCGCGGACAGGCCCAGCCGGTGGGCCTCGGCGAGGAACCCGGCCCGCCGGGCCGCCATCCAGGGCAGCTCCTCGGCGCCCCCGAGGTAGCCGATCCGGCGGTGGCCGAGCGCCGCGAGGTGCCGCACCACCCCGGCCATCGCCGCCTCGTTGCCGATGTCCACCCAGTGCTGGGGCTCGCCGGGCCCGGTCCGCCCGAAGCTGACGAACGGCACGCCGAGCCGGGCCGCATGGGCGATCCGGACGTCCTCGCGCAGGACGTCCGCCAGCACCAGCCCGTCCACCTGACGGGCCGCCACCAGCTCGTCGATCGCGGCGACCGGGTCGGCCGCGCCCTGCCCCGGCCGGAACAGCAGCACCCGCTGCCCCGCCGCCCCGGCCGCGTCCACCAGGGCCTCCAGGAAGCCGGCCATCAGCGGGTTGGGGTCGAGCGGGTCGTCCACCGGCGCGAGGTAGCCGATGGTGCGCCGGGCACCGCTGCGCAGCGAGCGGGCCGACTGGTCGGGCTGGTAGCCGAGTTCGCGGATCGCCGCGTTCACCCGCTCCAGCGTCTCCGGGCGGACCCGCCGCGGCGCGTTCAGCGCGTTGGAGACGGTCTGTCGGGAGACCCCGGCCGCCCGGGCGACCTCCTCGATCGTGGTGGCGCCGCGGCGCGGCCGGTGCGGTCCCTCGGGCATGCGGTTCTCCAGGCGTGGTCGGGGTCCGGGACGGGCGCCGGCACCCGTCCCGGACCCCGAGCGGGTCGGCCTCGGCGCGGCGTCGGCCTCGGCGCGGGGTCAGGATCGGCGCAGGGTCAGCAGCCCGCCGCGCGGCACGGGGATCGCGTCCGCGCGGTCCAGCTCGACCTCGCCCTGCCGGACGATACGCCCCCGGGCGTCCCGCACCGTCACCGCCACCCGCCCGCGGCCGCCGGTGAGCCGGACGTCCGGGTCGGCGTCGGCGTTGGCCACCAGCAGGGTCTGCCAGTCGTCGCCGGAGGCGTCCACCGGCAGCGCGGCGTAGCGGGCCACGGCCACGGTGCCGTCGCCGTGCGCGGTGACCATGGGGTAGCCGAGGTCCGGGCGGGCCGGGAGCAGTTCGCCGAGCTGGAGGGTGGCGGCGTGCTCGCGGAAGACGCCGAGCCAGAAGGCCATCGCCTCGCGCTGGCCCTCGCTCTGCGCGGCGAGGTCGACGGAGACCTGCGGCACCGAGAACAGCACGTTGATCAGGTGGCAGGCGACCTGCTCCGGCGGCTCGTCGCGGTGCCACATCAGCATGTCGGCGTGGACCGGGACGGGCCCGGCGGCCAGCCGCACGTCGACGGTCCGCTGCCGGTTCTCCTGCGGGCTGAGCGGGCAGTCGGTCGCGCGGATCATGGTGGCGTACGGCCACAGGCCGGGGCTGACGTACGGCTGGCGGTGCTCGATCATCGCCTCCGGGTCGGCGGCGGTGATCCGGCGGCGGATCCCGGCGAGCAGCCGCTCCACGCCCTCCTCCACGCTCGCGCAGTCCGCGCCGGGGCGGGCCGGCGCGGCGTCGGCGCTCTCGGCGGCGCGGGCGAACCAGTCGACGAAGTCCACCTTGAGGCCGTCCATGCCCCACTCCTCGACGGCCCGGGCGAGCCGGTCGGTGAGGAAGGCCCGGACCTCGGGGTGGCGCGGGTCGGCGACGATCGCGCCCATGTGGGGGACGTCGGCCAGCGCCAGGTGGCCGATCTCCCGGTACGCGGCGCTGTCCTTGCCGATGAACGGCAGCGCGTACCAGAGCAGGTAGCGCACCCCGAGGTCGTGCACCCGCCGGACGTGGGCGGCGGTGTCGGGCAGCGAGACCGGCTCCCAGTCGCCGCAGTGGGCGTAACCGCGGGTGCGGTCGGCGGTCATCCAGCCGTCGTCCACGATGATCACGTCCAGGCCCAGCTCCTTGCCGAGCGCGGCCTGGGTCTCGACGCCCTTGGGCGTGACGTCCTGGTGCATCGAGTACCAGGTGGAGTACGCGGGGCGGCGGGCGGCCTCCGGGATGTCAGCCGTTCGGCCCTCGCCCCACCAGGCGGCGAGGTCGGCCAGGGCGCGGCCGAAGTGCCGGCGGGAGGTGTCGATCCGGACGGTGAGCCGGTCCTCGGCCTGGGCCCAGAACCGGAACTCGCCGGTCTCCTCGACCACTCCGGCGCCGACCAGCACGTCCGGGCGCCCGGCGGCGAAGGCGCACAGGGCGACGTCCCCGGTGCCGACCAGCGCGGCGATCGGCGCGCCGTTGGCGAGGCCGGTACGGCGCGGGGCGCTCCAGGCGGCGGGCAGCCAGCCGGTGCCGCGCGGCTCGGGGGTCCACAGGGCGGTGGCGTCGACGCAGGGCACCCGCCACTCGATCCGCACCCCGCCCGCGCCCTCGGCGGTCACCTCCACCACCCCGTCGGCGAGGCCCCGGGCGGTGCCCGTACCGCTCACCCGCAGGTCCAGCCCGTCGGCGTACAGCGGGCGCAGGCCGCCGGCGGCGGTGGGGGCGTGCGGCTCCCAGACCTCGGCCGTGGCGGTCTCGTCGGTCCCGGTCATGGTCATCCCTTCGTGGCGCCGGCCAGCAGGCCGGAGATGAACTGCCGTTGGAGGACCAGGAAGAGGACCATCATCGGCAGGGTGGACAGCGCGGTGCCGGAGAGGATCGCGCCGTAGTCGGTGTTGGACTTGTTGCCGTGCAGCGTCGCCAGGGCGACCGGCAGGGTGTGCATCTCGGGGCTGCGCAGGGCGATCAGGGGCCAGACGAACTGGTTCCAGGAGCCCAGGAAGAGGAAGATCGACAGGGCCGCCAGCACCGGGCGCATGACCGGCACCACCACGCTGAACAGCACCCGCAGTTCGCCCGCGCCGTCGACCCGGGCGGCGTCCAGGAGTTCGTCCGGCAGGCTGCTCAGCGACTGCCGCATCAGGAAGACGGCGAAGGGCACGCACAGGCCGGGCAGGATCAGCGCCTGGTAGGTGTCCAGCAGGCCGAAGTCCGTCATCATCGTGAACAGCGGTACCAGCGTGACCTGTTCGGGCACCACGAGGGTGGAGAGCAGCAGGGCGAACAGCAGGGTGCGGCCGCGGAAGCGGAACTTGGCGAAGGCGTAGCCCGCGAGCAGCGCCACGACGAGGGCGCCCAGGGTCTGGATCCCCGCCACCAGCAGGGAGTTCCCGACCACCCGGAGCAGGCCGATCTTCTGCTCCAGGTGGCCCAGGTTCTCGCCGAGGCTCCCGCCGGGCAGCAGCTTGGGCGGCCAGTCGAAGACCTCGGTGTCCTTGCGGGTGGCGGAGACCACCAGCCAGTAGAAGGGGGCGACGGACAGCCCGGTGACGGCGGCGAGGAAGAAGGTCAGCGGCCAGCCGCGCAGTTTCCTGAGGTTCACTTGTCCTTCTCCCCCATCAGGCGCATCTGGGCGGCGCCGAGCACCGACACCAGCAGGGTGAGCGCGTAGGCGATGGCGGAGGCGTAGCCGAAGTCGAAGTACCGGAAGCCGTTCTGGTACAGGTACATGGAGACGGTCAGGGTGGCGTTGTCCGGTCCGCCGCCGGTCAGCACGTACGGCTCGTCGAAGAGCTGGAGCGTGCCGATGGTCGAGAGCACGACGGTGAACAGCAGCACCGGGCGCAGCGCGGGGACGGTGACCGAGGTGAACCGGCGGATCGGGCCGGCGCCGTCGACCATCGCGGCCTCGTACAACTCCTTGGGAATGGACTGGAGTCCGGCGAGGTAGATGACGGCGTTGTAGCCGGTGTAGTGCCAGGTGAGCACCACGACGACGGCCATCCGGGCCCAGCCGGGCTGGCCCAGCCAGTCGACGGAGGGCAGGCCGACGGCGTTCAGCACCCGGTTGACCATGCCGTCGTCGGCCTTGAGCAGGTAGGCGAACATCACGCCGGTGGCGACCAGGCCGGTGACGGAGGGCATGAAGACGCCGAGCCGCCACACCGTGCGCCAGCGCACCAGGGCGGAGTTGATGCCGACGGCCATCAGCAGGGCCAGTCCGAGCATCAGCGGGACCTGGATGACGAGGATCTCGCCGGTGTTGCGCAGGGCCGTCCAGAACAGCGGGTCGTCCAGCAGCCGCCGGTAGTTGGCGAGGCCGGCGTCGCGGGTGGCGGAGCCGGAGCCGGTGGTGAAGGAGAGCAGCAGCGAGTCGACGACCGGGTAGGCCTTGAACACGCCGAAGGTGAGCAGGGCGGGGGCGAGCAGCAGGTACGGTACGGCGGCGCGGCGCCGGCGGGCCGTTCCGGCCTTCCCCGCGAGGGAGGTGGCGGGCGGGCTGGCGGCACTCATGCGATACCGCGCCCCGTCTGCTGGGCGAGCTGCTTGGCGGCGTCCTGGAGCACGGCGGCCGGGTCGGCGCCCTTGAGGAGGACCTTGACCTGGGCGTCGCTGACCAGCTTGAGGGCGCGCGCGTAGTCGCCGGAGTAGTTGGTGGGGTCGCCGCCCTCGGTGGCGAGGTCGGCGAAGGTCCTCAGCACCGGCTGGCCGCCGTAGTAGGCGCTCGGCGCGGCGTACAGCGGGTCGGTGTAGGCCTCGGTGAGGGCCGGGAAGACGCCGCCCGCGTCGAACATGGCGTTCACCGAGGCGGGGCGGGTGACGGCGTACTCGACGAACTTCCAGGCGGCCCGGCGGCGCGGGCTGGAGGAGGCGACGGCCAGGTGGGTGGAGTTGACCAGGGCGGTGCGCCGGCCGCCGGGGGTGACCGCCGGGGGCTTGGTGAGGCGCCAGTTGCCGCTCTGGTCGGGGAACTTCTTCTCCAGGTAGTGGGCGACCCAGGCGGGCATCGCGGCGACCGCGAGCTTGCCGGCCTTCATCACGGGCGGCCAGCTCTGGACGCCGGGGGTGTCGCCGACCAGCCCGGCCTCGTCCAGCCGCTTGATGATGGTCAGGGCGCGTACGGCCGGTTCCGAGCCGACGGTGATCCTGCCCTGGAGGTCGAAGTAGAAGGCGCCCTGGAGCTGCATCAGGGACTGCAGGAAGTCCAGGTCGGGGGTGGGGTTGGCGGCCCGGTTGAGGCCGATCAGGGCGGTGCCGGGGTTGGCGGCCTTGAAGCGGTCGGCGACGGCGAGCAGGTCGTCCCAGGTGGCGAGGGCCTCGGGGTCGATGCCGGCCCTGTCGAAGTAGTCCTTGCGGTAGAAGAAGCCGAGCGGGTTGACCTCCCAGGGCAGCGCGTAGGCGTGGCCGTCCTTGCCGGAGACGACCGGCCACAGGCCCTTGGCGAACCTGTCCTTGTGCGCGTCGGCACCGAGCGAGGAGAGGTCGGCCAGGCCGCCGGGGAACTTCTCCAGGTATCCGGGCAGGTAGTCGCAGCCGATGTGCAGGACGTCGCCGAGGCCCTGGCCGCCGGCCGCCATGCCGACGGTGATCTTGTCCCAGATGGCGGGCTCGCCGATGTCCTGGACGTCGACCTTGATCCCCGGGTTGTCCTTCTCGAAGGCCGGGACGATCCCGCGCAGGGCTTCGGCGGCGGTGGCCCAGGACCAGACGGTGATGGTGCCGGTGTCGGCGTCCCCGCCGGCGCCTGCCGAGCCGGAGCCGCCGCAGGCCGCGAGGGTGCCTCCGGCGGCGACGGCCAGCAGGCCGGCTCCGGATGCGCGGAGGAGGTCGCGACGGGAAAGGTGTGACATTGCATTCCTCTCGGTGGGGTGGCGCCGGAAGGCTGTGGTGCGCAGGGGGGTGCTGGGTGGGGAGAGACGGGTGCGGCGGGGGCTCGACACGGTTTGAACGTTCAAACACACAAAACAAATCAGAACCGAACAGGTTCCAACGAGCGGACACAGCAAACGCCCGCCCTCCCCGTGCCGTCAAGCCCTGGGCACGGGAAGGGCGGGCTCCGCAACCGTTCCGTTATCAGCCGGGGGCCGCGCCTCGCCCGGCGTCCCGACGGCTCCGCCCGGCGCCCCGTCAGCCCCGCCCGGCGTCCACCGGTTCGAACACCGTCCCCGGGGTGACCGGGATGCCCCGGGACATGGCCTCGAAGTCCAGGATCGGGTGGGTCAGGATCTCCTCGACCTCGTCGGTCAGCAGGTTGCCCAGGATGAACTCCTCCTCGGCGCCCGAGCCGAAGGTCACGACCTGCCCGCTCGACTGGATCATCCAGTTCAGCAGCTCCCGCTCGCCGCTCTCCGCCAGGTGGATCTCCCGGCCGGGGTGGTCCCGCCGGATCGCCTCCACCACCTCGCGGACGTCCTCCACCGCCACCCCGAGCCTGCGGACGGTGGCCGGTGACGCCCGCCGGCCCCACCACTGGAAGATCACCCACTGGGCGACCGACGGATGGGACATCACCTCGGCGGCGAGCTCGGGCAGTTGGTGGAGGTTCTCGGCGCTCGCCACGGTGTGCACCCGGACGCGGTCGAAGCCCTCGGCGTCGCACAGGGCGAGGGAGTCCAGCAGCGCCTGGAGCAGGTTGCCGTCCGGACTGCGGCGGAAGGCGCGCTGCACGTCCGCGGTGACGGCGTCCAGCGGCAGCCGCAGCGAGGACAGCCCCCGCAGCCGGGCGAGCTTCTCGGCGGTGAGCGTGTAGCCGGTGGTGTCGAGGCCGACCTTGAGGCCGCCGGCGACGGCGTGGTCGACCACGTCGAAGATCGGCGGCCACAGCAGCGGGTCGCCGCCGGCCAGGACCAGGTCGCTGGTCCCGTGCGCGACCAGCTTGTCGGTGATCCGGTACGCCTGCGCGAGGTCGATCTGCTCCGCGGCGAACGGGTTGTAGCAGCCCTGGCAGGACATCGGGCAGCGGTTGTTGATCGACCAGTTGACCCGTCGGACGCGGCGGCCGGTGCGCGGCTGCCCGGCCCGGCCGCGGATCCCGGCCACCAGGTGGGCCAGCCGCCGGCCCTGCGGCAGGGTGGTGCTGGCGAGCAGGTCCGCGGCCCGCTCGACGGCGGCCGCGGTGGCGTTGTTCTGCAGCAGCAGGAACGCCAGGCGCCACCGCATGGTCTCGTCCGCCGGGTCCTGGCGAAGGGCCTGTTCGACCCGCTCGGTCAGGGCGCCGAGGTATCCCGGGTTGAAGTGGGCCGGCTCCAGGCGCCGTTGGAAGTCGTCGGCGATCGACCCGCGCTCCAGCGCCCTGTCGTAGCCCGCCCGCAGGGGGTGCGGGGGAAGGATCTCCACGTGCTGCCGAGTGGACATGAAGTGCTCTCCGGTCGTGGTCAGTTCGGGGCGGACGGCAGCAGGACGAGCATCGAGTCGGCGGACGGCAGGCCCATGCTCTCGACGAAGACCGCGTCGCGGACGAGCCGGGCGACGTCGGGATGGGTGGGGGTGTCGAGGTAGCGGGCGGTCGACTCGAGCGGGGTCACGCCGCGTTCGGCGATCAGGGTGCGCAGGGCCCGCGGGAGGTTGTCGAGGTTGTCGCGCACCTCCTCCAGGTCGAACCGGTCGGCCAGCCGCGTCGCGGCCCTACGGGCCTTGGCCAGGTTGGTCGTCGGGTCGAGGACGGTGGCCTTCGCCAGGTAGTAGGGGACGGGCTGCATCATCCAGGACAACGCGGCGCGCTGGTCGCCCTCGGCGCGGCCGGGGTGGACGAAGGCCTCCGGCCCGAGCCCGAGCCCGTCGCAGAACCACTCGGGCCGCATGCTGATCCGGTAGTGGGCGTGGCCGGCCATCCGGAACGCCGGAAGCATGGCGATGACGGACGTCGTCTCGATCCGGAAGGTGTCCGAGATCCGCTGCATCCTCCGTTCCACCAGGGCCCGGACCTCCGGCACGTCGGCGCCGTCGGCCACGACGTGGATCAGGTCGAGGTTGGAGACGATGTCGCCGCCGGGCCCGGTGCGGTGGTCGCCGCGCGCGAGTGAACCGGTCGCCGCCACCGACATGTCGGTCACGTCCGCGTACTCGCGGGCCAGCTCCTGGAACAGCAGGGGGACGTCTTCGGGTCTCACGTGGCTCCTCGGGGGTCGGCGGCGGCGGTGAAGGCGCGAGCCTTCACCCTCTCTTCCAAGTCCTTTTACATCGTGGAGACTTCGTATTCAGGCGCGCAGCCTAACAGCGGCCCGCCACAAACGGTCGAGTTCGCATCAACTACCCCAGGAGTCCGGACTGACAGATCGACAGAAGCGGTCTGATTCGGTCAACCGGGAACCGTGCGCCCGCGCTTCTCCCCTCTGGCGAAATGATCTTCTCAGTGGTTTGATCACTGAGGGACTGGGGCGGAGCCCCTGCACGACCGAAGGGGGAACCCCTCTGATGACCTCTGCCGTCGGCTTCTCGCCGTCCCGGTTCCTCCAGGACGTCGAGGCCACCGCGGACCTGCTGGGCGTCGACCACTCCCTGCCGACGACCCGCCGCGTCCTGGACGCGTACGAGGAGAGCTTCCACCGCGGAGCCGTCCTGTGGCGCACCGACGACAGGCCCGGCGGCGCCCTGAACTACCGCTTCTACGACCGCGTCCCCATCGACTCCGTGGACATCGCGGTGCGGGCCGGACTCCTCGGCCCGCACAGCCGGACCGCCGGCCTGGTCTCCGCCTGGAGCTCGCTGTACGACGGCTCGACGGAGCTGTGCGACTTCGACGCGGTCCGGGGCCTGGTCAAGACCTGGGTGTACCTGGGCGGGATGCGGCCCGTGGCGGAGGTCCTCGACGCCCCCGGGGTCCCGGACACGATCCGCCGCCATCACGACCGGTTCCGCGAACTGGGCCTGACGTCGGTGCGGCACGTCGCCGTGGACTACCAGCACGACACCGCGAACCTGTACTTCCGCACCCGGGAAGGGCTCGGTCCGGCGGGCGTGGAGCGCCTGCTCGCCCTGTCCGGGGGCGGGGCGCCGGACGCGGCGACCTTCCGGGACATGACGGCCTTCACGGCCCCGGACGGGCACACCTTCTCGGTGACGCTGCGCCTCGGGACCGGCCGGATCGAGCGCGTCGGCGTCTACGCCCTCCGGCTGCCCGCCGGGCGGTTCCCGCGCGTCAACGAGCGACTGGCCGCCTTCTTCCGGGGCGCTCCCTCGTACGACGAGGAGGAGATGAACGCCGTCGCCTGGTCGTTCGGCGCGGGCGGCAGCCGCTACGTGAAGGCGGAGCGCAGCTACTGCGGCCGGCTGGTCGAGCTGATGCGCGAGTGGAACAGCCCGATGACCGACCCCGGCGAGCAGCCGCGCGTCAGCCCCGTCGCGGCCCGGCTCCCGAACGGAGAACGATGAGCGACCCGGTCTACCAGGACGGAGTCCTCGCCCACGGCACGCGGGGCGAACGCGAACGCCTGCGTCTGCTGGAGGAGCTCAACGACCCGGCCACCGTCGCCGTCTTCGAACAGCTCGGTGTCGCCGCGGACTGGCACTGCGTCGAGGCGGGGGCCGGACACGGGTCCATCGCCCGCTGGCTCGCCGCCCGCTGCCCCGACGGCCGGGTGACGGCCACCGACCTCGACACCGCATTGCTCGAGGCGTCGCCCGTACCGGCCAACCTGACGGTCGCGCGGCACGACGTGACGCGGGACGGCTTCCCGGCGGGCTCCCAGGACCTGGTGCACGCCCGAGCCCTGCTCGGCCACCTCCCCGACCCGGAACTCGCCCTCGACCGGATGGCCGGCTGGCTCAGGCCCGGCGGGTGGATCGTCGTCGAGGACCCCACCTACCTCCCGGCCGCGGCCTCCCCCTATCCGCGGTTCGCCGAACTGCTGGAGGCCTGCCAGCAGTTGCTGGCCAGGGCCCACGGGACGGACCACTCCTGGGCCCGCCGCATCCCGGCGGCCATGGCCCGTGCCGGCCTCACCGACGTCGGCATGACCATCCGCGTCGCCGTGTGCGGAACGGACGACACGGAGGACGCCTTCTGGCGCCGGTGCTTCGCCCAGGCCACCCCCGGGCTCATCGCCACCGGGCTGATGACGGCCGAGCAGATCACGGCGGCGGTCGCCCACCTGGACGACCCGGCCTTCGCCGACACCGCCTGGATGATGGTCTCCTGCTGGGGCCGCCGCCCCGCGTGAGCCACCGGCGCCTGGACCCACCCGCGTGAGAAGTCGGCCGGGCCGACTTCTCACGCGCCGGTGCTCCCCCGGGCCTACAGGACCGGGCGAAGGACCTCGGCCAGGCCGGCCTTGACCGCGTCGCCGTGGGTGAGCGGGACGGGATGCCCGCCGCGCTCCGCCGAGACGCCGAGGTCCGTCGGCGCGAGCAGGCGCTCGGCGGCGAGCGCGAGCATCACCTCCGGGTCGACGTCGGGCCGCAGGCCGACGGCCCCCAGCAGGTCCGCGCCGTGCGCCACGGCGTGCAGCCAGCCGAGTTCGTCGTCACGGCCCCGTAGGTCCGCCTCCGCGGGGTACCAGGCGGCGAACGCGTCGAGCCAGGCGGGCCGGAGCCGGCCCCGGCGCACGATCATCTCCAGGACGAGCGGGGCGAAGGTCCGGGCCTCGATCCGCGGATCGGTGAAGCGCTCCGCCATCAGGTCGCCGAGCGCCAGGCACCGGTCGCCGTCGACCACCCCGCGCCGGATCCAGGCCGCCAGCACCGCGTACGGGTAGCCGTCCCTGACCTCGGGGTCGGGATCGCCCAGCGCGTCCGCCAGCTCCGCCACCAGGTTGTCCAGCCGCCACCCCGGGGGGTGCGCGCAGTCGCTCTCGTAGATCTCCTGCCAGTTCGTCACGGACAGGACCCTACTGATCGCTTCCACCCGCTCTCACCTGCTCTTTCGCCGGGAACCCGCGCGGGAAGTCGGCCGGGCCGACTTCTCACGCGCCGGTGCTCCCCCTCAGCGGCCGACCTCGCGGAGGCGGAAGTCCTCCACCGTCTCCCGCCGGATCAGCAGGCGGGCGCGGCCGTCCCTCACCGCGACCACGGCCGGGCGGCCGACCAGGTTGTAGCCGGAGGCCATCGACAGCTGGTACGCGCCGGCCGACGGCATCGCCAGCAGGTCGCCGGGGCGCAGGTCGGCGGGCAGGGCGGCGTCGCGCACCAGCACGTCGCCGGCCTCGCAGTGGCGGCCGACGACGTCCACCCGGGCCTCGCCCGCCTCCGCGTGGCGGCCCACCAGCCGTACCGCGTACGGCGATCCGTACAGGGCCGGGCGCGGGTTGTCGCTCATGCCGCCGTCCACCGCGACGAAGCAGCGGCCCTCGGCGGCGTGCTTGACGGAGAGCACCCGGTAGACCGCCACCGCGGCCGGGCCGGCGATCGCGCGGCCGGGTTCGACGATCAGCCGGGGCACCTCCAGCCCGGCCTCGGCGCAGCGCACCGCCAGCCGGTCGGTCACCCGTACCGCGAACTCGGCGAGGTCCAGTCCGGTGTCCCCGGGCAGGTAGCGGATGCCGTGGCCGCCGCCGAGGTCCAGCTCCGGCAGCTCCACACCGTGCCGCTCCCGCACCTCGGCGAGCAGCCCCACCAGCGCGTCCAGCGCCCGCAGGTACGGTTCGACCGAGGTGATCTGGGAGCCCAGGTGGCAGTGCAGGCCCGCGAGTTCCAGCCCCGGCTGGCCGAGCACCCGGGCGACGGCGTCCGCCGCGTCGCCGCCCTCGATCGGGAAGCCGAACTTCTGCCCGCCGACGCCCGTCCGCACCGCCGCGTGGTGCCCGGCGGCGATCCCCGGCACCACCCGGACCAGTACCTTCTGCGGCGTGTCGGCGGCCACCAGCGCGGCCAGCCGCGCGATCTCCGCCGGGCCGTCGATGACGATCCGCCCGACCCGCAGCCGCCGCGCCAGCCGCAGTTCCTCCGGGGACTTGGCGTTGCCGTGCAGCAGAATCCGCTGTGCCGGGAAGCCCGCCGAGACCGCCAGCCGCAGCTCGCCCGAGGAGCAGACGTCCAGCCCCAGGCCCTCCTGTTCCACCCAGTCGGCCATCGCGCTGCAGAGGAAGGCCTTGGCCGCGTACAGCACCTCGGCGTGCGGCAGTGCCCGCCGGTAGGCCCGGGCGCGGTCGCGGACCTCGGACTCGTCCAGCACGTACAGCGGGGTGCCGAACCGCTCGGCGGCCTCGGCCAGCCCCACCCCGCCGACCAGCAGGTCGGCTCCCCGGCCGGGCCGCGCCGAGGCCGGCCAGGGGCCGCCGAGCGCGTCGGCGGGCGTGGCGGGGGGCGTGGGGACGGGCGGGATCGGCGGGATCGGCGGGACGGGCGGGGCGGGCGGGGCGGTGAGCTGGGTCATGGCGGCTGCTCCTGTGGATCGGCGCGGGGTGGCGGTGTCGGTCGTCCGCGTGGGGCCGGGGTCAGTCCTCGTAGTGCATCGCGAACCGGCAGTGCGCCGGGCGGATGCGCCCCCGGTCGGCCGCCGGGGCCGGTTCCGGCGGCTCGGGGCGGTCCCCGCGGTCCCGGCGGTCCCGGCCCCAGGCGGCGGGCAGGAGGCGGACCGTCCGCTCCGGCGGCTCCTCGACGTCGACGGCGGCGGTGACAGTGGTCATGGAGGTCCCTTCGAACAGCGGCCCGTACGGCCGGACCCCTCCAGTGGAGCCCCTCCGCCGACCGGTCGCACCCGTCCTTGACGCAGGGCGTACGGTCCGGCGGCCGTCCTTGACGCCCTCCTGACGGCGTTGCGGCCGGGGTGTCAGGGAGGCGTCGGGGACGGCCGCTTCGCCGCCAAGGCCTCGTCAAGGCGGGCATGTTCCCCGTTCCTCCGGTGGTGGGCTGTCCGCCGTCCCCGCAGCCCCACCCCGTCTGCGGCGCACCCCGGCCGCCGGGAACATCGTCGCGACGACCGGCGACGGCACCGACGACGCCCCCGCGCCCGCCCAGGCGGACGTCGGTGTCGCGATGAACTCCGGCACCCCGGCCGCCGAGGAGGCCGGCAACATGGTCGACCTCGACTCCAACCCGGCGAAGCCGATCGAGATCATCCGGGTGGGAGAGCAACTCCTCATCACCCGGGGCGCGTTGACCAAATTCTCGATACGGGCTCGGCGGGCCCGTCCTGCCGTTCCTCGGCATCAAGGCGATCGACCTGCTGATCCAGTTCGTGCCCGGGCTGGGCCCGAGAGGTGCGGGAGCGGGGCCCTGTCAGCAGGCCGTCAAGATGGGTGCGCCCGGCGTCATGGTGGTGTCAGCGGCGGTCCGGAGGGCTCCGTTCCGGGGTTGACTGGAGTCATCCGAAGCAAGGAGTGCCGAACCGGCGGAGCCCGACCGAGAGTTCCGCCGGGCGCTCCGCCGGAGAGACGGAGGAACGGCCATGACCAGGACCACCCGAGTGATCGTCGGCCTGAGCGGATCACTGAGCAGTCTGGCCGCCCTCTACCACGCCGTCGGCGAGGCGGCCCGGCACCGGGCGGTGCTGGTGCCCGTCGCCGCCTGGACCGCGAACGAGCGGGACGGCCTGCGCCCGCCCGCCGAACCGGAGCACGCCGCCCGGCGGCGCCTCGACGTCGCGTTCGAACAGGCCTACGGCGGCTACCCGTCCGGCCTGGTCATCCACCCGCTGGTGGTCAACGCCGACCCCGGCCCCGCCCTGGTCGGCGCCGTCACCGGTCCGGACGACCTGCTCGTCCTCGGCGCCGCCACCCGCCGCCGCCTGGACCGCCTGCGGCACGGCTCGGTGGCCCGCCACTGCCGCCACCGGGCCGGCTGCCGGGTGGTCGAGGTCTCCCCCTCGGCGCTGCTCGCCCGCCTCGAACTCCCCGCCCGCACCGGCGCGCCGCTGCCTCTGCTGGCCCGCTGAGGACGCTTCGCACGGGTTCGGTACGGTCGACCCGCTCGGCCCGCTCGGCCCGCTCGGCCCGCTCGGCCCACTCGGCCCACTCGGCCCGCTCACGTCGGGAGCCCCTGGTGATCAGCCAGGGGCTCCCGACGTTTCGCCGTTCCCCCGCGGGCCCGGGTCCCGCGACTTCGACACTCCTGTCGAAGTTGGCATGCCCGGGCTATGCTGACCCGAAGCCCGGAAGTCCGGCCACCACCGGCCTCCCGCCCCGTCGACGAACGCACCGCCCAGGCGCGACCGACCGGAAGGAGCTGCCTCCAGCCCTCCGAACGCGGCCAACGCCCCTCCCCCTTCACTTTCTTGACGGCCCGTCAATTCACGTCCCGCGATTTCACCGCCTGAGCCGTGACGCGTGCCCCGGGCCGCCCACCACCGTTGTACGGAAGGTGAATCGCCGCGCCCGCCCGAAACCCCCGGCCGCCCCGCCGAGGAGGAGGTTCCGCATGACGACGTCCCGGACCCACCCGCGCCCCGCCGAGGCCGCGGTCCTGCTCACCGCGCTCAGCCTGCTCGTCCTGGAGGAGATCGCCCTCGGCATGGCCGAGGAGGACGACCGCCCCGTCATCGGCGGCATCCTGATCGGCGCCTCCGGCACCGGCCTCCTGGTGGTCGGCGCGGTACTGCTCAGCCGCTGGCTCGACCTCCGCCGCCCCCTCCCGCTGCCCCCGCCCGGCCCCAACGGCCGCGAGTACAGCGCCCGCGCCCTCGAAGGCTTCCCCATGGAGGCCGTCCGCCCACTGCTGCTCGCCGAGAACGCGCCCCAGCTCGGCCACCTCTACTCCGCCTGGATGCTCGCCCGGGCCGGCCGCCCCGCCCCCTGGATCGCCCGCCGACTCCCCGTCCCCCTGGACGCCGCCCAGCTCCTGGTCGACACCGCCCGCTCCGCGGGCCTCGACCGGGCGTGATCAGCGCCGCGGACCGGGCGCCGCGTCCGCGGCGGTCAGGAGGGGTCGGCGTCGGCCGTCGGGACCCGGGCGAGGGCGTCGCGGATCAGCTCAGCCACGTCAGGGACCTCGATGCCCCACGCACGGAACCAACCGGCGATCTGCGCCATCGGATGCCCCGTCCGCAGCGACACCTTCAGCAGGTCAGCAAGGTCGAGGTCCCCGATCCACAACAGCCGGACCGAAAAAGAGCTGCCCCGGCTGAGGAGGTCGACAGCCTGGTCCGTTGATAGTCCGGTCGGCAGATCGTCACAGGACGGCAGGATCCCGCGTGTCCTCAGGTGTCGAGCCAGCTCTGCCGGATGCCGCTTGAGCGTACGAGCCGCCATGATCAAGCGGGCGAACGGCACGGGGTCGGCCACCAACAGGTCGTCCCAGTCCATCGCGCCATCGGGCGAGAAGAGCTCACGGTCCAACCGGGTGAGCGTCTCCGGCAGAACGATCGGGATCTCGAAGCCATAGGCGCCGTACCGCTCGATCACCTCACGCAGCGAGGATTTCCTCAACTCCCGTAGCTCGAAGAGCTTCTGGTAGGTCAGCCTGGCCACGTCGTGCCATCGCAGTCGACCCTCGCAGAACAACTCCAGGTCTTCCGCACAGGCATCCCCTGGAACACGCGCCAGACGGAATCCCGCGCCTCCGAGCACCTCCACGGCCCGTTCGACCGCGATTCCCAGGTCCCGCGCCGCCTGCAAGAGGTGCCCCGCCGGGACCACATCCGCCCTCCTCAACCATGGGTTGGATCCATCGAGACCCCAACTCAACAGCGCCACAGTCGTATCGGACGGGAAGGGCGGCAGGCCCGTCGGATCCGCAGCGAGACCGTGCCGCGCCATGGCCGCACAGACCTGGTCGACCGAAATTCCGAGCACTTGGCTGCTCCTGGCCACAAGCCCAGGAGCGACCTCGCCTCCGGGCTGCGCTCCGCTCCAGAAAGTTCCCTTCCCGGACCGCTTCCAGAGGAAAACCGGATCGGTGTCGACAGCGATGGCGAGATCAACGACTTCCCGAGGGGCCAGCCGACCCTGCTCGACCCAGAGATCTGCCGCAGCCGCTGCCGGGATTCCATTCCGATCGGCCAGAACCAGCACGTCATTGACGGTCACCGGTGAGTCGCCACCGACCGACGAGAACGCGAAAGCCTTACGAGGGACCGCACCGAGTTCGGTAGCGCGGGCGACAGCGATCTCGGAGCTGACGCCGAGTTCCCGCGCGACGTCCGAGGTCCACCGGTCGTAGAGGTACCCCGGGGCCCATGACCTGGCACCGGGCCTGCCACTCGGCGCCAGCACTGCGATATCCGAGGGAATCGCTGGGCGCACCTGCACGGGCTTGAACAACTCCTCGCAGAGCACGGCGAGTTCCGGAAATGATCGATCCAACCCGTGTGCCAGCATCCGCCAGAGCAGGATGTGGTCCGGCGGATTCCCGACGACCTTCCCGCTCACGGATTCATCATGATTCTCGAACCACTTGAGGATTTCGCCATCCGCCAGAAGGAAGCCGGTGCGGCGACTGTCGTAGTTGACGCCGAGGAATTCGAACCGGCGACCCTGGCGAATGGCTTCGCCGGCCACCAGGTCGGCGAGGTCATAGTTCCCCTCCGTCACCCGGTGGATCCACTCCATACTCAGCACGGCCGAGTCGCGGCTCACGAACTCGCCCACTGCCGCCTCCAGCAGTCCCCTGACCGCCTCCGAAACGTCGCTGATGACGCGGCGGCGATCGACCGACAGCTTCGTCGGCGACAGCCTTCCGGAGAGGTTCACCACGGCTCCGGACAACCCGCCCGGCGAGACCACGCCCCGCACGACCTCCGGCTCGACCACCAGACCGTCCACCAGTAGGGCTCCGCCGTGCTCGCACCACGTCACCTGCGCGCGGTCCGGGGCAGCGGCCCAACAGGTAGTCCGGCCACTGGCGTTGAAGCCGAAAGTTTCGCCCTTTGGCGCCTCCCTCGTCTTCAGGACTCCTGGCTCCCAGCTGGCCTGACGGTCGGCGTGCACCGCCGCCGTACTGAACTCCGCCACCGCCAGGAGGCGTTCGAGGACATCCACGCACGACCACGAGTCCGCCATCTCGACGTCGTCCCGCAGGTACAGCCGCACGGTCGTACCGGGCTGACGGCCACAGGCATTCCGTTCGGCAATCCGGAAGAGGTGGCTCGGGCCGTAGATGGAGACCTCCAGCTGCGGGCCGAGGCTGCCGTCTACGTGCATGCGGCAGGTGGTCACCCGGATCTCGTCGGCGAGCATGAAGTAGCTCAGCACGCCGATGCCGAAGCGGCTGTTGGGGTACAGCTCGACGGGTGGGTCGACCTTGCGCCACTCGGCGCGTTCGAGCTTGAAGTCGAGTTGCTCGGCGAAGCGGGCGCCGGCGTTGGAGAAGACGCCCCTGAGCTCCTCCTCGCCCATGCCGACGCCGTTGTCCTGGCATTCCAGGTAGGCGCGGCCGTCCTCGTCCAGGCCCTGGCGGAACTCGATCCGGCCTTCGTAGGTGAAGGTGGCGATCGGGTTCGTGCGGTCGAGGTACTCCGTGCGGGCGCGGCGGTACCGGCATGCGTCCAGGGCATTCTGGTAGAGCTCGCGGACGGCCAGATCCCGGTCGCGGTACAGCTCGACGCCCATCAGCAGGCTGCGTACCCGGCGTTCGTCCAGGCGGAACCTCGCCCAGCCGGTGAAGGCGCCCGCAGCGGGGACGGCCTCGTCCGAGGTGAGGCGGGTTGGCAGGGGATGCGAGGTGAGGACGCGGCGGACGGCGTGGAGGAGTTCGTCGGCCCGGGCGGTGTACTCGCGCAGGCCTTCCACCACTGCCTCGTGATGACACTCGGCGCGCAGCACCGGCAGGTCGTACGAGCCGCCCCAGACGGCGAGTTCGAGTGTCCGGCGCAGGTCGACGAGGTCGACCTCGTACTGCTCCGGGATGCCGAGGTGTTCGGCCACGATTTCGGGCAGGGCGGTCATCTCGACGGCCGTCCCGTACGCCAGCGCCAGCAGCAGCGCCAACCGTGGTTCCCGGACGTGCTGTTCGCCCGGGGCCCGCAGGTGGTCGTCGGCGCTGAGGTTGGCCAGGTAGTCGCGGTTCCCGACGTCGGGGCCGCGGCGCAGGCCGTGCAGCAGGGCGCAGACCCGCTTGAGGGTGAAGGTCTCGCCGAGTTCGAACAGCACAGGCAGCCGGTCGAGGATCTCCCGCACGCCGTCGGCGTCGGCGAGGTCCTCGTACTGGTCGAGCCAGCGGTGGTAGAGCCACCAGCCGAGCGGGGCGGTGGAGTTCGGCCGGGTCCGGGTGCGGCCCACCAGCAGGTCGTAGGACTCTGTGAACTGCTCGTACGCCGCACGCTCGGTGTCTGGCTCGGACGAGGGCAGCAGGTCGGTCGGGGCGACGGAGACCCTCGCCGCCGCCAACCGCAGCGAACGGACCCGGTAGAGGAACGGAAGCACCGCCAGCAGCGCCGCCTCGGCCGGGTAGAGGTCCAGGCGGTCGTTGCCGAGCAGCCAGTCGACTCGTGAGGCGAAGCGCTCCGCGATGCCCGGGTCCTGCCAGGGATCGTCCGCCAGGTCGACCGAGTCCCGCAGCACGGCCAGCTCGCTCACGGCCGTCAGCACGACGCGCCGGTACGGCTCGACGTCCCGGTCCTCCCGGACGTGCTTCCAGACGCGGGACTCCGCGGCGGCCCGCACCCAGTGGTCGGCCCCTTCCGGCACCGCCGGGGGCCAGCTCCCGTCCAGGTAGACGGCCCCGATGCTCCCTGCCTGCACGACCGGCCCGGTCACTGCGCCGTTCACCGCGTTCGTCGTGTTGTCGACCATGCCCTGCGCCCTCCCCATGTGCCGGGGACGAGCGTAGGGCAATCGCGGTTCGCGCCACGGTCGTCGGTCGGGATGCCGCGCGCGGAGTGACGGGCGACCAGCCCCTCAGCGCCGCCGGAGCCAGACCGCCCAGGTCAGCGCCGAGCAGGCCGCGTAGGCCAGCAGGAACCCCGTGTACGCCGCGTCCCCGTTGCCGCCGGCCAGGAAGGACTGCCGGAACGCCAGGTTCACCAGCACCCCGCCGAACGCCCCGACCGCTCCCGCGAGCCCGATCAGCGCCGCGGACCGGCGTCGGGAGTCGGCCTCGGCGGCCGCCGGGTCGGCGCCGGCCGCGACCGCCGTCCGGGCGACGGCCTGGTAGTGCGCCGGGATCATCTTGTACGTCGAGCCGTTGCCGATGCCGCTGAGCACGAACAGGGCGACGAACCCGCCGAGGAACAGCGGCAGCGAGCCCGCCCGGGAGGCGGCGAGCACCACCGCCGTACCGGCGCCCATGGCGGCGAAGGTGCCCAGGGTCACCCGCGCGCCGCCGTACCGGTCGGCGAGGCGTCCGCCGACCGGCCGCAGCAGCGAGCCGAGCAGCGGCCCGAGGAAGGTGAGCGCGGCGGCCTTGGCAGGGGAGTCGAAGCGCTCGTGGAACTGCACCTGGAGCACCTGTCCGAAGGCGAACCCGAAGCCGATGAAGGAGCCGAAGGTGCCGATGTAGAGGGTGGAGACGGCCCAGCCGTACGGATCGCGGGCGACCTCGCGCAGCGCCCGCCCCTCCCCAGATCCGCCCGAGCCGCCCGAACCGCCCGACGCCACTGGCAGGTTGTCCATCCGCCACCACGCCCCCGCCGCCGCCAGCAGGATCAGCGGCAGGTAGAGCAGCGGCAGCAGCCGGGGGTGGGCGGCGCCGGCGGTGGCCAGCACCAGCAGCCCGAGCAGCTGCACCGCGGGCACGCCCAGGTTGCCGCCGCCCGCGTTGACGCCGAGCGCCCAGCCCTTGAGCCGGTGCGGGTAGAAGGCGTTGATGTTGGCCATCGAGGAGGCGAAGTTGCCGCCGCCGACGCCCGCCACGCAGGCGACGGCCAGCAGCGTCCCGTACGGCACCCCGGGTTCCAGCACCAGGGCGGCGAGCGCGGTGGGCACGAGCAGCAGCAGTGCGCTGATCACCGTCCAGGTCCGGCCGCCGAAGCGGGCGACGGCGAAGGTGTACGGCAGCCGCAGCAGCGCGCCGAGGGCGGTCGGCAGGGCGGTGAGGGTGAACTTGCCCGCGGTGTCGATGTGGTACTCGGGGCCGAGGAACAGCACCAGGACCGACCAGAGGCTCCACACCGAGAAGCCGATGTGTTCGGAGAGCACCGAGAAGACCAGGTTCCGGCGGGCGATCCGGGCGCCGTCGCGGGCCCAGAACTCCTCGTCCTCCGGGTCCCAACCGGTCAGCGGGGCGGGCGATCTGGTGTCGAGGACGGTCGTCATGCCGCGGCCTCCCCGGCGAGGGCCCGGACCGGCCAGCGGCGCAGTACGGCGGGCGTGCCGTCGGGGGCGGTGTCCTCGTCCAGGCAGCGGCCGTCGGTGAGGTCGTAGACCTGCTTGTACATCGGCGAGATGAGCGTCGGCCGGTCGCCGCGGCTGCCGAGCAGGCCGCGGGCGAGGACGGGGGCGCCGCTGAACGGGTCGAGGTTGTCGACGGCGTACAGCCCGTCGGAGCCGTCGCGGAAGAGCGCGACCTGTCCGGCTTCGGGGAGCAGCACGGCGACGCCGCGGCCGGGTTGGAGGTCGGTGAGGTCGCAGACGGTCTGCCAGCTGGTGCCGTCGTGGATCTGTACGGTCACGGGGTGAGCACCTCCAGTCGGGCCCCGGCGACCAGCACCGGGGCGTTGAGGGTGTGGCCGGCCTCGCCGGGGCGGGCCGGGCGGATCTGGCCGCGTTCGGGGACGAAGGTCACGGCGGGGTCGGGGGTGCCGGGGGCGTTGACGAAGGAGGCGAAGCGCCGCAGCCGCTCGGGGTCGGCCAGGGTCGCGGCCCATTCGTCCTGGTAGCCGCTGATGTGACGGCCCATCAGGTCGTCCAGTTCGGCAGCGATGCCGAGCGAGTCGTCGAGGACGACGGCGCGCAGGTGGTCCAGGCCGCCCTCCAGCCGCTCCAGCCAGACCGAGGTGCGTTCCAGCCGGTCGGCGGTGCGGATGTAGAACATCAGGTAGCGGTCGATGGTGCGGATCAGCGTCTCGCGGTCGAGGTCGGCGGCGAGCAGGTCGGCGTGGCGCGGGGTCATGCCGCCGTTGCCGCCGACGTAGAGGTTCCAGCCGGCCGAGGTGGCGATGATGCCGAAGTCCTTGCTCTGCGCCTCCGCGCACTCGCGGGCGCAGCCGGAGACGGCCGCCTTGAGCTTGTGCGGGGAGCGCAACCCCCGGTAGCGCAGTTCGAGTTCGATGGCCAGGGCGGTGGAGTCCTGGACTCCGTAGCGGCACCAGGTCTCGCCGACGCAGGACTTCACGGTGCGCAGCGACTTGCCGTAGGCGTGCCCGGACTCGAACCCGGCCTCGACCAACCGGTGCCAGATCGCGGGCAGTTGGTCGACGGTGGCGCCGAACATGTCGATCCGCTGGCCGCCGGTGATCTTGGTGTACAGGCCGTGGTCGCGGGCGATCTCGCCGATGGTGATCAGACCCTCGGGGGTGATCTCGCCGCCGGGCACGCGGGGGACGACGGAGTACGAGCCGTTGCGCTGGAGGTTGGCGAGGAAGTGGTCGTTGGAGTCCTGGAGCGCGCCCTGCTCGCCGTCCAGGATGTGGCCGTTGCCGAGGCTGGCCAGGATGGAGGCGACGGTCGGCTTGCAGATCTCGCAGCCCTCGCCGCTGCCGTGCCGGTCGCGCAGTTCGGTGAAGGTGGTCACCCCGGTCACCCGGACGATCTCGTACAACTCGGCCCGGGTGTGGGCGAAGTGCTCGCACAGGCCCTTGAACGCGGAGACCCCGGCGGCCTCCAGCTCCTCGGTGACGACGGTGCCGAGCTGCTTGAGGCAGCTGCCGCAGCCGGTGCCGGCCCGGGTGCACTTCTTGACGGCGGCGACGCTGTCGGCGCCCTGCTCGCGGACGGCGGCGCGCACCGCGCCCTGGGTGACGTTGTGGCAGGAGCAGAGCACCGCGTCGTCGGGCAGCGCGACCGGCCCGGCGGCCCCCGCGAACCCGGCGGGCAGGACGAGCTGTTCGGGGGCCACGGTGAGCGGTTTGCCGCCGACGGCGAGCGGGCGCAGGGTGCCGTAGCCCTCGGTGTCGCCGACCAGGACGCCGCCGAGCAGCGCGCCGTCGGTGCCGATGACGAGCTTGCGGTAGACGCCGCTGCGGCTGTCGCTGTAGAGCACGTCGAGGGCGCCCTCGGCGGTGCCGTGCGGGTCGCCGAAGCTGGCGACGTCCACGCCGAGCAGCTTGAGCTTGGTGGAGAGGTCGGCGCCGGTGAAGGCCGCGCCGTCCAGGCCGGCCACCGTGCGGGCGGCCGTCTCGGCCATCTGGTAGCCGGGGGCGACCAGGCCGTAGACCCGGCCGTCTACGGCCTGGGCGCACTCGCCGATGGCGAGGACCGCCGGGTCCTCGGTGCGGCACCGCTCGTCGACCACCACGCCGCCGCGCGGGCCGACCGGCAGTCCGCAGTCCCGGGCGAGCTGGTCGCGGGCGCGCACCCCGGCGGAGAAGACCACCAGGTCGGCGGGCAGCTCCCGGCCGTCGGACAGGGCGAGGCCGCGGACCCGGCCGTCCGGGCCGGTGAGCACGCCGCCGGCGCCGGCGCCGGTGTGCACGGTGACGCCCAGGTCCTCGATCTTGCGGCGCAGCGCTGCGCCGCCGCCGTCGTCGACCTGGACGGCCATCAGCCGGGGCGCGAACTCCACCACGTGGGTGGCCAGGCCGCCCGCCCGCAGGGCGCCGGCCGCCTCCAGGCCGAGCAGTCCGCCGCCGACCACCACGCCGGTGCCGGCGGTGGCGGCGTCGGCGCGGATGGCGTCGACGTCCTCGATGGTGCGGTAGACGTGGCAGCCGGGGGCGTCCGTCCCGGGCACCGGCGGTACGAACGGCACCGAGCCGGTGGCCAGCACCAGGACGTCGTAGCGGACTTCGGCACCGGACCGGGTGGTGACGGTCCGCCCGGCCCGGTCGATCGCGGTGGCCGGGTCGCCCAGGCGCAGGTCGATGCCGTGCTCGGCGAGGAAGCCGGACGGGCAGAGCGCGAGGTCCTCGGCGGTGCTGCCGTCGAACAGCGAGCTGAGGTGGACCCGGTCGTAGGCGGGCCTGGGCTCCTCGGCGAGCACGGTGACCCGCCAACCGCGCGCGGCCGACTGCTCGGTCCAGGCCTCCAGGAAGCGCTGGCCGACCATGCCGTGGCCGACCAGGACGAGGTCGCGGACAGTCCGGTCGTCAAGGGTCATCGCGCTTCTCCAGTCATTGCGGTTCCTCGGGTGAGCAGGTGCAGGGGGTGGCCGGCCAGCGCGCCGCCGTCGGCGAAGGCGCCGGCCAAGGCGTCCACGGCGGCCAGGTCGCCGAGCAGGATGGCGCCGACCAGCCGGTCGCCGCGCAGGACGAGCTTCTTGTAGCTGCCGCGGGTGGCGTCGGCGAGCCGCAGCACGTCGAGGCCGGGGTCGAGGGTCTCGTCCACGGCGCCGAAGGCGGCGTACTCCAGGTCTCCGGTGCTGAGCCGGGCGCGCGGGCTGGTGCCGGGGTAGCGGGCTTCGGGCTCGGCGCCGGAGAGGCGACGGGCGAGCACGTCGGCCTGTTCCCAGGCGGGGCCGGCCAGGCCGTGGACGGTGCCGCGGTGCTCGGCGCAGTCGCCGATCGCGGACACCCGCGGGGCGACGGCCAGCCGGTCGTCGACCAGGATGCCGGTGCCGACCGGCAGGCCTGCCGTGTGGGCGAGCGCGGTGCGCGGGCGGGTGCCGCAGGCGAGGACCACCAGGTCGCAGTCCAGCCGGTACCCGTTGGCCAGCTCCACGGCGGCCACCGACTCGCCGCCGTGCACGGCCCGGGCGCGGTTGCCGGTGTAGCAGTCGACGCCGAGCGTCCGGAGCCGCTCGCGCAGCACGGCGGCCGCCTCCGGGTCGAGCTGACGCTCGATCAGGTGCGGCGCCTGGTGGACGATTTCGGTGCGCACCCCGAGCGCGGCCAGCGCCCGGGCGGCGCTCACCCCGAGCACCCCGCCGCCGATCACCACCGCCCGCTTGGCGCCCACCGCCTCCTCGGCCAGCCGGGCGCAGTCCTCCAGGGTGCGCAGCGTGTGCACGCCCTCGACCAGGCCGTACCCGTCGGGGCGGCGCAGCCCGCGGACGGGCGGCAGCACCGGGTTGGCGCCGGTGGCCAGCACCAGTTCGTCCCAGGGCTCCATGGTGCCGTCGGCCAGCCGCAGGGTGCGGGCGGCCGGATCGAGGGCGACCACCTCGCAACCGGGCCGGGCGGACGCCCCGCCGAGCGGCAGGGCGATCGACTCGGCGTCGTAGCGGCCGGTCAGCACCTCGGCGAGCAGCACCCGGTTGTACGGGGCGCGCGGCTCGGCGCCGTACAGCGTCACCTCGCCGGCGCCGCCGAGGGCGCCGTACCGCTCGGCGAAGCGGGCGGCCGCCATGCCGCCGCCGACCACGGCGATCCTCGGGGTCATTCCGCCGCCTCCTCTCGGGCGTGTTCCGAACCTGCCGCGTCCGCTCCGGCCGTGTCCGACCCGGCCGGCTGCGACCGGAGCGGCTCCACCCGGACGGCGCAGAGCTTGAACTCCGGCATCCGGGAGACCGGGTCCAGCGCCGGGTTGGTGAGGCTGTTGGCCCGGCCGGCGCCCGCCCAGTGGAAGGGCATGAAGACGGTGTCCGGCCGGATCGCCTCGGTGACCCGGGCCGGGGCGACGGCCCGGCCGCGCCGGCTGGTGACGGCCACCGGCTCGCCGTCGGCGATCCCGAGCCGCGCGGCGAGCCTGGGATGCAGCTCGACGTACGGTCCGGGCGCGGCCGAGTTCAGCTCGGCGACCCGGCGGGTCTGCGCCCCGCTCTGGTACTGGGCGAGCACCCGGCCGGTAGTCAGGTACAGCGGGTAGGCCTCGTCCGGTTCCTCGCCGGCCGGGCGGTGGGTGACGGCGGCGAACCGGGCCCGGCCGTCCGGGGTGGCGAAGCGGTCCAGGAACAGCCGGGGCGTGCCCGGGTGGTCCGGCGTCGGGCAGGGCCAGAACACCCCGTCCTCGGCGGCGATCCGGGCGTAGTCGATGCCCGCGTAGTCGGCGTCGCCGCCGGCCGAGGCACGGCGCAGCTCGTCGAACGCCCGCTCGGCCTCGACCGGGAAGCCGTCCGCCGGGAAGCCGTCCGGCACCCCGAGCCGGGCGGCCAGCTCGCGCAGCACCCACAGTTCGCTGCGCACGCCCTCGGGCGGGTCGACGGCGCGGCGGCGCAGGATCACCCGGCCCTCCAGGTTGGTGGTGGTGCCGGTTTCCTCGGCCCACTGGGTGACCGGCAGCACGACGTCCGCGAGCCGGGCCGTCTCGGAGAGCACCAGGTCGGCGACCACCAGCAGGTCCAGCGCGCGCAGCCGTTCGGTGACGTGCCCGGCGTTCGGCGCGGACACCGCCGGGTTGGAGCCGGCCAGCAGCAGCGCCCGGACGCCGCCGGGGCGGCCGAGGCCGTCCAGCAGCTCGTACGCCGACTTGCCGGGACCGGGCAGGCTCCCGGCGGGCACGCCCCAGACGGCGGCGACGTGCTCGCGCGCCGCCGGGTCCTCGATCGAGCGGTAGCCGGGCAGCTGGTCGGCCTTCTGGCCGTGCTCGCGCCCGCCCTGGCCGTTGCCCTGGCCGGTCAGGCAGCCGTAGCCGCTGTACGGACGGCCGGCCTTGCCGGTGGCCAGGCAGAGGTCGATCCAGGCGCCGACGGTGTCGGTGCCCTTGCTCTGCTGCTCCGGGCCGCGCGCGGTGAGCACCATGCCGGTCGCCGCCCGGCCGAACAGGCCCGCCGCCTCCCGCAGTCGGTGGGCGGGCACGCCGGTGATCCGCTCCACCCGGTCGGGCCAGTGGGCCATCGCCGCCTCGCGCGCCCGCTCGAAGCCCGACGTCCGCTCGGCGACGAACTCGTGGTCGACCAGTCCGTCGGCGATCACCAGGTGCAGCAGGCCGAGGGCGAGCGCCAGGTCCCCGCCGGGGCGGGGCTGCAGGTGCAGGTCGGCCAGTTCGGCGGTGCGGGTGCGGCGCGGGTCGACCACGATCAACTTCCCGCCGTTCTCCCGCAGTTCGCGGAGGTAGCGGACGGCGGGCGGCATCGTCTCGGCCGGGTTGCCGCCGACCAGGACCAGGCAGCCGGTGTGCGGGATGTCGGCGAGCGGGAACGGCAGTCCGCGGTCCAGGCCGAAGGCCCGGCGGTGCGCGGCGGCGGCCGAGGACATGCAGAACCGGCCGTTGTAATCGATGTTGGCGGTGCCCAGCACGACCCGGGCGAACTTGCCCAGCAGGTACGCCTTCTCGTTGGTCAGCCCGCCGCCGCCGAACACGCCGACCGCGTCCGGCCCGTGCTCCGCCCGGACCCGGGCCAGTCCGGCGGCCACCCGGTCCAGTGCCTCCGGCCAGCCGGCCGAACGCAGCGGCCCGCCGGGGCGGTCGCGCAGCAGCGGGCCGGTCAGCCGGACGTCCCGGGCGAGCAGCGCCGGCGCCGAGCGGCCCTTGCCGCACAGCGCGCCGCGGTTCACCGGGAAGTCGGGGCGCTCCAGCACCTCGACGGGCAGGTCCGCCCCCGGCGCCAGCCGCATCCCGCACTGCAGCGAGCAGTACGGGCAGTGCGTGTCGGTGGCGGCCACGGCGGCGGCACGGCCGGTCGACGCGGCGCTGGGGCTGGTCGGCCCGGCACCGGGGCCGGTCGTCGTGGCGCTGGGACTGGTCGGCGTCATGCCCAGAAAGGTCGCCGCCCGCTGTTTCGCGAGCGGGTCGCCGGTGTTGCGTGCGCGGTACACCTCGCTCACGCCGTCCCGGCCGCAGGGTGCACGGCCGGACATCTGCCGTAACCTCGGCGGCACTTTCGCTTACCGGCAGGTGACGGCCGGGCAATGCCCCCGTAACACGTGCGGCGGAGGCTGACCGGCATGGCAACCCTCACCCAGCCGGGGCCCCTCACCGGCTACACCGTCGGCGTCACCGCCGCGCGCCGCCGCGAGGAGCTGACCGCGCTGCTCACCCGGCGCGGCGCCCAGGTGGTCGAGGCCCCGGTGCTGCGCATCCTGCCGCTCGCCGACGACCTCGCCCTGCGCGAGGCCACCGACCGCTGCCTGGCCGGCCCGCTCGACTACGTGGTGGCCACCACCGGGGTCGGCTGGCGCGGCTGGATGAGCGCCGCCGAGGGCTGGGGCCGGGGCGCCGCGCTCGCCGAGGCCTGCCGCGGCGCGGTGGTGCTCAGCCGCGGCCCCAAGGCCACCGGGGCGGTCCGGGCGAGCGGGCTGGACGAGGGCTGGTCCCCCGCCACCGAGGCCACCGACGAACTGCTCACCTGGCTGCTCGCCCGCCCGCTGGCCGGGCGGCGGATCGCCGTCCAGGAGCACGGGGTCCGGCTGGACGCCTTCGCGGCGGCGCTGCGCGAACGCGGCGCCGAGGTGATCTCCGTCCCGGTGTACCGCTGGGCACCGCCGGAGGACCCGGGGGCGGTGCGCCGCCTGCTCGACCAGACCGTACGGCGCCAGGTGCACGCGCTCACCTTCACCAGCGCCCCCGCGATCACCGCGCTGCTCGCCGCGGCGGAGGACGAGGGCCTGCGCGAGGCGCTGCTCGACGCCCTGCGCGCGGACGTCCTGCCGGTCTGCGTCGGCACGCTCTGCGCCCGGCCGCTCACCGAGCTCGGCCTGCCCGCCGTCCACCCCGAACGCGGCCGGCTCGGCGCCCTGGTCCGACTGCTCGCGGACACCCTGCCGGGCCGATCCCGACGCGAAGTCCCCCTGCCCGGGCTGCTGCTGACCCTCCAGGGGAACGCCGTCCTGGTCGACGGCGAGAGCCACCGGCTCAGCCCGCGCGGCGCCGCCGTCCTGCGGGCACTCGCCGAGCGGCCCGGCCGGGTGCTCAGCCGGGCCGAACTCCTGCGCGCCGCCTGGCCGGACGCGAGCGCCGACGAACACGCGGTGGAGGCGGCGGTCGGCCGGCTGCGGGCCGCCCTGGGGCCGCACGCGGGGCTGATCCGGACGGTCCCCAAGCGCGGCTACCGGCTGGCGGCGGGCTGATGCTGCTCGCCGTCGCGCACGGCAGCCGGGACCAGGCGGCCGGCGCCTCGATCCGCCTGCTGCTGCGGACGGTTCGCTCGCTCCGGCCCGAACTGCCCGTCCGCTGCTGCTTCCTGGACCTCGCCCGCCCCTCGCTCGCCGAAGCCCTCTCCCAAGTCGCCGGCTCCCGGCCGGTCCTGGTCCCCCTCCTCCTCTCCAACGGCTACCACCAGCGGGTCGACCTCCCCGCCGCGCTCGCCGCCGCCGGTCTCCCGCTGCCCCACCTCGCCCCCGTGCTCGGCCCGCACCCGCTGCTCGCCGAGGCCCTCGCCGACCGTCTCACCGAGAGCGGCGCACCGCCGCACGCCCCCGTGGTGCTGGCCGGCGCCGGCTCCTCCGACCCCGCCGCCCTCGCCGACACCGCCCGGATGGCCGCGCTGCTGGCCGCCCGGCTCGGGCGCCCGGTCACCCCGTCGCACCTGTCGGCCGCCACCCCCACCCCGCACCAGGCGGTCGCCGACCTCCGGCGGGCCGGCCACCCCGAGGTCGCCCTCGCGAGCTACTTCCTCTCCCCCGGCTTCTTCGCCCGCCGCGCCGCCACGACCGCGGCCACCTGGACCAGCGCCCCCCTGGGCCCCCACCCGGCCGTCGCCCGCCTGGTGCTCCACCGCTACGACCAGGCCCGGGCGGCCACCGAGGCGCTCGCGGCCGCCTGACCGCACCCGGCTCCGGCGAGGTCGGCTGCGGTCGATCTCTCCTGGCCGTTCCGAGCCCCGTGACGTGCGTGAGAAGTCGGCCCGGCCGACTTCTCACGCACACGGCCTCGGTCTCACCCACCTCCCTGGCACGCCGTCAGGTCGCCGACGCCCGCGACCCGCTGCCCGCCGCCCTGGCCCTGCTGGGCGACCATGCCTGGCCGAACCCACGGGCCTCGCGCCACCCCCGTACGGCGCCCACCCCCGAACCCGCCCTCACCCGGCAGCCGCACACAAACGGTGGCCCGTGCCCCAGGACACCCGGGGCACGGGCCGTCACATCGTCAGGTGGTCGAACCCGCCCGCCTCGACGCCACGCAGGAGGGCGTCGAATCCGACGGTTGGCGCGGTTCGCCGTGGAAGACCTGCTGCACGTGCCACTCCCGGTGCCGGTCCGCGACCGGCGGGCGGCCGGGTTGGGGGCCGATCACGGGGCGGCCGTTCAGGGCGAGCACGTGGCGGCGGCTGGCCTCGCTGCGGCCGACGAAGCGGTCGGAGACCAGGATGCGGTGGCCCTCGCCCAGGCCCAGCACGCCCTTGTCGAAGAGCTTGTGGTGTAGCGAGCACAGGCACAGGCCGTTGTCGACCTCGTCCGGCCCCTCGTGCGACCACCAGCGCACGTGCGCGGCCTCCAGGCCGACCGTGCTCGCCCCGAGGGCGCCGTCGTAGCCGCAGAAGGCGCACTGGAACTCGTAGGCGGTGAGTATCAGTTCACGCATCCGCCGGTCGCGCTGCCGCCGGGCCGCGGTGTCGGCCCCGCCCGCGAGGACGGTCTCGGCCCGCTCCAGGTCGAGGCCGACCGCCTCGCAGAGCTCGGTGTGCAGGGAGGACGGGAAGTTGACGTCCAGCAGCACCCTGGCCATCCGTCCCAGCAGGGCGGGGTCCTCCGCCAGGGACTCGCGCAGCGCGGGTGCGAGCCGACCGGTGGCGCCGCTCGACCGGAGGACCCCGATCCCGCTGCCGGGGCTGCCCGGGCCCCGGTCGGTGCGGACCTCCCACACCCCGTCGCTGACCAGGTGGTGGAACGGGTAGGCCGGAGTCGTCGGACGCGGCGGCCCGTACTCGGCGAGCAGTCGTCTCAGCTCCTCCTCGACCGCGCTGTACCGCAGTTCGCCCTCCGCGTCCCGCTGGTAGCCGCCCAGGGCGTACAGCAGCAGCAAGGGCTTGTGCGGCGCACGCTCGCCGCGCTTCGTCCAGCGCCTCAGCCGCGCCACCCGGTCGAGCCAGTCCATGCCCGCCAGCGTAGTACTGCAGCCGTAGCGGGGCCGCAGCCGCCAAGTCCGCCTCAGTGCCCGCCTCGGTGCCCGCCGTGCGTCGTCGAGGAGTGGGAGAGCTCGCCGCGCGCCTGGTCGCTGATGTCCATCAGGCTGCTGATGAGCTCCCGGCCCTCGTCGTTCAGCGGGGTCAGCCGACCGACCAGCTCGCGGCTCCGCACGATGTCCGGCGCGTTGATCCGCGCCTCGATCTGGTGGAGGGTGGCGTGGAGCCGGTTGCGGTACTGCTGGATGTGGTTCTCGACGGCGTCGATCAACAGCAGGCCCTGCTGTTCGGCCACCTTCCTGAAGTCGTTCTGGGCCGTGACGACCTGCCCCGCGATGGCCTGCTTCCGTTCGCCGCGGGCCCGTTGGACGACCGACTCGCGTTCCTTGAGCGCCTTGGCACCGGCCACGGCGGCCGCGCCGACCGCGACCGCGGCCGCCACCGGCAGCGCGAGGGTGGCCAGCGAGAGACTCGTCATCAGCCAGGCCGTGCCCCCCGCGACCGGGCCGATCAGCCCGACGGTCGCGCCCGCGGTCTGCACCATGCGGTAGAGGTCCGACGGGCTGCGCTCAGGCCTGGAGCCCAGCATCCCCGTGGTGTCGAAGGGTTCGGGCGCGACCAGCCGGAAGTCGCTCTCCTCGTCGCCGAGGGACGCGCTCAGCAGGGCGTGCCCCTCCTGGCTGAGCGCCTCCAGCGCGTGCTGCCAGAGCACGGCCGGCCCGGCGGGAGCGGTCATCCACTCGGCGAACACGTGGTTCTGCCGCACCTCGATCTGGTTGTTGTGCTCGGCATCGAGGTTGCCGCCGTCGATCAGCCCGTCCAGCCCCCGGTGCAGGTGGTCGGCGAGCTTCCCGAAGGGCTGCTCGGCTTCCCGGATCCGCCGGTCGAGGCTCTTGCGCAGCTGTGCGCTCACCCGGTCGGCGGAGTCCTCCGTCCTCCGGATGCGCTCCCGCACCTCGGCGAGCTGGTCGGCCAGGTCGCTCACCGAGAGCTGGTGCGCGCCGACCTGGTCGAGGACGGGGCGGTGCCTGCGCTTGACCAGCAGCCGCGCCTCGTCGGCGATCTGGACGAGGTGCCGGTAGCCCGCCCCGCCGTCCACCAGGCCGGACAGCAGCGCGCGGAGCGATTCCATGTTGCTGTTCCGACGGTTCCGCCCGGCGATCCTCGCCTGTCCGTCCTCCTCCTGGAAGGCGGCCTGGGCCTCCCAGGCGGGAGAGACGGCGACGAATCCGGGCCCGATGAACGTGGCGTCGCTGTAGGGGCCGTGGCCGAAGTGCTGGTACAGGTAGGCGTTGTTCGTCTCCTGCGTGGTGCGCCAGGCCAGCTTCTGCGTGGTCGCGTCCCGCTGGTTCGCCCGGTCGATCCCGGTGAGCACCCACAGGACCTTCTTCCCGGTCTCCAGGTGGTGCCGGTGCAGGTCCCGGATCAGTTCCAGCTCCGGGTCGGAGAGGCTCGACGTCGCCTGGGTGACGTAGATGAAGCAGTCCGCCTCGGCCCAGGCCCGCCGCATGATCGCGTCGTGCGACCGGTCCGGGGACTGCGCTCCGGGCAGGTCGTAGAGCTTGGCCGCCAACGGCGGGTCCTGGAGCAGCAGTTCGATCTCCTTGACGGTGAGCCCGATGTGCTCCGGCCGCCGGTCCTGCAGGTTGTCGCCCGAGCCGTAGGCCGCCACCTCGGCCGGCGAGAGGTCGCTGCCGATCTCCACCCACCCCTCCGCCGTGGACTCCGCGAAGCAGACCCGCAGCAGGCCCCGCTTGAACTCCGGATCGGAGGGGCCGCGCCGGACGGGCACGACGGTGGAGGGGCAGGCGGTGGTCGCGTTGGAGGCCGAGGGCAGGATTCCCGTGTAGAGGTCGGCGACGCCGCCGTCGTCCTCCTCGACCTCGACGTACTTCAGACCGTGCTGCAGGCCGCTGACCAGGAAGCTCTTGCCCGAGGACTGGCTGCCGACCAACGCCACGTTCAGCATCGCCGACAGTGCGCGGGTGCGCATGCTCCGCATCTGCCGCACGTCCCGGGCGATCTGGTCGCCGTCCAGCTCGAGGTCGGGGGCGGAGGACAGGTTCTGCAGCCACCGCTCCGCCGCCGTCAGGAGGCGTTCGAGGTCTTCGCGAAGCTCATCGACCGTCGTCATGGGAGATGAATACCGCACGATTCGGTCCAAGCGCAGCAGAACGGGAACTTCACCGCGTCACCGCGGAGTGCCACCCGTGGCGCCGTCAGGCGCTGCCCAGGCCGTCGTACCGGGCCCGGAACTCGGCCCGTTCGTCCTCGTCCGGCGCCGTCTCCAGCGCCACGGCGGCATGGTGGTGGGCCCGGCCGTCCCCGAGCATCCGGTAGACCATCGCCAGGGCGCCGTGCCCGTAGAAGTCGAGTTCCTCGACGGCGGCGAGGCTCTCGGCCAGCCACAGCGCCTCGGCCGCGTTCCCGGTGCCGGCCTCGGCCTGCACCACGCAGCGCAGGACGTCCGGGTTGTTGGGGCTCGTCCGGTACTGCGACCGGAGGTCCCGGACGGCGCCGTGCGTCTCCGCGGGCTCGGCCGCGAGGGCGAGCAGCCGGTCGGGGTCCGGCGCGGCGGCGGGCGGGGCCGAGCGCCAGTGGTCGAGGCGGCCGGACCCGGGGGCGACCCGCACCAGCCCCAGCACCGCCGCCTGCCACCGGGCCTCGGCGCCCGCCCGGTACGCCGCCGCCGCGAGGAGTTCCAGCACCGGTTCGCGGTCGGGGTCGAGGTGGTCGGCCCGCTCCAGGACGCCCACCACGTCCGGCCAGTCCACGCCGCTGCGCGGGACCGCGGCCAGCTGGTACAGCACCCTCCCCAGGGCGAGCCACTCGTCCGGGCCACCTGGCCCGTCGGCGACCAGTCCGGAGAGCACGCCGGCCTGCTGCCGCAGCACGTCCACGGACGCCTCGTGCCACCGCAACCAGGCCCGGACGTCGACGAGTTGCCGCTCGGCGGCGACCCAGTCGGGGTGGGCCGCGAGGACGCGCTCCAGCTCCCGGGCGGCCCGGTCCACCCCGCCGATCCGGGTGTAGCCGGTGGCGAGGTCGCACCGCGCGGCCGGGTCCTCCGGCCCCGCGTCCGCCAGGAACTCCAGCAGCGGGACCGCCTCCGCGAACTGCCCCGCGACCAGGTGGGCCGACGCCAGTGCGTGCAGGTCCCCCGGGAGCGGGTCGGCCGACAGGGCCGCCGCCTTCAGCGCGGCCAGCCCCTCCGCGTCCGGAGCGGAGACGAACCGCTCGAAGCACGCGAGGACTTCGGGACGCGTACGGTCCGCCCGGTACTGCGGCTCCCAGTCGATGCTCGGTTCCCCGCTCACACACGCCTCCCCAGTCATCCGTCCCCCACCCGGCCTACCCGCGCTCCCCACCGTCCCACCCCGCACCGACAAGCCGCTCCGCCGACCGGCGCGCAGCGCCGCGGCACACCGGTCGCGCGACCATGCGGGGGCTCACCGCCGGGGGCAGCGGCGCTGCGCGGTGCGCCAGGCGGCGGTGACGGCGTGGTGGGCGGCGGCGGTGGCGGCGGGGATGTCGCCCGCCAGCTGGAGCGGGGTGCCGAGGTGGACGTGCAGGGCGGGGCGGCGCAGCGGGGCGGTGGCGAAGCCGGCGAGCTGTTTGGCGGCGCCGCCGGAGCTGAGGCGGCGGGCGCCGCACTGGCCGAGCGGCACCACCGGGGCGCCGCTCGCCGCGGCGAGCCGGGCCAGGCCGGTGCGGAAGGCGCGCGGCTCGGCGTCGTGCGGGTCCCGGCGCTCGGGCAGGCCGCCCTCGCCGTAGATCAGGACGACCCGGCCGGCCGCGAGGGCCGCCGCCGCGGAGTCCAGGGCCGTGGCCGCCCGGGCCGTCCCGCGGTGGACGGGGATGTGCCCGCCGGCCCGCAGCGCCCCGCCGAGCAGCGGCACCCGCCACAGCCCGGCGGTCGCCATCACCACCGGCTCGGTGCCCAGCCGGCGCAGCGCGGCCAGCACCACGCCGGGGTCGGCGAGCGAGCTGTGGTTGGCCGCGACGATGCTGCCCGGGGCGACCGGGCCCGCGACCTCGGACGTGACGGACAGACGGCCGAGGGCGGGCACCAGGGCGGCGGCGATCCGGCTGAGCATGGCGGTTCCTTCGTGGGACTTCGGCGGAGTGACGCCTCCATGCTCGCCGGGCGCCGCCGCCGGCCGCCTGAGTAGGAGTACTCAAACCGGACCGGGTCGGCCGCGCCGCACGGTGATCCGGTCCACGGCCGTCCCGCTCGGAGACCACCACGGGGACGGGCTCGTCGTTCTTCGTCTCGTGCCCGAGGTAGGTGTCGGAGACCGGGAAGGAGGAGACCCCCCGTCCCTGTGGATCGGGGAGCGGCCGGGCCCGGCGACGAGGGTGACGGCCGATCGGCCGCGGGCCGCCGGAGTGGCCCGGGGCCGCCGTGCGGGTGACCTGTCGGACGTGTCGGCGGCGAAACGCCCCGTGCGGCGTGCCTGGGTGGGAGGGCGCCGTCCGCGGACGGCGCCGGTCCTGTCCCCGAGCCTGAGAGCCGCCCATGCCTGCCACCGCCCGTCTGCGCCGCATCGTCCCGACCGCGCTCTGCGCCCTGTCCGTGGCCCTCGCCGCCGCCCCCGCGGCCCACGCCGCGCCACCGGGCCGCGACAGCGGGTCCGACCCCGGGAGGGCGGGCGACGGCTCGTACGACTGGGACCGCGTGGCGGCCTGCGAGAGCAGCGGCAACTGGCGCATCAACACCGGCAACGGCTACTACGGCGGCCTCCAGTTCGACCAGCCGACCTGGCGGGAGAACGGTGGCCCGGCGTACGCCCCGCGAGCCGACCTCGCCACCCGCGAGCAGCAGATCGCCGTCGCCCAGCACCTCGCCGACCGCCGCGGCCTCTCCCCGTGGCCCGTCTGCGGCGCCCGCGCCACCCGCGGCCACGGCGGCCGCGAGACCGTCCTGGCTCCCCCGGCCGCCCCGGCCCGGGCCGCGTCGAAGGACGGCACCTGGACCGTCCGCGAGAACGACACCCTCGCCGACATCGCCGAGGCCCTGCGGGTCCCCGGCGGCTGGCCCGCGCTGTACGAGCTCAACCGTGCCGCCATCGGGGAGGACCCGGACCTCATCCACCCCGGCCTGGTCCTCGACCTCCCGTCCTGACCCCGCCGGCCCACCCCGGTCCGCCGCCCGCGCCCGCCCCGGCGCGGGCGGCGCCGCACCGGGAGGACCTCCCGGACGCGCCGACGGCCCGCCCGCTCCTGGTGAGCGGGCGGGCCGTCGCCGGTGGGTCAGCCGACGTGGACGCGCGGGCGGCGCGAGCGGTCCGGCTCCGCCTCGCGCAGCACCTCGCGGGTGACCGGTGCGACCTCGCCCTGCCCGAACAGGAAGAACCGCAGGAACTGGGCGAAGGGGCTGCCCTCCGTCCACTCGAAGTAGAGGTGCGGCTGCTGCCCGGTGCGGTCCCGGACGTTCAGCGCCAGCGCGGCGAGCGCGTTCGGGATGCTGGAGCTCTCCAGGGTGAGCACCCGGTAGCGGCCGTGCAGCACCTCGCCGCGCACCGTCAGCTCGGCCTCGAAGTCGGAGGCGTCGCGGACGGTCACCTCGACGAAGACCAGGTCGTCCTCGCCGGGGATGTCGTTGTCGGCGCGGATCTGGCGGATCTTGTCGCGGTACTCGGCGACGTCGCGGTGGCTCGGCTCGTTGGCGATCAGCCGCAGCGGGCGGTGCGCGTAGTCCCTGATGAAACGTTCCGCCGTGTCGTCCAGGGCCACGCTGGTGACGCGCAGCTCGAAGGCGCGGCGCAGCCGGGAGAGCAGCGAGACGAGGATGATCCCGGCGATGAAGCAGGCGCCGATCTTCAGGCCGTCCGGCCGCTCCAGCACGTTCAGCACGGTGGTGTAGAGGAAGATCGCCGAGATGGCCGCGAAGGCGACGGTCCAGCCGCGCTCGCGCTTCCGGTACGCGGCGATGGTCACCGCGATGGCGGCGGAGCTGATCAGCACCAGCACACCGGTCGCGTACGCGCCGCCCTGGGCGTCCACGTCCGCGTCGAAGATCCAGGTGACCAGGAAGCCGATCAGGGTCAGCACGATCACCATCGGCCGCACCGCGCGGGCCCAGTGCGGGGCCATGCCGTAGCGCGGCAGGTACCGGGGCAGCAGGTTGAGCATGCCGGCCATGGCGGAGGCGCCGGCGAACCAGAGGATCGCGATGGTGGAGAGGTCGTAGACGCTGCCGAAGGCGCCGCCCAGGTACTCGTGCGCCAGGTACGCCAGGGCGCGGCCGTTGGCGTCGCCGCCGGCCTTGAACTGGTCGGCCGGGATGAGCAGCGTGGCGATGAAGCTGGTGGCGATCAGGAAGCAGCTCATGATCACGGCGGAGGTGGTCAGCAGCTTGCGGGTGCCGCGGATCCGGCCGGCCGGGTTCGCCTCGGTGTCGTCGGGGCCGCCCTTGATGTGCGGCATCACGGCGACGCCGGTCTCGAAGCCGGACAGGCCGAGCGCCAGCTTCGGGAAGGTCACCAGCGCCACGCCGACCATGACGATCGGGTTGCCGTGCTGGGCGGTCAGCGCGTCCGTCCAGTCGGTGACCACGTGCGGCGCCTCGACGATCTTCCAGAGGCCGACCGCCACCACGACCACGTTCAGCAGCAGGTACGTCCCGACCAGGAACACCGCCAGGCCGATCGCCTCGCTGAAGCCCTTGAGGAAGACCGCGCCGAGCAGCGCCACCAGGACCAGCGTGATCAGCACCTGCTTGCCGCCGAGGGCGCCGGTCAGGTGCGGGTTCTCCACCAGGTGCGCGCTCGCGTCGGCGGCCGACAGCGTGATGGTGATCAGGAAGTCCGTGGCCGCGAAGCCCAGCAGCGCGAGGACGAACAGCTTGCCCTTCCAGAACGACAGCAGCCGCTCCAGCATCGCGATCGAGCCCTCGCCGTGCGGGCTCTCCTTGGCCACCCGCCGGTAGACCGGCAGCGCGCCGAGCAGGGTGACCACCACCAGCACGATGGTGGCGATCGGCGACAGCACGCCCGCGGCGAGGGCGGCGATGCCCGGCTGGTAGCCGAGCGTCGAGAAGTAGTCCAGGCCGGTCAGGCACATCACCCGCCACCAGCGCCGGCCGGGGTGCGCACCGTGCGCGGCGGGGTCCTCCGCGGCCGCGCCCTCGGGCGACGCCTCCGGGGCGCCCTCCGCGGTGGACGGCTGCGCGGGCTTCGCCGCGCTCACGTCCTCCAGCAACCAGCTGCGGAGGCGTATTCGCGCGGACGGCGCGTCCGACTCCGCCGTCTCCGTCGAACCCGACGAAACCACCTTGCACCTCTTGTTTGAAGACCCCGGGAAGAACGCCGTCGAGCGACGGCAGTGCGACACGCTATGCGACCGGCGTCAGGAATCCGCCATCGGCCGCGTTAAGAAAACGTCATGGCCGCGCGGGTCGGCGGCGGCGGCACGCCGAGGTGGGCCGGATGCCGGGAGGGGAAGGACCCCGAACCGGTGGAGAATTCGGGGCCCTTCCCGGGGCGAGACCCGGAGGCTTTCTCTCTCGGGGGGGGGAGCCTGGGTCAGGCCCGGTAACCTAGGACGGTCATCATGCCCGTCTCCGCGTGGTAGACGTTGTGGCAGTGCACCATCCACAGGCCCGGGTTGTCGGCGTCGAAGTCGACGGCCAGGGTCGCGCCCGGCAGCACCACCGCGGTGTCCTTGCGCGGGCCGTCGCCGGGCAGCGCGAAGCTGTGGCCGTGCAGGTGGACGGGGTGCCACATGGTGGTGCTGTTGCGGAACTCCAGCCGCACCCGCTCGCCCGCCGCCACCGGGTGGCGCTGCGCCGGGTCGTACCCGCGGCCGTTGAACGCCCAGTCGGCCTTCGCCATCCCGCCGGTGAGCTCCAGCCGCACCGTGCGGTCCGGCTGCCTGGCGGGCAGCCGGACGGCCGGGGCGGCCCTGAGCTGCCCGGCGGTGACCAGCCGGCCGTCCAGTTCGGCCGGGCGGACGGCGGCGTCGGGCGCGGCGCCCCCGCCGGTGCGCAGCACGGCCAGGGCGGTGGCGTTCTTGCCCTCGGCCAGCGCGGTCAGCGGGAAGGCGCCGTCCCCGGCGGTGACCAGCACGTCGTAGCGCTCGCCCATGCCGAGCAGCAGCGCCTGGGTGGTGGCCGGTTCGACCGGGAAGCCGTCGGTGTGGGTGACGGTCAGCTCGTGGCCGCCGAGGGCGACCCGGTAGGCGGTGTCGCCGCCGGCGTTGACCAGCCGGATCCGGATCCGGTCGCCGGGCTTGGCGGTGAAGGTCTCCGGGGCGGTCGCGAGTCTGCCGTTGACCAGGTGGAACGGGTAGGCGACGTCACCGGCGTCGCCACCGAGCAGCGTGCTCCGGGCGCCCATCAGCATCCGGGCCGGGCCGGTCGGGGCGGCCGGGGCCGTCCCGGACGTTCCCGCCGGGTCGTGGCCCGGCATCCCGGACATGTCGTGCCCGGAGCCGCCCGAGTGGTCCGTCCCGCCCATGCCCCGGGCGAGTTCGGCGAGGACGGCGTCCGGGGTGCTGCCGTCGACGCCGTCCACCCAGTCGTCCAGGACGACGACCCACTCCCGGTCGTAGGCCAGCGGCTCCTTGGGGTCCTCGACGATCAGCGGGGCGTACAGGCCGCGGTCCTGCTGGACGCCGGAGTGCGGGTGGAACCAGTACGTGCCCGGGTGGGCGAGCGCGAAGCGGTACTCGAAGGAGGCGCCGGGCCTGACGTCGGCCTGGGTCAGGCCCGGCACGCCGTCCATGTCGTTGCGCAGCGCGAGGCCGTGCCAGTGCAGCGAGGTGGACTGCGGCAGGTGGTTGGCGAGGGTGACGGCGAGCGTGTCGCCGAGGGTGGCGCGCACCTCCTGGCCGGGCAGCCGGTCGCCGTACGCCCAGCTGCGGACGGTGCGGCCGCCGAGGTCGAGGGTGGTCTCGGTGGCGGTGAGCGCGACCTTGCGCTCCGGTCCGGGGTTGCGCGCGGCCTCGGCGGCGGCGACCTCGGGGCCGTTCGGGGCGAGGTAGCCGGCCGGGGCGGCGGACGGGCCGGTCGGGCCGGACGTGGCGCTCGTGGCGCCGTGGTTCATGGACGCGTGGTCCATGCCCTGCATGGAGTCGGAGGAGCAGGCGGTGAGCAGGCCGGTCCCGGCGGCGGCGAGCGCGGCGCCGAGGACGGTACGACGGGTGGGTGTGCGCATGGCGGAGTGCACCTCGTGCGGTGTGTGGGTGTGCGGGACGTCGCGTCGGCCGTTCCGTGCGCGGGCGCCGCAGGGCGCGAGCGGGCGTGCGGAGGTGCGCGCGGGCGCCACTGAGCGGGCGCGGGCACGGGACGGCGGGCGCGCGCCTACTGGCGCAGCACCGAGAGCCGGGTGAGGAGCAACCGCCCGCCCCCGGGCGGGGGCAGGGCGCGGACGGCCCGCAGCAGCCGGGCCCGGACGTCGGCGGCGGCGTCGCCGCTGCGGCGCAGCAGCGGGCCGACCAGGAGGAGCAGCAGGGTCCAGCCGGACAGGACGGCGAGGCAGACGGTCATCGGGTCCATGCCGCCGGGGGCGGCGGGGTCGGCCGTGGCGCGGGCGGCCGCGGGGACCGCCGCGGGTTCGACGGCCGGGCCGTGGTGCGCGGCACCCGCCGCCGGGAGCACGGCGGAGGCGCCCATCGCGTAGCCGTGCGTCGCGGAGGCGCCCATCGCGTAGCCGTGCGTCGCGGAGGCGTGCGTCCCGGCCCCCTCGTGCCCGCCGGCGCCGGCAGCTCCCCCGTGTCCGCCGCCCGGATGCCCGAGGGTGTGCATGGTCACGAGGCCGAGCAGCAGGGCGGCGAGCAGCAGCAGGCGCGGCGCCCACGGCACCGGCGGGCCGAACGGCCGTGACCGCACCATCCTCCGCCTCCCGTCGACGCCCGCCTCGATGTACCCCGGCAGGGTATCCCGAGTTCACCTCGGGGGCCGCGCCGGGGCGCCGCGTTCACTCCCTCGGACGCTCCCCCGCCCCACGGGGGCCGGCGCCCAGCACCGCGGCCGCCACGTGCTCGCGGAACCAGCGGTGCCCCGGATCGGCCGAGTTGCGCGGGTGCCAGGCCATGCCCAGTTCCAGCGGGGCGAGTTCGAGCGGGATCGGGAACGTCCGCAGCCCCAGCGCGGCCACGGTGTCCGGCAGCCAGTCCGCCAGGACGAGGGTGACCAGGTCGCTGTCCCGGGCCAGCAGCATCGCGCCGGTGTGGCTGGGCACGACGACCGCCACCCGGCGCCGCAGCCCGAGCCCGGCCAGCGCGGTGTCGATCGGGCCGAGCCGCTTGCCGCGCCGGGAGACGCCGATGTGGTCGACGGCGGCGAAGCGCCGGGCGGTGATCCGGCGGCCGTCGAACAGCGGGTGGCCGTCGCGGGCGAGGCCGACCAGCGAGGCGCTCAGCAGTCCGCGGCTGCGGATCTCCGGGTCCAGCTGCCCGAGCACGCCCAGCTCCACGTCCACCAGGCCCTGCCGCAGCGCCGGGCCGCCCTCCAGGCTCTCCGGCAGGAACACCACGTCCACCCGCGGCGCCTCGGCCCGGACCCGCTCGGCGAGCGGTCCGGCCGTCCGGGCCAGCAGCAGCTCACCGGCCTGCACCGTGAAGGTGCGGTCGAGGTGCACGGGGTCGAACCCAGCGCCGGGCCGCAGCACGTCGTCGCAGCCGCGCAGCAACGCGGCCACCTCCTCCCGCAGTTCGAGCGCCCGCGGGGTGGGGACGAGGCCCTGCCCGGCGCGCACCAGCAGCGGGTCCTCGACGGCCCGGCGCAGCCGGGCCAGCATCCGGCTGACCGCCGCCGGCGAGGTGCCGAGCCGCTCGGCCGCGCGGGTCACGCTGTTCTCCTGGAGCAGGGCGTCCAGCGCCCGCAGCAGGTTGAGGTCCATCGACCGTACGCTCCCGAGCTGTGTCTTTGCGTCCTGGGCAACTATGCGATGCCGATTCTTGCATTGTTCCGGTCGGGGCCGCCGACGAAGGTGGAGACGACCGCGAAACCTTCTGAGGAGTCCTCATGTCACAGCCCTCCCGCGCCGCCCGCGCCGGCGACGTCCTCGCCGTCGTCAGCCAGAGCGGTCCGACCGTCTCGTTCTTCGACGCCGCCACCGACCGGCTCCTGGACACCGTCGAGGTCCTCGCCGAGCCGCACGAGCTGTGCTTCGACCCGACCCAGCGGCTGCTCTGGTGCACCAGCGCGTACCGCTCGGGCTACTACCACGCCAACAGCGGCCGCCGCACCGAGCTGACCGTCATCGACGCCGACACCCGCCGGATCGTCGAGGTGATCGACCTCGCCCCCGAACACGGCCCGCACGGGCTGGCGTTGGACACCGCCCGGCGCCGCCTCTACGTCAGCGTGGAGGGCGGCGAGGACCGCCCCGGCGGCGTCGTGGTCATCGACACCGAGACCCGCCGCCCGCTCGGCCGGATCGACACCGACGCCCCCGGCCCGCACTGGTTCGCCGTCTCCCCGGACGGCCGGACCGGCTTCGCCACCAACAAGGAGGCTCCCTTCGTCTCGGTGGTGGACCTCGAACGGGGGGTGCTGACCGCGAAGGTGGAGGTCCCCGGCAGCGAGGGCCTGGCCGTCTCCCCCGACGGCAAGCGGGTCTACGCCGCCGGCCCGTACCTCTCCACCTCCGCCGCCCCCGCCGCGGCCCCCGGCGTCCGGGTCATCGACGTCCCGACCGCGACCGTCACGGCCGTCCTGCCCACGGAGTCCCCGGCCCTGCCGGTCCACCTCACCTCGACCGGCCGGATCCTGGCCGGCGAGGTCCGGCTGGCTCCCGACCCGGCCAACGCCCTGGGCCGTCAACTCCCGGGCCGCCTCACCGTGTTCGGGGCCGACGACCACCGGCTGATCGGCTCCGTCGAGGTGGGCCTCTTCCCGCTCACCATCACCTCCTCCCCGGACGGCGAACTCGCCTACGTCGCCAGCGTGGTGTCCTCCACCGTCGACGTCATCGACCTGGCCACCCTGACCCCGGTCTCCCGGCTGACCATCCCCAAGCTCGCCGACCCGGGCGCCCACGGCCTGGCCTACCTCCCCCGCCCGGCCTGACCCCGAGCGCTCCTCCACCCCCGCCCCGGGCCCCTCGCGCCAGAGTTCCGCGCGAGGGGCCCGGGGCGTTCGGCCGCACCGGCGGGGCGGGGGCGCGTCGGCCGCACCGGCGGGGGACGGACCGCGCCGGTGTCCACATCGCGGGACGCCCGGCGGCCGGGAGCTGACAGCTTCCGCCTGACCCAAACCTGCCAAGGCCGCTGCCGCGCAGCTCACTTGGGGTCGACCCGGTGACCCGTCCCTGGCCCGAAGCTGCCACGCGTTTGGTGTCACCCCGGAACCCGTGTGAGCGCTCCGGGACGCGTGCGAATCTTGGGACCGCAGAGGCCGCGGACGAACGAACGCGGCCCGAAACCCCCCCACGATTCGGAGGACTTCCCCATGTTCACCTCCGCGCGTTCCCGCGGCCCCGTGCACCGGGCGACGACCGGGCTCCGCACCGCACCGGCCGTCGCGTTCCCCGGCTGTCCGGCGCCGGAGGCCGTCCGGGCCTCGGCCGGCGACGGCTTCTCCTGGGGCTGACCGGCCGGTCTCCCCCACACCTCCCGGGACCTCCGGTTCACCTCGTCGGCGTCCTGCTGACCGCCGCCGCGGGCGGCTCGGCGGACGCCCGGCCGACCGCCGGGGCCGTGCTCGCGGCCCTGGACGGCGTGACGTCCGCGCGCGACGGCGTCGAGCACGTCCATGTCCAGGTCACCCCGCGCGGCGTCCGGTTGACCTTCTACCTGGCCGGCTGCGATCTGGTCGACGCCGTCGGCCGCGCCATCGCGATCGCCCACCGCGCCGTCGCCGGACCGACCGCGCTCGCCCGGTTCGCCGTCGCGGACTTCAACGTGCTCGACCGCCCCGCCCGCCCGCCGCACGGCGCCCGCTGACGCCCGCACGGGACGGTCACCCGACGGCGGCTCCCCCACGCACGCACCGCCGTCGCCCACCCGGTCCGCCTCCTCCCGAAGTCGCTCGACCGCCTTTGGAGACTCATGCGCATCACATCCGTCGGCCACGCCGGCCTGCTCGTGGAGACCAGTGCCGGGCGCATCCTGTGCGACCCCTGGTTCAACCCGGCCTTCTTCGCCTCCTGGTTCCCGTTCCCCGACAACGAGGCGATGGACACGGCCCAGCTGCACACCGCGGAGTACCTGTACGTCTCCCACCTCCACCACGACCACTTCGACGCCGAGTGGCTGCGGACCCGGATGTCCAAGGACACCGTGGTGCTGCTGCCGGACTTCCCGGTCCGCGACCTGCGGACGTCCCTGGAGGACCTCGGCTTCCGCCACTTCGTGCAGACCCGGGACCTCGAACCGACCCCGCTGGACGGCGGCGTCCGGGTGATGGTCAACGCGCTCACCTCGCCGACCGACGGCCCGATCGGCGACTCCGCGATCCTGGTCGACGACAACGGCACCAGGATCCTCAACCAGAACGACGCCCGCCCGGTCGACGAGCCCCGGATCAGGTCCTTCGGGCCGCTCGCCGGGCACTTCCTCCAGTACTCCGGGGCGATCTGGTACCCGATGGTGTACGACTTCCCCGCCCGGATGAAGCAGACCGTCGGCCGCCGCAAGCGCCGCAACGGCATGGCCCGCGCGCTGAACTACGTCGAGCAGTACGGCGCCGAGCACGTCTTCCCGTTCGCCGGGCCGCCCTGCTTCCTCGACGAGGAGCTCTTCCACCTCAACGACCTGGACGGCGACGACGCCAACATCTTCCCCGACCAGTGGGTGTTCCTCGACTTCCTGCGCGAGCACGGGGTGGCCAACGCCCACCTGTTCCTGCCCGGCACCGTCACCGAGTTGGGCCCGGACCGAGGCTTCCGGCTGGAGCAGGTCGACGAGCGGACGGTCGCCCGGATCCGCGACGACCGCACCGGCTACCTGCGCGACTACCAGGCCCGCCGGGCCGAGCGGATCCGCACGGAGAAGGCCGGCTGGCCGACCGACCGCACCGACCTGCTGACGAGCCTCCAGGAGTGGGTGGAGCCGCTGCTGCGGTACGCCGACCACACCTGCGAGGGCGTCAACGGCCGGGTCCTGGTCGAGGTGGTGGACGGCGCGGACGCGGCCGGGGCCCCGGGCGCGGGCACCGAGCAGATCCTGTTCGACTTCCTGGACCGCCGGGTGGCCCGCTGGGCGGGCGAGGAGTGCCGCTACCGCTTCGAGCTGCCCCGGCCGCTGGTGGAACGGCTGGTCGCCGAACGCTGCCCCGACTGGGCGAACGAGCTGTTCCTGTCCTGCCGTTTCAAGGCGGCCCGCAAGGGGCCCTTCAACGAGTTCGTGACCACCTTCTTCGCCTCCCTATCGACCGAGCGGATGTCCTACGTCGAGGGCTACTACGCGGAGTTGAGCCAGACCGAGGAGCGCGCCCGGGCCGGCGACTACGTCGTCCAGCGGCTCTGCCCCCACCTCAAGGCGGACCTGGTCCGGTTCGGCTCCCACCGGGACGGCGTGCTCACCTGCCGGCTGCACGACTGGGAGTTCGACCTGGCCACCGGCCGCTGCCTGACCAGTGACGACCGGAAGATCATCAGCGAGGCGCGGGTGAACCCGTCCGACGATGACCCGGACCTGCCCGAGATCCCCGCGGCCTGAACAGGACTGTCATGACCCTTCCCCTGGTGTCGGTGGTCATCCCGCTCTACAACGACGCCCGCACGCTGCCCGCCTGCCTGGAGGCGGTGACCGCCCAGACCTACCCCAACGTCGAGATCGTCGTGGTCGACGACGCCAGCACCGACGACTCGGCCCTGGTCGCCGAGCGGTACCCGTGCCGGCTGGTCCGCCAGGAGCGCAACTCCGGCCCCGCCGAGACCCGCAACCGCGGTGCCCGGGAGGCCCGCGGCGAGATCGTGTTCTTCCTGGACGCCGACGTCGGCCTGTCCCCGACCTCGGTCGCCGCCGCCGTGGAGCGGCTGGCCGCCGACCCGGAGGTCGGATCGGTGTGCGGCATCACCGACAAGCACCCGCTGCTGCCGACCACCCGGGTCGGGGACTACCGGATCCTCCAGTCGTACTACTGGCGGATCAGCTCCGAAGGCACCGTCACCCCCTGGTTCTCGGCCCTGGCGGCCATCCGCCGGTCGCTGTTCCTGGACTCCGGCGGGCTGAACCCGGCCCTGCGCCAGACCGAGGAGATCGACTTCGGCGTACGGTTGTCGGCCACCCACCGGATCGAGCTCAGCTCCGCGGTGGTCGGGCGGCACAACGACGAGGAGCGGCTGTCCGCCCTGGTCCGCAAGCTGTTCCGGCGGGCGCGGCTGCGGGTGCCGCTCTACGTCGACCACCGGGGCTTCATGCGCGGGTTCGAGACCCGCTCCCGGGCCTTCGCCGCGCTCGCCGCGGCCGGCGCGACGGCCTCGCTGCCGCTGGCCCTGGTGTCCCGCCGGACGCTTCCGGTCACCGCCGCGCTGGCGGCCGGCGCCGTGCTCGCCGACCGCGGCTTCCACGCCTTCCTGGTCCGCGAACGCGGGGTCGCGACCACCGTCGCGTACACCGCCCTGCACTTCGCGGCGGGCACCGCGGTGACCGCGGGCGCGGCGGTCGGCGCCGGCCAGTGGCTGCTGAGCCCGCGGTTCCGGCGGCTGTACCGGCGTCAACTGCCGCCAGCGGGCGCCGGTCCAGCCGCCGGTGCCTCGTCGGCGGCACCCGGCGCGGGCCGGAACCCGCTCCCGAGCGGGCCGGCAGGCCGCCCGTGACCCCCGACACCCCCCGACCCGCCGCCCGCCCCCAGCGCGTCCTGCTCACCGGCGCGGCGGGCTTCCTCGGCAGCGCCCTGGTCCGCCGGCTCGGAAGCTCGCCCGGGCACCGGGTGGTCGCCCTCGACCGCCGCCCGCTGCCGCCCGCACTCGCCGCCCTGCCCTCCGTGGAGGCGGTGGTCGGCGACGTCCGGGACCGCACCCTGCTCGGCCGGCTGACGGCCGAGACGGACGTGGTGGTGCACGGCGCCGCCGCGCTGCCGAGCCACCCGGCGGCGGAGATCCGCTCGGTGGACGTCGACGGCACCCGCACCGTCCTGGACGCCGCCCGGCGGGCCGGGACCGACCGGGTGCTGCACATCTCCTCCACCGCGGTGTACGGCCTGCCGGAGCGCACGCCGACCCCGGAGTCCCACCCGCTCGTCCCGGTCGACCCGTACAACGCCGCGAAGATCGCCGCCGAGCGGCTGTGCGCCGACCACCGGAGCCGGGGCATGTGCGTGCCCGTGCTGCGCCCGAAGACCTTCATCGGCCCGGGCCGGCTCGGCGTGTTCGCGATGCTCTTCGACTGGGCGCTGGACGGCCGCGGCTTCCCCGTCCTCGGCGGCGGCCACACCCTCAACCAGATGCTGGACGTCGAGGACCTCTGCGACCTGGTGACCGCGATGCTCACCATGCCGGGCGAGCGGATCAACCGGGAGTTCAACGTCGGCGCGGCCGAGTACGGCTCGTTCCGCGAGGACTGCCAGGTCGTCCTGGACCTCGCCGGCCACGGCAGACGCGTCGTCCCGCTGCCGCTCGGCCCGGCGAAGGCGGCCCTGCGGACGCTGGCCGCGCTGCGGCTGTCACCGGTCTACGGCCGCCTCGTCCAGAAGCTCACCCGGGACTCCTGCGTCGACATCACCGACGCCCGCGAGGTGCTCGGTTTCACCCCCCGCCACTCCAACGCGACCGCCATCGGGCGCAGCTTCACCTGGTACCGCGAGAACCGGTCCACCGTGGCCGGAACCACCGGCCGGACGCACTCCGACCGCTGGCGCGAGGGTGCCCTGCGCACGGTCAAGGTCCTCTTCTGACAGCAGCGAAGGGAACGGAAGTGAGTACTGCGAGCGAGTACCGCGAGGGCCTGGTCGGCCCGCCGGTCCATCCGCCCGACGGGGACACCGGCCCCCCGACCGCCGAACCGCCCGACGGGCCCGGCGCGTCACCCCGGAAGCCCGGACGCGGCGCGCTGGTGCGCGGCCTGGTCCGGCTGGTCCGACCGCACCAGTGGGCGAAGAACGCGGTCGTCCTGGTGCTGCCGCTGCTGGAGTCCGGCACCTCGCCGTGGCCGGCGGTCGTCGGCGCGCTGCCCGTCCTGGTGCTGTTCGTCCTCGCCTCCTCGGCCACCTACGTCGTCAACGACCTCGCCGACCGGGAGCGGGACCGCCGCCACCCGGTCAAGCGCCACCGCCCGATCGCCTCCGGGGCCGTGCCGGTCCCGGCCGCCGTCGTGCTCGGCGCCGTCCTCTACCTCGCCCTGCTGGCCGGATCGGCGACCGCGGGGGCCGCCGCGGTCCCCGTGCTCGTCTACGCGGTCACCAACATCCTGTACAGCTTCGTCCTCAAGCACGTCTCGGTGGTCGACGTCTTCGTCATCGCCACCGGCTTCGTGCTGCGGGTCTGCGCCGGCGCCATGGCGGCGTCGGTCTCGATCTCCTCGTGGTTCCTGCTCTGCGTCTTCTCGGTCTGCATCCTGCTGGGCTTCGGCAAACGCCGGCACGAACTGACGTCGGTCCAGGGCGGGCCCTCCGAGCTGCACCGGCCGGCCCTGCGCGCCTACTCCGTCCCGTTCCTGAACAGCATGGTCACCTTCGCCGCGTCGGTGACCGTGCTCGCCTACGTGTCCTTCCTGCAGAGCGACGCCGCGGCCGGCGGCATGCGCCAGCTGCGGATCCTGCTCTCCACCCCGCTGGCGGTCTTCGCGATCGCCCGCTACCTGCAGATCCTGCTGGTCAGCGAGGGCGGCGGCGAACCCACCCGGACGCTCTTCACGGACCGGACCATGCTCGCGGTCGGCGGGCTGTGGCTGGCCGGCTTCGGCCTCCTGCTGGTGGTGCAGTCGTGGTGACGCTCCCCGGGCCCGGCCGCTCCGCGCTCCCCGGGCCCGGCCGCCGCCTCCTCCCCCGGCCCCGGCGCTCCTGGTTCCTCGCCGACCGGGCCGCCACCTGGCCGGTCCGGCTGCTGACCGGGGCGAGCGCGGCGTGGCTGCTGTTCTGCGCGCTCCAGGAGGCGCTGACCGGCCGGGCCTGGTTCTGGGTCGTCCCCGGCTCCGCGCCCCCGCCGGTGCTGCTCGGCGTCCCGCTGCTGGTGCTGCTGGCCGCGCTGGCCGTCCGGCTGCGCCGCAGCCCCAGCCGGGTGCGCTGGCCGGCCGCCATGGGCGCGCTCTCGCTCGCCGTGGGACTGGACCAGTCCGGGCTGACCCTGGCCGCGGCGACGGCCGACCGGACCGTACCGCCCGGCGCGGTCCACGTCGTCGCGCAGAACACCGAGTACTGGGGCTCCGACGTCGACCCGGACCGGTTCTACGCCTACCTCAGGGCGCAGGACGCCGACGTCTACCTGCTCCAGGAGTACCTGCACTGGGACGACTCGGCCGGCGCGGACGGCGCCCGCGAGGTGGACGACACCGCCCGGCTGAGGCGCGAGTTCCCCGGCTACCAGCTCGTGATCCGGGGCGAGTTGGTGACGCTCTCCCGCTTCCCGGTGGTGGCGCAGCCGCCGGTCGGCCCGGACCGGGAGCTGCGGGCGAGCGGGGAGGGCGACTGGTCGCGGGTCTTCGCCGGGGCCAAGGTGCTGCGCACCGACCTCGCGGTGAACGGGTCGGTGGTCTCCTTCTACAACGTCCACATGCTCGTGCCGGTCGCCTACGGGATGCCCCCGCGGGACTTCCCGGCCGACGTGCACCGCCGGCAGCGGGAGCGCCGGCAGCAGTTCGACGGGCTGCTCCGGGACGTCCGGGACAACCCCAACCCGCTGTTCATCGCCGGCGACTTCAACACCAACGCCGGCATGGGCGACCTCAACGTGCTGCGCGGCCTCGCCCAGGACGCCGCGGACGCGGGCGACACGGTCCTGCCGACGTCCTGGGACGCCGGCAGCTGGCACGACTGGTGGCGCTTCGACTGGGCGTTCACCGCGCACGGTGCCCGGACCCACCGCTACGCGCTGAGCAGCCCCGAGGGCACATCCGACCATCTCCGCCAGGACGCCTGGATCTCCGGGCCGGCATCGGGAGGCACGCATGGCTGACGCACGACCCACGGTGTCGGTGATCATCCCCAACTACAACTACGAGAAGACCATCGCGGCGGTCGTCGAGTCCGCGCTGGCGCAGACCTATCCCGTGCACGAGGTGCTGGTCGTCGACGACGGCAGCTCGGACCGCTCCCCGGAGATCGTCCGGCGCTACCCGGTCCGGCTGATCACCCAGCGCAACGGCGGGGTGTCCGTCGCCCGCAACCGGGGCGCGGCCGAGAGCACCGGCGAGATCCTGTTCTTCCTGGACTCCGACATCGCGCTGGACCCGGACGCGGTCGGGAACGCGGTGGCCCTGCTGGAGGAACAGCCCGACCTCGGCTGCGTCCACGGGGTGGTCGGCAAGCGGGCGCTGTTCGACGACGGGCCGGTCGAGCGCTACCGCGTCCTGCACGAGTACTGGTGGCGCCGGCGGGCCACCGGCCGGGTCCGCACCGTCTTCTTCGCCATGTGCGCGATCCGGCGGACGGTGTTCGAGGAGATCGGCCCGCTGGACGAGACCCTGCGGGAGTCGGAGGACGTCGAGTACAGCGAGCGGCTGTCGGCGAAGCACCCGATCCTGCTGACCGAGCGGATCACCGGCCGGCACGACGACGTGGACCGGCTGGGCGCGCTGCTCGGCGAGCAGTACCGGCGCTCGCAGCTGCTGGTGGCGTTCGCCGGCGCCCACCGGTTCAGCCCGGGGGCGCTCAAGGCCAACCGGATGCCGGGCGTGCTGGCCACCGCCGCCACCTGGGGGAGCCTGCCGCTGCTGCTCCTGACGCCCCGGGCGGCCGTCCTCCCGGCGCTGGGGGTGGCCTGGTTCGCGGTGGCGGACCCCGGGTTGGCCCGGTTCGTGGTGCGGGACCAGGGGCTGCGGTACTACCCGGTCTTCGTCGGCTACCACTTCCTGCTGCACACCGCGCTGGTGGCGGGCGTCGCCCGGGGCGCGGTGCGGGCGCTCACCGAGCGCGGCTTCCGGCGGCCGCGGCACCGGGCGTCATGACCGGCGTGTCCGGGGGGCGTCCGGCCGCGGCGCCGGCGGTGGGCGCCGCACCGGCCGGCGATGCGGCGGCGGACGGCGCTGCGGCGACGGGCGGCGGGACGGCGGACGGCGCGACGGCCGTGGGCACGGCGGCGGGGCAGCCCAGGGCGCGGCACCGCCTGCTGACCGCCGTCCTGCTGCTGGCCGGCGTCGCGGGCCTGGTCGCGGTGGCCCGCAACGACGCCTGGAGCCTGGTGACCAGGATGGCGGACGGGCGCTTCCTGGCCCTGCTGGCGCTGTCCGTGCTGACGAACGTCGGCGGGCTGCTGCTCGGCCTGCTGTCCTGGCGGGCCGTCCTCGACGACCTGGGGCCGCCCGTCGGGCTGTTCGGCAGCGCCCGGATCTTCTTCTGCGGGCTGCTCGGCAAGTTCCTCCCGACCCCGGTCTTCGGGCTGCTGGCGCACATCCAGCTCGGCGCCGAGTACGGGGCCACGGCCGGACGGATGGTCACCACCTACGTGGTCAGCCTGGGCATCACCATGCTGACCGCCTGCCTCGCCGCGCTCGGCATCGCCCCCGCCGTGCTCGGCGGGAACACCTGGTGGCTGGCCCTGCCGGTGCTCGTCCTGCTCTGCTTCGTGGTCCGCCCGGGGCTGATCGGCGCGTCGGTGGAGCGCGGCGCCCGGCTGTTCCGCCGACCGCCGCCGACCGGACGCAACTCGCCCCGCGCGGTGCGGGTCTCGCTCGCCCTGGCGCTGCTGTCCTGGTTCTCGGCCGGGCTGCACCTGTGGCTGATCGTGGTCGCCCTGGACGGGCCGCCCGCCCGCTCGCTGTCGGCCTGCGTCGGCGGCTTCGCGCTCGCCACCGTCGCCGGGACGCTGACGATCGTCCTCCCGGACGGCCTGGGCGCCCGGGAGATGGTCCTGGTGCTGTCGCTGTCGACGGTCGTCCCGGTCCCGACGGCGGGCGCCGCCGCGATCGTCTCCCGGCTGGTCTGCACATTGGCCGAACTGGGCACCGCCGGGGTAATGATTCTGGTGACCCGGTCCCGGCGGGGCACACCCCCGGCCGCGACCGGCGACACCACCGACGACCCCCTGGAGGGATGACTGATGCGGTACCGCAGCCTCGGAGTTGACGGAAAGTCGGCCAGCGCGCTCTGTCTCGGCGCGATGACCTTCGGCACCACCGTCGACGAGGAGACCGCGACGGCGATCCTCGACCGGTTCACCGAAGCCGGCGGGACGTTCATCGACACCTCGAACAACTACGCCTTCTGGGCGCCCGGCGCCGACGGCCACGAGAGCGAGGAGCTGCTCGGCCGCTGGACGGCCCGCCGCGGCAACCGCGACGACCTGGTGCTCGCCACCAAGGTCGGCGCCCGCCCGGTGCCCGGACTGCCCTTCCCCGAGCACATCGAGGGCCTGTCCGCCCGCGCCGTGCGCGAGGCCGCCGAGGGCAGCCTGCGCCGGCTCGGCACCGACCGGGTGGACCTCTACTACGCCCACGTCACCGACCCGGCCACGCCGGTCGAGGAGACCATGGGCGCCTTCGCCGGGCTGGTCGCCGACGGCAAGGTCACCGCCCTCGGCTGCAGCAACCACGGCGCCGCCGAACTGGCCGCCGCCAACGACCTCGCCGCCGAGCGGGGTTGGCCCGGCTACCGGTGCGTCCAGCAGCGCCACAGCTACCTGCGGCCGCGGCCCGACGCGGACTTCGGCATCCAGAAGCACGCCGACGACGCCCTGCTCTCGTACCTCGCGCCGCGGCCGTCGATGACGCTGCTCGCCTACTCCCCGCTGCTCGGCGGCTCGTACTGCCGTCCCGACCGCCCGCTGCGCGAGCAGTACGAGCAGCCGTCGACGAAGGCCCGGCTGGCCGCGCTGGCGGAGGTGGCCGAGGAGACCGGCGCCACCGTCAACCAGGTCGTGCTGGCCTGGCTGATCGGCCACCCCGTGCCGACCGTCCCGGTCGTCGGCGCCAGCTCCGTCGCCCAACTGGAGGAGAGCCTGGGCGCGTTGGACCTCGTCCTCGACGAGGAGCAGCGCCGGCGGCTGGACACCGCGGCCTGAGCGACCCGGTCCGCGCTCCGCCCAGCCGCCGGGGCCTGTCGTGCGGGACAGGCCCCGGTAGCCCTGGGACGCGCGCGCACTTGGGGAACGCGCACTTCCGGGACGCACACCCCTGGGACGCGCACCGCGCCAAGTTCGCGGTTTTCCACGATGCCCGGATGCGGCAGTCGCTGCCAGTCTGTGACCACCACCGCACCCCGCAGCCGGGGCGGGCCGATCCGCCACGGGTGACCGGCTGTCGCGTGGAACGTCCAGAAGGGAATATTTGTCATGAACAGGCGAATTCGCGCGGCCTCGCTCTGCGCCGCCCTCGCCGCCGCGGTCCTCGTCGGCGGCACCGCCCAGGCGTACGCCGCCGCCTCTTCGGCCGCCCCCGCCCGGCCGCACGCCGCCGTGGCGCCCGCCGACGCGCCGACCGCCCTCCAGGAGGGCACCTCGGCGCAGGCCATCGACATCTGGCGGTGGGCCGGCCGGTACGACACGTACGTCGCGGCGGAGGCCGCGTACTGGGTGCTGTACGGCCTCGGGAGCGCCGTCAAGCAGAAGATCGAGCAGGTCTGGGTCGACGGCGCGTACCGGTGGGAGCTCTACATCCAGTAGGTCCCCGGCCACGTCCAGCGAGTCCCCCGCCGCCGGCCCCGCGCCGCGACGCCCCCGGATCCGACCACGGCGAGCGTGCCGCATCCGCTCGCCCCGCCACGAAGAGAGTTGGTCACCCCATGCAGCGTACGACGTCCACCACCGCCCTGGGCCGCACGGCCGCCGGTGCCCTCACCGCCCTGCTGATGGCGGCCGGAGCGGTCTCCCTCGCCCCGTCCGCGCAGGCCGCCGCACCGGCCGCGCCCCAGGCCTCCGCGGCGCAGCGCCCGGCCGCCGAGAGCGAGGCGGCGAGCGTGCCGCGGATCACCGCGGACCGTTCCACGAAGGTCACCGTCTCCAACAACAGCGGGTCCGGCCTGACCAAGACCTGGGAGAAGCTCGACCACGGCTGCTGGACGAACGACATGCTGCCGCCCGACTACGTCCCCAACTCGAAGTCCGCCACCTGGCAGAGCGAGTCCTGCGGGTTCGCGACCGGGACGGAGGGGAGCATCACCTACACGCTCTCCGACGGCGGCGAGGTCAAGCTGCACTGGAACAACCCCTACTGGGGCTCCAACGACTACAGCTGCACCGTCCCGTACGGCTACACCTGTTCCCGCAGCGGCGGCAGCGGGGACAACACCTCGGTCTCGTTCTCCATCGGGCGCGCCTCGTTCGCCGCCGCGTCCCCGGCCGCTGCGGAGGCCCCCGCCCTCACCAGTGCCGCCCGCAGCACCTCCGTCAACTTCACCAACAACTCGGGCAAGCTGCTCACCCGTTCCGGCGCGAGCCTGCAGTGGGGGATCTGGTCCGACAACGGGATGCCGCCGTCCATGATCCAGTCCGGCGTCACCGCGAAGTGGGAGAGCGAGTCGGACGGCTTCATGACCGGCACCGAGGGCGACGTCACCTTCGACGTCCTCGGCGAGCAGGGCAAGGTGAAGGTGCACTGGAACAACCCCTACACGGGCAGCAACAGCTACAGCTGCGACGCCCCCTGGGGGTACAAGTGCACCTGGCAGGGCGGCGGTGGCGACAACGCCGCGGTCTCCTTCACCCTGTCGAAGTCCTGATCGCGCCGGCCTGACCTGAGCCGCTCCGCCCGGGTTCATCCGCACCCGGGCGGAGCGGCGTGCTCCTACTGCCCCAGCACCGCGACCAGTTGGGTCCGCCGGGCGATCCGCAGCTTGCGGTAGGCGTTGGTGAGGTGCGTCTCCACGGTGCGGCGGGTGAGGAAGAGCGCGTCGGAGATCTGGGCGTTGGTGTGCCCCGCCGCCGCCAGTTCGGCCACCCGCCGCTCGGCGGGGGTCAGTTCGTGCCCGGCGCTCCGGTTGCGCACCCCGCCCTCGCGCAGCGCCCGCGCCGTCAGGTCGAGCAGTCGGCCGGTGGCCGGCGCCCCGTTCTCCGCGGCGGGCCCGGCCAGCCGCAGCGCCACGGCGTGCGCCTCGCGCAGCGTGTCGCGGCCCTTGCGGGCGTTGCCCGCCCCGATCCGGGCCCGGCCCAGGTCGACCAGGACCTCCACGAGTTCCACCGGCGCGCAAGCCGGCCTGAGCAGCTCGGCGCCCTCCGTCAGCGCCCCCAGGGCCACTCGGCCGCCGACGGTCGCGGCGAAGGCCCCCAGCGCCCGGCCGACGGCTCGCGCGGTCCCCCAGGTCCGGGCGTGGCGCAGCTCCTCCTCGGCGAGTTCCCGGGCCTCCTCCCGCCGCCCGAGCCGCACCAGGGCGAGCGCCGCCCCGGAACGCCACGGCGTGGCGACCGGGCTGACGAAGTCACGGGCGCTCTGGCCGGCTCCGCAGCGCAGGTGGTCGTCGAGCGCCGCCTGCCAGTCGCCGTCCGCCGCGTGCAACAGGGCCCGGGCGTGGCTGAGTTCGTTCCACTCCCAGGAACTGTCGCTGCCGCAGGGGCCGGCGAGGTCCACGGCCTGCCACGCCCCGGCGCGCCGCCCGGTCTCGCACCGGGCGGTCGCCACCATGGCCGCCAGGTGCGGCAGCCGGACGCCCCGCCCGGCGGTCGCCTCCACCAGGGGCGCGTTCTCGGCGACGACCCGCTCGAACTCGCCCGCCCAGAGCGTCGCTTCGGCCCGGACGCTGAGCAGGCTCTGGAGGCCCGCGTCCGTCAGATCCGGCGGGACGGGCGGGGCGGGCAGGCAGAGGCCGGTCAGCTCGCGCGCCTCCGCCAGGCGGTCCGCCCACTGCAACAGGGTGGCCGCGCTGCCCAGCCAGGCGGTCCGCAGCCGCGGGTCCACCGGCGCCGCCAGCCGCGGCCGGACCCGGGCGAGCGCCTCGGCCGCCGAGCAGAGGCCGGCTCCGGCTTCGTACTCGGTGATCAGTCCGCACACCAGCGGCTCGATGGCCGGGGCTGCCGTGGGGGCGAGCGCGCGCAGGCCCGCGACGGCGCCGCGCCACGCGTCGCCGTCGTGCGAGGAGACCAACGCGCCGAGGGTCTGCAACACCTGGACGAGCTCGTCGTCGGTGGCGCCCCGGCCGGCCTGGTGGAGGATCCGCAGGGCGGTGTCCGGGTCCCGGCCGGCGACGAGGGCCGCGCTGAGGGCGGTCGCCGCGGTCGCCCGGTCCCGGAGATCGGTGTGCAGGTCCAGTCCGGTGTGGAGCCTGCGGATGCCGGCGGTCGCGTTGCTCGGGAGTTCCAGCGCGCCGAGGCGCATGGTGAGGGCGGCGCGCCGATCCGGGTCGAGCGGGCCGCTCAGGGCGTGGCGCAGGTACGCGGCGGACTCCGCGACGTGGCCGGCGCGCATCGCCTCCTCGGCGGCCTCGGCCAGCGAACGGGCCATCCACACCTCGCCGGGCCGGTCCACCCGCAGGAGCCGGGCGGCCACCGCCCTCGCGGGCGCACCGCTCTCGTCGAGCAGTTCCGCGATGCGGGCGCGCAGTGCGGCGATCTCCTCCGGCTCCGCGGCGGCGAGGACGGCCTGCCGCGCGAGGGGGTGGCTCAGCAGTCTGCTCAGGCGACGCACCGGCCGCTCGCCCGGGGAACGCCACGACGGGCGGCGGCCGGAGAGCCGGTGGAGCAGGCCGGGGCCGGCCGGCATCCCCTCCTCGGCCGCGGCGGCGAGCGCGAGGCAGGCGTGGCGTAAGCACGGATCGGCCCCCCTCAGCCAGTCGGCGATCGTGTCGCGGTAGCGGCTGCGGGACCGGGCGGACGGTCGGCGGGGGATCCGTCCGTCGCCGAGGTCGGCGGCGAGGGCCCGTACCAGGGCCGGGTTTCCGGCACTCGCCTCGACGCAGGTCACGGTGGACCCCTGGTCCAGGCCGGCGGCCCGGGCGATCCGGGCGACCGCGGACGCGCTGAGGGGGCGGAGGGCGACGGACACGCCCGTGGGGCCCGGGAAGGGGGCCGGACCGCACGGGTCGGCGCGCTCGGTGGCCACCAGCAGGACGGGGATCCCGCCGATCCGGCGGGCGAGGTAGCCGATCCAGCGCCGGGACGGCTCGTCGGCGTGGTGGAGGTCGTCCACCGCGAGCAGCGTCGGCCGTTCGGCGGCCGAGCGGGTCAGCCGTGTCGTCAGCCGGTGGAACAGCCGCTGTTCGTCCGGCCCGGCCGGCGCCGAGAAGGGGACGGCCTCGTCGTCCGCGAAGAGCTGCCGGACGAGCCCGAACGGGAACGCCGTCTCCTCCGGCACACCGCGCGCGCGGCCCACCCGCATCGCGTCGCCGTCCGCCTGCTGCCGGACGATCGCCTCCAGGGCGGCGCTGCGCCCCATGCCCGCCACCGGCGCCGAGAGCAGGACCCAGCGTCCGCTGCCCGCCCGCGCGGCGGCCGCGGCCGCCGCGGCCGCCGCCAGCACCTCGTCGCGCTCCAGGAGCATCTGATCCCATCCCCTTCTTCCTGTTCACCACAGGAATGTCCGCCACCGGAATACCGTGACCGTCTCCCCTCGTCGGATCCTCACCCGGTTACGGCACGAACCGACTCGCCGCACGGAAAACGGCGCGATCACGCGCGTGGCGGAGCCTGATCTCGCCGCTGTTATCACGTTTCACCCACGAACTTTCCGCCCGCGCCGACCGAGCACCGGAATTCACCGGCCGGGTCAGAGCCAGCCCTCCTTCGCCGCGCGCACCCCCGCCTCGAAGCGGCTGCGCGCGCCCAGCCGGTTCATCAGCTGGGAGCTCATCCGGCGCACCGTGCGCAGCGACAGCCCGAGCCGCCGCGAGGCCGCCTCGTCGGTGCAGCCGATGCTCAGCAGGAGCAGCAACTCCCGTTCCTGGGGCGTCAGGTCGTGCTCGTTGCGGGGCGGGTCCTGGCCGAACGGCGTGCCCGCCGCCCAGAACTGCTCGAACAGCAGGGCCAGCGCGGTCACCACCCCCGGGGTGCGGACCTCCAGCGCGCCGGCGCGGCCGTCCTGCGGGTCGATCGGCACCAGCGCCGTCTCCCGGTCCACCACCACCAGGAGCATCGGCAGCAGGGGCACCGTGCGGGCCTCGCCGCCGAGCCGGGTGAACCAGCGGACGTACTCCAGCGTCGGCGGGTCGTTGCGGAAGCTCTCCTGGTAGACGCTCCTGATCCGCACCCCGCGTTCCAGCGCCTGCCGGTCCAGCGGTTCGCTGGCGTCCATGGTGTCCGGCAGCTGGGCGCCGCCGGGCAGCAGCGAGAGGCACTCGCGCTCGGCGGTGGAGGCCAGGTCCTCCAGGCGCTTGCGGACCACGTCCAGCCCCTCCAGCCGGTGGATGATCTCGTGCCGGGACGGCCGGTTGGCGTTGAACCGGGCGCTCAGCGCGGTCACGGCCTGCTCGGCGGACTCGATCTGCCGCTGTCGGCGGCTGAGGTCGGCGGTGGCGCGCGAGAGCAGGAACCCGAAGCCGATGTCCGGGTTGAACGGCACCGCGTCCAGGCAGCCGTCCTCCAGGTTCACCAGGTCGAGCTCGGCGAGCTGGTTCAACGCGGAGCGCACCCGCTCCTCGCTCCACCCCAGCCGCTCGGCCATGTCGCCGATCCGGAATCCCGGCTCGTCGACGAGCAGCCGGTACACCGCCTCGGCCGATGGTTCGATGCCCAGAACTTCAAGCACAGCGTTCCCCCGCCTGATCCCGCCCGATTCTTCAGGGAGGCTAAGCCAGCTCGCCGATCAGGTCTAGACCAAGTTTCCTCGGATGCCCGCCGTCCGGCCATCCCCGGGCCGGGCTCCGTTCAGTCGCGGTCCGTTCCCCGCCGGGCCGGCCCGGCGCCCGCGCCGCCCGAACGGCGCCGGCTCCCCGCCGTGCCCGTCGCGGGCCGGGTCGGGGCGGCGACGAAATCCGTCCGCGGCGTCATCCGGTCGCTTTTCCCCGGCATTCGGACGGCACCCGCCGACACCGCTCGCCGGAATTCCCTCCGCGGCGTGCCCGTTGAACCGCAATCCCGCATCGGGCGCCGCCGCATCACGCCACGCCCCCCTCGTTCACGACCCTCCGCCCCCCGCGGAACGACGGAACGACCCTCAGGCCCCGGCGACCAGCATCCCGCCCATGGCCAGCATGGTCGCCGCGACCACTCCGTCCAGCACCCGCCAGGCCTTCGGCCGGGACAGCACGCCGCTCAGCAGCCGGGCGCCGAAGCCGAGGGCGGCGAACCAGCCCAGGCTGGCCAGCGCCGCGCCCGCGCCGAAGGCCCAGCGCAGGTCGCCGCGGTGGGAGGCGAGCGAGCCCAGCAGGACCACGGTGTCGAGGTAGACGTGCGGGTTCAGCCAGGTCATCGCCAGGCAGGTGAGGACCGCCCGCCGGACGGAGCCCGCCCCCGGCCCGCCCTCGGTGAGCGCGGCGGCCGGGTCCGGGCGCAGCACCCGCCGGGCCGCCAGGACGCCGTAGCAGAGCAGGAAGGCCCCGCCCGCCAGGCCCACCGCGGTCAGCGCCGTCGGCCAGGCCGTGACCACCGCGCCCACCCCGGTCACGCCGAGGGTGATCAGGACCGCGTCGGAGAGCGCGCAGATGGCGACCACGGCCAGGACGGCCTGCCGGCGGGCGCCCTGGCGCAGGACGAAGGCGTTCTGGGCCCCGATGGCCACGATGAGGGAGAGCCCGGTGCCGAAACCGGCGACCACGGCCGCGATGGTGCTGCTGTTCATGGCTCCGACCGTAGGGATCGCCCGGCCATGAGTACAGCTAAGAATTTTTACGTATCCTTAGCCCCACTTATGGACGAACTCCCCCTGGACCAGGTCCGGACCCTGCTCGCGGTGGTCGACGAAGGCACCTTCGACGCCGCGGCCACCGCCCTGCACGTGACCCCCTCCGCCGTCAGCCAGCGCGTCAAGGCCCTGGAACAGCGCACCGGGCGGGTGCTGCTGATGCGCACCAAGCCGGTACGGCTGACCGATTCCGGCGAGGTGGTGGTCCGGTTCGCCCGCCAGCTGGCCCGCCTGGAGCGGGACGCCCGCGCCGAACTGGGCCTGGCGGCCGAGCAGGGCCCGGCCCGGGTGCCGATCGCGGTCAACGCCGACTCCCTCGCCACGTGGTTCCTGCCCGCGCTCACCCGGGTGCCGCAGGACCCGCCGATCTGCTTCGAGCTGCACCGGGAGGACGAGGCCCACACCACCGCCCTGCTGCGCGAGGGCCAGGTGATGGCGGCCGTCACCTCCTCGCCCGACCCGGTGGCCGGCTGCACCGTGCGGCGGCTCGGCCTGGCCCGCTACCTGGCCGTGGCCACCCCGGAGTTCGCCGCCCGCCGGCTCACCGGCGACGTGGCCGAGGACCTGTGCGAGGCACCCACCGTGGTCTTCGACCGGCGCGACGAGCTCCAGGACGCGTTCGTCCGCTCCCTCACCCGGGGGCGGTCCGGCGCCGGCCGGATCCGCCACATGGTGCCCGCCTCGGACGGGTTCCGGGACGCGGTGGCCGCCGGTCTCGGCTGGGGCCTGGTACCCGAACCGCAGGCCGAACCGCTGCTGCGCTCCGGCCGACTGGTGGAGCTGGCACCCGGTCGGCCCATGGACGTCCCGCTGTACTGGCAGCAGTGGAAGCTGGACTCGCCCGCCCTGTCCACCGTCGCGGAGGTGGTCGCGACGGCCGCCGCGGAGGCCCTGCGGGCCGGTTGACGGCGCGGGAGGGCCTGGGCGGCGGAGCGGGCGCACGGAGTGCGGCGCCCAGCCTGTGAGCTGGACTCACAGGATCACCGCCTGTCTGGCTGGGCGTCCCACCGGTCCGCAGGATGGCCGCATCGGACCTCTGTCAGCCGTCGCGCGGCCGCTTCCGCCTGCCGTCCGAGGGCCCGGCCGCGCCCCCGTACGAGAAGGCGGTACTTCGCCGTGAGCAGCATCTCCGACCCGCCCCGGCCCTCCGACGAGGCCGAGGACGTCCCCCAACTGCCCGCGTCGGCGCGGGCCTTCGACCGGTGGCGCTACGCCGGGGTGTTCCTCCTGCTGTTCCTGTTCGGCACCGAGACCTTCCTGGTCTCGCCCCTGCTGCCGACCATCGCGGACTCGGTCCGCACCAGTGAGGCCGCCGCCGCCTCCAGCGTCACCGCCTACGTGCTGGTGTACGCCGTCGCGGCGCCCTTCCTCGGGCTGCTGAGCGACCGTCTGGGCCGCCGCCGGACGCTGGTCGCGGGCACCCTGCTGTTCGTCCTGTCGAACGCGGCGGCGGCCCTGTCCACCGGGCTGACCCTGCTGGTGGTCTCCCGCGCGGTGGCCGGGCTGGCGGCGGCCGCGGCCGGGCCGGCCATCTGGGCGCACATCGCCGAGAGCGCGCCGGAGGCGGTGCGCGGGCGCGCACTGGGCCTCGGCATGGCCCTGTTCTCCTGCGGCCAGGTGATCGGTGTGCCGCTCGGTGGCTTCCTGGCCGGGCTGGCCGGCTGGCGCTCGGCGTTCTGGGCGCTGGCCGTCGGCACCGCCGCGGCCGTGCCGCTGCTGCTGCGCCAGGTCCGGGGCCGTACGGAGGAGCAGGCGCAACAGGCGGCCGCGCCGCGGGTGGGCGCCGTCCGGGCGATCCTGGCGGGCTGGGCCGATCCCACGCTGCGCCGCGCCCTGCTGGTCAACACCGTCTTCAACACCGCCAACCTGGGCGCCTACACCTTCCTCGGCGCGCTGCTGGTGCAGCGCTTCGACCTGTCGGTGCAGGCGCTCGGCCTGGTGGGCGTGCTGGTCGGCGCGGGCAGCGTGGCCGGCTCGCTGCTCGGCGGGCGGCTCGGCGACCGGGCCAGGACCGCCGGCCGCTCCGACCTGCCGCTGCTGCCGCTGTGGGGCGTCCTGCTGGCGGTGGGCGTCGCGGTGGCGGCCGAGGGGCCGGGCCTGGTGCTCGCCCTGGCCGGGGTGACGGTGTGGTTCGTGGCCTCGGGCGGCTTCGTGACGGACCAGCAGACGCTCGCGGGCACCATCGCCCCGGAGCTGCGCGCGACCTCCAGCGCGTGGCTGACCTCGACCATGTACGCGGGCACCGGGGTCGGCGCCTGGGCGGTGGGCACCTTCGACGACGTCGCGGACGGCATTCTGGTGATCGGCGCGGGGCTCGCGCTGCCGGCCGCGCTCGGCGCCCTGGCGGTCAGCCTGGGGCTGCGCCGGGCCGCCGGACGGAAGGCCTGAGGTCCGGGCTCAGCCGACCCGGCGCTCCCCCTCCGCGTCGCCGACCGCGCGCAACGGGTGCTCGACGAGTTCGGCCATCCGCGCCCGGTCGGCGGCGCCGCTCGGGGTGAACAGCAGCACCGTCGCCGAGGGGTCGTCCACCGGGTGGAAGGAGGACAGGGCCATCCGGACGGGGCCGAGCCCGGCCGGCTCGACCGTGACGGTGCGGACGGTCAGCTCCGCCACCGAGTGGCACCCCCACCAGTGGCGGAGCTCCGGCGCGTCCTCGTCCAGGTGCCGGTAGACCTCACCGGTGCGGGCCTCGGCCAGAGCGGCGCCCGCCTGGGCCCGGAAGTGCTGGAAGACGTTCATCGCGAGCGGTTCCCAGTCCCGCAGCACCGCGCGGACCCGGCGGTCGGCGGCCATCACCCACATCAGGTTGCGCCGGTCGGCGGGCACGAACTCGGGCGAGCCCCACAGCGCCGCCCACGCCGCGTTCCAGCCGCGCAGGTCGAAGTGGCGGTCCAGCAGGACGGCCGGGCTGGTGGGCCAGGAGTCCAGGACGTGCTGGATGGCCCCGGTGATGCGGTCGGTGCCCTCCGGGCCGGCGTCCGGCGCCGGCTCGTGGAAGCCGGCCAGGCGCAGGGCGTGCCGCAGGCCGGCGTCGTCCAGCTTCAGCACCCGGGCGATCGCCTCCAGCACCTGCCGGGAGGCGGCGACCCTGCCCTGCTCGATCCAGGTGTACCAGGCGAGGCCGACGCCGGAGAGGGAGGCGACCTCCTCGCGGCGCAGCCCGGGGGTGCGGCGGCGGGTGGTGGCGGTGAGGCCGACGTCGGCAGGCTTGAGGAGTTCGCGGTGGGCGCGCAGGAAGGCGCCGAGTTCCCGTCCGGTGGGGGGAGTTGACACGGTGGGGCTCCTCGGCCAGGTCCGGTGGTGCGGGTTCGTGACGAACCCCAGCGTAAGGCGCGGCCCGCCGCCCGTCCCAGGGATGAGCGGCGGGCTACACACGCTGTTAACGAGGGGTGAGCGTCCAGAGCAGGACGGGCATGCTGCTGACGTGTCCCCGCTCGCGCTGCCGGCGCCAGGCGCTCTCGCCCACGGCGCGGAAGAACGCGGCCCGCCGCTCCTCCGGCACCAGGCGGCTGTAGTAGTCGCCGAAGGTGGCGGCGTGGAAGTGCTCGTACTGCTCGGCGCTGTCGATGGTGACGACGGCGTCGCGCTCCAGCCGCCCGGCCACCCGGAGGTGCGGGCCGATCACCGCCGCGAGGTCCTCGGCGGTCCTGGTGCGGGTCGCGATCGGCAGCACCCCGTGGCGCGCGAACACCGCGGGCACCTCCTGGTGGGGGGTGCCGAGGGCGACCAGGGCGTCGCGGACCAGCTCGTCCTCGCCGCCGAGGCCGTGCTCGTCCCGGGCGGGGTGGTAGGTGGTGAGCAGGAAGCTGCCGTCGGGGGTGAGGTGGGCGGCGGCCCAGGCGAAGACGCGCTCCTCGTCCGGGTGGAGCCAGTGCAGCACCGAGGTCTGGGTGATCACCTCGGCCCGGAACGGCAGCGGCTCGGGCGCGGTGAGGTCGGCCCGGTGCAGGGCGACGCGGTCGCCGTACGGGCGCAGCCGGTCGGCGGCCTCGGCGAGGCGGTGTTCGGAGCGTTCCAGGCCGACGGCGCGCCGCAGGGTGGGGAACCGTTCCAGCGCGGCCTGCAGCAGCTGGCCGATCCCGCTGCCCAGGTCGATCAGGGACTCGGGGGTGCCGGTGATCCGGTCGAGCACCCAGTCGCGGTCCTGGACCTGGCGCAGTCGGCTGGCGTCGGCGTACCCGGCGAGGGTGCGGGCCTGGATCTCGACGGCGGACGGGCTCACTTCTGGTCCTCCTCGGTGCCTGCGGGCCGGTCGACCAGCTGGAGCAGGCGCTCACGGGCGCCGCTCTGGTCGTACCGCTTGAAGATGTTGATCCGGTTGCGGGTCAGGTCGCCCCGGTGGACGTACTCGTAGAGGTCCTGGCGCTGGCCGAAGCCGTCGCCGGTGAGCTCCCAGGCGATCCGGAACAGCCGGGACTTGCGCTCGGCGTCGATGCCGCGCCCGCGCATGTAGCGGTCCAGGTGCGGGCGCAGCCGGGGGTGGGCGAGGTCGGCGGCGGTGGGCTGGATGAGCAGCCCGGAGGCGCCGATCCGGCGGACGATCTCGACGGCGCTGCCGGCCACCTCGGCGGACCAGACCCGGGAGGCGGCGGTGTCGCCGGGGGCGAACAGGCCGCCGTCGGTGGGGCCGCCGCGGGCCTCGGCGGCGTCCAGGAAGTACTCGGTCAGCTCGGCGTAGCCGGCGAGGCGGCCGAGGTCCTCCTGGATGTTGCGGAAGCCGTCCACCCCGATCGACTCGGCGACGAGGGTGGCGGTGGCGAGCAGGGTGCGCAGCCGCTCGCGGTAGCGGATGTGGCCGACGTAGGCGCTCCAGGCGTTGATCCGGCCGAGGCCGAGCCGGGCGAGGCCGGCGTCGCGCAGCAGGAAGACGCGGTCCCAGGGCACCAGGACGTCGTCGAAGAAGAGCATCGCGTCCTGCTCGTCGTACCGCGCGCCGAGCGGATGGGCGTGGCCCCAGGGGGCGCCGCCGAGCGGCTCGCGGGCGAGCGTGACCAGCCCGGGCGTGTTCAGCGGCAGGGCGAACCAGCTCACGAACTGCTCGCCGCGGCCCTCGGTGAAGGAGGCCGAGAGGTAGACCAGCACCTCGTGGGCGAGCGGGGCGAGGGTGGTGAGCTGCTTGGCGCCGCGCACCACGATGCCCCGGTCGTTCTCCTCGATGACCCGCAGGGCGAGGTCCGGGTCGTCGACCGGGTCGGCGGAGCGGTCGATCTGCGGGTCGCCGAGGGCGTGCGAGAGGACGAGGTCGTTGGTGGCGCAGTGGCGGTACCAGGCTTCGGCGTTGGCGCCGAAGCGCGGGTCGGCGGCGGCCAGCCGGTGCCGGAAGTCGTAGACGCCGACGGCGATGGAGGCCATGAAGGCGGGCGAGCGGCCCTGCTGTCCGAGCGCCTCGGCGTGCCAGAACTCGGCGCTGCGGCGCTGGAGCCGGAGCTCGTCGAGGGTGCGCGGGGGCTGGTAGGCGCGGGCGAGGCGCAGGCCGCTGTCCGGGTCCTGCCAGGTGAGCAGGTCGCGGTGGTCGGGGTGGTGCTGGAGGTCGAGCAGGCGGGCCAGCTCGTCCACGGCCGGGCGGAACGCGGGGTGTCCGGCGGGGTCGGTGATCCGCCGGCCGTCGAGGTAGAGCTCGCGCCCGTCGTCGAGTTCGGCCCGGTAGCGGTCGCCGGTGAGCAGGCCTCGGGCGGTGGCGGGCGCGCCGCGACCGGGGGCGGTGTCCAACAGTGTCATGCGCCAACTCCGGTGGGATTCAGGGGTGTCGGGGCCAGTACGCGGTACCGGGCGTCGTGGTAGAGCAGGGGTGCGCCGGCGCCGTGGTCCGCGGCGGCGACCAGGCCGACCAGGATGGTGTGGTCGCCGCCGGGCAGGGCGGCGTGCAGCCGGCAGTCGAACCAGGCGAGGGCGGACTCGACGAGCGGGGCGCCGGTGGCGGCGGTCCTCGTCGGCACGGCGGCGAAGGCGCCCGCGGCGGTGAAGTCACCGAGCGCGCGGCCGGCTCCGGGGGTGGCGAACCGCCGGGCGACCGGTTCCTGGCGGTCCGTCAGGACGGACAGGGCGAATCGTCCGGCGGTCCGGGCGGCCGCGACCAGCGGGCTGTGCCGGCCGACCGCGACGGTGACCAGCGGCGGGTCGAGGGAGAGGGTGCTGAAGGAGGAGACCGTCTTGGCGAAGACCTCCTCGCCCGCGCGGGTGGTGACCACCGCGACCCCGCTGGTCCAGCCCCGGGAGGCGGCCCGGAAGTCCTCCTCGGTGACGTGCTCGGCGGCGGGCCGGGCGGCGGGCTGAGCGGTGGGCTCGGCGGCGCGCTGAGCGGCGGGCCCCGCGGTGGGCTCGGCGGAGGTCTCGGCGGCGGGCTGGGCGGCCCGGGTGAGGGCGCCGCTCACCGCAGCCCCACCCGGTAGGCGCGCAGCCACTCGTCGACCTGCACCAGGTGGTCGAGGCCGCCGACCGGGTTCGGCGCGGTGCGCGGGCTGGGCAGCGGACGGCCCTCGGCGAGCAGTCGGCGGACCGCTCCACGGTCCACCAGCTCGAAGACCGGCGCGTTCGGGTCGGCCAGCAGGTCCCGTGCCCGGCTCGTGAGCACCTCGGCGTAGCGGACGGCCGGGGTGGACGGGTAGCCGCTCTTGGGCCGGTCGGCGACCTGCGGCGGAAGGAGGTCCCGGACGGCGTCGCGCAGCAGCCCCTTGGCCCGCCCGTCCGGCGCCTTGAGCGCCCACGGGACGTTCCACAGGTACTCCACCAGGCGGTGGTCGCAGAACGGCACCCGTACCTCCAGCCCGACCGACATCGACACCCGGTCCACCCGGTCCAGCAGCGGGGGCAGCCAGCGGGTGAGCGCGAGGTGGAAGACCTCGCGGGTGCGCGCGTCGGCGGCCGACTCGCCGGGCAGGCGCGGCACCTCGCCGAGCGAGCGCCGGTACGCGGCGGCGGTGTACTCCTCGGGGCGCACCTCGGCCCGGACGTCCGGGCGCAGCAGGTCCGCCGGGGTCGCCCTGCCGTGCAGCCACGGGAAGGTCGGGGCGGCGAGCGCGTCGGCGTCGTGGAAGTACGGGTAGCCGCCGAAGATCTCGTCCGCGGCCTCGCCGGAGAGGGCGACGGTGGAGCGCCGCCGGACCTCGCGGAAGAGCAGGTGCAGGGAGGCGTCCATCTCGCCCCAGCCGGGGCGGTCGCGGGCGCGCAGGACGGCGTCGCGGGCGTCCAGCAGGTCGTCGTCGGGCACCAGGACGGTGGTGTGCAGGGTGCCGATGTGCTCGGCGGCGGCCGCCACGTAGGGGGCGTCCAGGGTGGTCCGCCAGGCGTCGGGGGTGCGGTCGGCGCTGCCGGGGAAGTCGACGGAGAAGCTGGTGATCTTCCCCTGGCCGGCGCGTTCGCGGGCGGCGGCGGCCAGGGCGGTGACGGCGCTGGAGTCGACGCCGCCGGAGAGCAGGGTGCACAGCGGCACGTCGCTGACCAGCTGGCGCTCGACGGCGTCGGCGAGCAGCTCGCGGACGGTCGCCCGGGTGGTCGCGGCGTCGTCCCGGTGCTCGGCGGACTCCAGCCGCCAGTACCGGACTTCGCGGGTGGCGGCGCGGGTGGCGACCACCAGGTGGCCGGGCCGGACCTCGTGCAGGCCGCGGAAGATCCCGTGGCCGGCGCTCGGCGCGGCGGGCAGCGCGAACAGTTCGGCGACGCCCTCGGCATCCAGCTCGGCGCGGAACAGCGGGTTGGCGAGGACGGCCTTCGGCTCGGAGCCGAACAGCAGGCCGCCGCGGTGGGCGTGCCAGTAGAGCGGTTTGACGCCGAGGTGGTCGCGGACCAGCAGCAGTTCCTCGCGCCGGGCGTCCCACAGGGCGTAGGCGAAGATGCCGTTGAACCTGGTCGGCGCCTCCTTCCCCCACTGGAGGTGGGCGCGCAGGACCACCTCGGTATCCGAGCGGGTCCTGAAGGCGTGCCCGAGGGCCTCCAGTTCGGTGCGCAGCTCGCGGTGGTTGTACAGCTCGCCGTTGTAGGAGAGGACGGCCGCGGCGTCCGGCCCGGGGCGGTCGGCGAGCGGCTGGGCGCCGCCGTCCGGGTCGATCACGGAGAGCCGGCGGTGGCCGAGGGCGGCGTGCCGGGAGAGCCAGACGCCGTCGGCGTCCGGGCCCCGGCAGGCCAGGGTGGCGGTCATCTCCCGGACGGTCCGGGCCTGGTGGAGCAGGTCGGTGTCCCAGTCGATCCAACCGGTGATTCCGCACATGTCAGGACTCCCCGGGGTCGTCGGTGGCGGTGGGCGCGGCGGTGGGCTCGGCGGTGGCAGCGGGCGTCGCGGTGGCGGCGGTCTCGGCGGTGGCGGCCGGCCCGTTCGCGGCGGTGGCCTCCCAGCGGCAGCCGTGGCCGGTCGGGCCGTGGGTCAGCCGGTGCGCCGGCCGGTAGCCCTTGGCGCGGATGTTGGCGGACAGCGCCTCGGTGCAGTACGTGCAGGGCGAGGCGAGGGTCAGCCGTACGCCCGAGCGCCGGGCCTTCTCCCGGTAGTCCCAGATCGCGCAGTGCGTGATGGTGAGCGCCGCGCGCTCCCGGCCGGGCGCCGCGTCGTCGTCGAACTCGTAGTCGGAGCCGTACAGTTCGGCCTGCCGGGCGATCCGGTGGATCGGGTCGGCGGCGCCCCGGCCGTGGTCGGGCTCGACCTCGCGGTGCACCTCGGCGTTCGACCGGGCCCAGTCCCCGAGGACCTCCTCGCCGTAGCGCAGGACGAGGAAGCGCTCCATCAGGGCCTGGTCGCGGAAGAACACCCGCTGCCACTCGACGGCCGGGGCGTCCGGCTCGGGCAGGTCGGCGAAGAGCTCGGACTGCAGCACGAACCAGTCGGTGAGGTGCGGTTCGTGCCCGCGCGACACCAGGTAGCGGGTCAGCCCGGCCTCGGCCTCGTGCAGCCGCTGCCGCCAGAGCGCGGACCGCTCGGCGTCCGCCATCGCGCGGTACGGGGACCTCGGCTGCTCCGCACCGGGGCCGCCGCCCCGGATCGACGCGGCGGCCAGCACCGCCGTGACCGGACCGGCCTCGACACCCGCCCCGTCACCGGCGCCGGTCGGACCGCCGGTCCCGTCGGACACACCCCCCATCGGGCCATCTCCCTTCGGCTGGACGATCCTTCGGACCGTCGTGTCGTCGTCGTTCCCGCCACGCTACGAAGCGGCTCGGGCGCCCCGGTAGCCCCGAACGGCGCCGGTCAGGGCGCCGATCGTCGCCGTGCGGATGCTCCGAAGGTCGCCCCGCGCCGAGCGGGTGGACGGACACGACGGAGGGCGGGCCCCGCGGACCGGCGGGACCCGCCCTCGGGCGGTGTGGGTGGGCGGAGGCGGAACTACCCGGCGAGCCCGTGCCGGTGGGCGTACAGCGCGGCGCGCAGCCGGTCGGGCTGCCCGATCTTGCGCATCGCCTGGGTGAGGTGCTTCTTCACGGTGGCCTCGGCCAGGGCGAGTTCGCGCCCGATCTCGGCGTTGCTCAGCCCCTGTCCGAGCTTGACCAGCACCTCCCGCTCGCGCTCGGTCAGCCCGGCCTGCTGCGGCGGCAGCTCGCCGAGGTGCCGCGCCGGGGCGGCCGGGTGGATCCGGGCCGACGGCGGGGCCGGCAGGAACACCGACCCCCCTGCGGCGGCGAGTTGGACCGCGCCGATGATCCGTTCCCCCGCCAGGTCGAGCGGGAAGCAGCCGCCGGCCCCGGCCAGCAGCATCCGGCTCGCCTCGGCGGTCGACTCGGCGCGGCGCAGCAGCAGGACCCGGGCGTCGGGCGCCCCGTCCGGTCCGCGCAGTGCCACCACGGCCGCGAGGTCCTCCTCCAGGCTCGCGCCGCGGCCGAGCAGGACGACGTCGGGGGCGGTGCGGCGCACGGCCGGCACCGCGCGCAGCCGGTCGCCGGTGGAGCCGACCACCGTCAGTCCGGGCGCGGTGGCCAGCACGCTGCGCAGTCCGGCGCTGGTCACCGGGTGCCGCTCGACCAGGAACACCCGGGCCGCCGCGGTGCGTTCGCGGTCCTCGTCCACGCACATCGGGTGGCCGCAGCCGCACCCGGCAGCGGCCCGGGCCGCGCCGGGCGGTGCGGGTTCGGCCAGCAGCTGGTGGCCGGCGATCAGGTCGAGCGGATTGTCGATCTCGGCGTGCAGCGGGGGCGCTCCCGTGGCGGGGGCGTCTCCCGGGCCGGTGCCGCCGCAGGCGCCGCGGCGGGCGGGGTACCGGCGGCCGCGCGGGCCGGCCGGGGCAGCGAAGGTGCTCACTGCTGCCATCGGGCACCTCCGGGAACGGAGGCAGGACGTCTGTGGTCGGGCATGGCTCTGCGGTCCCCCTTGCTGGTGGCCGGTCGGCCCCGTGAACGCGGGTGCGACGCGGTGCGCGACGCGGTCCGCTGCCGGACGTCGCGTGCGGAGCGGCACGCTGCGACAGGGATCGGCCGGCGACGCGGACGGGCGTCGGGTGTGGATCCGGGTGAGGAGAGGGCGTCGACCGCGGCGGGTGTGGAGCAGGGCGGTCAGCGCGTCGCGCGCGGTCGACAGAGCTCGTCGAAGCACCTGCGGTGCCACGAGCCGCCGATCCCGACCAAGGTGAAGTCGGTCCGCCGAATAGCCATGCGGGCACCCTAGGTCCGGTTCCTTGTGCAGGTCAAGGACGGGACCGGGCCTCGGCGGCCCGGGCAGCGGTACTGCGGGTCACTGCGGATGCTGTGAGCCGGAGTAACAGCATCAGGAGCTGACTGGCTGTCCGGGCCGTCCGTCCGCGACGCTCCTCCCAGCGGCCGCGGCCCTCGCGGCGTCGCCCCGACGCCCGGTGGCGGCCGCCGCCCCCGTGCCGGACCCGCGCTCGCCGACGCCGAGACGACGGCACCACTCGTCCCCGCCTCCCGTCCGAGGACTCCCGACGCCCGAAGGAGCAGCAGCGCCATGCCCGCCCCGCCCCACCGGCCCGCCGCCGACCCGTCCGGCGCCCCGCCCCGGAGGGCCGACGGGTGACCCGGTTCCTGCTGCGCCGGCTCCTGCTGGCCGTCCCCACGCTGCTCGGCGTCACCGCCGTCGTCTTCGCGACCGTCGCGCTCGTCCCCGGCGACCCGGTCACCGCCTTCCTCGGCCCGGGCGCGCCGCCCGAGGCCCGTCGGCAGCTCGCCGAACGGCTCGGCCTGGACCAGCCGTTGCCGGTCCGCTACGCCGACTGGCTCGGCCACGCGCTCACCGGCGACCTCGGCACCTCGGTCTCGGGCCAGCGCCCGGTCGCCGACCTCTTGCTGCCCGCGCTCGGCCAGACCCTCACCCTGACCGCGGCCGCGTTCGTCCTGGTCCTGGCCGGCGGGGTGGCGCTCGGCGCCGTCGGCGCGCTGCGCCCGCGCGGCCCCGGCGGGCGGATCTCCGGCGCGCTCTCCACCCTCGCGGTGTCCGCCCCGCAGTACTCGGTGGCGCTGCTGCTGATCGCCGTCTTCGCGGTCGGGCTGCGCTGGCTCCCGGCCGGCGGCACCCACGACGCGTTCGGCTCCGGCGGCCCGGCCGACCTCGCCCGTCACCTGGTCCTCCCGGCGGTCGCCGCCGCGCTGGTGCCGCTCGGGCTCACCGCTCGGGTGTTCCGGGCCGCGCTGGGCACCGTCCTGGCCGGCGAGCTGGCCGACTCGCTGCGCGCCCGCGGCCTGCGCCCGGCCGCCGTGCTGCGGCACTGCGCGCACAACGCCTCCCCCGCGCTGCTGACCATCGGCGGCCTGCAACTCGCCTACCTGCTGGAGGGAGTGGTCTTCGTGGAGACCCTGTTCACCTGGCCCGGCGTCGGCCGGCTGCTGTACGACGCGCTCACCGCCCGGGACCTGCCACTGGTGCAGGGCGGGGTGCTCGTGGTGGCGGTCGCGTTCGTCGGCGTCAACCTGCTGGTGGACGCGGCACACGCGGCCGTCGACCCGCGGGTGAGGGCCTGACATGACGTCGCACCCGCCCGTCGCACGCCACCTCGGCCTGGTCGTCCCCGCCGCCCTCGCCGTCCTGCTCGTCCTGCTCGCCCTCGCCGCACCGCTGGTCGCCCCGTACGACCCGGCCGCCGGCCGGCTCGCGGACCGGCTGCTCGACCCCGGCAGCCCCGGCCACCCGCTCGGCACCGACGGACAGGGCCGCGACCTGCTGAGCCGGCTGGTCTGGGCCGGACGCGCCTCGCTCACCGGCGCCCTGGTGCCGGTCACCGTCGCCACCCTCGCCGGCACGCTGCTCGGCATCGCGGCCGGCCTCGGCGGCCGGCTCACCGAACAGGCCCTGCTGCGCACGCTGGACGTGCTCTACGCCTTCCCCGGGGTGCTGCTGGCGATCGCCGTCGCCTCCCTGCTCACCCCCGGCCTGGGCGCGACCGTGCTCGCGCTGTCCGTGGTGCTCACCCCCGCGGTCGCCCGGGTCGCATTCACCGAGACCCGGCGGATCCGGTCCGCCGAGTACCTGGAGGCCGCCCGGGTCAGCGGCGCCGGCTGGGGCGCGCTGGTGCTCCGCCAGGTCGCGCCCGTGGTGGCGCCGGTGGTGCTGGTGTACGCCTCCTCGCTGGTCGGGCTGGCCGTCGTGTACGCCGCCGGGCTGTCCTTCCTCGGGCTCGGGGTCGCCCCGCCCGCCGCCGAGTGGGGCGCGATGCTGGACGAGCTGCGGCCCGCGCTGCTCACCCACCCCTGGGTGGCGGTGCTGCCGGCCCTCGTCATCCTCGCGGTCTCGGTCGTGTTCAACACCCTCGGCGAGGCGCTGCGCACCCGCATCGGCGACGCCGCCGCCCACCTGCCGCGGGCCGCCCCGCCGGCACCGCGACGAGCCCCGAAGCAGGTGACCCGGTGAAGGAGTTGCTGGAGGTCGACGCCCTGACCGTCGAGTACCCCGGAGGCGTCCGGGCCGTCGACGGGGTCTCCCTCACCCTGCGCCCCGGCGGCGCCCTGGTGCTGCTCGGCGAATCCGGCAGCGGAAAGACCACCGTCGCCCGGACGGTGCTCGGCCTGCCCGGCCGGGGCGCCGCCGTCACCGGGGGCGTCCGGCTCGGCGGAACCGACCTGCGGGCGCTCGACGAACGCGCGCTCTCAAACGTCCGCGGCCGGCGGATCGGCTACGTGCCGCAGGACCCGAGCGCCTCGCTCGACCCGCTGCGCCGGATCGGCCCGCAGCTCGCCGAGGTGCTGCGCCGGCACGGGGTCGCCGACGGCCGCCGGGCCGCCCGCGCCGCCGTGCCCGGGCTGCTCGCCACCGCGGGCGTCCCGGACCCGGAGCGGGTCGCCCGGGCGTACCCGCACGAGCTCTCCGGCGGGCTGCGCCAGCGCGCCGCGATCGCCCTCGCGGTCTGCTGCGGCCCGGAGCTGCTGATCGCCGACGAGCCGACCACCGCGCTGGACGCCCTGGTCCGCGGCCGGATCCTGGACCTGTTCGCCACCCTGCGCGCCGACTGCGGCATCGCCCTGCTGCTGGTCACCCACGACCTCGCCGTCGCCCGCCGGACCGGCGGCACGGTGGCGGTCATGCGGGCCGGCCGGGTCGTCGAGCTCGGGCCCGCCGAGCGGGTGCTCGGCGAGCCCGACCACGCCTTCACCGCCGCCCTGGTGGCCGCCGACCCGGGAGCACGCCGATGAACCCGGCCCCGCCCGCCCTGCTCACCCTGGACGCCGTCGGCAAGCGCTACGGCGACCGGACCGCCGTGGACGGCGTCAGCCTCGCCGTCGCGCCCGGCGAGACCGTCGGCCTGGTCGGCGAGTCCGGCTCCGGCAAATCCACCCTGGCCCGGCTCGCCCTCGGCCTGCTCGCCGCCGACTCCGGCACCGTCCGCTTCGCCGGCCGGGACCCGTACCGGCTGCGCGGCCGCGCCGACCGCGCGCTGCGGGGCCGCCTGCAGTACGTCCCGCAGCACCCGCGCGGCTCGCTCAACCCCGCTCTGCGGGCCGGGGAGGCGGTCGCCTTCGCGCTGCGGCTGCACGGCACACCGCGCGCCGAGCGCGCCGCCGCCGTCGCCCGGCTCTTCGACCGGGTCGGCCTGGAGCCCGCGCTCGCCGCCCGCTACCCGCGCGAGCTGTCCGGCGGGCAGCTCCAGCGGGTGGCCGTCGCCCGGGCCCTGGCCACCGGGCCTGAGCTGCTGGTCTGCGACGAACCGACCTCCGCCCTGGACCGCGGCGTGCAGGCCCGGCTGCTCGACCTGCTCACCGAGCTGCGCGAACGCACCGGCCTGGCCTACCTGTTCATCTCCCACGACCTCGCCGTCGTACGCCGGCTCGCCCACCGGGTGCTGGTGCTGCGGCACGGCCGGGTGGTCGAGGAGGGCCCCGCCGACCGCCTCTGGGACTCCCCCGCGCACCCGTACACCCGCGCCCTGCTGGAAGCCGCCACCGGCACCGCCCGACCCACGACCTGACGCCCCCCGAACGCCGAACCACGAACCACGAACCACGAACCACCGAACCGACGAGGACCCGCCATGACGCGCACCGCCCGTACCCGCTCCAGAGCCGTCGCCCTGCCGGCCGCCGTCGCCCTGCTCACCGCGGCCGCCGGCTGCGCCGGAACCGACGGCGCCGGCACCGGGGCGGGCGGCGGCGACGGCCGCGGCGGGACGCTGGTCATCGGCGCCACCGGCAAGCTGCCCAACCCCGACACCGTGATCGGCGGCGCGGGCTTCGAGGGCAAGCGCCTGGTCTCCTTCCAGCTCTACGAGGGCCTCACCCGCTACGAGCTGCTCCAGGGCACCGACAGGCCGCCGGTGGTCACCGGCGCCCTGGCCACCGACTGGCAGGTCGCCGCCGACCACAGGACCTGGACGTTCACCCTCCGCAAGGGCGTCACCTTCCAGGACGGCACCCCCTTCGACGCCGACGCCGTGGTCTTCAACCTGGCGCGCTACCTCGACAAGGGCAGCCCCGAGTACACCGACGCCCTCGGCGCCGCCGCCGCGGAGTACGCGGGCGACATCGTCTCCTACCGCAAGACCGACGCCGACCACGTCGAACTCGTCACCAAGCAGCCCAACGGCCACTTCCCGGAGGACCTCGCGCACGTCCTGATCGCCAGCCCCACCGCCGTCCGCCGGACCGGCTCGGCGAACTTCGCCCAACACCCCGTCGGCACCGGCCCGTTCAGCTTCGTCTCGCAGACCGAGGGCCAGCAGATCGAGCTCGCCGCCAACAAGGGCTACTGGCGCGGCGCCCCCAGGCTGGACCGGCTCGTGGTCAAGGCGCTGCCGGACGCCGCCGCCCGCACCGCGGCCCTGCGCTCCGGCGGCGCGAACTGGATCGAGTACCCGAACCCCGACGACCTCGACAGCCTCCGGGCCGACGGCGTCACGGTCGCCACCAACAGCTACGACCACCTCTGGTACTGGATCCTGGACACCTCCAAGGCCCCCTGGAACAACCCGCTGGTGCGCCGGGCCGCCAACTACGCCATCGACCGCGGGGCGATCGCCGACACCCTGCTGCACGGCACCGCCGACCCGGCCTACCAGGCCGCGCCGCGCGCCACCGCCGCCTACGACCCCGCCGGGGACGCCTACTCCTACGACCCGGCCAGAGCACGGCAGTTGCTCGCCGAGGCCGGCGTCCCGAACGGCTTCGCCACCTCCGTCACCGTGCCCACCGGCGGCAGCGGCAACCTGCTCCCGGTACCGATCGCCGAGGCGATCCAGCGCGACCTCGCCGCCGTCGGCATCAGGGCCGAACTGCGCACCACCGACTGGACCACCCTGATCGGCGCCGAGGCCAAGGGCCAGGTGGCGCTCGGCTCCGACGCCGTCGCCCAGTCCACCACGCTGTTCCAGTCCGAGGCGCTGCTGCCGCTGTTCGTCGGCTCCGGGAGCCCGTTCTGGACCGGCCACTACGCGAACCCGCAGGTCGACGAACTGCTCGCCGCCTCGGCCGCCGACACCGACCAGAGTGCCCGGCAGGCCGGCTACCGCAAGGCACTCGCCCTCGTCACCCAGGACGCGCCCTGGCTCTTCGTCGTCAACGACCGCAATCCGCGGGCGCTTTCGCCGAAGGTCCACGGGCTGGTGCAGCCGCGGTCCTGGTTCATCGACCTCACCACGGTGTGGGTCCGCTGAAGCCCGCTCCCCCTCTCCCGAGCCCCACAGAACGGACACCCGCCCGATGACCACCCCGCACCCGCCGCACCACCACCCCGAGGCCGAACCGCCCAAGTGGGGCATCACCCTGCCGCTGCCGGGCCTGACCATCGACCGGCACCGCTTCCTGGTCGAGCGGCTGCCCGAGCTCGGCTACACCGACGTGTGGAGCGCCGAGGGCGGCGGCACCGACGCCTTCACCCCGCTGGCCGCCACCGCCGCGTGGTCCCCGTCGCTGCGGATCGCCACCGGCATCGTCCCGGTGCACACCCGCGGCCCGGCCGTGCTCGCCCAGACCGCCGCGACGCTCGCCCAACTCGCCCCCGGCCGGGTCCTGCTGGGCATCGGCGCCTCCGTCCCCGCCCACGTCACCGACATCAACGGCATCCCCTTCGACGAGCCCTTCAAGCGCACCCGGGACGTCCTGCGCTTCGTCACCCGGGCGCTGCGCGGCGAGTACGTCACCGGCGGCTTCGACACCTTCGACATCACCGGCTACCGGCTGCCGCACCCGCCGGCCGAACCGGTCAAGGTGATCCTCGGCGCACTGCGGCCCAACATGCTCCGGCTCGGCTTCACCGAGGGGGACGGCGCCATCACCAACCTGCTGTTCCCGCACGACGTGCCGAAGATCCTGGAGACCGTCGGTCCGCAGCCGCCCGGCAAGGAGCTGGTGGTCAAGGTCTTCGTCTGCCCCACCGAGGACACCGACTACGCCCACCGCGCCACCCGGCCCTTCCTGGCCTGGATCCTCAACCGCGAGCCGTACCGGAAGTTCCACGAGTGGCTGGGCCACGGCGAGCTGCTCGCCGAGACGCACCGCCGCTGGGCCGAGGGGGACCCGGAGGGCGCCCAGAAGGCCCTGCCCGACGAGGTCGTCGACGGACTCTTCGTCAGCGGCTCCCCCGAGGAGTGCCGCGAGCGCATCCTCGCCTACCACCGCCCGGGCGTCACCACCATCCAGCTGTACGTGTCGCTGCCGCCCGAGGTGTTCGTCAGCCGGGCCAAGCTGCTCGACACCCTCGCCCGGCTCGGCCCGGCCGCCCGCTGACCCGCCCCGTCCCTTCCCATCCGAGGAGAGCCCGTGCCCCTGGAGATCCGCGGCGGGGTCCGCGCCGCCCCCGTCCCCGGCGACACCCCGCAGGAGCGCCAGGCCCTGCGCTGGGCCCCCGACGGCCGCGACCGCACCGCCGACCCCGCGTACGTCGCCCGCACCGCGCGCGAGAACGAGGAGGACGGGCTGGACAGCGCCCTCGTGGTGCAGTCCAGTTCGTGGCCCGACCCCTGGCTGGTGGCCTCCTGGGCGCTGGCCGCCACCACCCGGCTGCGCGTCGCCGTCGCCCACCGGATCGGCACCACCGCACCCACCGTCGCCGCCCGCTCCCTGGCGACCCTGGACCGCCTCTCCGGCGGGCGGGCGGCGGCGCACGTCATCATCGGCTCCAGCGACCTCGACACCGCCCGCGACGGCGACCGCCTCGACAAGGCGGAGCGCTACCGCCGGGCGGAGGAGTACCTCGACCTGTTCACCCGCTACCTGCGCGCCGACCAGGACATCGACCACGAGGGCGAGTTCTACACCGTGACCGCCGCCCGCCCCGGCCTGCACCCGAGACCGGGCGGCGAGCTGCTCTCCTTCGGCGGCTCGTCCCCGCAGGGCCTCGACCTCGCCGCCCGCTACGCCGAGGTCTACGCCGTCAGCCCGCTGCCGCTGCCCGACACCCGCCGCCGGATCGCCCAGGCCCGCGCCGCGGCCGCCGCCCACGGCCGGTCCCTGCGGATCTGGCGGCACCTCACCGTCGTCCTCGCCGACACCGACGAGCAGGCCCGCGACCGCGTCCGCCGGCTGCGCCGCGACGCCCTGCGCCTCACCTCCGGAGCCGGCGCCGGCCGCTGGCGGGAGGCCGTCCAGCTCGACCGCGACCGCGAACGCGGCCGCTCCGACCCCGCGCACGGCGACGAGCAGGTCGCCGCGTACGTCCGCCGCTCCCTCACCGCCGCCTACACCGGCTCCCCCGCCACCGTCGCCACCCGCATCGGACTGCTCCGCTCCGCGGGCGTGGACATCGTCCAACTCGACCTCCCCGTCGAGACCGACCACGACCGCGACCTGCGCCGCACCCTCGTCCGCCGGCTCCGCACCGGCCACGGCACCCCGGCCGAACGCCGCCTCTGGTGACCCCGGCGAGCCCGGCGGCCCCGCGCGTCCCGGTCCCCGGGCCGTCCGGTCATTCAGGTGGCGGTCAGCGTGCCGGGGTGAAGTCCGGCAGGCGCCGCACGCTGTCGGCGACGGCGGCGAAGCCGTACTCCAGCATCCGCCGCTCGTACCGCCCGACGGCGTCCGGGAGTTCGGCCCGCCCGCGCTGGACGGCGGTGAGCGTACGGGCCAGCAGGGCGGCGTCGCGCAGGGCCGAGTTGGCCCCCTGGCCACCGCTCGGCGGCATGGTGTGGATCGCGTCCCCGAGCAGGGTGACCCGCCGGCTGCCGGCCCAGTGCGGCACCGGTTCGGCGTAACGGGCGCTCAGCGGAGCGCTGTTGACGACGTCGGCCCGGTGGACGAGGTCGACGAGGTCCGGGTGCCAGCCGTCGAGCAGGTCGAGCAGGTCCGCCCTGACCGCCTCCCAGTTCCGCGGCCCGGCGGGGAGCGGCTCGGCCGGCATCACCACCCAGCGCAGGTAGCTCCCGGTGTCGGGCAGCCGGACGTCGGGGGCCAGCTCGGCGGCCGCCAACCGGGGCGGGCGGCGGAACTCCATCCGGCCGAGCAGCATGCTCACCCGGGTGCCGCGGGCACCGGTGCCCTGGACGACGGTGCCGAAGCCGGGGACGAGGGCGGCGAACCGCTCGGTGAGCGGGGTGCGCCCGAGGACGGCGCTGCCGGGGAGGGTCACCACCCGGGCCCCGGGCAGCAGTTGGCGGCGCACCGCCGAGCCCACGCCGTCCGCGCCGACGAGCAGGTCGCCGACCGCGCCGCCGCCGTCGCCGAGGTGCGCCTCGACCGTGCCGTCCGCCCGCTCGGTGTAGCCGGTCACGGGCCTGCCGAACTCGACCCGGTCGCCGAGCCCGGCCAGCAGCAGTTGACGCAGCACGTGGCGGTCGACGGCCGTGCCCTCGTCCGCGACACCGAGCCGGCGGACCTCCCGCAGCCGCTGGTCCACCACCAGCCGCTCGCCCGCCATCGGACCGGAGACGGCCGCCAGCAGGGCGTGCAGCCGCTCCGGCAGGCAGGCGTGCAGAGCGGCCAGGCCGTGGGCGTTCAGCGCGATCCGGAAGCCCTGGTAGCGGCTGTCCGGGCCGTCCTCCCGCTCGTGGACCCGGACGTCCACGCCCGCCCGCAGCAGCCCGTGCGCGAGGCAGAGCCCGCCGAGTCCGGCTCCGGCCACCAGTACCTTCATGTCCGCTCCCCTGTCCGTCCCGCCGTGCGGGCTCTCCGTGGGTCGAGCCTGTCGCACGGGGCCGGCCCGGTGTCAGTGAGTTCTGTGGCCGGAAGGTCATGACGGATGTCATGGGGACGGCCTGACCAGGCGCGGAGCGCGGGCCCGTAGCATGGCCACCTTCGACGGACAGCGGTACGACGAGGGGAACGGGACGTGCGCGGGGGCGAGTTGGTGGGCGGTCTGGGGCGGCTGGTCGGAGCGGCGGCCGGGGCGGCCGCGGGGGCGGCGGCCGGGTTGGGCAAGGCCGGGCGGCAGGCCGTCCAGCGGGGCGGACGGGGAGCGGCGGCGGGCGGCCGGTGGGCGCACACGGCGCTCACCTCCGTCGCCCCGCCGCTGGTGCCCGCCACGGCGCCGTGGAAGCTGTCGGTGGGTACCCTGATCGGCCGCCACCCCCTGACCCCGGCCGTGGTGCACAAGCTGCTCGGGCTCCTGGACGGCCTCGGCGCCGTCCACCTGGGGCCGTCCCAGGTCGGCTTCGACGGCGAGGAGGTGGACTGGGAGAAGGTCGTCGAGATCCGCACCAGCAACGCCTTCGAGGTGCTGACCACCACCGCGCTGGAGCAGGAGGTGGACCGGATCCGCGAGTTCCTCCCGCCGGTGCCCGGCCGCAAGTGGGTCGTCACCCGGGCCGGCGAGGCACTGACCACCGTCGTCCTCGCCGCCCTCGAACGCGCCTCGGACGACCAGCGCCTGGACGAACTGACCGTCCCGGCCCGCATCGTCCACCGCGGCCTGCTCGGCCGGGAGAAGACCCTGGACGCGGGCGCGTTCGCCGCCGCGGCGCTCGTCGTGGCCGACCGGGCCGGCGAGAGCCTGATCGCCACCGCCCGCAGCCGGGGCATCCCGGTGCTGCCCGTCGACGAACCCGCCGAGCCGACCGGCACCTCCCGGGTCGCCCTCCTACGGGAACGCACCGACTCCGTCGCCCGGCTGCTGAGCCGCATCGAGCAGAGCGACCCGCAGACCCCGCAGACCCCGCAGGCCGCCGGAGCGGCCCCGCAACCGCCTCTGTCGCTCGACAAGGGCCCGCACGACACCGGCGCGGGTGACGACGGCCGGCCGCCACAGGCCGGTTGAGCCCCCATCGGCCCGTCCCGGACCGACCCTCGGGAACCACCTAGGCGCCGGAGCGGCTCGACCACCAGACCGAGCCGAAGAGGAGTGCGCCGGGGAGGATGCCCGCGACGGTGGAGACGGCGGGGGCGGGGGCGCCGAGGAAGGCGAGGGCCATGCCGAGTGCACCGCAGGCCGCCATCGAGCCGCCGAGGACGCGGAGCGGGGGCCGGCTCCACGCGGTCGCGAGGCCGAAGAAGTGGACGCCGACGACGAAGGCGATCCAGCCGGCGGTGGCGGCGGGCGTGTGGAGGACCTTGTTGATGACGGCGAGGCCGACGGCTATGCCGACGACCTCGGCTGCGGCGACGAACCAGTAGGACCGGCCGAAGCGCAGCGGGGAGGCGGTAGTGGTCTCGGGGACGGGCCGGCGGTTGAAGACCCCGAGGAGTAGGAGCGCGACGACGGCGAGGACCCGGAGGGGGATGCCGACGGCGTTCGGAAGGGCACCGGCATTGGCCTGGACGAAGAATAGCCCGAAGCTCGACCCGATGAGCCTGGTGGCTCGTACTCTGTTCATGATCGCGAAGATAGCGCGACGGTCGTCCTCACCCGAACGCACCCTCCACCCGCCTGCCGGGCCGGTTGGTCCGCGTGCCGGGAGGTGAGCGCGGGGCGGCCCGTTCCGGTGGCGGCGGTCGCCGCGCGGGCTTCGTCAGAAGTGCAGGACGCCGATGTCGCGGACGGTCTGGGCGAGGGCCCGGACGAGGTCGTTCTCTCCGTCCCTGCGCCACACCAGGGCGTAGGGAATCGTCCCCATGTCGGGGACGGGGACGAAGCGGACGTGGGACATGGACCAGTAGCGGGTGACGTGGGAGGGAAAGGGGTGGACGATCTCGCCGGTGCTGACGAGGTGGATCAGTTCGTCGGCGTTGGTGACCTGTTCGACGCGTTCGATCGGCTTTCCCCGGGCCGTGTGGAACGACAGGTAGGCGTCCTCCCAGTAGTCGGGCATGTCGGGCGGCATGGCATGGGCGTAGTCGGCCAGGGCCTCGAACGGGACGGAGTGCCGTTCGGCGAGTTCGTGGCCCGCGGCGACGGCCAGGACGCGGGGGTCGCGGAAGAGGACGGGGCCGACGGTGAGGTCGGGCTCGTCGACCGGCAGCCAGGTGAGGAAGACGTCCATGTCGCCCTCGCGCAGCCTGGCGAACGGGTCGAGGTAGGGCGCCCGGCGCAGCTGCAGTTCCCACTGGGGATGACGGGAGCGGAAGGTCTCCCAGTAGGGGTACATGTCGGGCACGTTGAACGGCATCATGCCGACGCGCAGGCGTGCGGTCTTGCCGCGGGTCGCCATCCGGGCGCGTTCGAGGCTGTCGCGCAGGTTCGCGTAGACCGGCCGCAGGTCGCTGCGGAGCTGCTCGCCGAGCGGGGTCAGGCGGATCTGGCGGCGGTTGGAACGGTCGAACAACAAGCCGCCCAGCTGCCGCTCCTGGCGTCCGATCACCTGGCTGACGCGGGCCTGCGTGAGGTGCAGCCGGGCGGCCGCCCTGCCGAAGTGCAGTTCCTCGGCCAACGTCAGAAAGATCTCGATGTCGCGTATTTCCACCCGTGCCGACCCCCGTCATAAGCCTCGGTTATCGAATCCTACTGATCTTCGACGTTGATGGGCGCGGTGGGGGGCTGGAAGATCGACGACGGCCGGAGCCGCCGCGCGTGGCCCGTGGGCGCTGCGGCACCCGTACCGGCAGCCCGCGCACCAGGCGCGCACGCACCCGGGCCACGGCAGACCGATCGTTCCACTTCCGAGGAGTTGCGGCATTGACGTTCCGTACCACGGCCGAGGTGATCCACTGCTTCAACCGCGCCTTCATCGAGCATGATGCCTCCCTGCTCGCCGACCTGATCGCCGACGACTGCGTCATGGAGGCGAGGGAGCCGGCTCCTGACGGAGCCCGCTACGAGGGCCGCGCCGAGTGCCTGGAGTTCTGCCGGGCACTCGCCGACGACCGCACGATCCAGTTCGAGCCGGAGGCCGTCGTCGTCACCGGTGAACGGGCAACGGTCCGCTGGCGGTGCCACTTCCACGACGGACCCGTCGACTCGGTCCGCGGCGTGAGCCTCACGCTCGTACGGGACGGCCTGATCGTCGAGTCCCTCGGCTACAGCAAGACCACGGACGACGCGTCGCCCGCCCTCCGGGCGAACGACGGGAGTTAGAAGACGGGCCCTGGTACGCAGCAGCGGCCCGGCGGTGCGGACGCGCGACGGTTGAACCGATGACATCGTCAGCCACGCTGGCCGAAGGAGGGGACAGCACCAGATGACCGACGTGGTCCGGGCAGGCAGCGCCGATCGGAGGCCCGCCGGTCTCAGCGGCCGGCGGCACGAGCAGGAAGTGCTCGCCGGGCTGTTGAGTGCAGCCCGGGAGAGCCGGGGCGGGGCCGTGGTGCTCCTCGGTGAGTCGGGGTCGGGCAAGACGGCGCTGCTCGACCGGTGCGCCTGCGCGGCGGCGGCAGCCGGAGCCCGGCTGTTGCGGTGTACGGGTGTCCAGTCGGAGGCCTCGCTGCCGTACGCCGGTCTTCAGGTGCTCCTCCAGGGCACCCTGGGCCTGGCCAGGCGCCTGCCGGAGCGGCAGTTGACGGCGCTGCGCGGGGCGATCACACCGGACGACGTGCCCGCCGGGGACCGCTTCCTGGTCGGGGCCGCGACGCTGGGCCTGCTCGACGAACTCGCCGAGGAACGTCCGGTCGTGGTCCTGGTGGACGACGCGCACTGGCTGGACCTGGAGACCGTGGACGCCCTGCTGTTCGCCGCCCGCCGGCTCGGCAGGGGGCGGGTGGCCATGGTGGTCGCAGCGCACGACGATCCGGCGGCCTTCGACGGCGCGCCGGGGCTGCCGGTGCTGCACCTGGGGCCGTTGACCGACGAGGAGGGGGCGGCGCTGCTCGCGGACCGGGCGCCCGAGCTGCATGCCGCCGTGAGCAGCCGCATTCTCGGGCTCGCGCAGGGCAATCCGCTGGCCATGGTGGAACTCGTGGGGGCCCTGACGGCGGCCCAGCGGGACGGGAGCGAACCGCTGGACGCACGGGAGATCGCCGTGCTGCCGGCCTCGTGGCGGGTGCGGCGGATCTTCGACGAGCGGATTCGAGCACTGCCCGCGCCGACCCGTCTCCTGCTGACGATCGCCGCAGCCGACGACACCGGCGACGTGGCGCTGCTGGTGGCGGCAGGGCAACGGGTGGGCGCGGCCGCCGGGGACCTCGGGCCGGCGGAGGCGGCGGACCTGGTGAGAGTGTCCGGACGCCGACTGGTGTTCCGGCATCCGCTGGCGCGCGCCGCCGCGTACCAAGGTGCGGTGCTGGCCGAACGGACGGCCGCGCACCGGGCGCTCGCCGAAGCGGCCCCGGCCGCCGACGACATGGGCCGCCGGGCCTGGCACCTGGCCGCGGCGACCGTCGGCTACGACGACGAGGTCGCCGCCGAACTGGAGCGCAGCGCCGAGCTGTTCCGCTCGCGGGGCGGCCGGGCGGCGGTCGCCGCCGCCTATCGGCGGGCCGCACGGCTGACGGGGGACCAGGAGGCCCGGTCGCTGCGGCTGACCGCCGCGGCCGCCGCCGCGGCCGAGGCGGGACAGGTGGAACTCGCGGGGATGCTCGCCGACGAGGCGGGGCCGGTGAGCAGTCCACCGGCGGTCGCCCGGCTCGCCAGCGTCCGGGCAGCGCTCGAACACGAGCAGGGCCGTGCGGAGTCGGCGCGGCTGCTGCTCGTCGAGGCGGCTTCCGAGGTGACGGCGGACCGTCCCGCCATGGGGGCGTCGCTGCTGTTCGAGTCCACCGCGATGGCCTGGGAGGCGCCGGACCCGGTCGCGGCGGCCCGGGCCACCCGCGCGCGGGTGGCCGGTCTCGACTTCGGTGGGCATCCCGTGCACCGGGGCGCGGTCGGGGTGCTCGACATGCTGGCGGGTGATCTGGTGGACGGGGCGACGGCGGTACGGGAGTTCGCCCGGTACGTCGCGCGGACCCGGCACCAGCGCAGCCTGACCGAGCAGGTGCGGCTGCACGGCTGGGACATGCTGCTCGGCGAGTACCGCACGGTGCACGACGAGGCCGTGGCCCTGGAGCGGGAGTGCCGGGTGGAGGGTGCCGTCGGGGTACTGCCGCGGGTGCTGCTGCGGCTGGCGCGGCTGCGGCTGTTCCTGGGACGGCACCGGGACGCCCGCACGACGGCGGTCGAGGGTCTGGAGATCGCCTGCGACACCGGTCAGCGCCATCTCGCCACGATGCTCAGCGGCGTCCTGGCGGTGCTGGCCGCGCTCGACGGGACGGAGCCGGGCACCGCGGAGGGGCCGGCGGGAACCGACGGCCCGGGGGGCGGGGACCTGCTCGGCCGCGGCTCCGCCGGACGGCCGGGACAGGGCCTGTGCCCCGAGGTCGTACCGTCCCCGTTCTGGCTGACCAGGGCACACGGCCTGCTCGACCTCGGACTCGGACGCTACGACCGGGCGCTGCAGCATTTCGCCGCCCTGACGGGGGGCCCGCACCGGCACCTCATGGTTTCCGTGCACAGCCTGCCCGACCAGGTGGAGGCCGCCGTGCGCGCGGAGCGGCCCACCGAGGCCGGGCCGGCCGCCGAGGGTTTCGCGCGCTGGACCGGGGCCACCGGAACCGCGTGGGCGAGGGCGGTGGAACTGCGCTGCCGCGCCCTGCTCACCGCCGACGCCGCAGCCGCGGAGGAGTTCTACCAGCGGGCGCTCGCCGCCCACGACGGGGACGGCCGCCCGTTCGAGGAGGCGCGCACCCGGTTGCTGTACGGGGAATGGCTGCGCCGGGCGAAGCGTCGGGCTGACGCCCGGGAGGCGCTGACCGTGGCGTTGGAGTCGTTCGAGCGGATGTCGGCCGCCGCGTGGGCGAACCGGGCCCGCACGGAGTTGCGGGCCGCCGGTGTCGCCCCGGCCGCGTCAGCGGCGGGCACGGCTCCCGTGGACCGGTTGACCGCGCAGGAGCTGCGGGTGGTCCGGCTCGCGGCAACCGGCCTGAGCAACCGGGACATCGGCGCGCGCCTGTTCCTGAGCCCGCGCACGGTCGGCTACCACCTGTCCAACGCCTACCCGAAGCTCGGCGTGACATCGCGGGCCGCCCTGGGAGCGCTCGACCTGGGCTGACCTCCGCCCGGTCCCGCCACCCCGTCACCTCCTCGCCCGTCGGCCCGGTCGACCCGGTCGGCCAGGTCGACCGTCGGTCCCCTTGCGGGTGAACGCCGGTACGCGCCCCGGTCATTCGACGGATCCGCGGGTGCGAGCGCGGTTCCTACGGTTGTCGTGTTCGAAGAACGTCTGCTGGGAGGGTTCATGAAGGTTCTGGTACTCGGTGCCACCGGCTACATCGGCTCCGCGGTGGTGTCCCGTCTGACGCTGGACGGCCACGACGTGGTGCCCCTGGTCAAGGACGCGGCCGCACTGCATCCGGACGTGCCGGTACGGGTCGGCGACCTGACCGACCCGGCGTCACTGCGCGCGGCGGTGACGGACGACGTGGACGCGGTGGTGAACCTCGCCACCCCGACCGGCGACGAGTCGGTGGACACCGCCGCCCTCGAGGCGCTGCTCGCACCGCTGCGCGGCACGAACCGGGCGTTCGTCTACACCAGTGGCGTCTGGGTGCTCGGCGCCACCGGGGACACCCCCCTGACCGAGGACGCGCCGACCAACGCCATCGCCATCGTCGGCTACCGCCCGCGGATCGAGCAGCGCGTGCTGGCCGCCGCCGGGGACGACGTGCGCGCCGTCGTCCTGCGGCCCGGCATCGTGTACGGCCACGGCGGCGGTATCCCCGGCCTGATGACCGGCTGGGCACGCGAGCACGGCACCGGCCGGTACGTCGGCTCGGCCGCGACCCGCTGGCCCATGGTGCACGTGGACGACCTCGCCGAACTCTTCGGGCTGGCGGTGACCAAGGCCGACGCGGGCAGCGTGCTGCACGGCGTGGCGCACGAAGCGGTGCCGGTCGCCGCACTCGCCGCGGCCGCCGACATCGCCGCGGGCGGCACCGGCCGGGCCGAGCCCTGGCCGGTGGAGCAGGCCGCCGAGGCCGTGGGCGGCCCGTTCGCCGAGGCCCTCGGCCTGAACCAGGTGGTGTCGGGACGGCGCGCCGTCGAGGAACTGGGCTGGCTGCCGAGCCGCCCGTACGTCCTCGACGAACTCGTCGGAGGCGACCGTGGCTGACACCGCCGCCCCGACACGTCCGATCTGCCGCACCTGCGGCACCCAGTACGCCGCCGCGCGTCCGGACTGTCCGGTCTGTCTGGACGAACGCCAGTACGTGGGCCGGGACGGCCAGCAGTGGACGACACTGGCGGGCCTGCGGGAGGAAGGCCACACCGGCCGCTTCGAGGAGCAGGGGCCCGGTGTGCTCGGCGTGGGGGTCACCCCGGAGTTCGCCATCGGCCAGCGGGCCCTGCTGCTGCGCACCGCCGCCGGGAACGTGCTGTGGGACTGCGTGCCGTACCTCGACGACGCGATGGTGCGCGCCGTCGAGGAGCTCGGCGGCATCGACCACATCGCGATCAGCCACCCGCACTTCTACTCCGCGATGGTGGAGTGGGCACACGCCTTCGACGCACCGGTCCACCTGCACGACGCCGACCGGCAGTGGGTGGGCCGGCCGGACCCGGCCGTGCGGTTCTGGAGCGGGCGCACGCTCCAGCTCACCGACGAGGTGACCCTGATCAACCCGGGCGTGCACTTCCCGGGCAGCGCGGTGCTGCACTGGAGCGCCGGCGACGGGGCGCTGTTCACCGGCGACGTCGTCAACGTCTGCCCGGACAGCCGGTGGGTGACCCTCATGTACAGCTACGCCAACCACATCCCGGAGCGCCCGCAGGCGGTCCGCGCGGCAGCGGACCTGCTCGCCGGCTACCGTTTCGAGCGGATCTACGGCGCTTGGTGGGACCGGGCCGTCACCTGCCACGGCAACGAAGTCCTGAGCCGGTCCGTCGAGCGCTACCTCCGCTTCGAGGAGGGAACCGTTCCGGGCGACTGACACACCCCACCGCACAGCTGCCCCGTCACCGCGACGCAGGACCACGCGGGGAGTCCTGCGAACCGGCCGGCCTCCGGCGGGTGGTGGCGGGGCAGCGGGTCGGACGGTCCGCGCGACCCCGACCGACCCCGGCAGCCGCGGGAACACCCCCCCAGGTGCCTTCGTGCTCATCCGGTACGAGGCGCCCGTCGCCGAGTTCCTCGGCCGGCAGCGGGTTCCGGCCCTGGTCGGTGGCAGCGTCCAGCAGGGCCTTCGGGTCGTGATGACCCTGCGGCCACCGGCCACGTTCCGGCGGCCGCACCTTGGCAAAGGGCCGACGGTACACGCGTCTCGCCACCGCATGGTGGATGTCTCACCAGGATCACCTGACGCATCGAGAACTCGACGAGCACCTGTCCCACCCGTGGCCGCGACTACCGTCGCTGCGGCTGCCGTGACGAGAACCGACGACGGTTGGGCGCCTCCTGGAGCGATCGTGGACGCCTCGCTCCGGCCTGGTGGGCAGCTGGCCGCCGCTCAGTCGGCGGGGGTCAGGAAGGTGAGGACGGAGGCGTCCTCCTCGATCATCGGCACCAGCCGGGCGTTGAACGGCCCTCCGTGCGGGGCGGCGAGGTGCGCGGCGAAGGCGGCCTCGTCCCGGTACTCCTCGAAGATCCAGTAGGCGCGGGGGTCGGACGCCCTGTGGTAGACGTCGAAGGCGAGGTTGCCGGGTTCGGCCCGGACCAGCAGGGCGAAGTCCGCGACCAGGGCGGCGACCTGCTCCTCGCAGCCGGGCTTGGCGGTGAACTCGGCCAGCAGGGTCTTCTTCATCGCTGTCGCTTTCCGTACACAGGGGGCGGGGGCGTCGTCACCGGGAGGCGGTGGCGGGGACGGACTCCACCTGGTGCGCCCAGGGCGGGGTCGGGCCGGCGACCGAGCAGGTCAGCGCGGCGACGCGGGCCGCGTACCGGCAGGCGTCGGCCACCTCGTCGGCGGTCAGCTGCTCCAGCCGTCCGCCCAGGCGGTCGGCCAGGGAGAGCCGGTGGAGCAGGCCTGCGGTGAACGAGTCGCCGGCGCCGATGGTGTCCACGACCTCGGTCCGCGGGGCGGGGACGAGGACCCGGACGCCGTCGAGCGAGGCCAGCGCGCCGCGACCGCCGAGGGTGATCACGACCAGCCGGACCCCGGCGAGGTGCCAGGCGTCGCAGGCGCGCTCGGGCGTGACGCCGGGCATCAGCAGTTCCAGGTCGTCGGAGCTCAGGCGCAGGATGTCGGCGAGCACGCACCAGCGGGACAGCCGTTGCCGGTAGACGGCCGGATCGACCAGCAGGGGGCGGACGTTGGGGTCGATCGAGACGGTCGCGCCGCCGCGGGCGTGCTGCAGCATCTCCTCGATGCGCTCGTCGCCGGGGGCGCGGACCAGGGCGAGGGAGCCGGTGTGCAGGCAGGCCGCGTCCTCGGGGCGGGCGGCGGCGAGTTCGGCGTCGGTCCACTGCCAGTCGGCGGTGGCTTCGGCGTGGAAGGAGTACTGGGCCTGGCCGTGCGGGTCGAAGGTGGCGATGGCCAGGGTGCTGGGCTCGGGGGCGGCGACCGCGCCGGAGAGGTCGACGCCGGAGGCGGCGAGGTGGGCGCGGAAGAGCGCGCCGAAGGCGTCGGTGGAGATCCGGCCGAGGAAGCGGGCGGGGGTGCCGAGCCGGGCCAGCGCCACGGCGGTGTTGGCCGGTCCGCCGCCCGGCAGGACGCGCAGGGCGAGCTCTCCGGGGCGGGGCTGGAGGGCGTCGGCGAAGGCGTCTGCGACGCACTCACCGAGGACGGCGATCGGGCGCTGGGCCATCGTTGCGCCTTTCGGATGCTAGGAGGAACAGGGGCGAACCGGACGCCCTGGGGGCCGGAGACCGGCCGGGCGGGTCTTCGCCGGCGGCGCGGATGATTACGGCCGCGTTACCCAGTCGTTACGCGGAAGGGGCTTGTGGCCCGGCTTTCGCAGACTTCATCATCACTCCCAAGCCGATGTCAACGATGACATAAGTCAACGATGACATCCTCGATGCTGCTGACTCCCCGCCCTGTCCACCCGGCCGCACCCCCAGGAGTTGCAATGACTGAGTCAAGCCGACTGCGTGACCGGCTGGGCGGGGGTGAACTCTCGTCCGTCACGCAGGAGGGCCCACAGGACGTTGACCCGGCGTCGCGCCAGGGCGATCAGCGCCTGGACGTGGCCGCAGCCCTCGGCGCGCTTCTTGAGGAGGAAGTCCCGATTGGGGCCGTCCTTGATGATGCCGGTCTGGGCGGGAATGTAGAACACCCTTCGCGGGCGGCGGCTGTAGCGCTTGGGCCGGTGCAGGTTGCCGGTGCGGCACCCGGAGTCCCGCGGGACCGGTACCAGGCCGGCTGCGGAGGCCGGACGACCGGCGTCGGCGCAGGCCGCGAGGTCGCCGGCGGAGACGACGAACTCGGCGCCCGGGATCAGCACCCGTCGGCCCGGGGAACACCCCGCCGTCAGCTCCGTAGACAGCGACCGGAACGCAGATCTCCATCAGCAGCCAGGGCGCCCCGGAGAACCGGACGGCCACTCCTGGGGAGCCCCCAAGGGCAAGCCGCCATCAGCCACATCCGGCCCTCCCGGGCCGCCTGACAACTTACGGAGCCACCATGTCCCTCGCCCCTCGCCCCACCCTGACCAGAACCGCGGCCGTCGTGCTGGCCGGCGGCCTGGCGCTCACGCTGGCCGCGTGCGGCTCCGGCTCGAAGGGTTCCGCGGGAGCCGGTTCCTCCGGCGGTGCGGTCAAGGTCGGCCTGATCACCAAGACCGACACCAACCCGTTCTTCGTGAAGATGAAGGAGGGCGCGCAGAAGGCCGCCAAGGAGAACGACGTCACGCTGAGCACCGCGGCGGGCAAGTTCGACGGCGACAACGCGGGCCAGATCGCGGCGATCGAGAACATGGTCGCCTCCGGGGTCAAGGGCATCCTGATCACCCCGAGCGACTCGAAGGCGATCCTGCCCGCGATCAAGAAGGCCCGTGACAAGGGCGTCCTGGTGATCGCCCTCGACAGCCCCACCGACCCGGTGGACGGCACCGACGCGCTGTTCGCCACCGACAACGAGAAGGCGGGCAGGCTGATCGGCGAGTACGCCAAGGCCGCGATGGCGGGCAAGCCCGCCAGGATCGCCACCCTGGACCTCGCGCCGGGCGTCGCCGTCGGACAGTTGCGCCACAACGGGTTCCTGCAGGGCTTCGGCGTCAAGGAGGGCGACCCGTCGGTGGTCTGCTCCCAGGACACCGGCGGCGACCAGGCCAAGGGCCAGACCGCGATGGAGAACTGCCTCCAGAAGGCGCCCGACATCAACGTCGTCTACACCATCAACGAACCCGCCGCGCTGGGCGCCTACACCGCGCTGAAGGCCAAGGGCCGGGAGAAGGACGTCCTGATCGTCTCGGTCGACGGCGGCTGCACCGGGACCCGGGCCGTCAAGGACGGGAAGATCGCCGCGACCTCCCAGCAGTACCCGCTGGTGATGGCGGCGCAGGGCGTCAAGACCGTCGCCGAGTACGCCAAGTCCGGGGTCAAGCCCACCGGTTACACCGACACCGGCGTCAACCTGGTCACCGACAAGCCTCAGGCCGGCGTGGAGGCCAAGGAGACCGCCTACGGCCTGGAGAACTGCTGGGGCTGATCCGCGCCCCGCCGAACCAGCGGTCCGGGCCGGATCTCCTGCCCCGCCCCGGCCCGGACCGCTCCCATCCGTCGCGACGCCGTCCGCTCGGCGCTCCCGATCCGCTCCACCGGCAAGGACCTTCCATGACCACATCCACCGTCCCGTACGGAAACCTGACCGGGCCGTCGAGGCTGCGGCGACTGGCGACGGCCCCGATCGCGGGCCCGCTCGCCGCGCTCGTCCTGGCCTGCGCCTTCTTCTCCCTGATGACGGACCAGTTCTTGTCCGGCGGGAACTTCTCCCTGATCATCCAGCAGGTGATGGTGGTCGGTGCGCTGGCCGTGGGGCAGACGCTGATCATCCTCACCGCCGGAATCGACCTGTCCTGCGGCGCGGCGATGGCCTTCGGCTCGATCGTGATCGCGAGGATGGCCGCCGAGGGCACCGTCCCGCCGCTGGTGGCCATCGCGCTGGGCCTGGCGGTGTGCACAGGCTTCGGGCTGCTCAACGGCCTGCTGGTGAAGCTGATCCCGCTGCCGCCGTTCATCGTGACGCTCGGCATGCTGAACGTGGCCTTCGCGCTCACCCACATCTACTCCGACGAGCAGAGCGTCAGCAACCTGCCCCGCGAGCTGACCTTCCTCGGCGAGACGTTCCCGCTCGGCGGCACCGACGTCACCTACGGCTCCCTGCTCGCCCTGGCGCTGTTCGGCGCGTTCGCCTACCTGCTGAGCAGCACCTCCTGGGGCCGCCACGTCTACGCCCTCGGCAACAGCCCCGAGGCGGCCCGGCTCAACGGCATCCGCACCGGCCGCCTCACCATCGGCCTCTATGCGATCGCCGGACTGATCTACGGCGTCGCCGCGCTGCTGCTGACCTCCCGCACCGGGGTCGGCGACCCCCAGGCGGGACAGACCGACAACCTCGACAGCATCACCGCCGTCGTCCTCGGCGGCACCAGCCTGTTCGGCGGCCGCGGCAGCGTGCTGGGTTCGCTGATCGGCGCCCTCATCGTCGGCGTGTTCCGCAACGGCCTCCAACTGATGGGCGTCGCCTCCATCTACCAGACCCTGATCACCGGCGTCCTGGTCATCCTCGCCGTGACCGTCGACCAGATCTCCCGGAAGAGGATCCGCTGATGAGCACCACCACGGTCACCCCCGTGATCCAGGCCCGGGGCCTGGTCAAGCGCTACGGCCACGTCACCGCCATCGACGGCGCCGACTTCGACCTGCTGCCCGGCGAGGTGCTGGCCGTCATCGGCGACAACGGCGCCGGCAAGTCCAGCCTGATCAAGGCGCTCACCGGCGCCGTCACCCCCGACGAGGGCGAGATCCGCCTGAACGGCGAGGTGATCCGCTTCAACGGGCCGCAGGACGCCCGGGCCCACGGCATCGAGACCGTGTACCAGGACCTCGCGGTGGCGGCTTCGATGGACATCGCCTCCAACATGTTCCTCGGCCGCGAACTGCGCCGCCCCGGCCCGCTCGGCGGCATCCTGCGGATGCTGGACAAGAAGCGGATGCGCGAGGAGGCCGCAGCGCACATGGCCGACCTCAAGATCGGCCTGCGCTCGCTCACCCAGCCGGTGGAGACCCTCTCCGGGGGCCAGCGCCAGGCCGTGGCGGTGGCCCGCGCCGTCGCCTGGGCCCGCAGCGTCGTCGTGATGGACGAACCCACCGCAGCCCTGGGCGTCAAGGAGTCCGGCCAGGTCCTCGACCTGATCCGCCGGGTCCGCGACAAGGGCCTGCCGATCATCCTGATCAGCCACAACATGCCGCACGTCTTCGAGATCGCCGACCGCATCCACGTCCACCGGATGGGCCGGCGCGAGGCCCTGATCAAGCCGTCCGACTACTCCATGTCCGAGGTCGTGGCCATCATGACCGGTGCGCTCGACGTCGACCGGGACGGCGGCGGTACTGTCGTGGCGGACGCCGCCGCCGAGGCGGCCGGCATCCGCCCGAACTGACCAGACCGGGCCCCGCCCGCCGTGGCGGGGCCCGCACCCGACGAAGCCGGAACGGTGGTCCATGGCCTCGCCCCGTCGCACGACGCTCGCCGACGTCGCCCAGGAGGTCGGCGTGAGCGCCAAGACCGTCTCCCGGGTGCTCAACGGCGACGGGCCGACCTCCCGGGAGACCCGGGAGAAGGTCATGGCGGCGGTCGAGAAGCTCGGCTTCCAGCCCAACCTGATGGCCCGCAACATCCGCGTGGGCGGTCCGGACAGCACCGTCGGCCTGATCATCCCCGACATGGGCAACCCGTTCTTCGGCTCCGTCGCCGGCGGGATCGAGAGCGCGGTGCGCGAACGAGGACTCACCCTGCTGATGGGCTCCTGCGCCGACGACCCCGCCCTGGAACGGGCCCTGATCAGCACCTTCCTGGCCCGCCGGGTCAGCGCCCTGATGGTGGTGCCCACCGCGGGCGCCGACCACGCCCAGCTGCGCACCGCCCGGGCGAACGGCCTGCCGGTGGTCTTCCTCGACCGCCCCGGCACCGGCCTGACCGCCGACAGCGTGGTCAGCTCCAACCGGGACGGCGCGCGCGAGGGCACCGCCCACCTGATCGCCGCCGGGCACCGCCGGATCGCCTTCGTCGGCGACCGCCCCGCCACCCTCTACACCCGCCGCGAGCGCCTCGCCGGCTACCGCGAGGCCCTCGACGCCGCCCGCATCCCCTACGACCGCTCGCTCGTCCTCGACGGCCACACCGAGGCCGAGGCCGCCGACACCGTCCAGCGCGCGCTGCGCGACCCGCAGCCGCCGACCGCGATCCTCGCGGCCAACAACTTCGCCGCCATGGGCACCGTTCTGGGCACCACCCGGGCCGGCCGACGCGACGTCGCCCTCGTCTCCTTCGACGACCTGCCGTTCGCCGAGGTCCTGGAACCCGCGATCACCACCGTCGCCCAGGACCCGACCGCCATCGGCACCGCCGCGGCCGAGATCGCCCTGGCCCGCCTCGACGGCGACCGCACCCGGGCCCGTACGGTCACCGTCCCCACCCGCCTCATCCCCCGCGGCTCCGGCGAACTCCCGCCCCCGGCACAGTAGTTCCGCGCCACCGCACACCGCGAACGACCCGCTCACCCTCGGCGCCCGTCGTCGCGCCGCCCTGCCCCGGCCCAGCCATGCCCTGGGAGCGCCGTGCCCCGGCGAACCAGTGAGCGCCTCCCCCCATTCACCCCCCGCCCAAGCTCGGCGAAGGAGCTCGCCATGCCCGCCTCCCGACCCACCCGTCGCACCTCGCCGGCCATCCTGGCCACCGCCGTCTGCCTCGCCCTGACCGCCGGCTCCCCCGCCGTGGCCGACACCGCCCGATTCCAGGAGCCGTACCGCCCCCAGGTGCACTACACCCCCGCGCAGAACTGGATGAACGACCCCAACGGGCTCGTGTACGACCAGGGCGAGTACCACCTCTTCTACCAGTACAACCCGAACGGCAACTCCTGGGGCGACATGTCCTGGGGCCACGCCGTCAGCACTGACCTCGTCCACTGGAAGGAGCTGCCGCCGGCCATCCCCCGCAGCGACGACGAGATGGTCTTCTCCGGCAGCGTCGTCGTCGACACCGACAACACCTCCGGCCTCGGCACCCGCGCGAACCCCGCCATGGTCGCGGTGTACACCAGCGCCTACACCGACGGGAGGCAGGCCCAGTCGCTGGCCCACAGCACCGACCGCGGCCGCACCTGGACCAAGTACGCCGGCAACCCGGTGCTCGACATCGGCTCCCACGCCTTCCGCGACCCGAAGGTGCAGTGGTACGCGCCGACCCGCAGCTGGCTGATGACCGTCTCCCTGGCCGACGAGCACAAGGTGCAGTTCTACACCTCCAAAGATCTCAAGTCCTGGGCTCTCCTCAGCGAGTTCGGCCCGGCCGGGGCCACCGGCGGTGCCTGGGAATGCCCGGACTTCTTCCCCCTCGCCGTCGACGGTGACCCCCAACACGTCAAGTGGGTCATGGTCGTCAACCTCAACCCCGGCGGCATCGCCGGCGGCTCCGGCGCCCAGTACTTCGTCGGCGACTTCGACGGCACCACCTTCACGCCCGACGACGACGGCTCCTACACCCCGCCCAGCGGCACCGTCGTGCAAGGCTTCGAAGAGGGCGGCTACGGGACCTGGACCACGGGCGGAACGGCCTTCGGCACCGGACCGGCCACCGGCTCCCTGCCCGGACAGTCCGCGATCACCGGCTTCGAAGGCGGCGGCTACGCCAACAGCTTCCACGACGGCGACGGCGCCACCGGCACCCTCACCTCCCCCGCGTTCACCGCCACCAGCGACTACCTCAACTTCAAGGTGGGCGGCGGCAACCACCCCCACAACCCGAACGCCGTCACCGACCCGCAGCCCACCCCCACCGGCACCGTCCTCGCCGACTTCGAGGGCGACACCTACGGCGACTGGACCACCACCGGCACCGCCTTCGGCACCGGACCGGCCCAGGGCACCCTCCCGGGCCAGATGGACGTCTCGGGCTACACCGGCCACGGGCTGGCCAACAGCTTCCTCCAGGGCGATACCACCACCGGCACCCTCACCTCGCCGACGTTCACCATCGACAAGAAGTACCTCGACTTCCTGATCGGCGGCGGCGCCCACCCCGCCGGCTCCGACTCCCCCACCACCATCGAACTCGTCGTCGACGGCAAGACCGTCCGCAGCGCCACCGGCAGCAACGACGAGCACCTCGACTGGGTCTCCTGGGACCTGTCCGACCTCCAGGGCAAGACCGCCCGGATCAGGATCGTCGACCAGAACACCGGCGGCTGGGGCCACATCAACGTCGACCGGATCGTCCTGTCCGACACCCGGGCCAAGCCCCGGTCGAGCGAAACCGCCGTCAACCTGGTCGTCGACGGCCGGGTCGTGCAGAGCGCCACCGGCTCCGACAGCGAAACCCTGGACTGGGCCTCCTTCGACCTACGCCCCCACAAGGGCAAGCAGGCCCGGATCCAGATCGCCGACCTGAACACCGGCGGCTGGGGCCACATCATGGCCGACCAGTTCACCGCCGCCGACCAGCCCGCCCTCTCCACCCTCCAGCGCGCCCACTGGGTCGACTTCGGCAAGGACTTCTACGCCGCCGTCACCTACAACGACGCACCCCGCGGCGAGCGCACCATGATCGGTTGGATGAGCAACTGGCAGTACGCCGGCAACACCCCCACCACCCCCTGGCGCAGCGCGCAGAGCCTGCCCCGCACCCTGCAACTGCGCACCGTCGACGGGCGCCTCCGGCTCACCCAGCAGCCGGTGCGGTCCCTGAACACGCTGCGCCGGGGACCGGCCGTCGCGCTGAACCACGCCACAGTCCCGGCCGGCACCACCGCGCTGCCCTCCCGCAGCACCGGCAAGGCCCTCGACGTCGACGCCGTCTTCTCCCCCGCCGACGCGAAGACGTTCGGCCTCAAGGTGCGCACCGGACCCGGCCAGGAGACCGTCATCGGCTACGACACCGCCAACCAGCGGCTCTACGTCGACCGCACCAGGTCCGGCGCGGTCGACTTCGACCCCGACTTCCCCGGCATCCAGACCGCCCCGCTCAAGCCGCAGGAGGACGGCAGGATCCACATCCGGGTGGTCGCCGACTGGTCCTCGGTCGAGGTGTTCGGCGGCCAGGGCGAAGCCGTCATCACCGACCAGGTCTTCCCCGACCCCGGCAGCCAGGGCGTCCAGCTGTTCGCCGAGGGCGGCTCGGCCCGCCTCGACACCCTCACGCTCTGGCACCTCGGTTCCTACCGGAACAAGTAAGGGCTCACCGAGAAGCTCAGCGGCCTGCCCGCCGTCCTGCGCCTCGAATCCCACCTGACCATGAAGAAGACGCCGACGACTGTTCCAGCCCCGGGGCCGGGCGGTGGTCGGCCACCAGCGCGGGCCAGGCCTGCCGTGCAGCCTGGTGCTGCTGATCATCTCCATGCCACGCACTCTGCGTGTGATCGCCTCCCGCACAGGATTCGGCCACGCCCCCGGCCGAGCTGGACACGGCGCGCCGCGCCATCGCGGTGTCCCCGCGGAGCGAGCGCCCCGCGCCACCGTCTGCACCGTCATGGCCCGTCGCCTGCTGCCCTATCCGCAGTGAACGCACGGTCGCCCTCGGCGGCACCGTGATCATGCTCCACCGCCACCGGAGCTCCCCTACGACGGCGACGCTTCACCGTTTGCCGCTGAGGCTTCACCGGCGGTGCGGTCGTCGCGGTGACGGCCCAGTGCGCGGCCGAAGCGTTCGGTCAGGGCCGGCATCAGGCTCTGACCGTCGACGGGGCGGTCCAGGCCGAAGACGTAGCCGGGAAAGTCCAGGTCTTTCTGAACTGCCCAGATGGCTTCGTGCTGGTCGGGCGGCAGGATGCGGGCCGGGTCGCCGACTGCGACCCAACCGATCGGCACCATCGCATCAGCCGGCAGGACGGTGCGCAGGTGCACGACCGCGTTGATGCGGACCTCGGCGCGCGTGCCGATGTGGGCACCGTTGAAGACCCGGGAGCCGGTGGCCAGGAACACCTCGTCCTCCACCGTGCAGCCGGTCAGGTAGGACTGGGGTCCTACCAGGACCTGGTCGCTCGTGCAGGTAGCGCAATGGGGCCAGAACCCAACCTCTTCATCATTTCGTGGTCCCCGACATGGAGCGACCTCGATGTTCGTCAGCTCACCCGGACCGGACCCTGAGGATCGACCCCTAAGGGCGTAGATGCGTTCGTCGGCGGGCATGGCAGGTCATAGTGCAACGCCATCAGCCATGAGAAGGTACCGAGCATGAGTGCCCTGAAGTTCGTCCTCAATGTCATCTGGCTGCTTTTCTGCGGCATTTGGATGGCTCTCGCCTATGTGCTCGCCGGAGTTATCTGCTGCGTACTTGTCATTACCATCCCATTCGGCATTGCTTCATTCCGGATCGCCGGCTTCATCCTGTGGCCGTTCGGGCGCACGGCGGTGGAACGGCCGGACGCCGGGCCGGCGTCCTGCGTGGGGAACGTCATCTGGCTGGTCTTCGCCGGGTGGTGGCTGGCGCTCGGGCACCTGATCACCAGCATTCCGCTGTTCCTGTCGGTCATCGGCATCCCCTTCGGGTGGGCCAACCTGAAGATGATCCCGATCTCGCTGATGCCGCTCGGCCGCGAGATCGTGCCGACCGACCGGGAATGGGGCGCGCGGTAATCCGTACCGACCTCACCGATGGCCGGCGCAGGGCAGCAGCCCTCGCCGGCCGTCGGCGTTCCCGGTCCTCCGGGGCTCAGGCCCGGGCGAGGGCCTTGCGGGCGAGGTAGGCGGCGGCGCCGAGGGCGAGGACGGCGGCGCCCTGGAGGACGGAGGCGGCGGGGAGGGCGAAGGCGAGGGCGAGGCAGCCGACGAGGCCGAGGACGGGGACGGCGCGCGGGGGGCGGCCCTCGGCGGGGGTGAGGGTCCAGGCGGCGGCGTTGGCGACGGCGTAGTAGGCGAGGACGCCGAAGGAGGAGAAGCCGATCGCGCCGCGGACGTCGCCGAGGGCGGCGGCGACGGCGACCACCGCGCCGACGGTCAGCTCGGCCCGGTGCGGGACTCCGAAGCGGGGGTGGACGGCGGCCAGGGCGTGCGGGAGGTGGCGGTCCCGGGCCATCGCCAGGGTGGTGCGGGAGACGCCGAGGATCAGGGCGAGCAGCGAGCCGAGGGCGGCGACCGCCGCACCGGCCCGCACCACCGGGGCGAGGGCGGGCGCTCCGGCGGCCCGTACGGCGTCGGCCAGCGGCGCGGCGCTGTGGGCGAGCCGGTCGGGGCCGAGGACGGCCAGGACGGCGAGGGCCACGGCGGCGTAGACCACCAGGGCGATGCCGAGGGCCAGCGGGATCGCCCGGGGGATGGTGCGCCGCGGGTCGCGGACCTCCTCGCCGAGGGTGGCGATCCGGGCGTACCCGGCGAAGGCGAAGAACAACAGGCCGGCGGCCTGGAGCACGCCGTGGAAGCCCGCGTCCGCACCCGGGGCCCAGCGGCCGGTGTCGGTCTCACCGCTCGTCAGACAGGCGGTGACGACGGCGGCCAGCACCGCCAGGACGACGGCCACGATCGCCCTGGTCAGCCAGGCGGCCTTCTGCACGCCGACGTAGTCGACGGCGGTCAGCGCCACCACGGCGGCGACCGCGACGGCGTGGGCCTGGGTCGGCCAGACGTAGGAACCGACGGTGAGGGCCATCGCGGCGCAGGAGGCGGTCTTGCCGACCACGAAGCCCCAGCCGGCCAGGTACCCCCAGAAGTCGCCGAGCCGCTCCCGGCCGTAGACGTAGGTGCCGCCGGACCGCGGGTAGCGGGCGGCCAGCCGGGCCGAGGAGGTCGCGTTGCAGTACGCCACCGCACCGGCCAGCGCCAGCCCGACCAGCAGCCCCGAGCCGGCGGCCCCGGCGGCGGGCGCCAGCGCGGCGAAGACGCCCGCGCCGATCATCGAGCCCAGCCCGATCACCACGGCGTCGAACACCCCCAGGTGCCGCCGCAGCTCCCCCGGTCCTGCCGCCGTCGGCGACGAACTCATGCCCCGCACCTCTCCCGCTCCGGCTTCGACGTCGGCGCACCCTACCGGAGGGAGGGAAACGGCGGGCGCCGGACGGACCGCGGACGAGCACCGGGCGCCGCGCGGACGCGCCGGTGGGAAGGCGGCCCGCCCCGGGGAGCGGCGGTCAGCGGCCGAGCCGGTCCTCCAGGGCGCGCAGGTCCGCCGTGAGCGCGGCCCGGACCGGGCGGGACGCCAGCGGGCCGGCCAGGCGGAAGCCGCCACGGACGCGGATGCGGGCGAAGGTGCCGTTCAGGGTGGGCTCGAAGGTGTAGGTGACCCGCATCGGCATCGGCCCGGCGACGGAGACCATGTCGAGCACCGTCGGCGGGTCGTGGCGCGCCACCCGCAGCACGTACGAGAAGGACCTGCCCAGGAAGTGCGCGGTCCGGGTGACCTCCGCGCCCACGCCGAAGCCGCCGCCGTCGGCCTCCCGGGTGAGGGTGGCGTCGCGGATGCCCCTGGTCCACGCGGAGTCGTGGCGCCAGTCCATCGCGTAGGCGGCGACCGTGGCGGGCGGGAGGGGGATCAGGCGTTCCACTGTGACGTCGAGGGGCATGATCACACTCTCCCGCCGGGCGGGCCACCGCGCTCCCCGGACGCACCGGGGGCGAGGGCCGAACGGGCGAACCCGGTCCGGCCCGGCGGCCTGTCACGGCCCGAGGGGCCGTCAGAGCCCCAGGATCCGCTGCGCCTGCGCCCGCATCTCGACCTTGCGGATCTTCCCGGTGACCGTCATCGGGAACTCCTCGACCACGTGCACGTAGCGCGGGATCTTGACGTGGGCGAGCCGGCCGGCACAGTACGCGCGGACGGTCTCGGCGGTGAGCGGCTCGGCGCCCTCCCGCATCCGGATCCAGGCCATCAGCTCCTCGCCGTACCTAACGTCGGGGACGCCGATCACCTGGACGTCGAGGACGTCCGGGTGGGTGTGGAGGAACTCCTCGATCTCGCGCGGGTAGAGGTTCTCGCCGCCGCGGATCACCATGTCCTTGATCCGGCCGGTGATGGCGAGGTAGCCGTCCTCGTCCATCACCGCGAGGTCCCCGGTGTGCATCCAGCGGGCGGCGTCGACGGCCTCGGCGGTGCGCTCGGGCTCGCCCCAGTAGCCGAGCATGACGGAGTAGCCGCGGGTGCACAGCTCGCCGGGTTCGCCGCGCGGGACGGTCCTGCCGGTGGCCGGGTCGACGACCTTGACCTCCAGGTGCGGGCCGACCCGGCCCACCGTGGCGACCCGCCGCTCGACCGGGTCGTCGACCCGGGTCTGGGTGGAGACCGGCGAGGTCTCGGTCATGCCGTAGCAGATGGAGACCTGCGTCATGCCCATCCGCCCGATGACCTCCTTCATCACCTCGCTGGGGCAGGGCGAGCCGGCCATGATGCCGGTGCGCAGGCTGCCGAGGTCGTAGCGGTCGAAGTCCGGGTCGGCCAGTTCGGCGATGAACATGGTCGGTACGCCGTACAGCGAGGTGCAGCGCTCGGCGGCGACGGCGGCCAGGGTGGCACCGGGCTCGAAGGAGGGGGCCGGGATGACCGCGCAGGCGCCGTGCGAGGTGGCCGCCAGGTTGCCCATCACCATGCCGAAGCAGTGGTAGAAGGGCACCGGGATGCAGATCCGGTCCTGCTCGGTGTAGTCGAGCAGCTCGCCCACGAAGTAGCCGTTGTTGAGGATGTTGTGGTGCGAGAGGGTCGCGCCCTTGGGGAAGCCGGTCGTCCCGGAGGTGTACTGGATGTTGATCGGGTCGTCGGGGGACAACTCGGCCTGGCGCTCGGCGAGTCGGGCCGGGTCGGCCCGCCTTCCGGCGGCGGTCGTGGCGTCCCAGTCGGAGCTGCCGATCAGCAGAACGCGCTCCAACCCGGGGCAGCGGGGCCGGACTTCCTCGATCATCCCGGCGTAGTCGGAGGTCTTGAAGCGCTCGGCGGCGACCAGCAGCCGGATCCCGGCCTGGTTCAGCACGTACTCCAACTCGTGGGCGCGGTAGGCCGGGTTGACCGTGACCAGGATCGCGCCGAGCTTGGCGGTGGCGTACTGGGTGAGCGTCCACTCCGCGCAGTTGGGGGCCCAGATGCCGACCCGGTCCCCCTTGGCGATCCCGAGCTCCAGCAGGCCGAGCGCCAACGCGTCGACTTCGGCGGCGAGTTCGGCGTACGTCCAGCGGCGGGCGGTGGCCCGGTCGACCAGGGCGTCGCGGTCCGGGAAGGCGCGCACCGCGCGGTCGAGGTTCTCCCCGATGGTGTCGCCGAGCAGCGGGACGTCCGAGGCGCCGGAGGCGTAGCTGCGCGGGATCGGCGTGGTCGGCACGGGCTGGCTCCTGGGGACGGCGGTGCGGGACAGGGACCATGGTCGCGGTCCGGTGCCCCGCACCGCCACCCCCGAACGGGGGTACCGACACGGCGCCGGGGCCGCCCGTCGCTCTCGACGGACGGCCCCGGCGCGCGGGGTCACTGGTTGATGCAGATGTTGCCGAACGCCGGGTTGAGGATCCCGATGACGTCGATCGAGTTCCCGCAGACGTTGGCCTCCAGGTTGATCGGGACCTGGATCACGTTGCCGGACAGGATGCCGGGCGAGCCGATGGCGGCACCGTTGGCGGTGGCGCTGCCGGCGAAGGCGGTCCCGGTTCCGGCGAGGACCGCCGCCGCGGTCAGGGCGGTGGCGGCGAGGGTGGTACGCATACGCATTGCGTCGCTCCTTGTGAGCAGGGCGGTTCGAAGTGTGACGATCACACTCGCTTACGATCACAAGCGATCCGGTCCGCCGCACGCGGGATTGGCCCGTCCTAGGGAGTGTCGCCCTCCCCACCGTCCTCCCGGCCCCCCGCCGCCGGGGCCGCCGAACCGGCGACGCTCAGTGATCCCAGCAGGTCCCGGGCCGGACGCAGCCCCGGCTCGGCCGCCACCGCACGGTGCAGCAGCCCGAGCGCGAGCGCCCCGTCACCGGCCGCCAGGGCCTGGAGCGCCCGGTTGTAGTCGATCCGTCCGGCGTAACGCAGCCGGAACAGCACGGACAGGTCCTCCCGGCAGGACGGGCAGCGCAGCGTCCCCGGGTCCGCGGGCACCCTGCACAGCGGGCAGGGCACCTCGGGCGCCTCCGGGTCCTGCGGGCCCTGCGAACCCGCCACGGCCTCCGCGGCCTCCAGGTCTTCCACGGCGCTCATCGCGGCCCCGCCTCCTCCGGCCGGACCGGGCCGAGCGACTCCTGGGCCGGCTCGCTGCCCAGCTCCCGCTGCGCCTGCGCGTACAGGGCCAGCAGGTTCGACATGTGGGTGTTGACGTCCGCCATGTTGGGCGCCTCCACGGCCGCGTCCAGCCCGCGCAGCTCGGCCATGATCAGCTGGGCCAGCGCGGGCGAGACCATGTTCTGGGTCACGTAGACGTTGCACATGGTGAGCATCCGCATGGTGTGCCCGAGCGCGTCGCACAGCTCGTCCGCCTTCTGGGCCGCGCGCACCGCGCCCTCCCAGTCGGCGGCCTCCCGGCGCAGCCGCAGCTCGGCGGCCACCGACCGCAGCCGGTCCAGGTCGCTCGGGTCGAGGTGCTTCTCGCAGTAGTGGATGAACAGGCTCAGGTACGCCTCGGAGCCGCGCACCCAGCGCTGGGCCTTGAGCTGCTGCTGGGCCCGCTCCAGCGCGGCGTCCACGGACTGGCCGCGGGTCTGCCCGGCCGCCAGGTCGTCCAGGGTGTCCATCAGCCGCTGGGCCTCGCGCATCTCGGCCTCGGTCAGCTCGCCGCCCCAGCGGTCGGTGAAGGTCTCGATCTGCCGCTGCTGCTCCTCGACCTGCACCTTCAGCTCGGGGTCGAGGGTGACCCGCTCCAGCTTGACGGTCTTCTCGGCGCCGCCCTGGATCCGCACCGACAGGGTGATGGTGCGGTCCCGGTCGAGGCCGAAGGACACCTCCACCGGGGTGCGGCCGCCCAGGCCCTCGGGCAGCCGCAGGGTGAGGTGGCCGATCAGCTCGTTCTGCTGGGCGATCTCGTGCTCGCCCTCGTAGACCGCGACCTCCAGCCGCTGCCGGCCACTGCCGGAGACCACGAACTCCCGGCTGACCGGCGAACTCGTCGGGTAGCTGGTGTTCTTGGGGATGATGACGGCGAGCCGGCCGTCGTTCAGCTCGATGCCGAGGTTCTTCGGCGTGATGTCGAACGGGTTGGTGACCTGCGCCAGCTCGCCGCAGCCCGGGCAGACCTCGCAGCCGGGCGGGTTGACCACGCCGCAGGAGGCGCAGCGCAGGCCGACGTCCTCGGCGGCGGTGGTGGCCACCTTGGTGTGGCCGGGGGCGGCCGAGTTGAGCGGCTCGCCGCACAGTTCGCAGGCCGTGACGCCGGGGGCGGCCGGGGTGCCGCAGCGCGGGCAGTTGCCGCCGTGCACCACGGCGGTGGTGCCGGTCTGCCGCGGGATCGCCGCGCCGCCGCCCGAACCGTCCAGCGCCTGCTCGCACTTGGGGCAGGCGGAGGCCTCGGCGTCGACCGGGATGTGGCAGGTCGGGCAGGAGATCCGGGCGCCGCCGAGCAGGGTGGTGGCGCAGTTGGCGCAGTTGGAGGCGGACAGGTCACCGGGGGCCCGGCACTCGGGGCACTCCACCTCGCCGACCAGCGCGGACTGCACGGCCGCGCCGAGCGCCACGCACTGCATCGGGTTGACGCCCCGCCGGATCCGGCGGGGGCCGAAGACCTCGCCGAGCCGGCGGGCGACCAGCGGGATCGCGGTCGAGCCGCCGACCAGCACCACCTCGTCGATGTCCCCGACGGTCAGGTTGGCCTGCATGATGGCCTTGTGGGTCAGCTCGATGGTGCGCTCGATCCGGCCCTCGATCAGCTCCTCGAAGCGGGCCCGCTCGAACTCCGTCTCCAGCACCAGCTGCCCGGCGCCCAGGCCCGGCAGGATGACCTCGGAGGACTCCTGGTTGGAGAGCTCGATCTTGATGGTCTCGGCGGTGGCGGCGATCTTGGGACGGTCGCGCAGGTCCGGCTGGTACTCCGAGCCGTACTCCTCGCGGATGTCCTCCAGCAGCGCGGTGGTGATCCCGCGGTCGAAGTCGTCGCCGCCGAGCAGGTTGTCGCCCTCGATGCCGAGCACCGAGACCGAGCCGGGCACCAGCAGCAGGATCGAGATGTCGAAGGTGCCGCCGCCCAGGTCGTAGACCAGGACGGTCCTGCCCTCGTCGCCCGCCTCCGAGGTGATGCCGTAGGCGAGGGCGGCGGCGGTCGGCTCGTTGATGATCCGCAGCACGTGCAGGCCGGCCATCCGGCCCGCCTCCTGGGTGGCCGCGACCTGCCGCTCGCCGAAGTACGCGGGGACGGTGATGACGGCCCGGGGGAAGGGCTCGCCGAAGCGCTGCTCGGCGTCCTCCTTGAGGCGGTGCAGGATGATCGCGGAGATCTCGATCGGGGTGTACGAGCGGCCGTTGAACCAGACGTTGACGTCACCGTCGGTGCCCGCGGTGACCTTGTAGTCCACCTCCTTCAGGGCCGCCTGGACCTGCGGGTCCTTGAACTTGCGGCCCATGAAGCGCTTGACCGAGCGGATCACGTTGGCGCCGTCGATGGCGATCCGGCTGCGCGCGGTGGAGCCCACCAGCAGCTCGCCCTTGCGGCCGCTGCCGACCACGGAGGGCGTGGCCTCCTGGTTCTGCCGGTTGAAGATGATCTCCGGCTCGCCCCGGCGCAGGTGGGCGACCACCGAGTTGGTGGTGCCCAGGTCGATGCCGAGTGTGCGGTACATGTCGTTCCCCTCTTGCCCCTCGTGGTCCTGGCTACTTCTTGCGCTTGGCCTGCTTGGCCACGGCCTTGCCCCGGCGCCGGGCGCGGGGCGGGACCGCCTTGGGCTGGGCGCGGACGACCGGCGCGGCGACGGCGGTGACGGCGGCGGTGACGGCGGCGGTGACGGCGGCGGACGGCTCGTCCTCGACGGGCCCGGGCGGCTCGGGTGCCCCGGGTGCCTCAGGCGCCGCCGGAGTCCCGGGGCCGGCGGCCTCGGCCTCGACGGGTCCGACGGGTCCGGGCGTCGTCGGTGCGGGGCCCGCGGGCTCCGACAGTGCGTGGTCCGTCGCCGGCTCCCGGGGATCCGGCTGCGGGTCCGGCTCCGGTGCGGCGACCACCACCTGGGCCCGGCGCAGCACCTCGTCCCCCCAGAAGAACCCGGTCACCACCGTCCGCACCACCGTCTCCGGCGCCACCCCGGACCGGGCCTCGGTGCCCACGATCTCGGTCAGGTCCGGGTCGGCCGTCATGCCCTCCAGCCGCATCGGCCGCACCTTGGCCTTGGCGAGCTGCCCGAGCAGCCGCCGCCGGGTGGCCTCCAGGCCGGCGCCGCGGCCGAGCGCCACCAGCTCGCGGTCCAGGCCGAGGGCGGCGAGCGCGTCGTCCACCTCGACCAGGATGCCCAGCAGTTCGCGCTGTTCGGCCCGGGCGGCCTGCTTCTGCTCGGTCAGCTTGCTGCCCAGCAGGGAGGCCCGGAAGAGCAGCCGGCCGAAGGCCTGCTCCAGGTCGACCTCCTCGACGCCGGGCGGGACCTCCAGCGGCCGGTGGCCGTCGGGCAGGGCGGCGCCGGGCGCCTCGGCGGGCGCGTCTGCGGGTGCTCCGGTGGGCGCGTCGGCGGGTGCGTCGGTCATTCGGGTACCTCGATCTGCGGCAGCACGGACAGGTCCGCCGCGTAGCGGGCGGGGACGGGCGGTTCGGGGTCGGCACCGCCGGGGGCGGGCTCGGCGAAGTCGGCGGCCAGCTCGGCCCGGTGGAGGACGGCCAGGGCGGTGGGCGGCAGCGGCGGGCGCTCGATCACCAGCAGCGGTTCGGCGAGGGCCGGGGCGAGCAGCTCGGCGGCCCGGTCGACCGGCTCCGGCGGGAGGGGCTGCTGGAGGTCCGCCTCCAGGCGCCGGTCCGGGTTGCGCAGCAGCGCGGCGGCCTCCTGGATCTGCTGGCGGCTGTACCGGCCGGCCCGCATCGCCGGTCCGACGGCGAGGTTGATCTCGCGCACGCCGGCCGTGAGCGGGATGCCCAGGACCTCGTACGGCGACGGTTCGTGCAGTGGCATGGCGGGCGGTCTCTCTCCTCACGGTGGCGGGACTGCTCGGGTGGCTCGGACTGCTCGGGTGGCTCGGGCTGCTCGGACGACTCGGCCGGCGGCGCGACCGCGGCGTACGGTCTAGGACGACGCCGACTGCCGTGCGGTTGCCGTCAGTAGAGCGAGTTGATCCGCCTCTGCATGGTCCGCAGCTCGACGTCGTCCGGGCTGTGCTCGACGGCCTTGCGGGCCAGGTCGCGGGCCTCGCGCAACTGCCGGGCGTTGGCCCGCTGGACGGCGTACGAGCCGTAGACGATGCCGAGTTCGCGGTGCAGCTTGCCGGTGTCCTCCGGGGTGCGGGACAGGCCGAGGGCCTCCTCCAGCAGCCGGACCGCCTCGGGGTAGCGGCGGGCCTCGTAGTGGCCGATCGCCTCGCCGCGCCAGACGCTGACCATCAGCCGGCGGATGTCGGCCGAGTCGTCGTAGGACCTGGCCTTCTGGAGCATCGCGGCCTGGGCGGTGAACGGCTGGTCCTGCATGGCGTCCACCACGTGGTTGGCGAGCATCACCGAGACCCGGCGCGGGGCCTCCTGGTCGACGACGCCCTCCCACTCCGGGTCGGCGCGCAGCGCCTCGGCCATCCGCTCGACGGCCCGGCGGCGGTCGTCGGCGAAGGCGGCCGAGCGGGCGAGGTGGCGCAGCACGAAGGCGAGGCCGAGCCGGTGGTCCGGGTCGGGGTTGAGTTCGATCAGCGCCCGCCAGGCCTCGGCGGCCTCCTCCAGTTCCGCGTCGGTGGCGTCGGGACGGCTGAGCTGGCCGGCCCGGTTGCCGAGGGCGGCCTCCAGGAAGTGCCGGGCGGTCGGGTCGCCCGGGGCCAGCTCCATGCTCTTCTCCAGCAGGGCGAGGGCGCGGGGGTAGTCCTTGTCCTCGTTGTTGATCTTGCGTGCCCACTGGGCGTAGGTGGCGCCGAGGTCGCCCCGCACCTCGGGGTCGTCGGGGGCCAACGCCAGGGCCTTCTCCAGAAGTTCGGCGGCGCCGGCCTGGTCGTCCAGGCTGTTCTTGAGCAGTGCGCGGGCGGCCCGGACGCCGGACTCGGCGGCGATCGCGGCGGCGTCGGCGGGCAGCCGGGCGCCGGGGACGGAGCGGGCGCGGGTGAGGCTCTCCAGGGCCTCGCGCCAGTCCTGGTTGCGGTGGTGCTCGCGGGCCTGGCTGACCAGGGACTCGCCGAGCAGCGCCTGCCAGTCCTCGCCGCGCCGCTGCTCGGGCACCGCGTCCAGGGCGGCGACGGCGGCGGCCTGCCGGCCCTGGAGCTGGAGGTAGCGCTGCGGCCCGAGCTCGCCGAACAGGCCGAGGGCCCGGACGGGCGCGGGCGCGTCGGGGCCGGCGGGCCGCCGCCAGGGCCGGACGGCCTGCTCGAAGGCCTCGGCCCAGCCGGCCGGTCCGCTCCCGGCGCGGAGCAGCCGGTCGAGGGCGGGGCCGAGTGCGAGGCGGCGGGCCGGGCGGCCGGGCAGGGTGATCCGGATGTCCTCCTGGGCGAAGGCGTCCGCGCAGTGGGTCTCCATGCCGAGGCGCAGCGTCCAGGCGGTGACCTCGTCGCCGCTGAGCCCGGCGGCCCGGTCCAGGGCGCGCAGGTCGTCGCGGAGGCGGTCGAGCAGCCCGGTACGGGCGGCGGCCAGCCGCTGGGGTTCGGCGGTGCGGCCGGTGATCCGGGCGGACTCGGCCCACAGGTCGGGCTGGTGCAGGGCGGCGACCAGGCAGCCGAGCGTCCAGTCCCAGACCTCCTCGTCGGAGGCCTCGGCGCCGGCCGCGAGCCGGTAGCCGGCCAGGCCGAGCGCGTGCAGCAGCCGGGGGTGGGCCGGGTCGTCGAGCAGCAGCGCGCGGTAGCCCTCCCAGGCCTCCCGGTGGCGGCCGTCGAGGGCGGCCTGGTGGGCCTCGTGCTCGGCGAGCAGGACGAGCGCGCCGGCCGCCCGCTCCTGGCCGGGGGCCAGTCGCAGCGCCTCGCGCAGGTCGACGGCGGCCCGGCCGGGCCGGTCGGCGGCGAGGGCGGCGCCGGCCCGGCGGACCAGCACGGCGGCGCGGGCCTGCCCGGCGTCCTCGGGCAGACCGGCCAGGGCCTCGTCCGGTCGGCCGAGTTCGGCGCGCAGCAGGGCGAGGTCGGTGCGGACGGGCGCGCCGGCGGCGCCGTCGCCGAACGCCTCGGCCCAGCGGGCGAGCACGGGTTCGGCTTCCTCGGGGGTGCCGGCCCGGCGGGCGCAGTCGAGGACGGCGCGCAACGCGGGGGCGGCGCAGTGGACGCAGCGGGGCGAGGCGGCGGCCCCGGGGGCGTGCTGGTGGTCGGGGCAGGCCTCGCGGCCGCAGCCGCCGCAGGTGGCGGCGGCGGGGCGGTCGCAGAGCGCGCAGTCGCCGGTCGGCGCCGGGCTCTGCGCCGTACCGGAGGCCAGGAAGTGCCGGTACCAGTCCAGGGCGGCGGCCCAGTTGCCGGCCCGTTCGGCGAGCAGGGCGCGCAGCCGGGCGGTCGCCGGGTCGCCGGCCGGGTCGGGCGGGCCGAGCAGGGCGATCGTCCGGGCCGGACGGCCCGCCAGCAGGGCGACGGCGGCCAGGTGGTAGCGGTCGCGCAGGCCGCTGCCGGCGTCGAGCAGGGCGGCGACCGGCTCCGGGTCGCCCTCGGTCAGGGCGAGGGCGGCGCGCAGCCGGGCCTGGCGGTGGGTGAGGGCGCCGGGCAGGGTGTCGGCGAGGGCGAGCGCGGCGGCGGCGCGGCGGCGCGGCTCGGCGTGGTCGCGGCCGGTGACCAGCAGGTGGGCGGCCTCGCGCAGGGCGGCCTCGCGCAGCGCGGCGCGGTAGCCGGGGGCGGCCGGGTGCTCGGCGGCGGCCCGCTGCCAGAGTTCGCGGGCGGCCGTCGGGTCGGCGGCCAGCCGGGTGCGGGCGAGCCGGTCCCGGGCCAGGGCCCGGCGGGGGTTCAGGTCCTCGTCGTCCAGCGCCTCCCAGCGGGCGAGGGCGCCGGCCGGGTCGTCGGTGCGGGCGAGGGCGAGGCCGTGGTGGAAGGCGGCGATGGTGGTCCAGCGGGTGCCCGGTTCGGTGTCGGCCTCGGCGCGCAGGACCGGTTCGGCCTCCTCGGCCTGTCCGGCGGCGAGCAGGGCGGCGCCGAGCCGGACCCTGGCGGGGCGCCAGTCGGGGGCCCCGCCGAGGCCGGCCCGGTAGTCGGCGGCGGCCTCGGCGAAGCGCTCGGCCCGTTCGTGGACCAGGGCGAGGCCGAACCGGGCCGGGGCGAAGTCGGGTCGGACGGTGAGGGCGGCGGCGAACTGCTCCCGGGCCTGCTCGTCGGCGCCGAGCAGCAGGGCGAGCCGGCCGAGGGCGTAGCGGGGGCGGGGGTCGGTCGGGCTCTCGCCGGTGGCGGCCGCGAGGTCGGCCCAGGCCTCCTCGGTGGCGCCCAGGCGCTGGCGGGCCAGGCCGCGGAAGAGCAGGCCGTCGGTGCGCAGGGCCGGGCCGCGCCCCCACGGGGAGGGTTCGCCGGGGCCGCGGCGCAGTGCCTCGTCGAAGGCGGTGACGGCGGGTTCGTCGCGGTGCAGGGTGTAGAGCTGGGCGCCCCAGCGGAACCAGAGCTCTCCGCTTCCGGCGGGGGCCGCGGCGGCGAGCAGGGCCTCGGCCTCGGCGGCCCGGTCGGTGGTGTTCAGCAGGGCGGCCCGGGCGAGCACCGGCCAGTCCCGGCCGGGCAGGGCGGCGAGGGCGCGGGCGGTGACGTCCTCGCGCTGGTCGGGGGCGCCGTCGCGGCAGCGGTGCTGCAGCCAGTCGACGGTTCGGGCGGCGGCCTCGGCCTCCTCACCGGGTTCGGCGCCGGCGGCGGTGGCCTGGAGGAAGGCGAACAGCGGGCCGAGGTCGCCGTCGGCGGCCCGCATCCGCTCCTCGGCGAGACGGCGCAGGCTCCACCGGGGCAGCTGCCGGGCCGGGTCGGCGAGCAGCGGGTAGGCCTCGCGGTGCAGGGCGAGGGTGGCCTGCTGGTCGCCGGTGGGGATGGTGGCCTCGGCCTGGCCGAGCAGTGCGAGACCGCGCTGCGGGCGCAGTTCCTCGGGGGCGTCGGCGAGCCGGCGGGCCAGCCGGGCGTAGCGGCGGCGGGCCTGGGCGGCCTGCCCGGCGGCGAGCCGTTCGGCGGCCGCCGCCAGGGCCTTCGCCACCGCCGCGGCGTCCAGAGCCCGCCGGCGGACCAGGACAACGGCGGCCGCACCGGCCAGCGCCATCACGACCAGCAGCACCGCTATCAGCGCCATGCACCGTCCCCCTGAGTTCGGACACCACCCATCTCATGATCAACTGGCGTGGAGCGATCATGAGTTGACGTCATGTCGTGATGTTGCTCGAGCGCCATCAGAATAGGCCCTCGGTCGGACGGACGAACAGGAGAGAGCACTATCCTGGGCATCACATCAACAGCAGGACGACAGCACAGCAGCGGCGCGCGGACGGCGCGTCACCAGCGGTCAGAAGCGTCGGGGGTCGTGTGTCCGAGTCGCGTTGGGTGCCCGGCCTCCGGTTCGGGCCGGAGTTCGACCCCGAGCAGTACGAGCTCCTGGAGTTCCACCACCGGGGCGGCGAGGCCGAGGTGTGGCGGGCGGTGCGCACCGGGCACAACGGACGCAAGGAGCTGGTCGCCGCGAAGATCATGCTGGAGCGCGACCCGGCCGAGGTGCGGCGCTGGCTCGGCCGCTGGGACGACGTCTCGCACAACGCGCACCGGTTGGGCGTCACCGACCTGGTGGTGCCCAGCTTCCTGCTCGGCCCCTCCCCGCACCGGCCCGGCACCCCGCCCGGCGGCGCGCTGCTCGGCTACCAGATCTCGCCCTGGGTCGAGGGCGTACCGCTGCACACCTGGGCGCGCGGCCAGCGCGGCGGCCCGCCGGCGGTGGCCGAGGTGCTGAGCCGGCTCTGCCGGATCGTCGACGAGCTGCACCGCAAGCGCTGGGTGCACCGCGACATCTCCCCCGCCAACGTCCTGGTGGACGGCCAGGGGCAGGTCAAGCTGATCGACCTGACCTTCCTCGCCCCGCTGGACCACACCCTGACCGTCGCGGTGTTCACCCCCGGGCACGTCCCGCCGGAGGCCGAGCAGGTGGGCGGCTTCCCGACCACCGCCAAGGACCTGTTCGCGGTCGGCACCCTCGCCCGCATCCTGCTGCTGCCCGACCACGGCCGGCTGGACCACCGGCTGGCCGCCGAGCAGGCCCGCGCCGAGCTGCTGGCGGCGGGCTACAGCGAGGAGTTGGCGCGCTGGGCCTGCGAGCCGCTGGCCCGCGAGCCGGACCGCCGCCCCTCCCCGCTCGGGCCGTGGGCCGCCCGGGGACGTGAACTGCTGCGCGCCCACCGGCCGGTGGCCCGGACCGCGGGCCTGGCCGTGCTGCCCGACCCGACCGGTCGTCCGCTGGTGGTCACCGGCGGCGCCGACGGCACCGCGCTGGCCGGTCCCGGCCACCTCGGCCGACGGCTCCCGTCCGGCCAGGGCCCTTCCGCCGTCCGCGAGTTGACGGCCGGCTGGGCCGGGACCCAGGGCGAGCTGGTGGTCTGCGCCGAGGACCGCGGCGGCACCCTGTGGGTCGGTACGGCGGGCGGCTGGTGGGAGGCGGCACGCGGGGTCAACGGCCTGGCGGGCGCGGCCGGTTCGGCCGGGGAGATGACCGTCTGGACGGCGGCCGGCGGCGCGCTGCGCTCCTACCGCTGGGCGCCCGGCCGCACCCTCACCGGCCAGGAGCACCCCGGCTGCCCGGCCGACCGGGTGCTCGCCGCCGAGGAGGAACGGCCCGGCGCCTGGCTGCTGCTGGTCGAGCACCGCGAGCGGGTGCTCAGCTGGCGGCCCGGAGCATCCGGACGGCCCCTCCCGGTGGGCCCGCCCGGCCCGCTGCGCGCCGGGGCGCTGGCCCGCACGTCCGCCGGGACGCAGGCCGCCACACTGCGGCCGGACGGATCGGTCCAGCTGCACACCCTCGGCGCGGCCGGGGCGGGGACCGAGATCGGCGACGGCGAGCCCTCGCTCGGCATCGCCATGGTCGGCCACCGCGGCGGCCCGACCCTCGCACTGGCCGGCGCGGGCGGCGTACGGCTGCGGCTGCCGGCCGGCGGCGCCTCCCGGCGGCCGCGCTGGTGGCGGCCGACGCTGCGCCCGGCCACCCGGGTCGCGCTGGCCATGGGCGACGACTGGCGGCTGTGCCTGGCGGCGGTGGTGGAGGGCGAGTTGCAGGTGTGGCAGGAGGACGCGGCGTACCGCTGGCAGGCGGTGGAGCTGCCGGAGGGGTGAATCCGCGGACGCCGAGGAGACCGCGGAGGCCGCGGAGGCGGGCGCCGACGGACCCGGACACGCCGAGGCCCCGGAACCCTGACGGGGGTTCCGGGGCCTCGGCCCGGCGGTGGGGAGTGGCTCGGTTCCGCGTCCACCGGTTCGCCGGTACCCGGTCACGCGGTCACTCGGCTGCTCGGCTGCTCGGCGCCCTCGCTGCCGGCCGCTCAGCGGAAGCGGCGCAGCCGCAGGCTGTTGCCGACCACGAAGACCGAGGAGAAGGCCATCGCGGCCCCCGCGATCATCGGGTTGAGCAGGCCGGCGGCGGCCAGCGGCAGGGCGGCGACGTTGTAGCCGAAGGCCCAGAACAGGTTGCTCTTGATGGTGCTCAGGGTCTTGCGGGAGAGCCGGATGGCGTCCGCCGCGGCCAGCAGGTCGCCGCGGACCAGGGTGAGGTCGCCGGCCTCGATCGCGGCGTCGGTGCCGGTGCCCATCGCCAGGCCCAGGTCGGCCTGGGCGAGCGCGGCCGCGTCGTTGACGCCGTCGCCGACCATCGCCACGACCTTGCCCTCGGCCTGCAGCCGCTTGACCGTGTCGACCTTGTCCTGCGGCATGACCTCGGCGATCACGTGCTCCGGCCTGATGCCGACCTCGGCCGCCACGGCCTCGGCGACCAGCCGGTTGTCGCCGGTCAGCAGCACCGGGGTCAGGCCCAGGGCGCGCAGCCTGCCGATCGCCTCGGCGCTGGTCGGCTTGACGGCGTCGGCGACCTCCAGCACGGCCCGGGCCTCGCCGTCCCAGCCGACCGCGATCGCGGTCCGGCCGGCCGCCTCGGCGGTGCGCTTGGCCTCGGCCAGCGCCTCGGGCAGCCGCTGCGACCACTCGTTCAGCAGGGCCTCCCGGCCGGCCACCACGGCGTGGCCGTCCACCACGCCCTGGACACCGAGGCCCGGGACGTTCTCGAAGCCCTCGACGGCGGGCAGTTCGCCGGCCTTGGCGGCGGCGGTGGCGATCGCCCGGGCGATCGGGTGCTCGGAGGCGTGCTCCAGGGCGCCGGCCAGGCGCAGCACCTCGGCCTCGGCCACGCCCTCGGCGGTGTGCACCGCGAGCAGGGTCATCTGGCCGGTGGTGACGGTGCCGGTCTTGTCCAGCACGATGGTGTCGACCTTGCGGGTGGACTCCAGGACCTCCGGGCCCTTGATCAGGACGCCCAGCTGGGCGCCGCGGCCGGTGCCGACCAGCAGGGCGGTCGGGGTGGCCAGGCCCAGCGCGCACGGGCAGGCGATGATCAGCACGGCCACCGCCGCGGTGAAGGCGGCGGTCCAGCCCTCGCCGGTGCCCAGCCAGTAGCCGAGGGTGGCCACCGCGAGGGTGATCACGATCGGCACGAAGACCGCGGAGATCCGGTCCGCGAGGCGCTGCGCGGCGGCCTTGCCGTTCTGCGCGTCCTCGACCAGCTTGGCCATCCGGGACAGCTGGGTGTCCGCGCCGACCCGGGTGGCCTCGACCACCAGGCGTCCGCCCGCGTTGACGGTGGCGCCGGTGACGCCGTCCCCGACCCCGACCTCGACCGGGACGGACTCGCCGGTCAGCATCGAGGCGTCCACCGCCGAGGCGCCCTCGACCACCACGCCGTCGGTGGCGATCTTCTCTCCCGGCCGGACCACGAAGCGGTCGCCCACGGCGAGGTCCGCGATCGGGATGCGCACCTCGGCGCCGCCGCGCAGCACCGTCACGTCCTTGGCGCCCAGTTCCAGCAGCGCCTTGAGCGCGGCCCCGGCGGTGCGCTTGGAGCGCGCCTCGAAGTAGCGGCCGGCCAGGATGAAGGCGGTGACGCCGGCCGCCGCCTCCAGGTAGATGTTGGACGAGCCGTCGGTGCGGGCGATGGTGAACTCGAAGCCGTGCCGCATGCCCGGCATCCCGGCGTCGCCGAAGAACAGCGCCCACAGCGACCAGAGGAACGCGGCGACGGTGCCGAGCGACACCAGGGTGTCCATGGTCGCGGCGCCGTGCCGGGCGTTGGTGAACGCGGCCCGGTGGAACGGCCAGGCGGCGTAGGTGACGACCGGCGCGGCGAGGGTCAGCGAGAGCCACTGCCAGTTGTCGAACTGGAGGGCCGGCACCATCGCCATCGCGATCACCGGCAGCGCGAGCCCCACCGCGGTGAACAGCCGCTGGCGCAGCGGGGCCAGTTCGTCGGCCGGCTCGGCCGGCTCGCCGCCCGCCCCCTCGGTGACCGGGGGCTTGGGCGGCGCCGCGGTGTAGCCGGTGGCCTCGACCGTCGCGATCAGGTCGGCGACCTCGACACCGCCCTCGAAGGAGACCTTCGCCTTCTCGGTGGCGTAGTTGACGCTGGCCGTGACCCCGTCCATCCGGTTGAGCTTCTTCTCGATCCGGGCCGCGCAGGAGGCGCACGTCATGCCGCCGATCGAGAGTTCCACCTCCGCCGAGGCGGGTGCCTGCGTAGTCATCGTCGCTCCTCGTGAACGTCAATCGTGCGGTTGCCGTGCGGTACGTTCGGCGGCCGGGCCTTCATACCGTGGAGGGGTATCGGGCGGTGCCGGGTTCAGTTATACCCCCGAGGGGTATCAGCCGCAAGCCTTGGCGATACCCCCGCTAGGTATTTTCTCGAAGGAACGATCCGCTTGACTTCATACCCCCATGGGGTATTCACTCGTGGCACACCGAGCCCCGCCGGACTCCTGAGGAGGGCCCCCATGGCCGGCTACCGCACCGACAAGGACCAGCTCCTGCGCCGACTGCGCCGCGTCGAGGGCCAGATCCGCGGCCTCCAGCGCATGGTCGACACCGACACCTACTGCATCGACACGCTGACCCAGGTCTCGGCCGCCACCAAGGCGCTCCAGTCCGTCGCCCTGCAGCTGCTCGACTCCCACCTCGCCCACTGCGTCCACGACGCCATCGCGGGCGGCGGCGCCGAGGCGGACGCCAAGGTCGCCGAGGCCGGCCAGGCCATCGCCCGGCTCATGCGGGCCTGAGCACCCGCCGCCCCTTCCCATCCGCTGCCCGCTCCGCGTCACGAGGAGAACCCCGCCATGAACACCCCGCTGCGCATCACCGCCTTCGCCGCCGGACTCGCCGCCGCCTTCGGCCTCGCCCTCGGCGTCGGCAACGCCACCGGCAGCGGCCCGTCCCCCAAGCCCGCCACCGCCGGGCACGCGGGGCACGCCGCCGACCCCGGCCGGGCGGCCGGGACCGCACCCGCCGCCGAGCACCTGCCCGGCGGGCTGCAGGTCTCCGAACGCGGCTACACGCTCAGCGTCGACACCCCCTTCGTGACCGCCGGCTCCCCCACCGACCTGCGGTTCCGCATCCTCGGCGCGGACGGCAGGCCCGTCACCGCCTACCAGCCGCAGCATGAGAAGGACCTGCACCTGATCGTCGCCCCGCGCGACCTGTCGACCTTCCAGCACCTGCACCCGACGCTGGCCGCCGACGGCACCTGGAGCGCCCCGACCGCCGTCCCCGCCGCCGGGGAGTACCGGGTCTTCGCGGACTTCACCCCGGCCGGCCAGAGCGAGGGCCTCACCCTCGGCGCCGACCTCCACGCCGCGGGCGACCTGCGACCCGCCCCGCTCCCGGAGACCGGACGGACCGTCACCGTCGACGGCTACACCGTCACCCTGGGCGGCGACCTCACCCCCGGGCGCAGCGGCCGGCTCACCCTGAGCGTCAGCAAGGACGGCAGGCCGGTCACCGACCTCCAGCCCTACCTCGGCGCGTACGGCCACCTCGTCGCGCTGCGCGCCGGCGACCTCGCCTACCTGCACGTCCACCCGGACACCACCGTCCCGGGCCCGGAGATCGGCTTCACCACCACCGCCCCGAGCAACGGCGCCTACCGGCTCTTCCTGGACTTCAAGCACGGGGACACCGTCCGCACCGCGGCGTTCACCCTGACCACCGACGGCACCACCGCCCCCGCGGCCCCGGCCGCCGCTCCCACCGCCCACCCGACCGGCGAGACGGGCGGCCACCAGCACTGAACAGGCGCGACAGCAGAGAGGTGGGGGGGGGGGGGGGGGGGGGGGGGGCGCGCGCGCCGGCCGGGGCGGGGGGGGGGGGGGGGGGGGGGGGCCCCCGCGCGCCCCCCCGGCCCCCCGCCCGTCCGCCGGGCGGCCGG